>NZ_JBIAPF010000006.1:335779-442166 GCF_042888135.1 Streptomyces sp. NPDC003247
GCCCGGGTGCGGCGTCAGGTGCCGTCCTCCCCGGACCGGGCGATGGCGGCGGCCGCGTCGGCCTCGTACGTCGCCCGTGCGCGCAGGACGACGGCACAGCCGGCCGAGAGCGGGGCGAGCACCGCCGCGAACGCGACGCCGAGGGAGCCGGTCGCGTCGGACACCACGCCGATGAGCCAGGGGCCCAGCGATCCGCCGAGCGTGACCAGCATCTGGAGGACCGCGAAGCCCAGGCCGCGGTGCCGTGCGGCCACGACGTCGGCGTTGGCGGCCGTCAGGTTGGCCAGGGCCATGGCGAACCCGACGTTGGCCAGGGTGAAGCAGACGACCTGCGGCACGAGGAACGGAAGGCCGACGGCACCCGTGAGCGCGCAGGTGCCCAGGGTCAGCCCGGCGCCGCCGACGGCGACGCGCCGGCCGGGGCGGGAGCCGTGGTGGCGGTCGCCGAGGCGGCTGCCGAGCAGGATGCCCGCCACGATGCCGACGAGTCCGGCCCCGCCGGCCACCGCCGCCGCGTCGGCCTCGCCCAAGCCGAACCTCCGGCCGTAGAAGGAGGGCATCCAGTAGAAGAGCCCTCCCAGGCCGAAGAAGACGATCGCGAGTCCGGTCACGACCGAGCGGAGGGTGGGGATCGCGAGGAGTTCCGCGACCTGCCGTCGCAGGGGAGTGCCGGGCCCCGCGGGGCGGGGCGCGCCTCGCGGGTGGGCCGGCGCCGGGGGCACGGGCGGGCCGTCCCCGCTCCGGTACCAGAGGGTGAGCCGGTCGCCCGTGCCGCGCAGGGGTTCGCGCAGGGTCAGCACCAGAAGGGCGACGGCCGCGCCAGGGAGGGCGACCAGGAAGAACCCGGTGCGCCAGCCGGCGTGTTCGGCCAGGGCGCCACCGGCGACGACGCCGATCGGCAGCCCCCCGAAGTAGGCCATGCGTTCGAACCCGAAGGCCCTGCCCCGGCCGGAGCCCGGATGGAAGTCGGCCAGGAGGCTCGACGCGGGCGGGTTGTACAGCTGGCCGGCGGAGCCGAGCAGCACCCGGACGGCGAACAGCGCCGCGTAGCTCCCGGCGAGCCCGGTGCCCACCGTCAGCAGGGCCCACACCGCGACGACGGCGGAGACGGTCCAGGTCCGGCGGGCCCGGTCGGCCAGCCTCCCGGCCGGCAGGAGCAGCACCACGGCGGCGATCGAACCGGCCGTGGCGATGGCGCCGGCGGCCGCGTCGCCGAACCCGAACTCCTCCTGGATCGCCGGCAGGGCACCGGCCAGGAGGTTGTACTCGATCCGGTCGACCGCGGCCACCAGCGCGACACACACGGCGGGCCACCATCCGAAGGGGGCCGGGTCCCCCCGGCGGACCGTGACCGCCGGACGCCCTGGGAACACCACGAACTCACGCGTGTCCGGGCGTGGTGCGGAGGGGGCCGCACTCCCCGGCTCGGCCCTTCCGGGCTCACCGGCCTCACCGGCTTCAGCGGCTTCAGCGGCCTCACCGGCTTCACCGGCCTCAGCGGCCTCGTCGCTTGCGGGCACGGCGTCTCCTCACGGCGGTCGGGTCCAGGACGTCCGTACGGCCCCTGCGGCGGGGCGGGGTGCGGTGGTGCGAGGCGCTGGGTGCGGTGGCGCGAGGTGCGGGATGCGGTGGTCAGGGCTTGGCGGTGTACACGACCCCGGCCAGGTTCTGGGCGGCGGTGCCCCACACCTGGTCGTACAGGGAGGTGTCGCCGCCGAGGGTGTACAGGAGGTAGGCGGCGGTGACGCCCTTCGTGAGCTGCTGCTGGGCGGCGCGGGTCAGGGAGCCGCTGTCGCAGCCGAGCGCCCACGCGTCGACGAAGCCGCAGTGGAAACCGCCCGTGATGACGCGCAGTTGGGCGGGTGCGGGCTTGGCGTCGTACATCTTCTGCTGGTTGGCGGCGACCGGGGCGATGGAGTCCGAGCTGCCGCCGACGTACTGGGCGGGGACGGCGAGCGCGGCGGAGGCGGTGACGGCGGACGGGCTGGTCTCCGCCGCCGCCGTCGTGGAGACGCTCCGCACGGCGGTGTTGCGGGAGGCCGCCAACAGGGCGGCGCCTCCGCCCATCGAGTGGCCGGCGACGCCGAGACGGGCCGTGTCCACGGCCCCCGCGAAACGCGATCCGGAGGTGCCGTTCTGGACGGTGAGCCAGGTGAGCGCGGCGTTGAGGTCGTCGGCGAAGGAGGAGTGGCTGGGCAGCAGACCGCCCTGGGACTTGGGGGCGACGGTGACGAACCCCCAGGAGGCGTAGTGGCCGAGCAGACTCGCGTACTGGGAGACGTCCTGGAGGAAGCCGTGCCCGAAGGCGAGTCCGGGGTGGGCGCCCGCTGCCACGGGGGCGTCGGCGCCGCTCGTGGTGCCGGGGTACCAGACGCGGGCGCTGAAGGAGCGGCCCGAGGCGGTGACGGTGACGTCGGTGTGGGCCACGGCGTGGGGGCCGGCCTGGGAGGGGTCCGCCGCCGCGGCCGGGGCGGCGGCGGTGACAGGTGCCGTGACCAGGAAGGCCGACGAGGACAACAGCAGGGCGAGCACCGGCCGTAAGAGCCTGCGGAACACGGGGACCACCTTCTCGGCTGATGCGAGGGAAACAGCGTTTCCCTAAGACAGCAGAAAAGCGACCCCCTGGCAAGACCGGCCGCCGCCCGGCCCACGGCGGCGCCATGACCGTCACCCGGCCCGCGATGGCGCCACGACGGTCACCCGGCCTGCGGCAGCGCCACGACGGTCACCCGGCCCGCGGCGGCGCCTGCGGGACGGCCGGCACCGCCCGGCGCGTGCGGCCGTCCCGCAGGGCGGCGACCATCCCCGCGAGCATCAGCGCCTCGCCGAGGTTGCCGAGCGGGGGCGCGACGACGGCGAGCGCGGAGGCCACGAAGACGGCGAGGGCGCCGAGCGCGATCCACGGCACGGAGCGCCGCACCCAGACGGCGGCTCCGACGCCGAGCAGGACCAGCATGGCGAGCACGGCCGCCACCGGGGCGCCGTGGCCGCCCGCTTCCACGTACCGCAGGGTGCCGGCCCAGCGCCGCGGCTCCAGGTCGAGCCCCGGCAGGCCGGTGGCCGCGCCCACGGCGGCCAACGCCAGGGCCGCCGCCCAGGCCGCCGCGCTCGCCCGACGTCCGGCACCCGCCAGCAGGGCTCCACAGACGACGGCCAGGGGGGTGAGGAGGGCGTGCGCGACGAAGCGGCCCTCGTTGAGCCCTTCGAGCAGGGCGCCCTCCCCCAGCGCCGCCCCCAGCCCCACCACGAGGGAGTCGTAGGCGAGCGCGCAGCCCAGCACGCCGGTCCAGCGTCCGGCAACCCCGCCCGACGCGATCGCGACCAGGACCAGGCCGAGTTGCACGACTCCGACACAGACGAGAACAGCCGACATCATACGTCGCCTTCCGCGAGGGCTCCGGGTGGACGCGGAACATTGTTTCCCTCAGCGGGACCGGCTGACAGCGGGATCGGCGAACCACTCCCCCGACGGGCACGAGCAGAGGCAGTGCGGGGTCAGCCGCCGGGCCTGCGTGAGCGCGTGTCCCGCACCGCGGGGCGGTGCGCCGCGGTGGTGCTGCCCACGGGCGGGCCGCCGCCGGACGGCGCTTCGGACGGCGAGCCACCATCGGACGGTTCCTCGGCCGGCGGGCCGCTGACGGACGGCTCCTCGGCCGGCTCCTCGGCCAGCGGGCCGCCGTCGCACGGGTCCGTGGCCGACGGTCGGCCGTGCTGGTCCTCGGACGGCGCTTCGGCCGGCGGGCCACCGCCGCACGGCTCCCGGGCCGACGGGCCGCTGACGGACGGCTCCCCGGCCGACGGGCCACCGCAGCGCGGGTCTGCGGCCGACGGTCCGCCGCGCCGACCCCCGGACGGCGCTTCGGCCGACAGGCCACCACCGCACAGCTCCCCGGCCGACAGGCCACCGCCGCACGACTCCTCGGCCGCCGTTCCACCGCGCCGGCCCCCGGACGCCGGCCCGTCGGCCGCGGTGCGTCGGCCTCCCACGACCGCGGCGACGACCAGCGCCATCCCGGCCACCTGCGCGAAACCCAGTCCCTCGCCGGCCAGGGTGGTGCCGAGCAGGACACCGGTGACCGGGTTGAGCAGGCCGATCAGGCCCACGGTGCCGGCCGGGAGCCGGCGCAGGCCGGCGAACCAGGCGAGGAAGGCGAGGGCGGTCGCCACCACCGAGGTGTAGGCGAAAGCCGCCACCGCGGCGCCGTCGACCATGGGAGGCGCCCCCTCCACCGCACCGGCGACGGCCAGGAGGATCACGCCGCCGACCGTGAGCTGCCAGGCTGTGACGGCCGGCACGCCGGGACCGGTGTCCCACCGCTTGCTCAGCAGGAACCCGACCGCGGAGACCAGCATGGCCGCCACGGAGGCGACCACACCGGCCGGCCTCACCTGCCCGCCGGGACCGCCCAGCATCAGCACGACGCCCGCCAGCCCGGCCCCCGCAGCGACCAGGTGCGCCACCCGGGGCCGTTCGCCCAGGAGGGCCCAGGCGCCCAGCGTCAGCACCACCGGCGACAGCGCCATGACCATGGAGGCGGTGCTCGTGACCAGCCACTGCGAGGCGACGTACACGAGGACGAAGAAGGCGCTCGTGTTCAGCACCCCCAGCACGGCCGACCGCCACCACCACACACCCCGCGGGCGTTCCCGCGCGACGGCGAGCAGCAGGACACCGGCGGGCAGCGCGCGCAGCGCGGCGCCCCAGAGGGGGTGGTCGGCGGGCAGGAACGCGCGGGTGACGTAGTAGTTGGCCCCCCAGGCGACCGGCGCCACGGCGGTCACACCGATCCAGCGAAAAGAAGCTTCCACGGAAGCGAATATAGCTTCCTCGGAAGTTACTTTATAGTGGCTTCCGTGGAAGATCTCTCGATGGGACCCGAGGACGGGCGTGCGCCGGACGGTGCGGCGGAGGACGGGGAGGCCCGCGCGGGGAACGGGAAGGCCCGCGCGGGGAACGGGAAGGCCCGCGCGGGGGACGGGGAGGCCCGTGTGGAGGACGGGAAGGCCCGTGCGGAGGACGTCCCGGCCCCGGACCACGTCGCCCGGATCCAGGCCGCCTGGCGGCGCGAGCGGCCCGACCTCGACGTCGCCCCGCAGGCCGTCATCGGCCGGCTCCACCGGCTGGCCGCACTGCTGACGCAGGAGCTGTGCGTCGTCTACCGCCGGTACGGCCTCGGCGAGGGCGAGTTCGACGTGCTGGCGGCGCTGCGCCGGGCCGGTGAGCCCTATGAGCGGGCGCCGGGCGAACTGGCGGCCCACACGATGGTCACCACCGGCGCCATGACGAAGAGGATCGACCGGCTGGAGCGGGCGGGGCTGGTCACCCGGCGTCGCGCCACGGACGACGGCCGGGGGCGTGTGGTCGCGCTGACCGCCGCCGGACGGGACCTGTTCGACCGTGCCTTCACCGACCACATCCACAACGAGCACCGGCTGCTGAGCGCCCTGCGCCCCGACGAGGCCACGGCTCTCGAAACCCTCCTGACCTCCTGGCTCGCCCGTGTCGAGGGTCCCGCCGCGTCGGACCGTCCGTCACCGCGCTGAGCACGGCCCGGCGGACGAAGGAACGGCGGCAGGGGCACGGCGGCGGACCGGCGCGCCCCCGCGCCCGGCGGAGTCCGGGCTTGCCCCTGACGCAAGGGTCAGGGATTAGCGTCGGCGCACCGCCCGGCGGGCGCGCACCCGCCCGGGCTCGCGGCCGCCGTCCGGCCACGGCCCGGTGCGCGCGCCGCCACCGGTTCCGCCCACCGCGCCCGCCCAGGAGGCCGCCCATGACCACGGTTCTGCCCCGCACCAGCCGCGAAGTGCGGCTCGCCGTCGTACCCGAGGGGCTGCCCGAACCGGCGCACTTCACCGTCGTCGAGACGGCACTGCCCGCCCCGGCGCCCGGTCAGGTCCTGGTCCGCAACCGGCACTTCCAGGTCTTCGGCGGCCTGCGCACCCTGATCGGCGGCGCCGCCGAGGACACGCCGGTGCCGGGACTGCGCCCCGGGGACACGCTGTTCGGGCCGGCCGTGGGCGAGGTCGTGGCCGCGCCGCCCGGCGGCCCGCTGCGCCCCGGCGACCTGGTGAGGCACCTGCTCGGCTGGCGCGAGTACGCCCTCGTCCCCGCGGACGGGTGCGCCCCGGTCGACCCGGCCCTGCCCGAGCCCGCCGCCCACCTCACCTCGGGCTCCGCCGCCTACGGGGCGCTGACCCGGCTCGCGGGCGTACGCGAGGGGGACGTCGTCCTGGTCACCGGGGCCGCGGGCGGGGTGGGCTCCCTGGCCGGCCAGATCGCCCGGCTGCTCGGCGCCGCCCGGGTCGTCGGCACCACCGGCTCCCCGCACAAGGCCGAGCGCCTCATCTCCGAACTGGGCTACGACGCCGTGCTGACCGCCGGATCGTGGCGCGAGCGGCGGGACGGCGCGGACGGCACGGACGACGACGCCCGCCGCGCGTTCTCCGCGCAGCTCGCCGAGGCCGCGCCGGACGGCATCGACGTCCTCCTCGACAACGTCGGCGGCGTCCAGCTCGGCGCGGCCGTGGACGCCGCCCGGCAGGGCGCGCGGTTCGCGCTGGTGGGCGCGCTCTCCGGGCAACTCGCCGCACCGGGCTCCGGTGCCACGGCACCCGCGCGGATCGACACCTTCCGTCTGGTGGTCAAGGGCGTGTCCGTGCGGGGGTACACCGGCATCGACCATCCCGAGGTGGAGGCGGAGTGGACCGGCCGGCTCGACGGCTGGCTGCGGTCCGGCCGGATCCGGCTGCCGCTGACGCGTTTCGAGGGCATGGAACAGGCACCGCGGGCGTTGCGGGAACTGACCAGGGGACGGATTTTCGGCACGGTCGTCGTCGACCTCCCGGGACACGACTGACGAGCCGGGCCACGAGGGCGGGAGGTACGCACCATGCGGATCGGGGACGCCGCGGCGGCGGTCGGCGCGACACCGAGGGCACTGCGCTTCTACGAGCAGCGCGGACTGCTGCCGCCGCCGCGCCGCACCAGGGCCGGCCAGCGTGACTACACCCCCGACGACCTCGCCGTCCTGCGCGGCATCCGGCACCTCCTGGCCCTCGGCCTCACCGTCGAGGACCTGGCCGGCATCGCCGACCGCCTTCCGCTGCTCGCCGCCCACGAGCCCCGCCGCTGCCGGCCCCCGGCACCCGGTGAACCGGCCATCGTCGGTACGACGGTGGTACGGCGGCGCATCGCCGTCCTCGACGCGGAGATCGACCGCCTCACCCGGCTCAGGGACACGCTGCGGGCCGGACTCGACCCGACGCCGCGGCACATGACCGCCGACGGGCACACGGCGGTCGGCGCCCGGCCCACCCCCTGACCTCCGCGCCGCCTGCCGACGGCCGCCTGCCGCCCGCCGAAGGCTGTCGGCGGGCGGCAGGCGGCGGAACACGCACCCGGGCACGGCCGTCCTCCGCCGCTCCGGCCGGTCAGCCCGACGGTGAGGCGTGGCCTCGCCGGCGCCACTCCTCGGCGAGCAGTCGGTAGGAGCGGACCCGGTCCGCGTGGTCGTGGGTGATGGTCGTGATGAGCAACTCGTCCGCCCCCGTGGCCTCCTGGAGCTGTTCCAGCCGGTCGGCCACCTGACCGGGCGAGCCGACGAACTGGGTGTCGAGGCGGTCCTGGACCAGTTCGCGGTCCTCCTCGCTCCAGGTGTGGGCGCGTGCTTCCTCCGGGGTCGGGAACTCGATCGCGCCCTCGGCGGTGCGGATGCTGCGGACCCACGGGCCGTACCCGGCGGCGAGTTCGCGGGCGGTGGTGTCGTCCTCGGCGACGACCACGTCCGCGGAGACGCTCACGTAGGGCTTGTCGAGGACGTCGGAGGGCTGGAAGAAGGACCGGTAGCCGTCCACCGCCTCCAGGACGGTGGCGGGGCTGACGTGGTAGTTGGCGGCGAAGCGCAGGCCCCGGGCGCCCGCGACCTCGGCGCTCTGTCCGCCGCTGCTGCCGAGGATCCACAGCTCGACGTCCGCCCCCTCCCCCGGCACGGCACGGGCCTCGACGCCCTCCGGGGAGCGGTAGGTGCCGGCCAGCAGGGCGAGGATGTCGTCGATCTGCTCGGCGTAGTCCTGCGATGCGGCGCCCGGAAGCAGGAGCAGCTTGCGGTGCAGGGCGATGCGGGGCGAGCCGAGGAGGCGCTCGAAGGAGAAGCGGGGCGGGATGACCAGGCCGTTCGGGGCTCGGCCGTCGACGACCGGGGTGGCCGTGGGCACGGTCGCCCGCTCCGCCGGCGGGCCGCCGCCCGAGCGCCCGAGACCCAGGTCGAAGCGGCCCGGGTGCAGGGCGTCGAGCAGGCCGAACTCCTCCACCGTGGACAGCGCGGTGCGATGGCCGAGCTGCACGGCTCCGGAGCCGAGCCGGATGGTGGAGGTGGCGGAGGCGGTGAGGGCCAGGACGACCGCCGGGGAGGTGCCCGCGACGCCGGGGTTGAGGTGGTGCTCGGCGAACCAGTAGCGGGCGTATCCGAGGCGTTCGGTCTGCTGGGCCAGGTCGACGGAGTTGCGCAGCGCGTCGCGCGCGGTGGACCCGGACGGTATCGGTACCAGGTCGAGGACGCCGAGGGGGATGTCAGACATGTGCCGCCTCCGGGAGTACGGGTCCCCACGCGAACGGCGGGTCCGGGATGTCCTTGCGCAGCACCGGGGCGACCGCCGACTGGAACAGCTCCAGCGAGTCGCGGTGCCGGGTGTCGGTGAGCCCGCCCGCGTCCGCGTGCAGGTGCACCACCGTGTGGCCGAACCGCTCGTGGTAGCGGTGCACCTTGTCGATGACCTGCTGGGGGCTGCCGATCAGGGCCGAGCTGCGTGCCACGAAGTCCTCCAGGGTCTCGAAGACGACCGGGAGGCCGGCCTGTCTCTGGAAGGCGAGGTTGCCCTCGAAGACGGGCCGGTAGGCGGCCAGGGCCTCCTGGGAGGTGCGGGCCACGTACAGCCCCGCCGTTCCGGCGCCGACGGCGATGCCGGCCGGGTCGTGGCCGTAGTGCTCCCAGCGTTCGCGGTAGTGACGGATCAACTCGGCGTACGGCTCGATGGGATGGGTGACGTTCGCCGAGAACAGCGGGTCGCCGTAGCGGGCGGCCAGGTCCACCGACTCCTTGCTGGTGGCGCTGCCGTGCCAGACCCGTACGGGCTGCTGGTACGGCCGCGGCCACACCTCCGCGTCCGTCAGCTCGGGGCGGAAGCGGGTGGCCGCGGTGACCTTGTCCTGCCGCCAGATCCGCCGGAACACCTCGTAGCTCTCGGCGTTGCGCTCCCACTGGTCCTCGGGCGTGACGTGGAACAGCTCGCGCTGGGCGGCGCCGTTGCCCTTGCCGATGATCAGGTCGAGCCGGCCGCCGGAGAGGTGGTCGAGGGTGGCGTAGTCCTCGTAGGCGCGGACCGGGTCCAGGAGGCTGAGGGTGGTCACGGCGGTGAACAGCCGGATGCGCCGGGTCAGGGCGGCGACGTGGCTGAGGACGACGGTCGGCGAGGAGGAGATGAACGGCCGTTCGTGCCGCTCGCCCACGCCGAAGCCGTCGAAGCCGAGTTCCTCGGCGAGCAGCGCGTTGTCGAGCACTTCGCGGAAGCGGTCCTGGGTGGACTTGCGTACGCCGGTGGCCGGGTCCGGACGGTGCACGATCAGGGTGATGGCGAGGAACTTCACGACGCGGCCCGCTCGGCGCCCGAGACGTCGTCGGGGTGGGCGAGCCCGAGGTGGTCGCGCAGGGTGCTGCCCTCGTACTCGGTGCGGAAGACGCCCTTCTCCTGGAGCAGCGGGACGACCTTGTCGGCGAACTCGTCGAGGCCGGTGGGTGTGATGTGCGGGACGAGGATGAAGCCGTCGGCGGCGTCGGCCTGGACGTAGTCGTCGATGGTCCGGGCGACGGTCTCGGGGGAGCCCACGAAGGTCTGGCGGTTGCCGGTCTCGATGACCAGGTCGCGGATCGACCAGTCGTGGGCGGCGGCCAGTTCGCGCCATTCACGGGCGGTGGCCAGCGGGTCCCGGTACATGCGCACCTGGGCGCGTCCGCGCGAGATGTGCTCCTCGCTCACCAGGGGGTCGATGTCGGGGAGCGGGCCGTCGGGGTCGTACGACGACAGGTCCCGGTTCCAGACGAACTCCAGGTGCTTGAGGGCGGTGGCCCCGCTCACCTGGAGGCGGCGCACCTCCTTGGCCCGTTCCTCCGCCTCGGCGTCGGTGTCGCCGAGGACGAAGCTCGCGGCGGGCAGGATGAGCAACTGGTCCTTGCGGCGCCCGTACTTGGCGAGGCGGTTCTTGACGTCCGTGTAGAAGGCCTGGCCCGTGTCGAGAGCGGCGTAGCGGCTGAAGATGGCGTCGGCGCCGGCGGCGGCGAACTCGCGGCCCTCGTCGGAGTCACCGGCCTGGAAGATCACGGGGCGGCCTTGGGGGCTGCGCGGGACGTTGAAGCGGCCGTGGATGTCGAAGTGCCGGCCTTCGTGGACGAAGGCGCCGGCCTTGGCGTCGCTCAGGAAGGTGCCGGTGGCCGGGTCGGCGACGATCTCGTCGCCCTTCCAGGAGTCGAAGAGTTCGTTCGCCGTGGCGAGGAACTCCTTGGCCCGCGAGTAGCGTTCCTCCTGCGGGAGGAAGCCGCCGCGGCGGAAGTTCTCCCCGGTGAAGCCGTCCCAGGAGGTGACGACGTTCCAGGCGGAGCGGCCGCCGGAGAGGTGGTCGAGGCTGGCGAACTGGCGGGCCACCTCGTAGGGCTCGTTGAAGGTGGAGTTGATGGTGCCGGTGAGGCCGAGGTGGTCGGTGACGGCGGCGAGCGCGGCGAGGACGGTGAAGGTGTCGGGGCGGCCGACGACGTCCAGGTCGTAGATCCGGCCGCCCTGTTCGCGCAGGCGCAGGCCCTCGGCGAGGAAGAGGAAGTCGAACTTGGCGCGTTCGGCGGTGCGGGCGAAGTGGGCGAAGGAGCTGAACTCGATGTGGCTGCCGGCCTTCGGGTCGCTCCACACGGTGGTGTTGTTGACGCCGGGGAAGTGGGCGGCCAGGTGGATCTGCTTCAGGGGCTTGCTCATGACGGTTTCTCCCTCCCGCTCAGGCGGCGGCGTAGCGGTTGGCGGGGCGGGCCAGGCCGAGGAGCCCGCGCAGGGTGTCGGCCTCGTAGGCGCGGCGGAAGGCGTCGCGGCGCTGGAGTTCGGGGACCAGGCCCCGGGTGATCGCCGGGAGGTCGTGGCCGGCGACGGCGGGGCGCAGCCGGAAGCCGGTCAGTCCGGCGGCCTGGTACTCCTGCAGCAGATCGGCGAGTTGGGCGGGTGTGCCGGTGAAGACGCGGGCGTCGCTGGTGTACTCCTCGCCGGCCAGGGCGTCGAGGCGGTCCCGGCGGGCGGCGGCCTCGGCCGGGTCGTCGGCGAGGAAGACGACCAGGTCGGCGAAGACGTGCAGCGGTTCGGCGGCGCGCCCGGCCGTCTCCTGCTCGGCACGGATCTCGGCGACGATCGCGCGGGCCTGGTCGGCGTCGTGCGGGGTGACGTAGCCGACGTCGGCGGCGCGGGCCACCAGACGGTAGGGCACGGTGTCGTGGCCGAGGGCGGTGACCAGGGGCTGGCCCTGTGGCGGGCGCGGTGTGATGGAGGGGCCCTTGACGCTGAAGTGCCGGCCCTCGAAGTCGATGTAGTGGAGCTTGTCGCGGTCGATGAACCGGCCCGTGGCCACGTCCCGGATCTCCGCGTCGTCCTCCCAGCTGTCCCACAGCCGGCGCACGGCCTCGACGTAGTCGGCGGCCTCGTCGAACAGGTCGGCCACCAGGTCCAGCGTGGCGGGGCCGTCGTAGGACTCGATGCGGGGGATCGAGCGGCGGCCGAAGTGGGCGGCCTCGGTGGGGCGGGCGGTGATCTGGACGCGCAGGCCCGCGCGGCCGGTGCTCACGTAGTCGAGGGTGGCGATCGCCTTGGAGATGTGGAACGGCTCGGTGTGGGTGGACACCACCGTCGGCACCAGGCCTATGTGCCGGGTGAGCGGGGCGACGCGGGAGGCGATCAGGACGGCGTCGAGGCGGCCGCGGACCTGGTCAGTGCGGTCGTCCGGGTCCAGGAAGTGGGAGGACTGCGGACCGAGGCCGTCCTCGATGGTGACGAAGTCCAGCAGGCCGTGCTCGGCCTCGGCGACGAGATCGGCCCAGTACCCGGCGGTGAACAGCTCACGGGGCCTGGCCACCGGATCGCGCCAGGAGGCGGGGTGCCAGCCGGTGCCGTCCAAGGCCACGGCGAGGTGCAGGGGAGAAGGAGGAGTCGAGGACACGGGGGTGCCTTCCTGAAGGGTCCGGGAAACGTCCCGGAGGTCCGCGGGAAAAGACGTCGGCCCCGTACGCGGGCACACGGGCGGAGAGCGCGACGAGCCGACGGGTCGCCCGGCCGACGGCCGGAGCGGGCGTGTCAGGAACGACAGAGCGCGCCGGCCACGCGCTGGAGGTCGATGTGGGGCCGGGAGTAGAGGTGTACGGCGTGGGCTCTGCGGGCCACGTCGGTCACCTCCCTCGGTCGGGCGCGCGGGGGCGCCTCACACATCGCGTCGTCCGTCACAACGCCCCGGCCACGCCCGGTGTTCCCGGGCCGCCGCCGAAGATCGTCCGATACGGACCGGTCCTGAGGTGAGCATACGGCCACCCTCGACCGTCCCACGACCGCCCTGCCACCGTCCCGCCGGCGGGCGCTGCTGTCCTGGACGTGCCCCCGCTCCCCCGCCGGGCGACCACGCGCCCGCGTACGGACCGGGAAGATCGAAACAGGGAACACGTCCGTGGTGCGGAACCGGGAACGTCCCCGGGGTGCCGCGGCCCGGGCCGTGCGGACGGTGGGGCGCGCGCCGCCACCGGCCGTGGAGGCGGCCGGCGACGGACGGGACGACCGGCCGACGGGCGGCGGACACCCGCAGGTCGTGAGGGGCGCGCCGGAGGAGCGTCACCCGTCCGGGCCGCCCCGGAAGGGGTCCGGGCACCGGGCCCGGCGTGGCCCCCGGGTCCCGCGCACGGACCGGTCATCGATCGGTGTGCGCGATCAGCCTTGATCGCGAATCGGCATTGGACGCGGCGTGCCCGTGTCCTGCATGCTCAGTGGCATGTTCTGGCCTGTGACTGTGACCGAGTTCGGCCGGCCCCCGGCCGGCGGCTTCGGCCATGGTTCCGGCGATCACCTGACGCCTCGTCTGACGCAGTGCCGCGTCGTGGACTTCGGCCGGATCAAGTCGACCAGCTGTCGTTGATCCCGCACGCCCGTCCTGCCGCCGCACTCCGGTGAACACGGGCCCGCAGGCCGGACCGCGGGCGACTGCCCGCACCCTCTGACACGGTCCTCCACCACCCCCCACGGTCGCCGGCCGACCGGGTCCGCCGCGACCCCCGTCGGTTCCGCACGTCCGGTGTGCCGTATCGCCGCCCCCGCTCCGCTCACCCCACGTGGCCGGACCGTCACCCGATCCCAAGGACACGCACATGCCCATGGCCACCGCCCTGTCCCGTCCCGCCCCGGAGCGGGCCTCATGAGCTCCGCGACCGAAAGCCGGCTGTTACCCGCTGACCTGGGCCGCCTGGACGAGGTGAGCGCGGCGCTCGCGGCGACCGCGGCCGAACACGACCGCACCGGCGCCTTCCCGCACACGCCGATCCAAGTGGTCCACGAGGCAGGGCTGTTGACCGCGGGGGTGGACCCCCGCTACGGCGGTCCCGGGGCGAGCTTCACCGATGTCGCCCGCATCCTGCTGGCGCTCGGCCGCGGTGACCCGTCGACCGCGCTGATCTCCGGCATGACCATCGTCCCCCACCTCCTGCAGACCCGCAGCCCCTGGCCGCAGGAGCTGTACGCGCGGGTGCTGGCCGAGTCGGCCGAGCGGCCGACCCTGCTCAACCACGCGCGGGCGGAGCCGGAGATGGGCTCGTCCACCCGGGGCCCGCTGCCGGCGACCACCGCCCGGCGGACCGCGCACGGCTGGTCGATCCAGGGCAGGAAGCGGTACGTCACCGGCGCCGAGGGCCTCAGCTACTTCCTGGTCTGGGCGGCCACGGACGAGCCGTCACCGCGGGTGGGCAACTTCATCGTCCCCGCCGGCACACCCGGCATCGACATCGTGCCCACCTGGCAGCAGTTGGGCATGCGCGCGACCGGCAGCCACGAGGTGGTGTTCACGGACGTCGAGATCCCCGCGGAGTACGTGCACGAACTCGCCCCTCCCGGCGCCGATCCCGCCCCGGGCACCCTGCCCGGCAGCATCATGCTCCTGCTCTCGTCCTCCCTCTACCTGGGGGTGGCGCGCGCGGCACAGCGTCATGTGCACACCTTCGCCCACACGCGGACGCCCGCCGCGCTGGGGCGCCCCCTGGCCACGACGGACCGCTTCCAGCGCACGGCGGGCGAGATCGAGACCCTGCTCTCCAGCGCCGAGCAGCTGATCTTCTCCGTCGCGGAGCGGGTGGACCGGGGCGATCCCGTCCGCGGTGTCGACGCCCTGGCCTCCAAGGTCGTGGTCGTCCGTCATCTCACCACCGCCGTCCGGACGGCGGTGCAGCTGCTCGGCAACCCCGGGCTGGCCCAGGGCAGCCCGCTGGAACGACACTTCCGTGACATCCAGTCGGTGGGGGTCCACGCGCCGGGCGAGGACGCCATCCTGCCGATCGTCGGTGCGACGGCCCTCGCGGCGGAGGCACCCGATGACTGAGCCGGCCCGATCCCGTTCCGTCCCCCGGCGGGTTCCGCCGGGGGGCGGGCCCCCCGGCGGCACACCGTCCGCCGGCCCCGCGTCTCCCGCCTCGCCGTCCCCTCTTCTCAGACCCACTCACGCCGGGGGTTCCACCATGCGCCCGTCCCTGTCCGCGCTCAGCCGTCTCCTCGCGGCGACCGTGAGCGGTCTCCTCCTGCTCACCGCCTGCTCGTCGGGCGGCGACACCGGCAAGGCGGGCTCGGACACACCGGTCCGGGGCGGGACCCTCACCGCCGCCGTCGACACCGAACCGGTCTCCTGGGACATCCACGCCAGCACCCAGGACGTCACCGCCGAGATCCAGCGCCAGGTGTTCGACTCGCTGGTCTCCCAGGACGCCGACGGAAAGTTCCACCCCTGGCTGGCCACCAAGTGGGAGGTGGCGGACGACTACAAGAGCTACACCTTCCACCTGCGCACCGACGTGACCTTCAGCGACGGCACCCGCTTCGACGCGTCCGCGGTGAAGGCCAACTTCGACCACATCGTCGCGAAGTCCACCAAGTCGCTGTACGCGATCAGCCTCCTGGGCCCCTACACGGGCACCGAGGTCGTCGACGCGCACACGGCCAAGGTCACCTTCTCCCAGCCGTTCGCCCCCTTCCTCCAGGCCGCCAGCACGACCTACCTGGGCTTCTACTCGCCCAAGGCCCTCAAGGCGAACGCCGGCAAACTCGCCGCGGGCGGTCCCGCCGACGTGGGCAGCGGGCCCTTCGTCTTCACCAGCTACACCAAGGGCCAGTCGGCCGTGCTGACCCGCAACCCGAAGTACGACTGGGGGCCCGCGACCGCCGCGCACACCGGGCCCGCCTACCTCGACAAGCTCGTCGTCCGCTTCCTGTCCACGGCCTCGGTGCGCTCGGGCGCGCTGACGAGCGGTCAGGTGCAGGTGGCGAAGGCCATACCGCCGCAGAACGTCACCACGGTCAAGGCGACGCCCAGCCTGTCGCTCATCTCCCGGCAGGCCCCCGGCGGCAACTACAACCTCTGGCTCAACAGCTCACTGGCCCCGCTCGACGACCAGCGGGTACGCAAGGCGATCCAGCGCGGGATCGACATCGACCAGGACGTGAAGACAGTCACCTTCGGGCAGTACCCGCGGGCGTGGAGCCCCATCAGCCCCACCACCCCCTACTACGACAAGACCCTGGAGGACAGCTGGCCCTACGACCCCGAGGAGTCCGCGAAGCTGCTGGACGAGGCGGGCTGGACCGGCCGGGACGCGCAGGGCTACCGGACCAAGAACGGCAAGCGGCTCACGGTGACCTGGCCGCAGCTGTCGATCCAGGCGACCCGTGAGGGACGCGACGTCCTCGGCCAGGCCATCCAGGCGGACCTGAAGAAGATCGGCATCGAGGTCAAGCGCCCCAGCCTCGACCTCGGCACCTACAACACCCAGGTGTACGGCGGCAAGGCGAACGCCATCGACCTCAGCTGGCCCCGGTTCAGCCCGGACGTGCTGTGGCTGTTCCTCAACTCCGGGAGCGCTCCGGCGAAGGGCGGCATCAACGCCACGTTCCTCACCGACGCCGACTTCGACCGGTGGACGGACGAGGGCCGGGCCACACTGGACGCGAAGGTCCACGCGGACGTCTACCCCAAGGTGCAGCAGCGGGCCATCGACCTGGCCGTCGTCGTCCCGCTCTACACACAGGTCTCCCTGGTCGGACACGCCAAGACCGTCAAGGGGCTGACGTTCGACGCCAGCAACTGGCTGACGTACTACGACACCTGGCTGGGCTCGGCGTGACGGCGGCCCCGGCGACGGCCCTCGTCCGCGCGGTCGCCCGGCGGCTGGGCTCGGCGGTGGCCGTGCTGGCGGGGGCCGCGACCCTGGCCTTCCTCGCCCTCCGGCTCATCCCCGGCGATCCGGTGTCCGTACTGCTGGGCCCCTCCAACGCCGGCTCGCCCGAGGTGCGGGCCGAGATCCGCCGGGAGTACGGCTTCGACCGGCCCGTCGCGGAGCAGTACCTGCACTACCTGGGCCGGCTCCTGCGGGGCGACCTCGGGGAGTCGTACCAGCTCCAGCGGCCGGTGTGGTCGTTGATCGGCGACCAGCTGGTGCCGACCGTGCAGCTGGCCCTGGCCGCGCTGGTCCTGGCCGTCGTCCTCGCGGTGCTCTCCGCGGTGGCGACGGCCGGCCGCCGGCCCGCGCTGCGGGCGGTCGCCTCGGTGTGGGAGCTGGTCGCGGCCTCCACCCCGTCCTACTGGGTGGGGATCGTGCTGCTGACCGTCTTCTCCTTCCGGTTCACGGTCTTCCCGGTGGCCGGGGCGGACGGCTTCGCCTCGCTGGTCCTGCCCGCCGTCACGCTGGCGCTGCCGCTCACCGGCGTGATGGCGCAGGTGCTGCGCGAGGGACTCGAAGCCGCCCTGGAGCAGCCGTTCGTGGTCACCGCCCGCTCCCGCGGCGTCGGCCGGACGGCGGTACGGCTGCGGCACGCGCTGCGCCACTCGGCCGTGCCGCTGCTCACGCTGGCGGGGTGGCTCACCGGTTCCCTCATCGGCGGCGCCGTGCTGGTGGAGACGGTGTTCGGGCGGCCCGGCATCGGCTCGCTCGTCCTCCAGGCGGTGACCGCCAAGGACATGCCGGTCGTGATCGGCGTGGTGCTGCTCTCGGCCTTCGTCTTCGTCGTGATCTCCACCGTCGTGGAGCTGTTGTACCCCGTCATCGACCCGCGGCTCAGGAGCGCCTGATCCATGGCCAGTTCACTCCTCCCCGATCTCGGCACCGGCTCCGCCGTCGCCGCACCCGCCCGGGTGCGGCGGCGGTGGGCCGGACCGCTGTCGTCCGTTCCCGTGACCGTCGTGCTCGCGGGCGCCCTGCTGCTGATCATCGTGCTCGTCGCGGTGGCACCGGGTCTGTTCACGAGCGTCTCGCCCTCGGCGACCGACCCGCTCGCCGCGCTCCAGGCACCCGGTTCCGCGCACTGGCTCGGCACCGACCAACTGGGCCGCGACCTGTTCACCCGCATCCTCTACGGCGCCCGGCCGTCGCTGCTGCTGGGCTTCGGTTCCACCGTCGTCTCGGTCGTCGCGGGCGCCGCCTTCGGCCTGGCCGCGGCGCTGGGCGGACGCGTCGCCGACCAGCTGCTGATGCGGCTGGCCGACATCCTGCTGGCTCTGCCCGCCCTGCTGCTGGCCCTGCTGGTCGTCACCGTGCTGGGCTCGGGCACCGTCAACGTGATGACCGCCATCGGCATCGCCTTCGTCCCCGGCTACGCCCGTCTGGTCCGCGCGGAGGCCATGGTGGTACGCCGCTCCGGGTACGTCGAGTCGGCGGTGGCCCTCGGCCTGCCGCGCCGGCGGATCGTGCTGCGGCACATCCTGCCGAACGCGCTCGCCCCCCTGCTGACCCTGGCGACCGTCGGGTTCGGTACGGCACTGATCTCGGCCTCCGGGCTGAGCTTCCTGGGCCTCGGCCCCGCCGCGCCCTCGCCCGAGTGGGGGGCGCTGCTCTCCGCCGGGCGGGACTTCCTTCAGACGGCGTGGTGGATCGGGGTGTTCCCGGGCGCCGCCGTCACCACGACCGTCATCGCCGTGAACGTGGTCGGCCGCCACGCCCAGCAGCGCTTCACCCGGAGGACCGCCCGATGAACGCCACCCAGTCGCCGCTGCTCAGCGTCGAGGGGCTCGACGTCACCTTCCGGCGGGGCGGGCAGGTCCGTGCCGTGCGGGACGTGTCGTTCACCCTCGGCCGGGGCGAGTGCCTCGCCGTGGTCGGCGAGTCCGGGTCGGGCAAGAGCGTCACGGCCCGCACCCTGCTCGGGCTGACCGGGGCGCACGCCACGGTGGCGGCCCGGCGGCTCGACTTCGACGGCGTCGATCTGACCGCCCTGTCGGAGCGCGAGTGGCGTGCCGTACGGGGGCGCCGGATCGGCCTGGTCCTCCAGGACGCGCTGGTCTCCCTGGACCCGCTGCGCACGGTGGGCGCCGAGATACGCGAGACGCTGCACACGCACGGCCTCGCCCGGGGCGCCGAGGCGCGCGAGCGGAGCCTCGCCCTGCTGTCCGACGCCGGGATCCCCGACCCCGCCCGCCGGGCCGCGGAGTATCCCCACCAGTTGTCGGGCGGTCTGCGCCAGCGCGCCCTGATCTCGTCCGCGCTGTCGGGCGCGCCGGAACTGCTCGTGGCCGACGAGCCGACCACGGCCCTGGACGTGACCGTGCAGGCCCAGATCCTCGACCTCCTGGGCCGTCTGGTCGGCGAGGGCACGGCGCTGCTGCTCATCAGTCACGACCTGGCGGTGGTGGCCAGGCTCGCCGACCGGGTCGCGGTGATGTACGGCGGTCTGGTCGTCGAACAGGGGCCGGCCCGTGACGTGCTGAAGGATCCCCGGCACCCCTACACCCGGGCGCTGCTGGCGGCGGTGCCCACGTTCGGCTCCAAGGGGAACGCGCTGTCCGTGGCGGCCCCCGCGCGGGGTGAGGCGGCGGGGCCGGGCGGCTGCCCGTACGCCGCCCGGTGCGCGGCGGCCGACGCGCGCTGCCGTGCCGAGCTGCCGGTGGCCGCGGCGGCCGACGACGGGCATCTGACCCTCTGCTGGCACCCCGACGCGCCGCTGCCGCCGGCGGCACCGGCCGTCCGCCGCCCCGTGGCCACCGCCGGGCGGGAACCCGGCGCCGCCGCCCCGGGCGAGCCGCTGCTGGACGTGCGGGGGGTCTCCAAGCGCTTCCGGGCCCCGGGCGGCGGTTCCTGGACCGCCGTCAGCGAGGTGTCCTTCCGGATCGCCGCCGGTGAGACGCTCGGCCTGGTCGGCGAGTCCGGCTCCGGCAAGACGACCACGGCCCGCATCGTGCTCGGCCTGGTGGAGCCGGACGAGGGGAGCGTGCGGTTCGAGGGCGAGCCCTGGAGCGGCCTGCCCGAGCGGGAACGGCGGGCCCGGCGTCCGCGTCTCCAGGTCGTCCACCAGGATCCGCTCGGCTCCTTCGACCCCCGGCACAGTGTGCGGGGCATCGTCGCGGAGGCGGTGGGCAGGGCGGGGGTGCCGCGCGGCCGGGTCCGCTCGGCGCGGGTCACCGAACTGCTCGGCCAGGTCGGCCTGTCGGCCCGGGTGCAGGAGCGGCGCCCGTCGGAGCTGTCCGGCGGGCAGCGCCAGCGTGTCGCGATCGCCCGGGCGCTGGCCACCCGGCCCCGGCTGATCGTGTGCGACGAGCCGGTCTCCGCGCTCGACGTGTCGATCCAGGCCCAGGTGCTGGACCTGCTGGCGGAACTCCAGCGGGAGCTGGGGGTGGCTCTGCTGTTCATCTCGCACGACCTCGGCGTCGTCCACCACGTCAGCGACCGGGTGATCGTGATGAAGGACGGGCGACTGGTCGAGACCGGGGACGTCGGGCAGATCTTCGACAGCCCGGCCCACCCGTACACACGGGAACTGCTGGCCGCACTGCCCCGGCCCGACCGGAACCAGGAAGGACAGGGATCACGGACATGACGACGGACCTCGACACCGATCTGTGGATCCGGCGTTTCCACCCCGCCCCGGAGGCCGCCGCACGCCTGGTGTGCTTCCCGCACGCGGGAGGATCGGCCGGCTTCTGGTTCTGGCTCTCCGAGCGGCTGCACCCCGAGGTGGAGGTGCTCGCCGTGCAGTACCCGGGGCGCCAGGAGCGCCGGGCGGAGCCGCAGATCGGCGACATCGAGGACCTGGCCGCCTCGATCGCCGGCGTGCTGCGGCCCTGGTGGGCCGAGCCGCCCGCCTTCCTGGGGCACAGCATGGGCGCCCTCGTGGCGTACGAGACGGCCCGGCGGCTGCGGAGCACGACCGGCTCGGGGCCGGCCGCGCTCTTCGCCTCCGGCAGACGGGCGCCGTCCACCGTCCGCGCCGAACGGCTCCACCTCGCCACCGACCGGGAGCTGGTGGCGGAGATCGTCCGGCAGGGCGGGACACCGCCCGCGCTGCTGGAGGATCCCGAGCTGGTCGCGATGGTCCTGCCGACACTGCGCGGCGACTACCGGGCCGTGGAACGCTACCGCCACCGGCCGGGCCCTCCGCTCGAGGCCCCGGTCACCGTGCTGGTCGGCACCGACGACCCGAAGGTCACGGCGGACGAGGCGCGGGCCTGGGAGCGGCACACCGCCGGCTCCACCGAGGTGCTGTCCTTCAGCGGCGGCCACTTCTTCCTCACCGAAACCGAACACCAGGACCGGATCGGTGCGCTGATCCGTTCCCGGCTGCTCCCGGGCGCCGCGCCCGCACCGGAGCGGGCCTGACCAGCTCGCTCCCTCCGCCCCGAGCTGGACGTCACCGACGGCGTTGATGTCCGAGGTCCGTACAACGCCACCGCGACGTGGGAGATGGGGAACCTGCTGTGGTTCTAGTCGAACGTGAGACCCAGGTGAGGCGACTGCGCGAGATGCTGGCCGAGTGTCTGGCGGGCCGAGGAGGCGTGGCCGCGATCAGCGGGCCGGTCGCCGCCGGGAAGACGGAACTCCTGCACGTCCTCGGCGAGGAGGCGGCGGCCGCCGGTGCCGTGGTGCTGCACGCGACGGCCCGCTGCTCGGAGCAGAAGGTCGCGCTGGGGGTCGTCGGCCAGATCTTCCGGCACCAGCACTTCTCGCCGGCCGACCGCGAGCGGGCGCTGCGCCTGCCCGGGGACGGCACCGCGATCGCGCCGTGCGACGCGGACCTGCTGACGCACGGCCCGACGCCCGCGCAGGTCAGCCAGGTGCAGTGGCAGCTGCTGCGCGGTCTGTCGGAGCGGATCCCCGTGGTGCTGATCGTCGACGATCTGCACTTCGCCGACTCGGCCTCCCTGGACTCCCTGACGTACGTCGGGCGCCTGCTGCGCACCGACCGCGTGCTGCTGGTGGTGACCGAGCGCGACACGGGGGCCGGGGCGAGCGGCCCCCGGCTGTCCTGGCGCACGACCATGATGCGCCAGCGGCACTTCACCCGGCTGCGGGTGGGCCCGCTGTCCCCGGCCGGCACACGGGAGATGCTGACCCGGCTGATCGGCCCCGGCCCGGCGGCCGGCTCCGCGGCCGCGTCGTGGCACCGGCTCAGCGGCGGGAACCCCCTGCTGCTGCGCGCGCTCGCGGAGGACCACCACGAGCACACGGCCCTGCGGCCGTCCACGGCGGAGCCGGTCGCGGGCGAGGAGTTCGGCCGGGCGGTGGACGCGTGCGTCCGCCGCGCCGGGGAGCGGTACCGCGACGCGGCCCGCGCGCTCGCGGTGCTGGACGCGTCGGCCTCCCGCGACCGGCTGGCCCGGCTGGCCCGGCTGCTCGGCCGGCCCCGGCCGGTGGTCGACGAGACGCTGGAGGCGATGGACCGCTTCGGCGTCCTCGACGACGGGCGCTACCGTCATCCCGCCGCCCGCGCCGCCGTCCTGGCCGGCATGTCCGCCGGCGAGCGCACGGCGCTGCACCGGGACGCGGCCCGGCTGCTGCACGAGGCCGGGGAGCCCCCGTCGGCGATCGCCGTCCACCTGGTGGCGGCCCGGCACAGCCGGGAACCGTGGGCCTTCCCCGTGGCGGTGGAGGCGGCGCGCGAGGCGCTGCGCCAGGACGACACGTCCGTCGCCGAGGCCTGCCTGGACGTGGCCGGCGAGGCCTGCGCGGACGAGGACCAGCGGGTGACGGTGACCATGCTGCGCAGCCTCGTCGACTTCCGCACCGATCCCGACACCGCCTGCCGGCGGCTGCGTCCGCTGATCGCCGCCCTGCGGGAGGGCCGGCTGTCCGGCTGCCAGGGCGTGGCGCTGCTCGGGCGGCTGCTGTGGAACGGCAGCAGCGACGAGATCACCCTCGCGCTGCGCCGGCTCGAACGGTCCTCGGAGACGCTGGACGCGCGCTCCAGCGCCGAGTACCACGCGGCGCGGCAGTGGGTACGCGCCTCCCATCCGGCCCTGCTGTCCCAGCCCGCCGCCCGGACCCGGCCGCGGCGGTCGGCCGCGCTGGCCGCCGACGGGGCACCCGGGCGGATGGCCGGCGTCCTGAACCGGCTGCTGCGTTCGGGCCCCGGCCCGGACACGGTGCGCAGCGCCGAACTGGCGTTGCAGACGACGGTGCTGGACGACACGACCTTCGACACCGTCCACCAGGCGGTGTCGGTGCTGGTCTACGCCGACCGGTGCGATCTCGCGGCGGGCTGGTGCGACATGCTGCTGCGGGAGTCCACCCGGCGTGACGTCCCGACGTGGCAGGCGCTGTTCGCGGCGCTGCGGGCCGAGATCGCGATCCGCCAGGGCGACGTACGGCTCGCGGAGCAGTGCTCCCGCCGGGCCATGGGGCTGCTGTCGCTGCGCGGCTGGGGGGTCCTGATCGGCTCTCCGCTGTCGAGTCTCCAGCTGGCCGCCGCCGCGACGGGCACGATCAGGGACGTCGGCGGGCCCCCGGTGTCGGCGCTGCCCGAGGAGTTGTTCCAGACCCGGTTCGGTATCCAGTACCTTCAGGCGCGCGGCCGGTGGCGGCTCTCGGTGAACCTGCTGCACGGCGCGCTCGACGACCTGACGCGGTGCGGCCGGCTCATGCGGGAGTGGGACATCGACCTCCCCGCGTTCGTGCCGTGGCGCGGCGACGCGGTGGCGGCCCTGCTGCGGCTCGGCAGGACGGACGAGGCCCGGCGGCTGGCCGTCGAGCAGCTCGCCATGGTTCCGGCCGGTCAGCCGCGGGCCCGGGGGATGGCGCTGCACACGGCGGCCTCCGTGGCCGACTCCCGGCAGCGCGCGACCCTGCTGCGGGAGGCCGCCGACCTGCTCGACGCGGCCGGCGACCGGCTGGAACTGGCCCGCGTCCTGGCCGATCTGAGCGAGGCGCACACCCGGGCAGGCCAGAGCGGCCGGGCCCGGATGGTCGCCCGGCAGGCCCTGGACATCGCCGAGGAGCAGGGTCTCGCCCCGCTGTCCCGGCGGCTGGCGGTCCGTGAGTCGCCGGCTCCCGGGCACGAGCGCGGCGCCCGGGCCCGGGCCGGTGTGCTCAGCAGCTCGGAGGCTCAGGTGGCGGCGCTCGCGGCGGCCGGGCTGTCCAACCGCGAGATCGCCGAGCGGCTGTTCATCACCGTCAGCACGGTGGAACAGCACCTGACGCACACCTACCGGAAACTGCGCATCAAGGGCCGGGCGCACCTGCCGCCGTGGCTGCTCGAACCCGACCGCCGGGAGGAGCCGGGTCCGTCCGCACGAGCGGCCGCGGGCCTGCCGGAGCGGCAGTCGCGGGAGGAGGAGCTCCTGCCGGAGCAGGAGCTCCGGCAGGGGGCGGCGTGCCGGGGTCCGGTCTCAGAGCGCGTCGGGGGCCGGCGGTAGCGGGAGTCCGAGCAGCCCGCGCAGGGTGTCGGCCTCGTAGGCGGTCCGGAACGCGCCGCGGGCCTGGAGTTCGGGCACCAGTTCGCGGGTGATGGCGGTCAGGTCGTGGGGCAGTGCGCCGGGCCGCAGGCGGTACCCGGACAGGCCTGCCCCCTGCCATTCCAGGAGCAGGTCGGCGACCTCGGCGGGGGTGCCCACGGCGATGTGGGCGTCGGAGGTGTAGGGGGCGCCGTGCGCTTCGTCGAGGCGCGCCTTGCGCTCGGCGGCCCGGCCCGGGGTGCTGTCGAGGAAGACCACCACGTCGGCGAAGACGTGCACCTTCTGGTCCGCGCGTCCGGCCGCGGCCTGTTCGGTCCGGATCTCCTCGACGGTCGCGCGCGCCTCCTCGGCGCTGTGCGGCGTCACCGACACGACGTCGGCGGAGCGGGCTCCGTACCGGTACGGGAGGGAGATGTGGGCGAGGGTGAAGACGAGCGGGTGGCCCTGCGGGGCGCGGGGGGCCAGCGCGGGCGAGTCGATGGTGAGCCAGTCGCCCGCCGTTCCGCCGAGCGGCTCGATCTCGGTGAAGCTGCCGCCGGGGTCGGGGTCGGCCGGGGCGAAGCGGCCGGGCGCGAGGTCGCGCAGCGCCTTCTCGTCGTCGACGCCGTCCCACAGGGCGCGCACCACCCGGACCAGGTCGGCGGCGCGTTCGAAGAGCTCGGCCATCGGCCGCTGCACCTCGGGGGTGAAGATGTCGGCTATCACGATCGGGCGGGCGGGCGTCACCTGGGTGCGCCAGCCGGCCCGGCCGCCGCTGACGTGGTCCAGGGTGGCGACGGCCCGCGCGATGTGCGCGGGCTGGGCCCGGTCGACCACGCCGGTCGGCACCAGTCCGATGCGTTCGGTGCGCGACGCCAGGGCGGCGGCGACGAGGAGCGCGTCCAGCCGGTGGGCGACGTGACCGGTGGGGCGCTTGGGCGGGTCCTCCAGCGTCACGAAGTCCAGCAGCCCGCGTTCGGCCTCCTGGACGAGTGCGGTCCAGTGCGCCAGGCCGTACGGGTCGCCGTCGGGGGCGTCGGGTCCGGCGCCCGCCGCGGGGTGCCAGCCGACGGTGTCCAGGGCGACGGCGAGGTGCAGGGGCTGTGGTGCGGTCATGGTGTTCTTCTCTTCTCTCGTGCGGTGCGTCGTGCGGTGCGGTGCGTCGTGCGGGTGTCGTTGGTCAGGGAGCCGGTGGTCAGGCGGCCGGTGGTCAGGGGGCCGGCCGGCGGAGGGTGTCCAGCCATTCCTCGACGGCGGCGGCGGTGGTCGCCGAGTGCTCTTCGAGGACGGAGAAGTGGTCGCCGGGCACGTCCGCCGTGGTGTGCGGCAGCCGCCAGAAGGCGCGGGTGTCGCGCGGCGGGTCGGCCGGCGTGCCGGGCAGCGGGTCCTCGGCCCGCAGCAGGAGGGTCGGGGTGGTGACCGGCCGGGGCTGCCAGGGGCCGAAGGTGCGCAGGTAATGTCCCATGGTGGTCAGGCCGTTGTCGCTCAGGCCCAGGTCGAACGCGTCGAACCGGTCGACCATTCCGTTGATCATGGCGGGCATCCACCACTCCATGCCGGGGAGGGAGGCGGTGTCCATCGGGTACGTGTCGACCATGGCGAGGCCCGCCGGGGGCGTTCCGCGGCGTTCGAGCTCGGCGGTCACGGCGTGGGCGACGCAGCCGCCCAGGGAGCGGCCCAGCAAGGCGAACGGCCGCTCCCCCACCAGCCGTTGGACCGCGTCCGCCTGTATCGCGACGAAGGCGTCCGCCGAGTCCGGCAGGGCGCTGTCGGGCGCGTAGCCGGGTGCGGGGACGGCGAGGACGTCCCGCAGCCCGTCGAGGGCCTGGCCGAAGCGGGCGTACTCGTGCGGCCCGGACAGGGCCGTGAGAGCCGGGAAGCAGACCAGCGCGGTCGGGGCCGCGCCGTGTGCCAGGGCGACCGGTTCGACGGCGTGGCCGGCGCCGTCCGCCGCGCCGAAGGTGTCCCGCAGCCGGGAGGAGGCCACGATCACCTCGGTGGCGGCCGTGATCTGCCGGGCGACGCACAGCCGCAGATAGAGGGTGGTGAGCGGGCCGTCCTGCGCCGTCGGCGGCGCGTCGGGCCCCGGCCGCTCGCGCAGCAGGTCCGCCAGATGCCCGGCGAGAGCCGCCGGGGTCGGGAAGCGGATGGTGAGCGCTCCCCCGAGCGCCAGACCGGTCGTGCCGGCGAGCCGGGCGCGCAGCTCGACGGCCGAGAGGGAGTCCAGTCCCGCTTCGACGAACGGACGCTCGGGCCGCACCACTTCCGTCGTCGGGTATCCGAGGACGGCCGACGCGTGCGTCCGTACGAGGTCGAGCAGCGCGGTGCCGAGCGCCGGTCCGGACAGGTGCGCGTGCCGTTCGGCCCAGGTGGGGCCGGCGGCGGGGGCCGCGGGACCGGCGAGCAGCGGGGTGTCGGTGCTGCTGCGGGTCACGGTGGCGTCGAGCCAGTGGCGCCGGCGCTGGAAGGCGTAGGTGGGGAGGTCCACCGGGTGCGGGTCGAGGCCCTCGAAGACCGCCGGCCAGTCCACCCGCACGCCGTCGGCGTGGAGCCGGCCCAGCGCCGTCAGCAGGGTCACGGCCTCGGGGCGGCCGCCCCGCAGGACGGAGGTGAGGACGGCCGGCGGGGCCGCGCCGGAGGCGTCGTCGGCCACGATGTCGCCCACCAGGGCGGTGAGGACGCCGTCGGGCCCCACCTCCACGAACCGGGTCGCGCCGAGGGCCCGCAGCTCCCGCACCGCGTCCAGGAAGCGGACGGGGCTGCGGGCGTGTTCCGTCCAGTGGTCGGCGCCGAGCTCACCGTCCCGCACCGGGGCGCCGGTCAGGTCGGAGACCACCGGCAGGACCGGGTCGTGGTGGTCGACCGCCTTGGCCGTCCGGCGGAACTCGTCGAGCATTCCCTCCATGCGGTGGGAGTGGAAGGCGTGGCTCACCCGGAGCCGGGCCGTCCTGCGGCCCTGGGCCCGGAAGCCGGCCGCGAGGGCGACGACGGGCTCCTCGTCGCCGGAGACGACCACCGAGCGGGGGCCGTTGACCGCGGCGATCCCGACCGTCTCCTCCCGGCCCCGCAGCGCCGCGGCGACCTCCTCCTCGGTGGCCTCCACGGCGGCCATGGCGCCGCCGCCCGGCAGCGCCTGCATCAGCCGTCCGCGGGCCACCACCAGGGACGCGGCGTCGGAGAGCGTGAGCACGCCGGCCGCGTGCGCCGCGGCCAGCGAGCCGATCGAGTGCCCGGCGACCACGTCGGGCCGCACCCCCCAGCCCTCCAGCAGCCGCAGGAGCGCGACCTCCACGGCGAAGAGGGCGGGCTGGGCGTACTCCGTACGGTCGAGCAGGTCGCCGTGTCCGCCGGACAGCACCACCTCGCGCACGGAGTGGGCCAGGTGTCCCGCACCGTGCAGGTCGAGCTCGGCGGCCACCTCGTCGAACGCCCGGGCGTAGGCGGGGAACTGCTCGTACAGCTCCCGTCCCATGCCGGGCCGCTGGCTGCCCTGTCCGGTGAAGAGGAAGGCGATCCGGCCGGCGCGGGCCGCCGGGGCGCCGTCGGCGGGGCTCCGCGGCACGGCGGCCGACGCGTGTCCCTCGGCCAGGGTGCGCAGGCCGTCGAGGACGCCGTCACGGTCGCCCGCCACGACGACCGCGCGGTGGTCGTGCGTGGCCCGCCGGGTGACCAGGGACCAGGCCACGTCGGCCGGGTCGAGGTCGGGGCGGTCCCGCAGCAGCGCCGCGAGACGGTCCGCCTGGTCCCGCAGCGCCGCCGCCGACCGGGCGGAGAGGAGCCAGGGCAGCGCGGCGGGCCGGGCCGCGGCGACGGGGCGGCCGGCGCCGTCCTCGGAGCCGTTCCCCTCCGGCTCGTCGTGCTCCGGCTCGTCGTGCTGCGGCTCGTCGTGCTGCGGCTCGTTCTGTTGCGGCTCGTTCTGCTGCGGTGCGTGCTCCTCCGGTTCCTGCTCTTGCGGTGCCTGCTCGACGATCACGTGCGCGTTGGTGCCGCTCACGCCGAAGGCGGACACACCGGCCCGGCGGGGCCCGTCGCCGTCCGGCCACGGCCGGGCCTCGTCGAGCAGCCGTACGCCGCCGCCCGCCCACTCGACGTGTGGTGTGGGTGCGTCCACGTGGAGCGACCGGGGCAGGACGCGGTGGCGTATCGCCTGCACCGCCTTGATGACACCCGCCACTCCGGCGGCCGCCGCCGTGTGCCCGATGTTGGACTTCAGCGAGCCGAGCCACAGGGGACGGTCCTCGGGCCGGCCGCGCCCGTACGTCTCCTGGAGCGCCTGGACCTCGATCGGGTCGCCGAGGGTCGTGCCCGTGCCGTGCCCCTCCACCAGGTCGACGTCGTGCGGGGTGAGACCCGCGGTGGCCAGCGCCTGTCGGATGACGCGCTGCTGGGCCGGGCCGTTCGGGGCGGTCAGCCCGTTGGAGGCGCCGTCCTGGTTCACCGCCGAACCCCGCACCACCGCCAGCACCGGATGCCCCAGCCGCCGCGCGTCCGACAGCCGCTCCACCAGCAGCAGCCCCACGCCCTCCGCCCAGCCCGTCCCGTCCGCCGCGGCGGCGAACGCCCGGCAGCGGCCGTCGGGCGACAGCCCGCGCTGCCGCGAGAACGCCACGAACCCGGCCGGTGTCGACATCACCGTCGCACCGCCCGCGAGCGCCAGGTCGCACTCGCCGGACCGCAGCGCCTGCACCGCCAGGTGCAGCGCCACCAGCGACGACGAGCACGCCGTGTCCACCGTCACCGCCGGACCCTCGAACCCGTACGTGTAGGAGATGCGGCCCGACGCCACGCTGGCGAGGTTGCCGATGCCCAGGTAGCCCTCCAGTTCGGCGGGCACCTCGTCGAGCCGGGTGTGGTAGTCCTGCGCCGCCAGCCCGACGAACACGCCCGTGCTGCTGCCGCGCAGCGTGTCGGGGGCGATGCCGGCCCGCTCGAACGCCTCCCAGGACGCCTCCAGCAGCAGCCGCTGCTGCGGATCCGTCGCCAGCGCCTCACGCGGGGAGATCTCGAAGAACTCCGCGTCGAAGTCGGCCGCGTCGTACAGGAATCCGCCGTGGCGGACGTAGCTGGTGCCCGGCCGGTCGGGGTCGGGGTCGTAGAGGGCGTCGAGGTCCCAGCCGCGGTCGTCGGGCCAGGGCGCGACGGCGTCGCCGCCCGCCGCCACCAGCTCCCACAGGTCGTCGGGCGAGGCGACACCGCCCGGCAGCCGGCAGCTCATCGCGACGACGGCGATCGGCTCGCGCAGGCCCGACTCCACCTCGCGCAGGCGCCGCTGCGTCTCCCGGCCCTCGGCCAGCGCCCGCTTGAGATAGCGGCGCAGCTTCTCCTCATCGGCCACCGTCGGCCACCTCCCGCGTCCCCGGTCCGTCGTGCATCACGCCTCGCTGTCCATCAGTTCGAAGAGCTCGTCGTCGGTCGCCGACTCCAGGTCGAGGTCGTCGGTGCGGCCGTCGCCCGTCCCCCGCGCGTCGTCACCCCAGCGGGCGGCCAGCGCCCGGAGGCGGGCGACCAGTTCGAGTCCGTCCGGGTCGGACGGCGTGACGTCGGGCGCGATCCGCTCCAGCAGGGCGAGCGCGTCGTGCGCGGCCCCGTGCTGTGCCGCGTCGGCGGCGGGCAGCAGCGTCGCGAGATGCGCGGCGACGGCCGCGGGGGTCGGGTGGTCGAAGACCAGGGTGGCCGGCAGTTTCCGGCCGAGGGCCGTGGCGAGCCGGTTGCGCAGGTCCACGGCGGTCAGCGACTCCAGGCCGAGTTCCTTGAACGCGCGGTCCGCGCCCACCTCGTGGACGTCGTCGTGGCCCAGGACGTCGGCCGTCTGCCGGCGCACCAGGTCGAGCAGCGCCTCGGCCCGCTCGGCCGGTCCCAGGGCGGTGAGCCGCGACGTCAGGGCGGCCGAGGGCTCGGGACCCGTCTCGTCCTCGCCGAGGCCGGCCGGGTCGCCGCCCTCGCGGGCGAGCGGTCCGGCGGGGGCCGTCCCGGAGTCCAGCCAGAAGCGGCGCCGCTGGAACGCGTACGTGGGCAGTTCCACCCATCCCGGCCGCAGCCCCGCGAACGCCGGGGACCAGTCCACCGGTACGCCCCGGGCGTGCACGACGGCGGCCGAGGCGAGGAAGCGGTCGAGGCCGCCGTGGTCGCGCCGCAGGGTCTCGGTCACCACCACGCCGTCGGCGTCCGCCGCCTCGACGGTGTCCTGGATGCTGCCGGCCAGCACCGGGTGCGGGCTGACCTCGACGAAGACGGTGTGTCCCGCGTCCACCAGGTCCCGGACGACGGGGGCGAAGCGGACCGTCTGCCGGATGTTGCGGTACCAGTACGTGCCGTCCAGTTCCGCCGGGTCGGCGAGCGCGGCGGTGACCGTGGAGTAGAGGGGTACGTCGCCCTCGCGGGGGGTGACGAAGGCGAGCCGTTCGAGGAGTTCCTCCTTCGCCTCGTCGATCACCGGGGAGTGACCGGCGACCGTGGCCGCCCTGATCCGCCGGGCCCGTTCGCCCCGTTCCTCGCATTCGGCGAGCAGTTCCTCCAGGGCGGACTCGTCGCCCGCGACGACGGCGGCCGAGGGCCCGTTGACCGTGGCCACCGAGAGACGTCCCGGCCAGGCCTCGATGCGCCGCTCGACCTCCTCGGGCGGCAGGGCGACGGAGACCATGCCGCCCTTGCCGACGAGACCGGCCAGGATCAGGCTGCGCTCCACGACGATCCGGGCCGCGTCCTCGAGGGACAGGATGCCGGCCACGGTGGCGGCGGCGACCTCGCCCTGGCTGTGCCCGACCACCGCGTCCGGCTCCACCCCGTACGCCCGCCACTGCGCCGCGAGCGCCACGAGCACGGCCCACAGCGCGGGCTGGGCCACGTCGACGCGGTCCAGGGTCGGCGCTCCGGGCAGCTCGCGCAGGACGTCGAGGAGCGACCAGTCGACGTGGGGAGCCAGCGCCCGCGCGCAGTCCTCGATCCGCTCGGCGAACACCGGTGAGGAGTCCAGGAGTCCGTGGGCCATCCCGGCCCACTGCGAGCCGTGGCCGGGGAAGACGAAGACCGTCCTGCCGCCGTCGGCGGCGACGCCCCGGACGAGGTTCCCGGCCGGTTCGCCCCGGACCAGGGCGCCGAGGCTCTCGGCGACGGCGTCGCGGCCCGCGCCGACCACGACCGCCCGGTGTTCGAAGTGCGACCGGTCGGTGAGCAGGGCGTGCGCGACGTCGGCGGCGGCCGGCCGGCGGTCCGCCGGGTCCAGCAGGGCGAGCAACCGCCCGGCCTGGGCCGCGAGGGCCGCCGGGGTCCGCGCGGAGAGCACCCAGGGCAGCGGCACGTCCTCCTCGGCGGGCGCCGCCGGGCCCTTACCGACGTCGGCTGCGGGGGCGGGGGCCGGCTCCCGGTCTCCGTCGGGTGTGGGGGCGGGGGCCAGCTCCTCGGCTCCGTCGGGTGCGGGGGCCGCGACCGGCTCCTCGGCTCCGTCGGGCTGTTCGAGGATGACGTGGGCGTTGGTGCCGCTCACGCCGAAGGACGAGACGCCGGCGCGCAGCGGTCGTCCGTCCGCCTCCCAGGGCTGCTCCCGGGTCAGCAGCCGCACACCGCCCGAGGCCCAGTCGACGTCCGGCGACGGCTCGTCGACGTGCAGGGTCCGGGGCAGGACGCCGTGCCGCATGGCCTGCACCATCTTGATGACCCCGGCGACACCGGCGGCGGCCTGCGTGTGCCCGATGTTGGACTTGAGCGAGCCGAGCCACAGGGGCCGGTCCTCGGGCCGGCCGCGGCCGTAGGCGGCGACCAGCGCCTGGGCCTCGATCGGGTCGCCGAGGGTGGTGCCCGTGCCGTGTCCCTCGACCGCGTCGACGTCGTGCGGGGCGAGGCCCGCGGTGGCCAGCGCCTGTCGGATGACGCGCTGCTGGGCCGGGCCGTTCGGGGCGGTCAGCCCGTTGGAGGCGCCGTCCTGGTTCACCGCCGAACCCCGCACCACCGCCAGCACCGGATGCCCCAGCCGCCGCGCGTCCGACAGCCGCTCCACCAGCAGCAGCCCCACGCCCTCGGCCCAGCTGGTGCCGTCCGCCGCGGCGGCGTACGCCTTGACGTGGCCGTCGGGGGCGAAGGCGCGGTGCCGGGAGGTGGCGACCATGCCCGACGGCGAGGCCATCACCGCCACACCGCCCGCGAGCGCCAGGTCGCACTCGCCGGAGCGCAGCGCCTGCACCGCCAGGTGCAGCGCCACCAGCGACGACGAGCACGCCGTGTCCACCGTCACCGCCGGGCCCTCGAACCCGTACGTGTACGAGACGCGGCCCGACGCCACGCTGGCCGCGCTGCCGTTGTGGAGGTAGCCCTCCAGCTCCGGCGGCAGGTCGTGCAGGCGCGAGGCGTAGTCGTTGTACATGACGCCGACGAAGACGCCGGTCCTGCTGCCGCGCAGCGTGTCGGGGGCGATACCCGCCCGCTCGAACGCCTCCCAGGACGTTTCGAGCAGGAGGCGCTGCTGGGGGTCCGTCGCCAGCGCCTCGCGCGGGGAGATCCCGAAGAAGCCCGCGTCGAAGTCGGCCGCGTCGTGCAGGAATCCGCCGTGCTGGGTGTAGGTGCGGCCGGGCCGGTCGGGGTCGGCGTCGAAGAGGGCCTCGTTGTCCCAGCCCCGGTCGGTGGGCCAGGGCGTGATCGCGTCGCCGCCGGTGGAGACCAGCTCCCACAGCTCGTCGGGCGAGGCGACGCCGCCCGGCAGCCGGCAGCTCATGCCGACGATGACGACGGGGTCGTCGGTGACCGGGGCCGGGCCGGCGGCGGGGGCCGGGGCGGGCGCCGCTTCCTGCTCGCCGACGAGTTCGGCGAGCAGGAAGCGTGCCAGGGAGCGCGGGGTGGGGTGGTCGAAGACGAGCGTCGGCGACAGCCGCAGCCCGCTCGCCGCGCCCAGCCGGTTGCGCAGTTCGACGGCGGTCAGCGAGTCGAAGCCGAGGTCCTTGAACGCCCTGGTGGGGGCGATGCCCTCGCGGTCGTCGCGGCCGAGGACGGTCGACGCCTCCGCCCGGACCAGGCCGATCAGGAACTCCTCCCGTGCCGCGGCGTCGAGGGCGCGCAGCCGCCCGGCGAGGGGGGCGCCCGACGCCTCGGACGCGGTGCGCGCGACGGGCCGCCGCGTCCGTACGAGGTCGCGCAGGACCGCGGGGAGCTGCGCGGGGTCGGCTCCGTGCCGCAGGGCGAGGGGGACGAGCAGGGCGTGGTCCGTCGCTCCGGCCGCGTCGAACAGGGCGAGGCCTTCGGGGGTGGTGAGCGGGCGGGTGCCGTGGCGGGCGTTGCGGCGGTGGTCCGCGCCGTCCAGGTGGCCGGTCAGCTCGCTGCTCTCGGCCCACAGCCCCCAGGCGAGGGAGGTGGCGGCCAGTCCGCGTGCGCGGCGGTGCGCCACCAGGGCGTCCAGGAAGGTGTTGGCGGCGGCGTAGTTGGCCTGGCCGGGGACGCCGAGGACGCCCGCGGCCGAGGAGAAGACGACGAACGCGGAGAGGTCGGCGTCCCGGGTGAGTTCGTGCAGGTTCCAGGCGGCGTCCGCCTTGGGGCGCAGGACGGTGTCCAGCCGGTCGGCGGTGAGCCCGGCCAGGACGCCGTCGTCCAGGGTCCCGGCCGCGTGAACGACGCCGGTGAGCGGGTGCTCCGCCGGGATGCCGTCGAGGACGGTCCGCAGGGCGTCCCGGTCGGCCGCGTCGACGGCGGCGACGGTGACGTGGGCGCCGAGGCCGGTGAGGTCGGCGACGACCTCGTGCGCGCCCGGCGTCCGCTCGCCCCGTCGGCCGGTCAGCAGCAGGTGCCGTACGCCCGAGGCGGTGACGAGATGACGGGCGACCAGTCTGCCGAGCAGGCCCAGGCCTCCGGTCACCAGGACGGTCCCCTCGGACGGCGCGAACCGCCAGGCGGCGGACGGGGGCGGGGCGTCGGTGCCGGACGCGGTGGCCGGGGCCGCGGGGACGAGGCGTGGCACGAGGGCGGCGCCGCCCCTCAGGGCGAGCTGCGTCTCCCCGGCGGCGTCGGCCGCCGTCACGGCCGCGGCGAGCGGGCCGACGTCGTCCGCGTCCGCGTCTCCGTCCGGGTCCACGTCCACCAGCAGGAGGCGGCCGGGGTGTTCGGACTGCGCCGAGCGCAGCAGTCCCCAGATCCCGGCGGTCGCCAGGTCCGGCGACTCGCCGGCGACGGACACCGCGCCCCGGGTCAGCACGCCCAGCCGGACGCCGTCCAGTTCGGGGCGGGCGAGCCAGTCCTGGACGAGGGCGAGCACCCGGTCGAGCGTCGCCCGTGCGCGCGTCGGCACGGACGCGTCCGCCGCGTCCCCGTCCGTGCCGGGTCCGGCGGCCGCCGAGGCCGGTACCTCGTACCAGACGTCGGCCGGTACGTCCCGGCCCGCGCGGACCGCCTCGGCGACGGCGGCGGGATCGGCGAAGGCCCCCCGGCCCGGTCCGGACGCGTCCCCGAGGAACGCCGCCGGCCCGGTGCCGCCCGCGTGCGCCGCGTCCGGCAGCGGCAGCGGCAGCGGCTTCCAGGCGAGCCCGTACAGCGGCGTGGCGGTCCCGGCGTCCGCGGCGAGCTGCCCCGCGGAGACCGGCCGGTACACCAGCGAGGCGACCGACACGACGGGGGCTCCGGCCTCGTCGACGGCGTCCAGCGACAGGCCGCCGTCGGCGGTGGGCGCGAGCCTGATCCGCAGGGTCGTCGCGCCCGAGGCGTGCAGCCGTACCCCGTTCCAGGCGAACGGCAGCAGGGTCCGGTCCGGCTCCGGCCGGAACGCCGTGCCGAGTGCGGCGGTGTGGAAGGCCGCGTCGAGCAGCGCCGGGTGCACCCCGAACTCCCCGGCCGCCGCGCGTTCCTCGCCGTCGAGCGCGACCTCGGCGAACAGTTCCTCACCGCGCCGCCACGCGGCGCGCAGTCCCCGGAACCGGGGGCCGTAGACCACACCGGACTCGGCGAGCCGGTCGTAGAGACCGTCCAGGGACAGGGCGGCCGCCTCCGGCGGCGGCCAGGTGCCCGGTGTGCCCTCCGAGGGCGCCGCCGGTGCGGGCGAACGGGTCAGGAACCCGGTGGCGTGGCGGGTCCAGTCGGCGCCGTCCGGTGCGTCCTGGGGCCGGGAGTGGAGGGTCAGCGCGCGTCGGCCGCCCTCGCCGGGCGCGGTCACGGAGACCTGGATCCGGACGGCGCCGGCGGTGGGCAGGACCAGCGGGGTCTCGATCACCAGCTCGTCCACCGTGTCGCGCCCGGCCTCGTCGGCGGCGCGTACCGCCAGCTCCACCAGGGCGGTGCCCGGTACGACGACCCGGTCGAGGACCGTGTGGTCGGTGAGCCAGGGCTGGGCCTGCGCGGAGAGCCGGCCGGTCAGCAGCAGTCCGTCGCCCTCCGCGGGCCGCAGGGTCGCGCCGAGCAGGGGGTGCCCGGCGGGACGCAGCCCGAGGCCGGACGCGTCCGCCGCCGCGCCGGCCACCGGTCCGAGCCAGAAGCGCCGCCGCTGGAACGGGTAGGTGGGCAGGTCCGGTACGGCGGTGCGCGGTCCCGCCGGCACCAGGCTCCAGTCCACCTCGACCCCGTGGACCTGGGCCGCGGCAAGGGAGGTGAGGAAACGGAGCGGTCCGCCCTCGTCCCTGCGCAGCGACCCCGTGACGGTGACGGGCCCGGTGCCGGCCGCCTCCGCGGTCTCCTGCACGGCCGCGGTCAGCACCGGGTGCGGGCTGGTCTCGACGAAGACGTCGTGGCCCTCGGCGACCAGCCGGCGGATCGCCGGTTCGAACAGGACGGTCTGCCGGAGGTTCGTGAACCAGTAGGCGGCGTCCATCCGGGTGGTGTCGAGCCAGTCGCCGGTGACCGTCGACAGGAGCGGGATCCGCGCGGGGCGCGGGGTGACGGGTGCGAGGACGGCGAGCAGTTCCTCGCGGATCCGCTCGACCTGCGGCGAGTGCGAGGCGTAGTCCACCGCGATCCGGCGGACGCGGGTCCCGTCCCGCTCGCAGGCCGCGACGAGTTCGTCCAGGGCATCGGTCTCGCCCGCAACCACCACGGCGGACGGGCCGTTGACCGTGGCCACCGAGAGGCGGCCCTCCCAGGGGGCGATCGCCTCGGTGGCGGCGCGGAGCGGCAGGGCCACCGACACCATGCCGCCGGCGCCCGACAGCGCGCCGATGGCCCGGCTGCGCAGGGCCACCACCCGCGCCGCGTCGTCGAGCGACAGGGCGCCCGCCACGTACGCGGCGGCGATCTCGCCCTGGCTGTGTCCGACCACGGCGTCCGGCCGCACCCCGTGGGACTGCCACAGCCGCGCGAGGGACACCATCACCGCCCACAGCGCGGGCTGCACGACGTCCACCCGGTCGAGGCCGGGCGCGTCCTCGACGCCGCGCAGGACGTCCACCAGGGACCAGTCCGTGTACGGCTCCAGGGCGCGGGCGCACGCGGCGACGCCGTCCGCGAACACCGGCGAGGTGTCGAGCAGTTCACGGGCCATGCCGGTCCACTGCGAGCCCTGCCCGGGGAAGACGAACACGGTACGGGGATCGGTGCCGGCGCTCCCGCGTACGACGCCGGGAGCGGGCTCGCCGGCGGCGAGCGCGTCGAGTCCGGCGAGCAGGGCGTCCGCGCCGGCGCCGACGACCACAGCCCGCTCCTCGAACCCGGCCCGGCCCGCCACCAGTTCGCGGGCCACGGCCGCGAGGTCGGCACCGTCGGCTCCGTCGGCGCCGCCGGTGGTGCGGAGCCAGGAGGCGAGCGCGCCCGCCTGGGCGGTGAGGGCGGCCGGGGTGCGGGCGGACAGGACCAGGGGCAGGACGGCGGGGCCCTCTGTCGTGGCGGGCTCCGTGGGTCCGGTGCCTTCGGCGGTGGCCGGCTCGGCGAACCCGGTGCCGTCGGCGGTGGCGAGCTCCGTGCGCGCGGTGCCTTCGGCGGTCCCGGCGTCCGTGGGCGCGCGGCCTTCGGCGGTGGCGGTGACCGTCGGCTCGGGGGTGCCGGCGGTGCCGTCTCCGGTTCCGGTGTCCGTGGGCTCGGGGGCCTGTTCCAGGATGATGTGGGTGTTGGTGCCGCTCATGCCGAAGGCGGACACCCCGGCCCGGCGCGGCTGCCCCGTCTCGGGCCAGGGCCGGTGTTCGGTCAGCAGGGAGACGGCGCCGGACGCCCAGTCGACGTGCGGGGACGGTTCGTCCACGTGCAGGGTCTTCGGGAGCACGCCGTACCGCATGGCCTGCACCATCTTGATGATGCCGGCCACCCCCGCGGCGGCCTGGGTGTGCGCGATGTTCGACTTCACGGAGCCGAGCCACAGCGGACGTCCCGGCACCCGTTCCTGACCGTAGGTGGCGAGCAGCGCCTGGGCCTCGATGGGGTCGCCGAGGGTGGTGCCTGTGCCGTGCGCCTCGACGGCATCGACCTGTGCGGGCGTCAGCCGGGCGTCGGCCAGGGCCTGGCGGACGACCCGCTGCTGGGCGGTGCCGTTGGGGGCGGTCAGGCCGTGCGAGGCGCCGTCCTGGTTGGCCGCCGTGCCCCTGATGACGGCCAGCACCCGGTGGCCGCGGCGCCGGGCGTCGGAGAGCCGCTCGACCAGCAGCAGACCGGCCCCCTCGGACCAGCCGGTCCCGTCGGCCGCCGCGGCGAAGGCCTTGCAGCGGCCGTCCGCCGACAGTCCGTGCTGCCGGGAGAACTCCACGAAGGTCGACGGGGTGGTCATGACGGTCACCCCGCCCGCCAGGGCGAGGTCGCACTCCCCCGAGCGCAGCGACCGTACCGCCAGGTGCACGGCCACCGACGACGCTGAGCAGGCCGTGTCGACGGTGACCGCGGGCCCTTCGAAGCCGAAGGTGTACGAGATCCGTCCGGACGCGACGCTCGCCGCGTTGCCGACGAGGATGTAGCCCTCCAGGTCCTCGGGGACGGCTCCGGCCGGCGGCGCGTAGTCGTTGCCGTTCGTGCCGACGAAGACGCCGGTGCTGCTGCCGCGCAGGGTGTCGGGCCGGATCCCGGCGCGTTCGAACGTCTCCCAGGCCGTCTCCAGCAGCAGGCGCTGCTGGGGGTCGATGGCCAGCGCCTCGCGGGGCGATATGCCGAAGAAGTCGGCGTCGAAGGAGCCGGGGTCGGCGAGGAAGGCGCCGTGCCGGGTGGCCGAGGTGCCGGGCCGGTCGGGGTCCGGGTCGAACAGTGCGCCCACGTCCCAGCCCCGGTCGTCGGGGAAGTCGCCCACGACGTCCCCGCCCTCGGAGAGCAGCCGCCACAGGTCCTCCGGGGAGTCGATGCCGCCCGGGAAGTGGCAGCCCATGCCCACGATGGCGATGGGCTCCTGGCCGCTGTCCTCGGCCTCGCGCAGCTTCCTGCGCGTCTCGTGCAGTTCGGCGGTGACCCGTTCCAGGAGGTGCCGCATGCGGCTGTCGTTCATGAATCCGTCCTTCGTGCGCGATGCCCGGTCCGGGACACGCCCCGGGGGTGGGGTGCGGGGCCCGGTGCGGGTGGGGTCTGGTGGGGAAGGAGGCGCGGTGCGGCGGCACCGCCCGGCGGGGGCCTGCGGCTCAGGAGATGCCGAGTTCCTTGCCGATGAAGTCCATCAGCTCGTCGTCGGTGGCGGCCGACAGCGCGGCGGAGACGTCGGCCCCCGGCCCGGTTCCGCCGGCCGGGGCCGTGCCGTCCGTGCCGTGCGGGCGGTTCGGGCCGTGCGGGCCGTTCGCCGCCAGGCCGGCCAGCCGGGCCGCCGCGTCCGCTCGCTCCGGACCGTCCGGCGGCAGGCCCGTCAGCAGCGCTTCCAGACGGTCGAGGTGGGCCCGCAGCTCCCGCGCCGCGCCGCCCTCCGCCGCCTCGGCCGGGGCGAGCCGTTCGTACAGCAGGTCGGCCACCGCCTGCGGGGTGGGGTGGTCGAACACGACGGTGGTGGGCAGGCTCAGCCCGGTGCGCCGGTTCAGGCGGTTGCGCAGTTCGACGGTGGTGAGGGAATCGAAGCCCTGCTCCTTGAAGCCCCGGTGGACGTCCACGGAATCGGCCGGCCGGCCGCCCTGCACCTCGGCGACCTGGGCGCGGACGAAGCGCAGCAGCAGCCGGCGCCGGTCCTGCTCGCCGGTCGCCGCCGCCAGCTCGGCGCGCAGCCCGTCCGGCCGCTCGTCCGGCTCCGGCGCGCTGTCGGCCGTGGGGCCGCCGGTGAGCGCTTCGAGCAGGGGATGGGCCCGCAGGGCCGCCAGCGCCGCCCAGTCGCCGCGGCACACGACCAGGTGGGTCTCGTCCCGGTCCAGGGCCTGTTGCAGTGCGGCGACGGCGAGTTCGGGGTCCATGGGCAGCAGTCCGTGGCGCTCGGTGCGGCGGGCGGCCTCGTCGCCGGCGATGCCCTCGCCCGCCCACAGCCCCCAGGAGACGGAGGTGGCCGGCAGACCGGCGGCGCGCCGCCGGAGGGCGAGGGCGTCCAGGTAGGCGTTGCCGGGCGCGTAGTTGGCCTGCCCGGGGGTGCCGAGGACGCCGGTGGCGGAGGAGAACAGGACGAACGCGCTCAGGTCGAGGTCACGGGTGAGTTCGTCCAGGTGGCGCGCGCCGGCCGCCTTGACCCGCAGGACCCCTTCGAGCCGTTCGGGCGTGAGCGCGTCGAGCAGGGCGTCGTCGAGGACGGCCGCGGTGTGCACGACCGCCGTCAGGGGGTGTTCCGGGGGAACCGAGGCGATCACCCGGGCGAGTTCGGCACGGTCCGAGACGTCGCACGCGGCGAACGTCACCCGGGCGCCCAGCGCGGTGAGTTCGTCCCGCAGGGCGGCCGCGGCCGGCGCTTCGCCGCCGCGCCTGCTGAGCAGCAGCAGATGGCCGGCGCCCTTGCGGGCCAGCCACCGGGCGGTGTGCCCGGCCAGTGCTCCGGTGCCTCCGGTGACGAGGACCGTGCCGTCACCGGGGGTCCATTCGGCCGCCCGCCCGTCGGCGGGGGCCGGTTCCAGGGGTGCCGGCACCAGGCGCCGGGCGAGCAGTCCCTCGGGCCGTACGGCCAGTTCGGCCTCCCGGTGACGAGCGGTGAGGGCGGTGAGCACCCGGGCGGCGGCGCCCGTGTCGGCCCGCTCGGGCAGGTCGACGACGCCGCCCCAGCCGTCGGCCTCGGTGGCGGCCACCACGGCGAGTCCCCAGACCAGCGCTCCGGCCGGGTCGGCCGGCCGGTCGCCGGTGCCGGTGGTCACCGCGCCACGGGTGAGGGCCCACAGCGGCGCGTCGGTGCCGGTGTCGTCCAGCGCCTGGAGGAGCGCCGTGGTGGCGGCGAGGCCGTGCGGCAGGTCCGGCAGGCCCGGTTCCGGGTCGTGGTCCAGCGACAGCAGGGACAGCACGCCGGTCACCGGCTCCGCGGAGGACCGGTCGACGGCTTCGGCGAGCAGCGTGGCGAGGGACGCGCGGTCGGAGCGGCCGGCCGGGACGGGGACGCGGTCGACGCGTGCGCCGGCGTCGCCGAGGGTCCCTTCCAGCAGCGGCCCCCACGTGTCGTACGGCCGGGGCGCGGCGTCGGCCCGGTCGGGCAGCACGAGCAGCCAGCGGCCCCGGACGGTCCCGGGCGCCGGATCCGGTACCGGCTGCCAGCGCACCCGGTGCCGCCACCGGTCGATCTCGGCCGCCCGGCCGCGCTCTCCGTGCCACGAGGCCAGCAGGGGCAGGACGGCGTCGAGTGCCTCACGGCGCCCGGAGTCGGTGATGCCGAGCGTGGTGGCGAGGGAGTCGAGTTCCCGGCGTGCCACGAGGTCCCAGAACCGGCCGTCGTCGGCCGGGGTGCCGGCGGGCGCCCGGTGTTCGCGTGTCCGGTGTTCGAGTGTCCGGTGTTCGGGGGCCTGGAACCAGTGGCGTCGCCGCTGGAAGGCGTAGGTGGGCAGGTCCACCCGGCTCGGCCCCGACCGGCCGATGACCGCGCTCCAGTCGACGCCGGCCCCCCGCGCGTGGGCCGCGCCGAGGGCGGCCAGCAGGGTCTCCGGCTCGGGACGGCCGCGGCGCAGCGCCGCGGCGAGGGCGGGCGGGGGTGTGTCCTCGCCCTGTCCGCCGAGCAGGCCCTCCTGCGCCAGGGCCGTGAGGACGGCGTCGGGACCCAGCTCCAGGTACGTGGTGACCCCGTCGGCCTCCAGACGGCGTACGACGTCGAGGAAGCGGACCGCGCCCCGGGCGTGCGCCGCCCAGTACCCGGGCGGGATCGGCCGGTCGCCGGTGAAGAGGGTGCCGTCGAGGGCGCTCACCAGGGGGATGTCCGGCGGCAGATGGTCGATTCCGTCGGCGACCCGGTCCAGTTCGCCGGTCATCGGGTCCATGAGCGGCGAGTGGAAGGCGTGGCTCGTGCGCAGTCGGGCGGTCCTGCGGCCGCGGGCGCGGAACTCCGCCGTCACGGCGAGCACCGCGTCTTCCTCTCCCGAGATCACCGTCGCGGAGGGGCCGTTGACGGCGGCGATGCCGACCTCCGACTCCCGGCCGTCGAGGGCGCCGAGCACCTCGTCCTCGGTCGCCTCCAGGGCGACCATGGCCCCGCCCTCCGGCAGGGCCTGCATCAGCCGGCCCCGGGCGACGACCAGCGCGGCGGCGTCCGGGAGGCTCAGGGCGCCCGCGACATGGGCCGCGGCGAGCTCGCCCACCGAATGTCCGGCGACCACGTCGGGACGGACGCCCCAGGACTCCAGCAGGCGGAACAGCGCCACCTCCAGGGCGAACAGCGCCGGTTGGGTGAACAGGGTCCGGTCCAGTGCACGGGCGGTGTGCGGGGCGGACGGCTCCTGCGGGATCGGGCGGGCGGGCTGCTGGTCCTGCGGGTGCGGGCCTACGGGCTGCCGGTCCTGCGGGTTCCGGCGTCCAGGCTGCTGATCCTGCGGGTGCGGGCGTACGGGCTGCTGATCCTGCGGGCTCGGGTCCGTGGCCCGGTGTTCCTCGGCCTGCTCGGCCTGCTCGGCCTGCTCGGTCTGCTCGGTCTGCTCGACCTGCTCGGCCTGCTCGACCTGCTTGACCTGCCCGGCCTGCCCGGCCTCGTCCGCGTCGGCGAAGACGATGTCCCGCAGCGGGGCGGGGGCGTGTCCGGACAACTGGGTGTCGAGCGCGGCGCACGCCTCGTCGAAGGCGGCGGCGAAGACGGGGTGGGCCGCGTACAACTCCTTCCCCATGCCGGTCCGTTGGCTGCCCTGTCCGGTGAAGAGGAACGCCAGCCTGCCGGAGGCGGCGGACCGTCCGCGGACGACCCCTTCGGCGGCCTCCCCGTGGGAGAGGGCCCGGACGGCGGTGTGGAGGTCGGCCGGACGCCGGGCCACCACGACGGCACGGTGGTCGAACAGCGGCCGTCGGGCGAGGGCGTGCCCCACCTCGGCCGGGTCGACGGCTTCGGGCGCCGTCGTGTTCAGCAGCGCGGTCAGCCGTGCGGCCTGGTCGTGCAGTGCCTGCGGGGTGCGCGCCGACAGGATCCAGGGGACGGGGACGTCCCGGTCGGGAGCCGGGCGCTCGGGCTCGGCCGGGGCGGGCGGCGCCTCTTCGAGGATCAGGTGGGCGTTGGTGCCGCTGATGCCGAACGCGGACACGGCGGCCCGGCGGGGACGGCCGGCGGCCGGCCAGGGCGTGGCTCGGGTGAGGAGTTCGACGGCGCCCCTGGACCAGTCGACGTGCGGGGTGGGGCGGTCCACGTGGAGGGTGGCGGGCAGCAGGCCGTGCCGCAGGGCCTCGGTCACCTTGATGACGGAGGCGACACCGGCCGCGGCCTGGGTGTGCCCGAGGTTCGACTTCAGGGAGCCGATGCGCAGCGGCTGTCCCTCGGGACGGTCGAGCCCGTAGGTGTTGATCAGTGCCTGGGCCTCGATGGGGTCGCCGAGGGTGGTGCCGGTGCCGTGGGCCTCCACGGCGTCGATGTCACCGGGGGTCAGCCGGGCGTCCGCCAGGGCCTGGCGGATGACGCGCTCCTGGGAAGGGCCGTTCGGAGCGGTGAGCCCGTTGCTGGCGCCGTCCGAGTTGACCGCGCTCCCCCGGATCAGGGCGAGCACCCGGCGGCCGGCCCGGCGGGCGTCCGACAGCCGCTCCAGCAGCACCAGGCCCACGCCCTCCGACCAGCCGGTGCCGTCGGCCGCGGCGGCGAACGGCTTGCACAGCCCGTCCGGAGCCAGTCCGCGCTGCCTGCTGAACTCGGTGAACATGCCCGGCGTCGACATCACCGTCACCCCGCCCGCCAGCGCGAGGGCGCACTCGCCGGAGCGGATCGCTCGCGCGGCCAGGTGGAGCGCCACCAGTGACGAGGAGCAGGCGGTGTCCACGGTGAGTGCGGGCCCTTCGAGGCCGAACGTGTAGGCGATGCGGCCCGAGGCGACGCTGACGCTCGCGCCGGTCAGCCGGTGGCCGGCGCCGCCGCCGGCTTCGTGCAGGCGGGGGCCGTACTCCTGCTGGGTGGCGCCGATGAAGACGCCGGTCCCGCTGCCGCGCAGGGTCGCGGGGTCGACGCCGGCCCGCTCCAGCAGTTCCCAGGAGGTCTCCAGGAGGAGGCGCTGCTGCGGGTCCATCGCGTCGGCCTCGCGGGGCGTCAGTCCGAAGAAGTCGGCGTCGAACCGGTCGGCGTCGTGCAGGAATCCGCCGCGGCGCACGTACGTGTGGCCGGGACGGTCCGGGTCGGGGTCGTAGAGGTCCTCGTCCCAGCCCCGGTCGACCGGGAAGCCGCTCGTCGCGTCCGTCTCCGACACCAGCAGGTCCCAGAGCCGCTCCGGGGTGTCGGCGCCACCGGGCCAGCGGCCCGCGGTGGCGACGATCGCGATCGGGTCGTCGTCCTCGCTCCCGGGCGCCCCGGCCTGCCCGGCCTGCCCGGTCTCCCCGGCCTGCCTGGCCTGCCCGGCCTGCCCGGCCTCCTCGACGGTTCCGGTGGCCCGTGGTGCTTCGGCGGTCTCGCCGGGGGTGGTGCCGGAGGCCTCCGTCGCGAGGTGCCGGGCGAGGGCGAGCGGGGTGGGGTGGTCGTAGGTCAGGGTCGGCGGCAGCCACAGCCCGGTCGCCCGGGACAACCGGTCGGCGAACTCCACCGCTCCGAGCGAGTCCAGCCCGAGGGCCTTGAACGTGCGATCGGGGTCGAGGTCCTGCCCCGGGGTGACGCCCAGGACGTCGGCGGCGGCGGCTCGGACGAGGGCGAGGAAGTCGGTCCGTGCGGCCGGCACCGGCACCGGCACCTCGGGTGTGGCGGGCTTCGGGCCGACGGCGACGGAGCCGTTCGTGGAGGAGGCGGCCGGCGCGGACGCGTTCGGCGCGGGGGCGGACGCGTTCGGCGCTGGGGCGGCGGCCGTCGGGGCGCTCGCGATCCGGGCCGCGCCGGCGAACCGGAAGGGCCTGCGCCGGAACGCGTAGGTCGGCAGCGGCACCCGCTCGCGCCGCCCGTCGCCGAAGAAGGCGGACCAGTCGGTGTCGGCACCGGTCACCTGGAGTTCGGCCAGCCCGCTGACCAGGGAGAGCCGCTCGGACACCCCGGGCCGCAGGAGCGGGACCACGGAGGCGTCACGGCCGGCGGTCGACCGGGTCAGGGAGGTCAGCACGTTGCCGGGGCCCAGCTCCACGTAGCCGGTGACGCCCCGCTCGGCCAACTGCCGTACGCCGTCGTGGAAGCGCACCGGGCGCCGGATGTGCTCGGCCCAGTAGTCGGGCGAGGTCAGCTCGTCCGGACCGGCCGGCCGGCCGGTCACGTCGGAGATCACGCCGAGGGCCGGGGGGCGGAAGGCGAGCGTCGCGGCGATCCGCCGGAACGCGTCCACCGCGCTGTCCATGTGCGGGGAGTGGAAGGCGTGGCTGACCTTCAGACGACGGGTCCTGCGGCCCTCGCGGGCGAACCGTCCGGCGACCTCCTGCGCCGCCTCCGTGTCTCCCGAGACCACCACCGCACGCGGGCCGTTGACGGCCGCGAGCGCCAGCCGGCCCGCGTACTCGGCCAGTACCGCCTCCGCCTCCGCGGCGGTGGCCTCCACGGCGATCATCGCTCCGCCCGCGCGGGCCTCCTCCATCAGGCGGCCCCTGGCCGCGACGAGGGTGACGGCGTCCGCAAGCGGGAGCACCCCCGCGACATGGGCGGCGGTGAGTCCGCCGATGGAGTGTCCGAGCACGAAGTCCGGTGCCGGCAGGTGCCGTTCGAGCACGCGGAACAGCGCCGTTCCCAGCGCGAACAGGGCGGCCTGGGTGTAGCGGGTACGGTCGAGGAGCACGGCGTCCGGCGAGCCGGGAGCGGCGAAGAGGACGTCGCGCAGCGGCCGGTCGAGGTGGGTGTCGAACCGCTCGCACACCTCGTCCAGGGCCGCGGCGAACGCGGGTGTGGTGGCGTGCAGCCCGAGGCCCGCGCCGGCCCGCTGGCTGCCCTGTCCGGGGAAGAGGAAGGCGACGGGACCCGCCGACCGCACCGGCCCGCGGCCGACCACGGCGCCGGGGGTGGGCTCGCCGGCCGCCACGGCGTCCAGCGCGCGCAACAGGCTCCGGCGGTCGTGGCCGAGCACCACCGCGCGGTGGGCGAACCGGGTGCGGGTGGTGGCGAGGGAGTGGCCGAGGTCGGCGATGCCGAGGCCGGGGCGGCCCCGGACGTGCTCGGCGAGCCGCCCGGCCTGGGCCCGCAGCGCCGCGGGGGTGGCGCCGGACACGGGCCAGGGGATGACGACGTCGGCGGCGGCCGCGGTCGTCCCGGTGGCGCCGTCGGCATCGGTATCCGTATCGGCACCGGCACCGGCACCGGCACCGGCGGGGCTCGGAACGGTCCCGGTGGTTGCCGCGTGCGCGACGCCGTCGGGGTCGGCCGCACTCGAAGCGGAGTCGGTGGCGGCCGCGTCCACGACGCCGTCGGCATCGGCGGCACTCGAAGCGGAGTCGGCGTCGGCGTCGGCGGATGTCGCCGGGCGGGCGGTGGCGGGCGGCTCGGCCAGCAGCACATGGCAGTTGGTGCCGCCCATGCCGAAGGAGCTCACGCCGGCGATCAGCCGCCGGTCGGGCCGGGGCCAGGGGCCCGACGCGCGCTGGACCCGCAGGCGCAGCGCGTCCAGGGGAATCCGCGGGTTGGGGGTCTCGTGGTTGAGGGTCGCGGGAATCCGCCGGTGGCGGAGGCTGAGCACCGTCTTGAGCAGCCCGGCGACTCCGGCCGCGCCCTCCAGATGCCCGATGTTGGTCTTCACCGAGCCGACCAGCAGGCGCTCGTCGCCCTCGCGGCCCGTGCCGTACGCGGCGCCGAGCGCGGCGGCCTCCACCGGGTCCCCCACCGGGGTCCCGGTGCCGTGCAGTTCGACGTACTGCACCTCGCGCGGGTCGACCCCCGCCTGCCGGGCCGCCTGGAGCAGCACGTCCCGCTGGGCGTCGGCGCTGGGTACGGTCAGGCCCTCGGTGGTCCCGTCGTTGTTGACCGCGCTGCCGAGGATCACGCTGTGGACCCGGTCGCCGTCGGCGAGCGCCGCCGCGAGCGGCTTGAGGAGCACCATGCCGCCGCCCTCGCCGCGTGCGTATCCGTTGGCGCGGGCGTCGAAGGTGTAGGAACGGCCGTCCGGTGACAGGCCGCCGAAGCGGGCGGCGGCCGAGGTGCTGTCGGGGGCCAGGTTGAGGTTGACGCCTCCGGCCAGCGCGAGCGTGCAGTCGCCGTCGCGCACGGCCCGGTAGGCCAGGTGGAGGGCGACCAGGGCCGACGACTGGGCGGAGTCGACGGTCAGGCTGGGGCCGCGCAGGCCGAGGGTGTACGACACCCGGTTGGCGAGGATCCCCCGGTTGAGTCCGGTCAGGGTGTGGCGGGTGAGGGGGCCCGCGTCCTCGCGGTGGCGCAGCGTCGCGTAGTCGTGGGCCATGGCGCCCACGTAGACGCCCACGGGGGTGCCGGCGAGGCCGGCGGGGACGATCCCGGCCTCCTCCAGCGCCTCCCAGGCGAGTTCGAGGACGAGCCGCTGCTGCGGGTCCATCTCGGCGGCCTCGCGCGGGGAGACGCCGAAGAAGTCCGCGTCGAAGTGGTCGACGTCGTCCAGGAAGCCACCGGGCAGATCCGCGCCGCCCGGCGCACCGGCCCCGGGCCGGCCGTCGGCGCCTCCGGTGTTCCGTGACACGCCTGTGTTCCGTGACACGTCGGTGTCCCGTGACACGTCTGTGCCCTGGGGCGCGCCCGTGTTCCGTGAGACGCCGGTGTCCCGTGACACGTCGGTGTCCCGTGACACGTCCGCGTCCCGGGACGCCCGGCGGTCCTCAGGGGGCGGACCGACCGCGCTTCGGCCCCGCCGCAGCAGATCCCAGAAGGCGTCCGGGTCCGGTGCGCCGGGCAGCCGGCACGCCAGTCCGATCACGGCGACGGGAACGACCTTGTCGTGGCCGGCTCCGGCCGCATGGATGTCAGCCTGCCTGGTCATCGTTCTCGCCGAACCCTTCTCAACATTCCGCGCGGAAGATTTCCCGCTGCACCGACTTTCCCTCCGGGACGCCCGGAAAGGCGATGCGATGATTCGTTCCGCATCCCGGCGCCACCGCTCACATTTTTGCCGTGCGGCGCTTTCCACGCCGACCCCTAACCTCCCCCTATGACTTCCCACACCACGTTCCACCTGCTGTTTTGAAGATCGTCCGGGGCGCGTGCCCCGGTTTGCGCACCGACACCCCTAGGGGTCGCGATTAGGGGTTCCCCATCGGAAATGGCCCACCATAGCGTCTTCCACAAACATGCGGCAGCGTCAATTTGCTCGTTCATCTTGGAGGGAATCACAGATGGATTCACTGACCGAGGCAGTTCTCCGGGGAGCCTCCGCGGACGAACTGGAAAGCGCTCCCGTCCCGGAGGACTTCGTCGCCGCTCACATCCGGCAGGAGGACGTCGGCATCTTCGACGGCGAGGCCGACAGCGACGTCCGGCGCTCGCTGCGGGTGGGCCGGGTGCCGATGCCCGAACTCGCCCCGGACGAGGTGCTGGTGGCCGTGATGGCCAGCTCCATCAACTACAACACGGTCTGGTCGGCGACGTTCAAGCCCGTGTCGACGTTCGGCGCGCTCAAGCGCTTCGCCAGGACCGGCGGTCACGCGGCCCGACACGACCAGCCCTTCCAGGTCGTCGGCTCGGACGCGGCCGGGGTGATCGTGCGCGTCGGGGCCGGCGTCCGCCGCTGGAAGGTCGGCGACCACGTGGCCGTCAACGCGGCCGTCGTGGACGACCAGGACCCCGTCACGCACGCCGACGGCATGCTCGGCGCCGACCAGAAGGCGTGGGGGTACGAGACCAACTTCGGCGGCCTGGCGCACTACACCGTCGTACGGGCCAGCCAGCTGCTCGCCAAGCCGGGCCACCTCACCTGGGAGGAGGCGGCCTGTGTGCCCCTGTGCGGCGGAACCGCCTACCGGATGCTGGTCAGTGACCGGGGCGCCCGCATCAAGCAGGGCGACATCGTCCTGATCTGGGGCGCGACCGGCGGTCTCGGCGCGTTCGCCGTCCAGTTGGTCAAGAACGGCGGGGGCATCCCGGTCGGTGTGGTCAACTCCGAGGCCAAGGCGAAACTGCTCGCGAAGCTCGGCTGCGACGTCGTGATCAACCGCGAGGAGATCGGCATCGGCGGCCGGGTGGCGGCCGGCGCCGACACGGTGGAGCTCGCCAAGCGGCTCGGCCGGGCCGTCCGGGCGGAGCTGGGCGAGGACCCGCACGTCGTGTTCGACCACGTCGGCCGGGCCACCTTCGGGATCTCGGTCATCGTGGCCCGTCGTGGCGGCACCGTCGTCACCTGCGGTTCGAGCACCGGCTACGAGCACTCCTTCGACAACCGCTACTTCTGGATGAACCTCAAGCGCATCGTGGGCAGCCACGGCATGAACCTGCACGAGGCCGCGGAGATGATGCGCCTGCTCAAGCTCGGCAGCGTCGCGCCCGTCCTGTCCGACGTGTACCCGCTTGCCGAGGTCGGCGAGGCCGCCCGCCTGGTGCAGACGAACGGCCACACCGGCAAGGTCGGCGTGCTCGCCCTGGCCCCCCGGCCCGGACTCGGCGTGACGGACCCACAGACGCGCGCCGCGCTGGGCGAGGAGTGGCTCAATCCGCTGCGGTCCGCGCCGCGGCCGGCCCTCGCGGGATGAGCGATCCGGGGTGCCCGGAACCCCCGGGTCACTCCGTCGACCGCGAACGGCGCCGACACCGCCGTAGGCCACCCGCGAACAGCGCGCGCACGCACCACCGCAGCCACCGGGCCACAGCAGCCACCGGGCCACCGCGAAACGGCGCCCCCCACCCCACCCGCCCTGCGTGCTGCGCGCCGCGCGCCCCTGGGCCCCGAGCAGAACGCACCGACGAACCGCGCCGCAGCGAGGAGAGGACCGCCGCCCATGACCGCCACCGCCCTTGACCCCCTGGCGACCGCACTGCCCACCCTGCCCGAGGTCCTGCGCCTGCGCAGCGCGACCCGACCCGACGACATCGCCTACGTCTTCCTCCACAACGGCGAGACACCGCAGCAGACGCTGACGTACCGGCAGCTCGACGAAGCCGCGCGGGCCCGGGCCGCCGAACTGGACGCGGCCGGGCTCCGCGGCGGCGCCGCCGTCCTGCTCCACCCGTCCGGTCTCGACTTCGTCTCCACCCTCCTCGGCTGCATGTACGCGGGCGTCGCCGGGGCCCCCGTCCAGGTGCCGACCCGGCTGCGCGGTCTGACCCGGCTGCGGCGCATCGCCGATGACGCCGGGACGACGACCGTGCTCACGACGGCAGCCGTCAAACGAGACCTGGAGGAACGTTTCGGGGACACCCCGGAGCTCGCGGGGCTCACCCTGGTGGACACCGGATCGCCGCCCGCTCCGGGGGCCGGGGAGTGGACCGGCCCGGCGGCCGGTCCCGACGACATCGCCCTGCTCCAGTACACCTCCGGCTCCACCGGTGACCCCAAGGGCGTACGGGTCACCCACGCCAACTTCCGCAGCAACGTGGCCGAGACGGACCTGCTGTGGCCCTGCCGCCCCGACAGTGCCGTGGTCAACTGGCTGCCCCTCTTCCATGACATGGGGATGCTGTTCGGGGTCGTCCTGCCGCTGTGGGCGGGTATCCCGGCGTATCTCATGGCCCCCGAGGCGTTCATCCGCCGGCCGGCCCGGTGGCTGGAGGCGATCTCCCGGTTCCGCGGCAGCCACACCGCCGCGCCGAGCTTCGCCTACGAACTGTGCGTACGGGACGCGGCCGACAACGGCGTGCCCGAGGGACTGGACCTGTCCAGCCTGCGGGTGGCGGCGAACGGGGCCGAACCCGTGCGGTGGAACGCCGTACGCGACTTCACCCGGACGTTCGCCGGGGCCGGTTTCCGGCCTCGCGCCATGTGCCCCGGCTACGGGCTGGCGGAGAACACCCTCAAGGTGACGGGGAGCCGGGAGGACCAGGACCCGACACTGCTCCTGCTCGACGCCGAAGCCCTGCGCGAAGGCCGCGTCGAACGGCTCCCGGACGGCGACCACTCGGTGGACCCGGCGTCCGGTGCGGGCGCCGTCCACGCGGTGGGCTGCGGCACGACGGTGGGGACGACCTCGGTGCGCATCACCGACCCCGGGACGCTGGCCGGGCTGCCGGACGACACGGTCGGCGAGATCTGGGTCAACGGTCCGTGCGTGGCGGACGGTTACCACGGGCGGACCGAGGAGAGCCTGCGCACCTTCGGGGCGCGCCTGACCGGTGAGGAGGACCGGGGCACCTGGCTGCGCACCGGGGACCTCGGCTTCGTCCACGCCGGCGAGCTCTTCGTCACCGGCCGGCTCAAGGACGTGATCATCCGCAAGGGCCGCAACTACTACCCGCAGGACATCGAGGTGTCGGCGGAGCGCGCCGACCCTGCGCTGCGCCCGAACTGCGCGGCGGCGTTCTCCGTGGACGACGGCACGGCCGAACGGCTGGTGGTGGTCGTCGAGGCCGACGGGCGTGCGCTGCGCGACGGCGGCAGCGAGGGCCTGCGCGGGCGCGTACGGGAGGCGGTACGGGACGGCCAGCGGCTGGAGGCCGACGAGATCCTGGTGGTCCGGAGGGGGACGTTGCCGAAGACGTCGAGCGGCAAGGTGCAGCGCCGTGAGACACGCCGGCGCTATCTGGACGGTGAGTTCGCGACGCGTACGACACCGGACTCCGGGGAGGCACGGTGACGGGCGGCGGAACGACCGGGCACGGACCGGCGGGCGCGGACGGCGAAACTGCCGGGCACGGAAACGCGGGCGCGGGCGGTGGGGTGGCGGCGGGCGGTGCCGCGCGGGGGCTGAGCGCCCCCGTGGCCGTCCCCGGTGCCCGGATCCTCGGCGTCGGTGCCTACCGGCCCTCCCGTGTGGTGCCCAACGCCGAGGTGGCGCCGGCGATCGATTCGAGTGACGAGTGGATCCGGCGCAGGTCGGGCATCACCGCCCGCCGCTTCGCCGCCCCGGACGACACCGTCGTCGACATGGCCGTGGCCGCGTCGCTCAAGGCCCTGGCCCAGGCGGGCATCGCACCCGACGCGGTCGACACGGTGCTGCTCGCCTCCATGTCCCAGCTGACCCAGTCGCCGCCCGCCGCTCCCCGGGTCGCCCACCGGATCGGCGCCGTCTCGGCGGGCGCCCTGGACGTGGGGGCCGCCTGCGCGGGCTTCGTCCACGCCCTCGCGACGGCCGACTCCCTGATCCGGTCGGGCACCAGCCGGCATGTCGTGGTGGTCGGCTCGGAACGGATGACCGACATCGTGGACCCCACGGACCGCGGCACGGCCTTCCTCTTCGGCGACGGGGCCGGCGCGGTGGTCGTCGGCCCGGCCGACCAGCCGGGCATCGGGCCGGTGGTCTGGGGCTCCGAGGGCGACCGCCACGGCGCCATCGCCCATTCCGGGCCCTGGCCCGCGCCGGGGGCGTCGGTCACCGTGGCGCCCACCCTGCGCATGGACGGCCCCGCCGTGTTCCGGTGGGCGGTGGCCACGGTGCCGGTGGCGGCGCGCGCCGCCCTCGCCGCCGCCGGGGTGGACGCCGGCGACCTGGCCGCGTTCGTCCCGCACCAGGCCAACCTCCGCATCGTCGAGGGGGCGGCGGCCGCACTGCGGCTCCCGCCCCATGTGGTGGTGGCCCGTGACGTCGTCCACACGGCCAACACCTCCGCGGCGTCCGTCCCGCTCGCCCTGGAGGAGCTGATCGCCCGGGGCGCGGTGCCCCGGCGCGGTCTGGCGCTGCTGGTGGGCTTCGGCGCGGGCCTCAGCCACGCGGCGCAGGTGGTGGCCCTGCCGTGACGGACGGCGGCCCGGCCGAAGCAGATCGGCCGGGCCGCCTGGTCAGCCAGGCCGGTCAGATGGGGTCGACCAGGCCCGGTCAGCCGGGTCGGCCAGGTCGGCCTGGTCTGGCCAGGTCGGTCGGACCAGGCCGACCCGGCCAGACCAGGCCGGTCAGGTCAGGTCAGGTCAGGCCAGGCCGGTCAGGTCAGGCCAGGCCGGTCAGGTCAGGCCAGGCCGGTCAGGTCAGGTCAGGCCGGTCAGGTCAGCCAAGGACCGGTGACCCCCTGGACGGCCGAGCCGTCCAGGTCGGCCAGTTTGATCGCGGCGAGTTCGCGTGCCGCGCCGGAGGTCTGCACCCGGAAGGGCGGCCGCTCCGCGGTGAGCACGTCGACGACCACGGCCGCCGCGTCGCCCGCGCTCTGTGCCTGCTCGAAGAGGCCCGCCGTGGTGGCGAAGTAGGCCTTGAAGGCCGCCTCGTAGGGGCCGGCGTTCTCGATCAGCCCGGGCACGGACGGCTCCAGACGGGTGACGAACTCGCTGGCCACCGGGCCCGGTTCGACCACGGAGACCCGCACTCCGGCGGTCGCGGCGACCGGGGCGAGGGACTCCAGGAAGCCCTCGAGGGCGAACTTGGCGGCGCAGTAGGCCTCGTTGAACGGCTGCCCGATCAGACCGCCGAGGCTGGAGACGGTGACGAGACGGCCGCCGGCGGCGCGCAGGTGCGGCAGCGCCGCCTTCGTCACCTCCACGACTCCGAAGAAGTTGACCTCCAGGACGGACCGGAAGGCCTCGACCCCGATCTGCTCGACGGTGCCGAGCTGCCCGACCCCGGCGTTGTTGATCACCGCGTCGAGACGTCCGTGGTCGGCGACCACGCCGGACACGGCCGCGCCGACGGACTCCGGGTCGGTCACGTCGAGGCGGGCGACCTGGACGCGGTCGCCGACACCGGCCGCCTCGGCGGCCGCGCGCAGGGCGTCCCCCCTGGCGGTGTCGCGGAGGGTGGCGACGACGTTCCAGCCGGCCTCGGCGGCCTGGACCGCGGTGGCCAGGCCGATGCCGGAGGACGTGCCGGTGATGAGGACAGTACGCAGGGAGGTCATGAGCGTCTCTTCCGGTGAGCACGGGGAGCACGGGCGCGTGGGCGGGATCCGGAACCGCACGGGTCCCGGCGGCGGGCGGTACCGGACCTGCCGTTTCGCCCACCGTGCCATCACCCCCGGGGGCCGCCAACCCCTATTTCCACAGGCCCCTTCCCTACCTTGCGTACGTTTGCGCCGGCCCCTTGACAACGCGTCGTCCCGCGCGCAGGGAAACGGTTCGCGGTGCACGGGACACGACGCGCGGACCGATCGCTCCCCACCCGCCCCACAGGGAACAACCACCCCAAGTGATCTGAAACGCTTATCAGTTGATGCTAGCGTTGATCCATGAGACCGGTCTTCGACATCATCGCGCTGCGCAGTCTCGTCGCCGTCGCGGACGAGGGCGGATTCCGCCGGGCCGCCGAGTCCCTGACCCTCAGTCAGTCCGCGGTCAGCCAGCACGTGCGGCGGTTGGAGAAGACGCTGGGACGACCGGTGGTGGAACGGGCCGGCCGCGCCACCCGGTTCACCGCGGCGGGCAAGCTCCTCCTCGACGAGGCGCGCTGGATCCTCAGCGTGCACGACGAGGCCGCGCGACGCCTCCTCGGTTCCGAACCGGCCACCGTAGTCATCGGCTCCGCCGAACACGCCGCGGACCAGATCCTGCCCATGGTCACCGAGGCCGTCCACCGGACGCTGCCGCGCTCCCAGGTCAGGTTCCGCATCGACCGCTCCGCACGGCTCGTCGAGGCCGTCAACCGCAGATCGGTGGATCTGGCGGTGTACGTGACGGAGGCGGTCGTCGTCGAGGGCATGCCGGTCGGCGGACTGCCCCTGAAGTGGTACGCAGCGCCGGGGTGGACACCGCCGCCGGCACCGGCCGCGCTGCCGCTGGCGGCGATCGAGGAGCCGTGCGCGGTCCGCCGCCAGGCCCTCCAGGTGCTCTCCGCCCACGACATCCCCGCGTCGGTGGTCTGCGACGCCGGCTATCTGGCCGGCGTACTGGAGGCCGCCCGCGCCGGACTCGGCGTAGCCCTCCTGGCGGCCACCGGTCGCGGCTACGACGGCCTGGTGGAGTACACCGGCCTGCCGCAGCCTCCCGCCATCCGGATGAGCGCCCACGCCCGGCCGGGCGCCGACCCGACGATGGTCATGAACGCGGTCGAGGCGGTCCGCTCCCTCCTGGAGGAGCTGGCCGTGTCCCGCCCCACGGCGGGGCCGGACACGGCCGACGCACTCGACACACCGTGCGGTGATCTCTCCGACGACGAGTGGAAGTCGGTGGAACCGTTGCTTCCGCTCGGGGAGCGCGGCCCCTACCCGGAGGGCCTGCGCCGGCAGTTCGACGGGGTGCTGTGGCGTTTCCGCACCGGCAGTCCGTGGCGGACCGTGCCCGAACGCTACGGGGCCTGGCAGACCGTGCACCACCGCTTCCAGCAGTGGGCGCTGGCCGGAACCTTCCAGACCCTGTCGGGGACGGCCGGGACGACGGTGCCCCACCCGCACTGGCCGGCCACCCTGCTCAAGGCCGCCGAGGAGGAGCGGAGGCTGCGCGCCCGGGACGGAACGGGCCCGGGCCTCCTCCCGGACGACGGCCACCTCTGAGCCCGACCGGCACCCCGGAGCAACGGCACGCCGCGGAACGCGGGATCAGTCGCCTCCATCGGCGAGCGGCTCCGGCCCCTGGTCTCCTCAACACGCCCCGTTGCGCGCAACGCTTGCGAGAGCGCGTCGACGGTCACGCCCACTACGTCCAGGAGTTGCGCCGGACTCGCCCCGGCTCGGCTCATGACGGCGAGAGACTGGTTCACGGCCGCCACGTGTTCAGCGAAGGCATCGGCGTCCCGGTCGGTCAAGCGCCCGGCCCTCAGCGCGGCGCGCAGGCGCGCACGCCGGAAACCGAGCGCCTCCTTGGCGTGCGCCGCGACGGCCGGGCTCAGCACCGGAACCGAAGCCAACCCCGTCCGCGACCTGCTCCGGCACGACCTGGACGGGTTCACCCACCGCTGGGTCGACGCCGACGGCATCCGGCTTCATCGCCGACGCCGACTGACGCCGCTCAGACCTGTCCGGCACGCACCCGCCCAGGCGCACGGCCGTCAGGACGCCCTCGTCCGGCCGGTCCTCCGGGCAGGAAAGGTCGTCCTGGCACGGACGGGCCGCCGACCGTCTCGGCACCTCGGCACCTCGGCACCTCGGCACCTCGGCACCTCGGCGCCTCCGACGATGTCGACGACCTCCGCAGCAGAACACCGCCCACGAGCGGCGCGTCACCGACCCGCGTCTCCAGCTCGACGAACGTGAACAGGACCTCGTGTGCTGGCCGGGCCCGCGGCCGACGGCGGTACCTCGACGACGAAGAACAGGAAGCAGGGTCTGGCCGAGAGGTCGTCGAAGCCGTCGGGGAACAGTTCACGGGCGGCCGGGTCGGGCTGCGGCTCGCTGATGACGGCGAGGCGGAAGCCGGCGGCGCTGAAGGCGTCGATCATCGCGTGCAACGGCTTGCGCCAGAACCGCATCGGGACGGACTGCCCGCCGAACGTCCAGTCGAAGGTGTAGCTGGTGGTCGCGAAGTAGTCGGGCCGGGGATCCCCGATCGTGTAGGCCACGAACGGGTGGTCCACCGACGCGATCAGCCGGCCGCCGGGCCTGAGCACGCGCCGCAGCTCGGCCAGCGTCGGCCCCCAGTCCTCCAGGTAGTGCAGCACCAGCGACGCGACCACGTCGTCGAACGCGCCGTCGGCGAACGGCAGGGGGTCGCGCAGGTCGGCCACGTGCAGGGCCACGTCGTCCCCGAGCCGCCGCCTGGCCAGCGTCAGCATCCCGGCGCTGGCGTCGATGCCGGTGACGAGCGCGCCGCGGTCGCGCAGTGCGGCGGACAGGGGGCCCGAGCCGCAGCCGGCGTCCAGGATCCGGCGGCCGGCCACCTCGCCGGCCAGGGCCGTCATCGCGGGCCTCGCGTAGTACGCGTTCACGAGGCTGTGCTCGTTCTCCGCCGAGTACGCCTCGGCGAAGCTGTCGTAGTCATTCACCCGGGCCGGAGCCGCGGACCGGGCGGAACTCTCGGGCAGGTCGGTCGATCGGTCCATCGTCGTAGGCTAGTGGCCGCGTGATCCGCCGGACAGAACCTGTCGTCGGTCTGCGCCAGGGCGCAACCGCCGCGTCGAGCGCCTGATCCGGTGCGGCGGGACCGGGGGCGGTCCCGCCCGTGAACCGGTGGGCGGCAGGAAGCCGAGGGACTCGCGCCACGGTCGCGCCGGCCCCAGGGGGCGTCAGAGCCCGAGCAGCCGTTCGGCGTTGAGGTGACAGATCTTCGCCCGGTCGAGTTCGCTGATGGGGGCGTTGTCGATGAAGTGGACGGCCTCGGCGTTGCCTTCCATGGGGTAGTCGGTGGAGAACATGATCCGGTCGGCGCCCAGGGCGAGGAGGCTGCCCAGCAGCGGTGCGGGTGCGCACACACCGCTCGTGGTGATCATGATGTTCTCGCGGATGTAGTCCGAGGGCCGCTCCTTGCCGAGTTTCCGGCCGCGGTGGTCGAGGAACGCCCAGCGGCTGTCGAGGCGCCAGAGCATGCTCGGCAGGCCCTCGCCCATGTGCCCGAGGACGAGCGTGGCGCCGGGGAACCGGTCGAAGACGCCGGAGAAGACGATGCGCAGGGCGTGGGTGGCGGTCTCCACGCCCCAGCTCCACATGGGGCCGATCAGTTCCTCGTGGCCGCCCAGGTTGTGCCAGGTGTCGTAGGAATTGGCCGGGTGCAGATAGAGGGGGACGCCGAGGGCCTCGGCGCGCTCCCACAGCGGGAGGTACTTGTCCGCGTCCAGGTACTCGCCGTGGGTGTGGCCGTTGATGAGGGCGCCGCGCAGCCCGAGCTGGGTGACCGCGCGGTCCAGTTCGGCCACCGCGGCGTCGGGGTCCTGGAGGGCGAGGGCGGCGAAGCCCGCGAATCGGGTGGGGTGCTTGGCGACGATCTCGGCGAGGTAGTCGTTGCCGAGGGAGGCGTTGCGCACGGCCGTGGCGGTGTCCTTCTCCACCTGGACGCCGGGCGAGAGTAGCGACAGGACCTCCACGTCGATGCCGTACTCGTCCATCTGGGGCAGGCGCACGTCGGTGAAGTCCAGCAGCCGCTTCAGCGACGTCTTCCACTGCGCGGGGTCGAACATGGCGGCGCCGGGGAGGCTGTAGTGCTTCATCGCGTCGGTGGTGAAGTGCTCTTCGAGGGCGATCTTGCGCATGGTGGGTCCTTTCGTCGGGCTCCGTTGCCCGAGCGGATCGCGAGGGGGGCCGGCCGGGTGCCTTCGGGGCGGGCCGGGCGGGTCAGGCCGCCGAGTCGGGGCGGAGCGTGAGCGCGGGTGCGGTGTGCGACAGGGGCTGCGGATGTGCGGTGTGCCGGTGCGGGACGCAGAGGGCGGCCAGCGCGCCCAGGGCCCCGACGGCGGCGAAGACGTAGAAGTTCCATTCCAGGCCGAGCCCGGAGTCGAGGAGGCGGCCGCCGAGGGAGGGGCCGACGATGGCGCCGAGCCTGCCGACGGACAGCGCCCAGCCCATCGCCGGTGTGCGCAGATCGGCCGGCATGCGGTCGATGAGGTAGGCGTTGACGAGGGCCTGGACGCCGAGCAGTCCCAGGCCGCACACCAGCAGGCACAGGTACAGCAGCCACATGGCCGGGCCCCGGCTGATCACGAGGAGGCCGGCGCCGCCGGCCAGGAAGGCGCCCGCCACGACGCGGCGGGGACCGAGGCGGTCCGCCAGGAGGCCGCCGGGCACCAGGCCGACACTCGCTCCGACCCAGGACAGACAGGTCAGGGTGAGCGCGGTGCCGGTGGAGAACCCGCCGGTCTGCATGATCGTGGGCAGCCAGGTGCTGAAACCGAAGGTCAGCAGCAGCCCGCAGAACGCCATCAGCCAGAACAGCACGGTCGTGGCGGCCAGCCGGCGCGTCAGCAGCAGGCCCAGCCCCAGCAGGCGGTCCCTCGGGGCCTGGGCGGGAAGCTGCGCCTCGGGCAGGCCGAACCGTGCGGTGACGCGCGCCGCCTGGTCGCCGCGGCCGGTGCGCAGCAGGTGCAGGGGGCTCTCCGGCAGCCGTGCCAGGGCCCAGGGGACCACGGTGATCAGCGCGGCCGCGCCCACGAAGTACAGGACGCGGAAGGAGACGTCGGGCAGCAGCCAGGCGCCGAGCAGCGGCGCGCCCAGCGAGCCCAGGCTCGAGGCGGCCATGACGATGCCGATGTTGCGGGCGCGCTGCCCGGCGGGGGACATCTCGGCGACCACGGCCGTGAGGGTGGGCAGGACGACGCCGAGCCCGATGCCGGCGAGCAGGCGGGAGGCGGCGAAGGTGCCGGGCCCGCCGGCCGCGCCGGAGGCGAGCATGCACAGGGAGAAGAAGGACAGGCCGCTCAGCAGGAGCCGGCGGGGTCCGACGCGGCGGCCGGTCGCCCCGGCGACGCCGGCGCCGATGAGCATGCCGAGCGCCGCCAGGGAGCCGATGTCGCCGGCCTCTCCCTTGGACAGGTGCCAGTCCGGTGCCGCCAGCAGCGACGGCACGGTGGCGCCGTAGACCGACAGGTCGTAGCCCTCGAACAGGGCGATCAGAGCGGTGAGTACGAGGAACGGCAGCATGGCGGGCGCGTGGTCACGGGGACCTGACGGCGCCGTCGGGGTTGCTTGCACGGGCGGTTCCCCTTCGGGAGGTGGGTGTCGCCGATGTGGTGCTGGTGCCGAGATGCCGCACGGGGCGGGCGGCGGACAGGCGCCCCGAGAACCGGGACGGCGGACAGGCGCTCCGGAGGCCGGGACGGCGGACAGGCGCTCCGCAGGCCGGGACGGCGGACAGGCGCTCCGGGGGCCGGAACGGCGAACAGGCGCTCCGGGGGCCGGGACGGCGAACAGGTGCTCCGGGGTCGGGACGGCGGTCGCGCCGCGCGCCGCCCGCCGCGCGGCTCAGTGTGCCGGAGCGCGGGAGGCACGTACGGCCGAGCGGCGGGCCTCGTTGGAGACCACGGTGTTGCGCAGCCGGCCGAGGCGTTCCACCTCCACCTCCACGACGTCGCCCGGTCCCAGCAGCCACGGTGGCGTCCGGGCGTAGCCCACACCGGAGGGGGTTCCGGTGGCCAGCAGATCGCCGGGGCGCAGCGTGAACGTACGGGAGATGTGGGCGAGGGTGTCGCCGACGCCGTACACCATCTCGTCGGTGCGGCCGTCCTGCACGACCTCGCCGTTGACCCGGGTCACGACGCGCAGTCCGTCCCGCAGGTCCCCCACGTCCGCCGCCGGGACCATGGGGCCGAGCGGGCCGGAGCGGTCGCCGTTCTTGCCGAGGATCCACTGGGAGGTGAGCTTCTGGGCCCGCCGCGAGGTGAGGTCGTTGAAGGTGGAGTAGCCGACGACGGCGGCCAGTGCCTCCTCGGGAGTGGCGTCCACGAGCGGGGCGCCGATCCACGCGACGACCTCGCCCTCCCAGTCCAGCCCGTCCTCGCCGGCCGGTACGGGCACCTCGGCGCCGTCGACGGTGAGTGACTGGGTCCAGCGGGCGAACAGCGTCGGGTGCGGCGGCAGTTCCTGGTCGCGGAAGGTTCCCTCGGCGACGTGCTTGAGGTAGTTCAGGCCGACGCAGATGACCCGGGCGTCCGGCCGTACCGGAGGGACGAACGTCACCGAGGACGCCGCGAGCGCGGGCCCCCCGCCACCGCGGGCGAGGTGCCCGGACGGGTCCGCCCAGAACTCCTCCAGCGGGGCCAGCACCGTGATCTCGCGTCCGTCGGGCGAGAGTCCGGCCACCTCCGTCCCGGTTTCTCCCTGCCGCCGGATACCCACTATGCGCATGCGCAGCTCCCAGTCCGTCACGTCCCGAGGAAACCTCAAAACCCTTTAAAGGTTCGGAGGTTTGTGCTTCGATGGCGACTATGCCTCAGGAACCAGCCGACGGACAAGACATGCGACCGCGGCGCTCGACGCCGGGCGGCGCGGTGCTCTCCGGCCTCGGCGCCGCCTCCCCCGGGCGCACCCGCGCCGAGCAACTGGCCGCCGCCCTCGACGACCGCATCAGGTCCCTCGGCCTGCGGGCCGGCGACCCCGTGGGGACGCTGGAGTCCCTGCGGGAGGAGACCGGCTACGCCTACTCAACGGTCAGCGAGGCGGTGCGGGTGCTGCGGGACCGCGGGGTCCTGGACATCCGTCCCGGGCGGGGCGGCGGACTCTTCGTCGCCGACCGCGGGCCGGTGGTGCGCCTGCGGCACACGCTGCTCGACGTCCAGGACGAGCCGGCCACCGTCGCCGACGCCATCGAACTGCGCGACCACCTGGAAGTGCTCGTCGACGTGGGCGCCGCCCGCTGCCGCACCGGGACGGACGTCGCCGAACTGCGCGAGCACGTGGAGCGGCTGCGTGCCGCACCGGACTGGGACGCGTTCATGCGGGCCAACTGGGCGCTGCACGAACGCATCGCCCGGATCTGCCCCAACCGCATGGCCGCGGCCGTGTACGCGGGGACCCTGGGGCACCTCAGCTCCGCCTCGTCCCGGTTCGACGACGACGCGGAGGCGTCGGGGCGCTACCGGGCCGAGCGGTGCGAGGTGCACGCGGACCTCGTCGAGGCCATCGCCGCGGGCGACGAAGCCGCCGTACGCGCCGCCGTGGCCCGGCACAACACCACCACGTAGGCAGTCGGGCCCGTACCGGTCCGATCACCACCGCACACGCACCGCACACACACCACTCACCGCACATCGCACATCGCACATCGCACATCGCACATCGCACACACCGCACACCGCACGTCAGCCGGAGCCGAGCACCACCGCATGAGAGGGACGCCTCATGTCATCCGCCGCATTCCGCAGGTACCTCTACCCCCCGGACCACCCGCGCATCGCCGACCTCAAGGGCGTGGACGCCTACACCTACCGTGAGACCGCCCGGGCCGAGGGCACGTTCACGGGTGAACTGATCCGCGGCTGGACACCGCTGTACCGCAACGACTTCGTGGGCGTCACCGAGGACGGCACCCTGCGCCGGGACGTCCATCCCCTCGTCCCGGCGAGCCCGGGTGAGGAAGCGCCCACCGCCGCCATGGTCGCCGCAGCGCGGGAACTGCTCGGCACGCTGGACGAGGAGGGCCGGGCCAGGATCTGCCATCCGGTGGACGCCGTGGAGTGGCAGACCTGGGCCAATCCCGAGTTCATGCAGTTCGACACCGGGCTGCGCCTGGAGTTCCAGCCGCCCGAGGTGCGCCGCGCGGCGCTCGCCCTCGTCGAGGCGTCCCTCAGCCCGGAAGGGTACGACGAGGTCCGCACGATGATGCGGATCAACGGCTTCCTCGGGGAGGTCGTCGGCCTGGAAGGCATCCTCAACGAGTTCAGCTACAACATCGCCCTGTACGGCGAGCCCGACCCGCGCGGCGCGTGGGGCTGGCAGTTGTACGGCCACCACTGCGCCGTCAACTGCCTCGTCGTGGACGGACGCATGACGCTCGGGCCGGTCTTCCTCGGCGCGGAGCCCAACGAGATCGACGCCGGCCCGCACGCCGGGACCACCGCCTTCACCGAACGGATCACGCTCGGCCGGCAGGTCATGGCCGCCCTCGACCCGCGGCAGCGGAAAGCCGCCACCGTATACGCGCACATGGTCGACCCGGCGATGCCCGAGGGCCGGGTGCACCCCGGCGACGAACGGCATCTCGCCGGCGCCTTCCAGGACAACCGGGTCATCCCCTTCGAGGGCGTACGGGTGCCCGACCTGCCCCCTCGGGCGCGGGAGGCGGTCATGGCCGTCGTGGAGGAGTTCGTGCGCCCCCTGCCGGCCGGTCCGCGCGCCGCCCGGCTCCGGGAGGTGCGCGCCCACCTGGACGAGACGTGGTTCTGCTGGATCGGCGGCCACGGCCCCGACGACGTGTTCTACTACCGCGTCCAGTCACCGGTGATCATCGCCGAACTGGACCACCACTGCGGCGTGTTCCTCGACTACGACTCCCCCCAGCCGTTCCACGTCCACACCGTGCTGCGGACGCCGCACGGCAACGACTACGGCCGGGCCTGGGTCCGGCAGTGGCAGCGGGGGGAGCACCGGTGACCGGGACACGGGCGGCGGCCGCGACCGCACGGCACGAGATCGCCAACGTCCTGCACACCTACACCGAGGCCGCGGACCGCAAGGACGTCGACGCCGCGGTCCGCGTCCTGGGCGGGGCGCGGGTCCGGTTCCCCTCGGACGGCTTCGACACCCCCGCCGGCGCCGAGGCGTTCTTCAGCCGGCTGTGGAACTTCCCCGGCGGTCACCGGCACGACGTCTCCAACCTCGTGGTGCTGCCGGGCCCGGACGGCACGGGAACGTGGGAGGCGCGGGCCCACTACACGAGGTGGCTGCTGGATCCGTCGCCCAGGGTGCACACGCTCGGCGCGTACTCCCTGCTCGTGGCGGAGGCGGACTGGACGGTGCGGTCCCTGACCGTCACCCGGACGTGGACGGAGGACGGCGGGTGACGGACATCGGCCGGGCGACCACCGTGCTCGACGCGATCGCCGAGAGCCGGTGGCCGCTCACCCTGACGGACCTGTCCACCCGGACCGGGATCCCCCGCTCGGCGGTGCACCGGGCGATCCAGGCGCTGGAGCACGAGCTGTACGTCGTGGCCGCGCCGGAGCGCCCCGGTTACATCTTGGGCCCCGGTCTGCTCAAGTTCGGCATGAACGCGCACCTGGGGCTGCTGGCCGCCAACCGCACCCAGCTGGCGTCGGTGGCGCGGGAGGTCGGGGAGAACGCCGAACTGGCCGTCTTCAGCGGACGGGAGGTGGTGGTCGTCGACCAGATCGCGTCCCCGGAACGCCTCAGGGGCGTCACCCAGGTCGGCAAGAGCTTCTCCCTGCACGCCAGTTGCATCGGCATGGCCCTGCTCGCGCAGCTCCCCGACACCCGGGTGGTCCAGGTCCTGCCCGAGCGGCTGAAGCGGTTCACCGACCACACGGTGACCGACCGCGACGCCGTGCTGGACGCCCTGGCCACCGTGCGCAGGTCGGGCGTGGCGGTCGACCTGGAGGAACACGACGTGGGGATCTGCGCCCTCGCCACGGGCATGACCGGGCCCACCGGAGCCCTTCAGGCCGTCGCCGTCGTCATGCCCACCCATCGTTTCCGGGCCAAGGCGCCGCTGGCCGTGGAGAGTCTGCGGCGGCTCAATCCGCTCGTGGACACCCGCCTCGCCCTGCGGCAGTGCAAGGTGACCTGATCCCGGACGCCCCGCGTGGGCCGTACGGCCATGAGGCCGGGGGTGCGGTGCGCACCCCCGGCCTCCCCGCCGTGCCGTCACACGCTCTCCGGTGACGCCGGGCCCGCACCACCGGCGTGGAGGGTCTCCGGCGTGCGGAAGTCTCCGGGGCTGACCGCCCGGTCGGTGCGGTACAGCAGGAACACCGCGACGAGACAGACCGCGGCGGCGGCCCCGAACGTCCCGAACACGCCCCGCGCGCCGCCCGCGGCGATCGCCGTGCCGCCCAGTGTCGGGCCGAGGAAGGCGCCGATGCAGGAGGTTCCGTTGGACCACCCGAGGGCGGCGGCGCGGACGGGCAGGGGGTAGATGTCGGCGGCGGTCGTGTGCACGAGGTTCATGGTGGTGTGACCGCCGATCCCCATGAGGGCCACGCACAGCGTGGTGGTGGCGACCGACACCGGCAGCACCAGCGCCCCGCCCAGACCGAGCACCGTACAGGCGCCGGTGACCACCGACAGCCGGGCCGCCCCGTACCGGTCCGCCGCCCACGCGCCGGCGAAGGAGCCCGCCACGGCGGCGCCGGTGAGCGTGAACGTGAACAGCAGGGCCGCCCGCAGCGAGTACCCGAGGTCCGTCATCGCCTCCGCGGCCCACACGTTCAGGCCCTGCCACGCCACCATGTTGGCGATGGCGCAGAGGGCGACCACGAGCGCCACGGCCGTGCCGCGCCCGGTGAACAGCGCCGCCGTCTTCTGCCGCCCGGTCCACCGCCGTGCCGCGCGTTCCTGCGGGGTGTCCGCGGGGATCGGCGTGCGCACGACGGCCAGCAGGATCACCAGCGCGGCGCCGGCGCCGATCAGGAACATCGGCCGCCAGCCGAGCGCCGGCAGGACCGGGACGGCCAGCAGCGACGCCGCGACCCCGCCCAGCGGAATGCCCGCCATGGTGATGGTGACGACCAGCGAGGCGCGCCGCGCGGCCGCGTTGTTGCGGGCGAGGGTCATCGCCGTGGTCAGCGCGCAGCCCACCCCGACGCCGGTGAGGAAGCGGGCCGCCGCCAGCGTCGCCACCCCGACGGAGGCGGCGGTCAGGGTCGCCCCGACCGCGAACAGGGCGATGGCGAGGACCAGGACGTGCTTGCGGCCGGCCCGTTCGGCGATCACCGGTGCCAGCAGGGAACCGGCGATCGCGCCGATGTACACCAGTCCGCCGACCAGGCCGGTCTGCGAGTCGGTGATGTCCAGGGACGCGTCCTTGAGCAGCAGCGGGACGACGGAACCGAAGACGATGAGGTTGAAGCCCTCGATCACCGTGATGATCATGCAGAGCGCCACGACCGCGGGGTGCGATCGGGTCTCCGCCTCGGACGGGGATCCGGTGGATGCCCGGGATCCGGCCGGTGCCTGGGGTGATCCGGTTGATGCCTGGGGTGATCCGGTTGATGCCTGGGGTGATCCGGTTGATGCCTGGGATCCGGTTGATGCGGGGACATGCATGCGGCTCTCCAGATGTTCGGGCGCCGTGGGCGCTCCAAGGTGCCGACATGCTGGGGAGCGGGGCGTACGCGCGTCCTGCTTCTGTCCCGGAATCCGGGACAGAAGCAGGACACGCCCCCGGGCTGCTTCCGTAGCGTCTTCCGCGGGACGCAGACGGATTCCGGAGCCGCACCGGGAACCGGTCCCCCGCCGCACCGCCCCTTCCGGGGCGTACGGCGGAAGTCGAGCCGCGCTCTGCCCACACCTCGTGTCCGCCCGCCCCTGCCACAGCCGCAACCGCGGCCCCGCGCAGAAGGCCACCGTCCCGGCGGTGTTCCCGGCTCCGCAGCCGGCTCACTCCCGCAGCCGCCGCCGTCCGTCCCGGACGCGCCACAGAACGGAGACCGCAGTGCACGCTGTCGAAGAAGACGCGTTCCCTCCGGCCGTCGACGTCACGATCGTCGGTTTCGGCCCCGTGGGGAAGCTGCTCGCCATCCACCTGGGCCGGCGCGGCCACCAGGTCCTCGTCGTCGACCGCAACACCGCCGGCTATCCACTGCCCCGCGCGGTGACCCACTGCTCGGACTTCGCCCGCATCCTCCAGTCCGTGGGCCTGTCGCCCGACACCGTTCCCGCCATCACCCAGCCCTACGACGACATGTACGTCTGGCGCGACGGCGAGGGCCGGACCCTGGTCGAGGTGGACTGGAGCGGGCGCGGCGAATCCGGCTGGTACAACACCTACTTCTTCCACCAGCCGTCGCTGGAGGACGCGTTCGACACCCTCATCGCCCGGATGCCGAACGTCACCGTGCGCCGCGGCTGGGAAGCCGTCGCCCTGGACCAGGACGCCGACGCCGTCACGCTCACGGTGCGCGGCGACGCCTCGGGCACGGAACGATCGGTGCGGTCGGCGTGGCTGGTGGGCGCGGACGGCGCCAACAGCAGGGTGCGCCGGTGGGCCGGCCTCGACTGGCACGACGAGGGCTACTTCTACGACTGGCTGGTCGTCGACGTGAAACCCCGCCCCGAGCTGCGCTTCCCCCACATCGCGGCGCAGAGCTGCGACGCCCGCCGGCCCTCGACGATGGTGCCGGGCGGCCCCGGACGCCGCCGCTGGGAGTTCATGCGGCTGCCCGAGGAGAGCAGGGAGTCGCTCAACAGCGCCGAGACCGCCTGGAAGCTGCTGGCGCCGTACGGCCTGACCCCGGCCACGGCTGAGCTCGAACGGCACTCCGTCTACACCTTCCAGGCCTGCTGGGCCACCGAATGGCGGGCCGGCCGCGTCCTGCTCGCCGGGGACGCCGCCCATCTGATGCCGCCCTTCGCCGGGCAGGGACTCGGCGCGGGCGCCCGCGACGCGATGAACCTCGGCTGGAAGCTCGACGCCGTCCTGCGCGGCCTGGCCGGCGAACGGATCCTCGACACCTACGGATCCGAACGCCTCCGGCACGCCCGGGCGTTCGTGGAGTTCTCCATGGAGCTCGGCAGGATCATCTGCCTCACCGACCCGGAGGCGGCCGCGGCACGGGACGCCCGTATGACCGCCGACTGGAACTTGGGCATGAAACCGCCGGCGCCGCCCCGCCCCGGACTGGGCCCCGGCCTGCACGAGGGCCCGGCCGGGGGTTCGCTCGCCCGCCAGGGCCGTGTCCGGCGGGGCTCCGGAGCCCCGGTGCTGTTCGACGACGCCTTCGACGGGCCGGCGGCCGTCGTCGCGCGTCACGCCGCGTCGCTCACCGCGCTCCCCCAGGACCTGCACCGCCGCCTGGACCGGCTCGGCGTCAGCCGCGTCGCCCTCCACGGCGTCGGGAACGCCGATGTGAGCGTGGTGGAGGACGTGGACGGCACCTACGCCTCCTGGCTCGACGACCTGGCGGCCGACGTGGTCCTCATCCGTCCCGACTTCCACGTCTACGGCACCGGCGCCGCCGGCCGGGCGGCGGAACTCGCCGCCGGTTTCGTCGACCGCCTGGCCGCGTCCCAGCCGCTGCCCGCCCACTGACCGTCCGCCGGCTCTCCCCGGCTCCGCACGGCACGTACCGCATCACCAGCACGCGCACGAAGGGCTCCTCCACCATGTCCTCCTCCGCCCCCTCGCACGACAACGACCTGACGCGGCACGACGACGGCATGACCCGGCACGACGACGGCGTGGTCCGGCACCACGACGACACGGTCCGGCACCACGACGGCACGGTCCGGCACCACGACGGCACGGTCCGGCACGACGACGGCGCGGTCCGGCGCTACGACGACATGTCGCAGCCCGACGGCGACGTGTCACCGCACGACGACCGCGACGGCACGACGGGGTCCGGCGCACTGCGCGGCATCCGGGTGCTCGACCTGTCGCGCATCCTGTCGGGTCCGCTGGCCACCATGGTCCTGGCCGACCTCGGAGCCGAAGTGATCAAGGTCGAGAACACCCGGACCGGAGACGACACCCGCCAGTGGGGTCCGCCCTTCCAGGGCGACCAGGCCGCCTACTTCCTCTCCGCCAACCGGAACAAGCGCGGCATCGCCCTGGACCTCAAGTCCCCCGAAGGCCTGGCGGTGGCACGCCGTCTGGCCGACCGGGCGGACGTACTGGTCGAGAACTTCCGCCCCGGCACCGCCGAACGCCTCGGCCTCGGCTACCGGGAACTGGCCGCGCGCAACCCACGCCTGGTGTACGCGTCGATCTCCGGCTACGGCCAGACCGGGCCGTGGGCGTCGCGGCCCGGCTACGACGCCATCGCCCAGGCGCAGAGCGGCATGATGAGCATCACCGGTGAGCCGGGACAGCCGCCGGTCCGGCCGGGTGTGGCGACCGCGGACATCGGCGCGGGCATGTGGGCCGTCATCGGCATCCTCGCGGCGCTCCAGGCGCGTCGGCACACCGGGCAGGGACAGCTCGTGGACGTCTCGCTGCTGGACGGGCAGCTCTCCTGGCTCACCTACGTCGCCCAGGGCTGGTTCGCCACCGGGCAAGCGCCCCGCCCGCACGGCTCGGCCCACCCCACGATCGTGCCCTACCAGGCGCTGCCCACCGCCGACGGACACCTCATGGTGGCCGCGGGCAACGACAAGCTGTGGCGGCTGTTCGCCGAGACGGTGGGGTGCGCCGACCTGACCGACGACCCGCGGTTCGCCACGAACCCCGACCGGGTCCGCAACCGGGACCAGCTCGTCCCGCTGCTCGAGGCCGCTCTCCGGCAGCGCGGCCGGGAGGAGTGGGCCAAGCTGCTGGAGGCGGCGGGCGTGCCCTGCGCACCGATCGCCACCGTCGCCGAGGCACTGGCCGGCCCGCAGGCGGAGGCCCGCTCGATGGTCACCGAGCTGGACCACCCCACCCTCGGCCGGCTGCGCACGGTCGGCTCACCCCTCAAGCTCAGTGACACCCCGGTCCGCCTGCGGACCGCCGCGCCGCTGCTGGGCCAGCACACCGACGACGTGCTCGCCGAGAACGGATACGCCCCTGCCGAGATCGCCGCGCTGCGCGCCGCCGGGGCCGTCCGATGACCGGCACCGCGAGCATCGGCCTGCGGCGCGAAGGGCCCGTGGCGACCATCAGGGTGGGCAACGGCCGGCGTGCCAACGCGCTGGGCGTCGGCGACTGGCGGGCCCTCACCGAACTCCTCGACGGCCTCTCCCAGGACCCTTCCCTCGGCGCGGTGGTGGTCACCGGGGGCGGGACGGCGACCTTCAGCGCCGGATCCGACATGCGCGAGTGGCTCGGCGCCGATCCGGAGCGGATCGACGACGCCTTCGCCGCCATGGAGGAGGCCCTGCGCGCCGTGGAGCGCCTGCCCGTGCCCGCCATCGCGCGGGTGTCCGGGGCGGCCGTCGGCGCCGGCTGCCAACTGGCCTGTGCGTGCGACCTGCGTGTCGTCGCGGACGAGGCGCGCATCGGCATGCCCATCGCGCGCTGGGGCATCCTGGTGCCCCCTGCCTTCGCGGCGCGGCTGGCACTGCTGACCGGTCCGGCCCGGGCGCGGGACCTGCTCTACACCGGACGTCTGGTGGGCGGTGCGGAGGCGGTCGGCATGGGGCTGGCCACGCTCAGCGTGCCCTCGGCGGAACTGCGCACCGCCACCGACCGCCTGCTCGCGGCGATCACGGAGCATCCTCCCGCCGCGATCCGCGCCGCCAAGCGCTCCCTGGACCAGCTGCTCGAACCGGTACGCGACCATGTGTTCAAGATCCCGGCCGGTCCGAGCGCCGACTACGCCAGCATGCAGTCGGGGCTCTCGCTGTTCCTGTCCCGCATGGCGGGAGCCGACAGCGACGGGCAGCGGTGACGAGGCGGCACGCACGGGCGGTCACGGACAGACGGTCACCCACGAGCGGTCAGCGGGCCGAGCCGTCAGCGCGCCGAGCGGTCAGCGGGCCGAACCGAAGTCCTGCGTCCAATAGTTGCCGGGCTGCGCGAGTCCGACACCGATCTCCTTGAAATCGCAGTTCAGGATGTTGCGCTTGTGACCGGGGCTGGACATCCAGCCCGCCATGACCTCTTCGGGGCTGGAGTATCCGTAGGCGACGTTCTCGCCGTAGGAGCTCCAGCTGTAGCCGGCGCGTGTGAGGCGCTCCGCGGGGTCGGAGCCGTCGGAGCCCGTGTGCGACATGTTGCTGTGGAGCGCCATGTCCGCGCTGTGGTCCTGGGCGGCCTTCGTGAGCTTCGCGTTCAGGGTGAGCGCGGAGCAGCCGGCCTTGCTGCGCTCGCTGTTGACGAGGGCCACGACGCGCGTCACCGCGTCGGACGCCGTGGCCGCCGCGTCGGAGGTGTTCGCGGACGCGGTGGCGGTCGCGGCGGGGTCGGCGGCCGTCGTCGAGGCCGGCGCGGTGGCCGCCTCGGAAGCGGACGCGGAAGCCGACGGCTGTGCGGTCGGATCGTCGGACGTCCACCGCTGGTTCCAGGACGCGTTCGTCCCGTTCGTCCACTGCCCGGAGGACGCGGCGCTCTCGGTGGCCTCGGCGCTCTGGTCGTCCAGACACGCCATGGCGGCGGTCGGTACTGCCAACGCGCTGAGTGCGACGGCAGCGATGGCTATGTGGCGGTGGCGCGTCGTCCTGCGGTGCTTGCTCATACGGTCCCTCGCTCGGTCGTCTCCAGGCGCCCCCGGCAGGCTCGGCACTGCCTGGACGCTGTGCCTGACCTGCGGTGACGCCGCCTGGGGCCGTCATTGTTGAACCTGTGTGAGCGAGCGGCAACGAAGGTCGCCACTACCTTCCTTCGTAGTCGCCCGACCCCCTTGAATCCAGCGCGCGGGTGTGCTGGCCCACCTTCACCGCAACGGCGACGCGGCCTGACACCCCGCCAGCAGGCCGCCCCTGTCGAGCGGGCGGCCCGCAGCATCCGGATCAGATCTCCGGCGCCGCACCCAGTGCGCCGAATGTCTGTTTCAGTAGTCCACATCCGCCTATGTCGCCCACGCTCCATGTACTACCGGGCAACGTTGATACGAGAACGCCACGTGACGGATGTCACTGCGCATCACTGCAACCATTCCCGGCCGAGCGCATTCGCCGGTGCCGCGCACGGTCGAGGACCGACTGTCAGTGCCTCCTGCGAAGATCACGGCATGGCCGAACGCGTGGAAGACCTGCTGGAGCCCGGCAACGGCTGGGCCGAACGGATCCGGGACCGTGTGACCCGTCCGTCACCGGAGTTGACCGCACTCGTCCTGCACCTCGGGCAGGCCGGCACCTCGGTTTCAAGACCAGGTGCCTGTCCCACAACGTCGACGGCACCAGGCGGTTGGCGCGCGGTATCGAGGAGACCCTGAGCGCCGAGCGCCGCCGCCTGTACGCGCTGAGGGACGAGAACCGCCTGTGGCCGCACGCCGAATGGGCCCGCTACTGCCTCGACCACCCCCTCACCGGCATCCTCGTCCGCTCCCTGGTCTGGGAGTACGAAGCGGACGAGGGCACCTGGACAGCGGGCCTTCCCCACCGGGCCGGCTCCCTCACGCTCGACGGCCGCACCGCGGACGCCGCGGCCATCACCCGCGTACGGCTGTGGCACCCCGACCGCTCGACGCCCGGCCAGGTAGCGGCCGTCCGTGCCCTCCTCACCGGACACCACGTCCACCAGCCCTGCGACCGGACCGGGGAGGTCCTGTGACCCCGCCCCGGCCGACGTCCCGCCGGCCCGAGGCGTGCGCCCGGTGAGGGCACCCGCCGTCAGGCGCAGATGAGGTTCTTGACCTCCTGGAAGGCGTCGTACTCGGCCTTCTGGTCCACCGGCAGCTGGTAGAAGCCGGCCGTGATCTTCGGCACCGACGGGATGACGGACAGGCGGAACTTCTGGCCGTCCGTCGTCGAGATGTGGAAACGGCCCTGGAGGTCGCGCTTCTTCACGGCACCGCGGTTCGCGTCGGTGATGACGACCGGCGTGCCCGCCGAGACCCGGCCGTTGTCCTCGTCGACCGGGACTATGACGAGTTCGGTGCTGCCCGGTCTGAAGCCCACGGCGTAGTTGTAGACCGTGGTGCTGCGGTAGACGATGAAGTTCCGCTCCTTCATGTCCGAGGCGTAGACCTTGGTGTAGCCCGCACCGTCGGGCACGGCGGCGTCGAAGGCCGCGTGGATCTCCGCCTTGAGCTGTTCCTTGCTCACCACTGTGTGCACTCCTCCTCGTGAACCGAAAGACGGCAGCCCTGTGCCGACACCCGTACGGCACCGGGCAGCCGTGGGCAGCACGGCCCGCGCTGACCGCGAGGTGGCTGAACCCGCGTTGACTGTACAGCTAGCCAACCAAAACACCCAATCCCAAGTGCCCTGCCCGAAGGCGTAGTTCAACCGTCCCGCCCCGGTCGGCGGGCCACCGGCCGTACGGCCGTGCGCGCAGGTCACGGGGGCCGGGGTCCGGACCGGTGACGGGGTTCCGGGGCGGGACGGCGACAATGGTCGTGCCGGGGTGGACCAGCCCGGCGCGGGACCAGGAACGAGCGGGAGTGGGGTGGCACGTGTCGCCACGGTCGGCGGAGGCCAACGAGGAACTGCGGGCGCAGTCGCGGGAGAGGATCCTCGCGGCGGCCCTGGAGGTCTTCGCCGAGAAGGGGTACCACGACGCCACCATCTCGGAGATCACCACGCGGGCCGGCGTCTCCCGCGGTCTGCTCACGTACTACTTCCCCGGCAAGCAGAACCTGGTGGACGAGCTGCTCGACCGCTACCTGGACGGGGTCTCCGCGCTGGTGGAGGTGACCGGCACGCCCGACGAGCGGCTGGCCGCGATCATCGACGGGGTCATGGCCCTGGCGGTCGCCACGGTGCCCGTCCAGCGGATCACGCTGAGTCTGGTGATCAACCCGGCGACGCATCCCCTGTTCGCGGCGGCCGAGTCCCGCAAGGAGGAACGGGTGGTGGCCCTGGAGGACGGACTGCGCGCGCTGTTCGCCGCCCGCGGGGCCGAGGACCCGGCGGTCGAGGAGGTGCTGCTGCGCAGCGTCCTGGAGGGCGTGGTCTTCAAGACCGCCGTCTACGGCGACCAGTACCCGGCCGAGCCGGTACGCCGCCGCCTGTACGCCCTGTACGGCCTTCCCGCACCGCGGGCCGACCTCCTGCCCGGCGGCCCGCCCCCCACGGGCCGGATGCGCGCCGACCGGGCACCCGGCGGTTAGGGCGGAACACGGGCCGGAGCCGGGGCCGATACCGCCGGGCCGGACGGCGGCACGGGCCGGCCGCTCCGCGGACAGCGGACAGCGGACAGCGGCCCGCCCGCGTGGCGTCGTCGGTGAGTACGCCACGCGGACGGGCCGCTTCTACGGTGATCCACCGGCCTCAGCGCCCCCGTACCGGCCGCCCGGCCGGAAGGGCGACGGCGCGCGGATCACCGCCGACGCCACGTCAGGCCTGGGGCACGGGCCAGCGGCCGGCCGTCTGCGGGGCCCTCGGCCCGACGCGCCGGGCCGCCGGCATCGCGGCGGTCCGCCGCCCGGTCGCGTAGCGGGTCGCGAGGTCCGGCACCGGTGCGTCGACCCACCGGCCCACGGCCATCTCCGCGGTGATGCCGGGGCCGAAGCCGGCGATGATGCCGGGCGCTCCGTCCGGGGCTCCGCCTTCCTCGAACAGGCGGCCGAGGGCGTCCAGGACGACGGCGCTGGCGATGTTCCCGTACTCGGTGAGCGTGGCCCTGCTGTGGCGGAAGGCCTGCGGTTCGACGTCCAGGAAACGGCACAGGTCGTCGAGGATGCGGGGGCCGCCCGCGTGGATGATGTAGAAGCCGAGGCGTGAGGCGTCCCAGCCGTGTGCGGCGGCGAGATCGCGCAGCACCGGGGCGAGGGGCTCCATGGTGGTCGGTACGCGCTTGTCCAGCCGGAAGTGGAACCCGGTCGGCTTGACGGCGTAGGAGATCCACTTCTCGGTGTGGGGGATCAGGTAGGACGCGTTGCGCTCCAGGTCCAGCCCCCGGCCGCCGTGGCCGCGTACGACCGCCGCCGCGACCGCGTCGCCGAACAGCCCGTCGGACAGCAGCGATCCGACGTCCAGGTCGGTCGGCTGGTAGCACAGCGAGCAGAACTCGCAGGACACGATGAGGACGTTCTTGCCGGGGTGGGCGACGCAGAAGTCGTGGGCCCGGTTGATCGCCGCGCCGCCGGCCGCACAGCCCAGTTGGGCGATGGGCAGTTGCCGGGTGTCCGGACGGAAGCCCATGCGGTTGATGAGCCAGGCGGTCAGCGACGGCATCATGAAGCCGGTGCAGGAGACGTAGATGATGGCGTCGATCTCGTCCGGCTCCAGCTCGGCGTGGTCCAGGGCGCGCCGCACGACGTCGGGCACCCGCTGTTTGGCCTGCACCTCGTAGATGTGGTTGCGTTCTTCGAAACCGGGGTGGCGCAGGGTCTCCTCGATGGGCTGGATGATGTGGCGCTTGCTGACCCCGGTGTTGCGGATGAGCCGGAGCACGAGGGCGAGTTGATCGTGGCCGGCGTGCTGACGCTCCGCCAGGGCGAGGGTCTGCTCCGCGGTGATGATGTGCTCGGGGACGTTGACGGCGGGACGGCACAGAACGGGCATGGGACGGAACCTTTCACTCTGCCGGACAGGAACGCGATGGGCCGGTTTTCCCCGGTCGGCGCACCTCTGCGGGGCCGACGGCGCTGCGACACGCGCGCACGGGACCGGCTCCCTAGGGGGAGGCCGGTGATCAGCAGGATCCGCCGGCGGCCACGTGACGGTGACCGGGCCCCCTCCACGCGCCGTCACCGCGGCGGCCGTGCCGTGGGAAGGCTGCCGCGGAGGCGACGTTCCCGACCGTGGCGGTCGGGGCGGTCGGCGCGCAGCTCAGCGCGGCGGAAACGGTCAGCTTGAGCCTCACGTCCATGAACGACTCCTTCGCCGAGGCGTAGGGTGCTGTCTCCTGCTGAGCGTCGGAATGCGAGGCGGTGAACCCCTGGTGGGCCTCGTACCTCCCTACGAGTGAACGCCCCTTCACCCTGCGAGGGTGAACCGAAATGGCCCGAACGGGTGATGTGGGGTTCAGGCGGCGGTCTTCCCCGTCCCCTCGCTGGCGCCCGCACCGCCCACGGGCGACACTTCGCCCGCACACCCCCGGCCCGCCGAGGCCACGAAGGCCCGGCCCCGCCATGAAAGCGGCGAGAACCAGCGCGCCTCGGCACCCGCGGCATCCGGCGCACGCGGTCCCAGGGCAGGCCGTCCAGTGGTCAGGGCCGGTACGCCGCCGCGATCCGTGCCCGGAACGGATTCCGGCGCAGCGCGTCCGCGACCTCCGTCAGCAGCTCCGCCAGTGGCATCGAGAGTTCCGTGTCCAGCTCCGCCATGGCTGCCGCCGTCGCGTCCCACTCCGCCTCGATCCGGGGCAGCAGGGCGTGGGCCTTCGGCGTGAGCCGGATCAGACGGCGGCGGGCGTCTCGCGGGTCGGGGGTGTGGGTGACCAGGCCCGCGCGGGCCATCTGGGCCGCCGTCTGGCTTGCGGCCGAGTGCGTGACACCGACTGCCGCGGCCAGGTCACGGACCGGGAGCGGGCCTTCGGCCAGCAGAGCCCGTACGACCGGGGAGTAGCGGGGCCGGTAGTCGGCGAGGCCCTGCTCCTCGTAGACCCGGGCCACGTCGCCGTCGAGCAGTTCGAGGACGTGGCGGAGCAGGGTCCCCACGGCGACCGGGTCCGGATGGTTCCTCATGACGTTAATCTAACAGCACTGTCAGATCTCGAAGGGTCCGTCTCCCATGACCGAGCTCCACCCCCTCGTCGAGCCGTACGAGGACGGCCTGCTGGACGTCGGCGACGGCAACCGCGTGTACTGGGAGGCCTGCGGGAATCCCGCGGGCAAGCCCGCCCTCGTCCTGCACGGCGGACCGGGGTCCGGCGCGGGCCCGTTCTGGCGCCGGCTGTTCGACCCCGCCGCGTACCGCGTCGTGCTCCTCGACCAGCGCGGGTGCGGGCGGAGCACGCCCGACGCCGCCGATCCGCACACCTCGCTCGCCGCCAACACCACACCGCACCTGATCTCCGACATCGAACTGCTGCGCGAGCACCTCGGCATCGAGGGGTGGCTGGTGCTCGGCGGCTCCTGGGGCGTGACCCTCGCACTGGCCTACGCCCAGCAGCACCCCGGGCGCGTGACCGAGCTGGTGCTGTTCAGTGTCACCCACACCACCCGCCGCGAGGTCGAGTGGGTCACCCGGGACATGGGGCGGATCTTCCCCGAGGAATGGGCGCGGTTCCGCGACACCGCACCGGAGCGGGAGCGCCACGGCAGCCTGGTGGAGGCGTACGCCCGGATGCTCGCCGACCCGGATCCGGCCGTACGGGAGCGAGCGGCGCGGGAGTGGTGCCGGTGGGAGGACGTGCACGTGTCCACCCACCGGGGACACCGGCCCGATCCCCGCTTCGAGGACCCGCGTTTCCGGATGCGCTTCGCCCGCCTCGTCACGCACTACTGGCGGCACGCCGGCTTCCTGGAGGACGGGGCCCTCCTGCGCGACGCCGGGAGACTCGCCGGCATCCCCGGCGTGATGGTCCACGGCCGGATGGACATCAGCGGGCCCCCGGACGTCGCGTGGCGGCTGGCCCAGGTGTGGCCGGACGCGGAGCTCGTACTGATCGGCGAGGAGGGACACGGATTGTCGGGGGACGCCACGACCCAGGCCGTGTTGGCGGCTACCGACCGTTTCCGGCCACCCGGCGGGACGTCCTGACACCTCCGTGTCGACGTGGACCGACGAGCGGGGCGAGCGGGGTGCCAGGCCTGCCAGAAGTCACCGGGTTCCGAGGGCACTCACGTATCCGCGCCGGTTGTCGCGGCAGCGTCGATCACATCGTCCAGCGCCGCCCGGGACCGTTGCAGGTCACCGATCATCCGGTCTGCGCATCTCCCCGGGGAACACCGTCAACGGCATCGACGAGGGTGAGGAGACGGGCGCGCTGTACCGGGCGCTCGTCTCCTCACTGGCGGACCGCGGGCTCGCCTATCTCCACGTGGTGTGGGCCGACCCCGACTCCATCGTCTACCAGGACATCCGCAAGCGGTGGCCGGGCACGCTCATCGCCAACCCGGTGCTGCCGGCCGACCAGATCCCCGCCGACGGCGGCAGGCGCGCGGCCGAACGACTGCTGGCGGCCGACGCCGACCTCATCGCCCTCGGCCGCCCCTTCCTGGCCAACCCCGACCTGGTCGAACGCCTCCGCACCGGTGCTCCGGTCAATCCGGTCCGGGACAAGTACCTGATGTACGTGGGCGGGGAGACCGGCTACACCGACTACCCCTTCAGCTCCTGACACGGATCGAGGCGGCGGTCCGGCCGCGCACCGGACCCGGTCGGCCACGACCTCGTCCGGCCACACCAAGCACACGGTATGAACATATGGAAGTCACATTCGGTATATGCTCCAGGCGCTCCATTCGCACCACTGAGGGGGGATTTCCTCATGCGTATACGCCTTGCGCTGACCGCAGTCGCCGTGGCGGGCACCATCACCGCCGTCACCGCCGGCCCGGCCCAGGCCGCCGAGTACTCGTCCGCACTGAAGGTCAAGGGCGTGCAGTACGACGCCCCGGGCAGCGACTCCAACCGCTGCTCCGGCGGCAACACCAAGAACGAGTACCTGACCATCAAGAACTACTCGCGCACCAAGACGGTCAACCTCAAGGGCTACGTCGTCAAGGACGCCGCGGGCAACAGGTTCACCTTCACCGCCGGCCACACCCTCGAGCCCGGTGACTACGTCAAGCTGCGTGGCGGCAAGGGCACCGACTCCGACGCCGGCAACGTCGTCTACCGCCAGAACTGCAACTTCATCTGGAACAACGACAAGGACACCATCTACCTCCTCAAGCCCACCGGCGCCCGCGCGGACGTCCACTCCTACACCAAGCGCGCCAACGACCCGGACGGCAACGGCTACATCAACTACCACGGCTGACCACCACGGGCCGGCTCGAAAGACACGACAGCGGCGCTTCCGTTCCTCCGGGGAACGGGGGCGCCGCTGCCGTGTGCGGGCACACCGGCGCAGCGAGCGCACCTGTCCGGCCACACCGGAGCCGGGCCCAGCGGGGACGAGGGGCGGGGATCCGGTCACGTCGACGCTCCGCATCATTGAGGCGAGCACCCCGCCAAGTCAACCGCTCACGCCCTATGACTGGCAGATGAATCACTCGAGGGTCGTGTAACCAGCGGGAAATACTGCGGACGAATGTCGAGTCATACGTAATTCATTACGCCAAAGGGCCGTTGACTCCCCTATGAAGGGCGCTCAATCATTTGGTTACTTCCTCTCCCCTCACCTCCCGATTCAGGCCACCACCACAGGAGCGCACGTATGTTCTCAGCCAGAACACCGGCGGCCACCGGAGAGCACCGCCGCCCCCTCTCCCGTCGCGCCGTGCTCGCCGCGGCCCTCGCCACCACGGCCGGGCTGACCACGGCGTGCGGGACGGGATCCGCGGCCGGCGGCGACGGGGACTCGTCCTTCACCTACTGGTCGATGTGGAAGCAGAACGAGCCCCAGGCCACCGTCCTCCAGGCGGCCATCGAGCAGTTCACCCGCGACACCGGCGTCAAGGTGTCCGTGCAGTGGAAGGGCCGGCAGGTCGTCCAGCAGCTCGCGCCGACCCTGAACACCGCGAACGTGCCGGCCGACCTCGTGGACTCCGCCGACCGCTTCGCCTACGCCCAACTGCACGCCACCGGACAGGCCCTGGACCTGACCCCCGTGCTGGACCTGCCGATACCGGGCGAGTCGGGCGCCACCGTCGGCAGCGTGATCCCGGCCAAGTACACCGATCTCAATACCACGGACAGGACGCTGTGGCAGATCCCCTACGAGGTGCTGACCACCCAGCTGTGGTTCGACGGCCACGCCCTGCCCGACGTCGCCTCGCAACCACCGGCCACCTGGGCCGAGTTCACCGACCTGCTGGCCGCCCGCCGCGGCGAGCGCGGTGACGGTCCGCTCGCCCTCGACGGCGACATCCCCGACTACGCCGCCTACTGGACGTACTACGCCGTCCTGCGCGGCCTGGGTCCCGGTGCCTTCGGCAAGGCCGCGAAGGACAGGAGCGGGGCGCTCCTGAAGGCGGACGGGTTCGTCGACGCGCTCCGGCACATCGAGGACCTCGTCGCCGCGAAGGACTTCACCAAGGGCTACGACGGCTCCAAGTGGCCCGCCGTGCAGCAGAAGTGGGCCAAGGGCACGTCGGACTTCCTGCTGCTGGGGACCTTCGCGCCCAGCGAGACCGCCGCGTTCGCCCCGTCGGGCTTCACCTACCGGTCCTTCCCGTTCCCCGCGTTCACCGACGGCGGCGACACCTCCCAGGACATCTCCCTCATCGGCTTCTCCATCCCGAAGAAGGCGAGGAACGCGGCCGCCGCCCAGAAGTTCATCGCCTACTTCCTCGCCAAGAAGCACCTCCAGGGCATCGCCTCCCAGGCCAAGAACCTCACCCCGCGCGCCGACATCGCCGCCCCCGCCGAACTCGCCGACGCGCAGAAGGCCCTGGAGTCGCGCGAGGTCGTCAAGACGCTCGACGGTGTGAAGGAGAGCGCGGCCGACTGGTACACCAAGGTGTTCCAGCCGCTGAACACCAGCTTCATCACCGGCCGTCTCACCGCGAAGGCCTTCGCCACCCGGCTCGCGCACGACTCCGCCGGCTACTGGAAGACGGCGTCGTGACCGCCGCCGAGACCGCCCGCGTCGGCGCGGCCACCCGTTCCCGCCCCGGCCGGCGGACCGGCGCCGGCCGGACCGGCGCCCGGCCCAGCCCCCTGGCCGCGCGGCGCCGGAAACTGTTCTGGCCGCTGCTGCTGCCGGCCGTCCTGGTGTACGTCGTCTTCTTCGCCGGACCCTCGCTGTACACGCTGTGGCTCAGCCTCAACGAGTGGGCGGGCGCGGGCCCGATGACCTTCGTCGGCCTGGACAACTACCGCCGCATGTTCCAGGACCCGACCTTCCACCACGCCTTCGCCAACACTCTGTGGATCATCCTCGGTGTGGGCGGGCTGACCTTCCTGGTCTCGTTCGTGCTGACGATGTTCCTGCGCGACATGAAGGGCCGCAAGGCGGCCCGGTCGATCCTGTTCTTCCCCAACATCGTGCCCAGCGTGGTGCTGGCGATCCTGTGGGGGTTCCTCTTCCAGAGCGACGGCCTGGTCGACGCCGTCGCCCGGCTGGCGGGCGTCGACGACCCGCCCAACTGGCTCGGCCAGGAACACCTGTTCTCCGTCATCATGGTCGGCCTGGTGTGGACGTCGACCGGCTTCTACACCACCATCCTGATGGCCGCCGTCGACCAGATCCCGCCCGAGCTGTACGAGGACTGCGAACTGGCCGGCGCCAACGCGCTGCAGAAGTTCCGGCACGTCACCCTCCCGCTGATGTGGGACGTGGTCGGGGTGTGCGCCGTGCTGTGGACCATCTCCGCGGTCAAGGTCTTCGAGTTCATCTACGCCTTCGCCGGCGCCGCCGGACAGATGCCCGACACCGGCGTCTGGAACACCGCCCTCTACACCTACGGCGAGGCCTTCGCCTCCGGCGGCGTCCCCCGCTACGGCTCCGCCGCCGCGAGCGCCGTGGTGATGCTCGCCCTGGTCGGCGTGCTCGTCGTCCTCATCCGCCGGGTCATGCGCCGCGACACCGTGCAGTACTGACACCCGACGACCCGCACGGGAGCGGCATCCGCCGCCCCCGGCCCCCTACCCACCCGGAGGTCATCCCCGATGGCTGTCGTCAGCCCGGGCCGGCGCCCCGGCCCCCTCGCCCGCCGGCTGTCCCGGCTCACCGCGGGCCGGATCGCCGGCGTCCCCCTCGTCTGGCTCTTCGCCGCCTTCAACGTCCTGACCGGACTGTGGCTGCTGCTGTCGTCCCTGAAGACCGCCGACGAGATCTTCAGCTCGCCCTGGCGGATCCCGCACACCGCGCAGTGGGGCAACTACGCCCGCGCCTGGACCGGCGGACTCTTCGGGCAGGCCGCCGTCAACACCGTCGTGGTGGTGGCGGGCACCGCCGTCGTCACCGTGCTGCTGGCCGCACCCGCCGCGTACGTCCTCAGCCGGGTCACCACCCGCTTCAACGGCTCGCTCACCCTGTTCTTCGCCCTCGGCCTGGGCATTCCCGCGCAGGTGGTGATGCTGCCGCTGTTCGTCGTGATGAACCAGCTCCAGCTGGTCGACAGCCTGTTCGGGCTGATCGTGGTCTACGTGGCGACCTCGCTGCCGTTCGCGGTGTTCTTCCTCACCGGCTTCTTCTCCACCCTCCCGGCGGAACTGGAGGAGGCGGCCGCCCTCGACGGGGCCTCACCGCTGCGCACGTTCTGGCAGGTGATGCTGCCGATGGCCCGGGGCGGCCTGGTCACCGTACTGATCCTCAACGTCATCCAGCACTGGGGGGAGACCGTGTTCGCGCTGGTCTTCCTCCAGACCACCGACCACCAGACCCTCTCCCTGGCCCTGCTCGGCCTGCTCCAGCAGATGCAGTACAACGGCGCCGACTGGGGCGGCCTGTTCGCCGGGGTGACCATCGTGGTCCTTCCGGTGCTCGCCTGCTACGTGTGGCTGGGACGACGGATCATCGAGGGAATGACCGTCGGCTCCGTCAAGTGAGCCACACGACAGGGGGAACCACGACCATGAACACCGGCGCCCGCGATCTGAAATTCCGTCAACTCGCCGCCGAACTGCGGCAGCAGGTGCTCCAGGGGACCTGGCCGGCCGGCGGCCGGCTGCCCACCGAGAAGGCGCTCGCCGAGGCCAGCGGCACCTCGGTGAGCACGGTCCGCCGCGCCGTGGACGAACTGGTCGCCGAGCAACTGGTCGTGCGCCGGCAGGGCTCGGGCACCTTCGTCGTGCCGCCGAGCGCACCCGCTCCCGGGCGGGCGCTGGTCGGCGTCCTCGTGCCCGACACCGCGTTCTACTACCCGAAGGTGCTCCAGGGCATCGAGGAGACCCTGTCCGCCGCCGGCGCCCGGCTGCTGCTCGCCTGCTCCGGCTACGACCAGGCCCGCGAGGCGAAGGAGCTGCGGGACATGCTGGCGGAGGGCGTCGACGGACTGCTCGTCGTCCCCACGCTGCTCGGACCGGAGCCCGCCCTGACGGTCCTGGCCCGGCTGGCGTCGCTGCCCGTGCCGACCGTCCTGGTCGAACGGCGCGACCCCTCCCTCGCCGCCGCCAACACCTCCGTGTGCACCCATCACGAGGCCGGCGCCTACGACGCGGTCCGCCACCTCGCCGGCCTCGGCCACCACCGGCTCGGCCTGGTCCTGCGCGACCAGAGCCCGACCACCGCTCCGGTCGCCGACGGCTTCCACCAGGCGGTGTCCGAACTCGGCGCGCGGCACGTGGAGTTCCGCGCCGACCGGGAGGAGTGGTCCCCCGCCGCGGCCGACCGCTGCCTGGCCGCGCTGACCGCCGCCGGCGCCACCGCCGCCGTGTGCTTCGGCGACCGGCAGGCCGCTCTGCTGCTCGGCGCGGCCCGCCGGGCCGGACTCTCCGTCCCCGGCGACCTGGCGCTGGTCGCCTACGACGACGAGATCGCCGACCTCGCCGACATCCCGCTCACCGCGGTCGCGCCGCCCAAGCACCAGCTCGGCCGGATCGCCGCGCGGACGCTGCTCCAGCGGCTCGACGACCCCGCCGTACCGCGCGGCCGGATCCTGCTGCGTCCCACCATCACCGTCCGGCAGTCCTGCGGAGCGACGTCCGTGCCCGCCGGATCCACGACATGCGAGGAGAACACCCCGTGACCGACATCCGGCTCGGCCTGATCGGCGCCGGCGCCGTCGGGGCCCTGCACGCAGAGGCCGCCCGCGCCACCCCCGGTGTCCGGGTGACCGCCGTCTGCGACCTCGTCGCCGCGACCGCGCACCGCGTGGCCGGACCGGCGGGCGCCGAGGTCTTCGCCGACCACCGTGACCTCATCGCCTCCGGCCTGGTCGACGCCGTCGTCGTCAACACCCCGCACGCCCTGCACACCGACATCGTCGTCGACGCCGCGCAGGCCGGTCTGCACGTCCTGGTCGAGAAGCCCATGGCCACCACCGTGCGGGACTGCCTGACCATGGAACGCGCCTGCGAGAAGGCCGGCGTGACCCTCTTCGTGGGGCACATCCAGCACTTCCTGCCGCCGATGGCCGCCGCGAAGGCCGCCGTGGACGCCGGAGCCGTCGGCGACGTCCTCGCCGTCCACGACTGGCGCGGCACCGACTACCGCCCCGGCAGCCGGCCCTCCTGGTTCTTCGACCCCGCGGTCTCCGGCGGCGGCGTCTTCATCAACATCGGCACCCACTGCGTGGACCGGCTGCTGTGGATCACCGGGCGGCGCCCGACGGCGGTCACCGCGACGGCGGCCCACCGTGGTGACCTGCCGGTGGAGACCGACGTACTGGCCCGGCTGGAGCTGGAGGGGGGAGCCGTCGGCCACATCACGGTCACCAGCGCCCTGCTGCCCGCCCGCGACGAACTGACCGTCATCGGATCACGCGGTTCCCTCCGCGTGTCCCGCGGCACCGGTGCGCGGCTCCACCCGGACGACGGCACCGACCCGGTCCTGCTGGCCGGGGAGTCCGACGACGACGTGCCGGCCGCCTTCCGCGACCAGCTCGCCGCGTTCGCCGCCGCCGTCCGGGGCGAACGGCCCTGCGCGGTCCCCGCCGCCCACGGACGGCAGGTCGTGACCGCCGTCGCGGGCGTCTACGCCGCCTGCGCCACGGGCGAACGGCACCTGCTGTCCGACGCGGCCGACGTGCCCGTCGGCTGACCCGCGTACGCCCGTGCCCACGCCGGCACGGTCACGGACGCCATCCATCCCCGGCGACGTGGACGGCCCCGAACGCCGCACGTCGTACGCCGGGAAGAGCCGAGAAGAGAGGACCTCACGTGTCGTTCACCCAGGACGAGATCGCCACCCAGCCGGAGAGCTGGCTGCGTGCCGCCGAGACCGCCGCCGGACTCGGTGACGCGCTGCCCTCGGCCGGCGAGGAGGTCGCCGTGGTCGGCTGCGGCACCTCGCTGTACATCGCCCGGTCCTACGCCGTCCTGCGCGAGAGCGCCGGCCACGGCCGCACGGACGCCTTCGCCGCCTCGCAGTTTCCCACCGGCCGCCGCTACGACCGGATCGTCGCCCTGACCCGGTCGGGCACCACCACCGAGGTCCTCGACCTGGTCAGGGGTGCCGTCCCGGACACGCCCGCCGAGCGGATCACCGCGATCACCGCGGACCCGGCGACGCCCGTCGCCGCGGCGGCCGGCCGGGTCGTGGCGCTGCCCTTCGCGGACGAACGGTCCGTGGTGCAGACCCGGTTCGCCACCACCGCCCTGGCGCTGCTGCGGGCCCATCTCGGGGAGGACCTGACGGCCGCCGTCGCGGACGCGCGCCGCGCCCTCCTCGCCCCCGTGGACCCCGGGCTGGTCGAGGCCGGGCAGGTGACGTTCCTCGGCAGCGGCTGGACCTGCGGACTCGCCGACGAGGCCGCGCTGAAGATGCGGGAGGCGGCCGGGGCGTGGACGGAGAGCTACCCGGCCATGGAGTACCGGCACGGCCCGATCAGCATCGCCGCCCCCGGTCGGGCCGTGTGGGTCTTCGGCCGGGTGCCCGCCGGGCTGGCCGACGACATCGCCCGCACCGGCGCCACGCTCGTGCACACGGACCTCGACCCGCTCGCCGACCTGATCCGCGCCCAGCGGCTGGCCGTGGCCCGCGCCGAGGCCGCCGGCCTCGACCCGGACCGGCCGCGCAACCTCACCCGTTCCGTCGTCCTCAGCTGACCGCGCCCCGGCCGGGGACGCCCCGGCCGCCGGCACAAGCCCGCCCGTCCCCGGCCGAACACGACCCGACCGCCGGCACACACCCACCCGTCCCCGGCCGAACACGACCCAACCGCCGACACACACCCACCCGGCCCCGGCCGGAGAAGACCCGACCGCCGGCACACACCCACCCGTCCCCGGCCGAACACGACCCGACCGCCGACACACACCCGCCCGTCCCCGGCCGAACACGACCCAACCGCCGACACACACCCACCCGTCCCCGGCCGAACACGACCCAACCGCCGACACACACCCACCCGGCCCCGCATCCGGCCCCGCCCCGGCAGCGGCCGCGGCCGGATGCGGCTCCCTCCCCCGTCCCACCCGCCTGACCGCCTCCCCGGAAGGACGCCCCCCGATGACAAGCAGCAGCCCGCCGCCCGGCCAGGTGGTCGCGGTCGACCTCGGCGGCACCGGCATCAAGGCCGCGCTGGTGACCGGCGACGGCGACGTCGTCCGCTCCGTGCACCGGGCCACGCACCGGGAGCGGGGCCCGCGCGCCGTCGTGGACACGGTGGCCGACACCGCCGCCGCCCTCGCGGCCGAGAGCAGGGCCCTGACCGGGCGGGCACCGCTCGCCGTCGGGGTGGCCGTGCCCGGCCTGGTCGACACGGCCCGGGGCGTGGCCCGCTACTCCGCCAACCTCGGCTGGCGCGACGTGCCGCTGCGCGCCGTTCTCTCCGAACGGCTGGCGCTGCCCGTGGCCCTGGGCCACGACGTACGGGCCGGAGCGGTGGCCGAGGGGAGGCTGGGCGCGGGGCGCGGGCACGACGACTTCCTCTTCGTCGCCCTCGGCACGGGCATCGCCGCGGCCCATGTGCACGACGGCCGGGTGCGGGAGGGCGTCCGTGGCGGGGCAGGCGAACTCGGCCATCTCACCGTCCGGCGGGGCGGGCCGCGGTGCGGCTGCGGGCGGCAGGGCTGTCTGGAGACGGTCGCCTCCGCGTCCGCGATCGCCCGCCGGTACGCCCGGGCGACCGGCGCCCTGAACGGATCCCCCGGGGCGGACGGATCGGACGGGCCGGACAGCGGAAGCGGGCTGGGCTGCGGAAACGGACCGGACGACGGGAACAGACCGGACGACGGGTACGGACCGGACGACGGGAACAGACCAGACGACGGGAACAGACCAGACCGCGGGAACGGACCGGACGGCGGTGTCACGGCCGAGCAGGTCCGTGAACGCGCCGGCGCGGGCGACCGGGTGGCCGCGCGGATCTGGGCGTCCGCCGTGCACGCCCTGGCCGACGGTCTCGCCGCGTACACCGTGCTCTGCGAACCCGGCGCGGTCGTGCTCGGCGGAGGTCTGGCACGCGCGGGCGCGGACCTGACCGATCCGCTGCGCCGGGCCCTGGCGGACCGGCTGGCCTTCCACCGGCCGCCCGAGCTGCTGCTCGCCGAACTCGGAGACCGCGCGGGCTGCCGGGGCGCCGCCCTGCTCGCCCTGGACCTGGCCGGGGAGCGGGCCGCCGGACGCAGCGGCGGGGCCGCCCGGGAGGAGGCGGTCCTTCCGTGATCACCACCGTCACGCTGAACGCCGCCGTCGACGTCACGTACACCGTGGACCGCATCCGCACGGGCGGCAGCCACCGGCTCGCCGCCGCCCGGCACCGGGCGGGTGGCAAGGGGGTGAACGTGGCCCGGGTCCTGACGGCCCTGGGGCACACCACCTTGGTCACCGGGCTGGTGGGCGGGCCGCCCGGCGAGTCGGTACGCCGGGACGTGGCCGCCTCCGGGATGCGCGACGCGCTGCTGACGATCGCCGGGACCACCCGGCAGACGGTGACCGTGGTGGAGGAGGCGGTCGGCGACGCCGCCGTCTTCCTGGAGCCCGGCCCCCGGGTGAGCGCGGCGGAATGGCGGGAGTTCAGGACGCACTACCGTCGGCTGCTCGGGCCGTCGGCCGTGGTGGTGCTGTCCGGCAGCCTGCCCGGCGGACTGCCGGACGACGCCTACGCCGAACTCGTCGCGCTGGCCCGGCGGTCGGACGTCCCGGCCGTCCTCGACACCTCCGGCCCGCCCCTGCTGGCCGCGCTGGAGGCCGGTCCCGCCCTGGTCAAGCCCAACGCCCGGGAACTGTGCGAGACCCTCGGCACCGAGGACGTCCGGGCGGGAGCCGACGCGCTGCGCCGGGCCGGGGCGCGGTCCGTGGCGGTGTCCCTGGGTGCCGACGGCCTGCTCGCGGTCACCCCCGACGGCGCCTGGCGGGCGAGGCCGCCGTGCCGGCTGGCCGGCAATCCCACGGGCGCCGGTGACGCGGCGGTCGCCGCGCTCAGCGCCGGCCTGCGGCACGGCCGGCCGTGGCCGGAGCGCGTCCGTACGGCCGTGGCACTGTCCGCCGCCGCCGTGGTAGCCCCGCTCGCCGGGGAGTTCGACGCCTCCGTCTACGGCGAGCTCCTGCCCCGGACCACCGTGACGCCAGCGCCCCTGGGATGAGGTCACCCGCCTCCCCTCCCCCGCGCTTCCTCTTCCCCCCTGACCCGGCGCGGCGGCACGCCCGCGTCCCCGCACTCAGAAGGAGATCTCGTCCATGCCCCTCGTGAGCACCGGACCGCTCGCCGAAGCGGCCGTCGCCGAAGGCCGCGGCCTCGGCGCCTTCAACGTCATCCAGCTCGAACACGTCACCGCCATCGTCGCGGCGGCCGAGGCGGCGGACGCACCGGTCGTGCTCCAGATCAGCGAGAACACCGTCCGCTACCACGGCTCCCTGCGCCCCCTGGCGAACGCCGCCCTGTCCGCCGCCGAGGGCGCGCGGGTGCCGGTGTCGGTCCACCTGGACCACGCCACCTCGCCCGGCCTGGTGGAGGAGGCCGTCGCACTCGGCCTGCCGTCGGTGATGTTCGACGCCGCGGCTCTGCCGTACGCGGAGAACGTCGCCGCGACCGCCGCCCTGGTGGAGCGGTGCCACCGGCACGGGGTGTGGGTGGAGGCCGAACTCGGCGAGATCGGTGGCAAGGACGGCGCCCACGCCCCGGGCGTGCGCACCGATCCCGGCGAGGCGGCCGCGTTCGCCGCCGCCACCGGAGTCGACGGCCTCGCGGTCGCGGTCGGCAGCTCCCACGCGATGCTCGCGCGGGACGCCGTGCTCGACTTCGCGCTGATCCGCGCGCTGCGCGCGGCCGTCCCCGTCCCGCTGGTCCTGCACGGCTCGTCCGGGGTCGGGGACGCGGGCCTGGTCGAGGCGGTGGCGTGCGGCATGACGAAGGTCAACGTCTCGACGCATCTCAACGCCCGTTTCACCCACGCCGTACGGGCCGACCTGGACGCCCGCCCGGACTCCGTGGATCCGCGCCGCTATCTGAGCGCGGGCCGCGAGGCCGTCACGGCCGAGACCGAGCGCCTGCTGCGCCTGCTGCGCGGCACCCCCGTACCCGCACGCTCCTGACGCCCCCCTCCCCACGCCACCGGCCCGCACACCGGCTACGGCACGGGACACCTGTGCCAGGAGCCGGTCTGCTCCCTGCCGTTGGGCGGTTGACGTGCCGTCAGGCCGTGACTCCCCCGGTCATGGACGCCCGGCGACGACCCGGTCCACGGCCGCGGACAGTGCGGTGCCGTCCAGGTCGGTCCCGGCCCAGGCGACGTGGCCGTCGGGGCGGATCAGGGCGGCGCGCACGGTGCTCCAGGCGGCCGGGGGACGGTCGAGCGTACCGGTGTGGACGGCGAGCCCCGGCAGCGCCCGGTCGCCGAGTGCGCCGTCGGCCGTGAGGTCGAGCAGGAGGTACGCGTCCGGGCGCAGCAGGGTGAACAGGCTCCTGTGCGTACCGGTGAAGGAAAGGTCGGGGGAGCGGGTGCCCGTGAGGGGGTGGGCTGCCGGGTCCGCGGTGGGGTAGCGGACGGCGAGCGCGGTGAGCCGTTCGGACAGGGCGCGGCCGAACGCCGGCTGGTCGGCGAGCATCCCGCTGAGCAGGGAGCGCAGGGCGAGGCCCTCGGGTGTGAAGGTGGACATCAGGGCGGTCTGGGCGCGGCTGTGTTCCGCGAGCTGGACGCCGACCGGGTGGCGTTCGGCGTGGTAGGTGTCCAGCAGGCCGTCCGGGGCCCAGCCGTTCAGGGTCGCGGCCAGCTTCCAGCCGAGGTTGTGCGCGTCCTGGATGCCGACGTTCATCCCGACTCCCCCGGCGGGGAAGTGCTGGTGGGCGGCGTCGCCCGCCAGCAGGACACGGCCGCGGCGGTACGCGGCGGCCACCCGGGTGGCGTTGCCGAAGCGGGAGAGCCACGACGGGTCGCGCATGCCGAAGTCGTCGCCGGCGGCGGCGACGGTCTTCCGCCGCAGCTCCTCCAGGGTGAGGTCGCCCGGCCACTCGGTGGTGAGGCTGTCGGGGCTGACCCCGACGATGCGGAACCGCCCGCCGGGCAGCGGCGCGACCATCACCCCGCCCCGGAGGGTGAAGGTGCTGAAGCCGGGCCGCGGCGGGTTGTCGAGGGTGACGTCGCCGAGCCAGCCGAGGACGGTGGAGGGCGTGCCGGGGAAGTCGACACCGGCGGTGGTGCGGACGGTGCTTCGGGTGCCGTCGCAGCCGACGAGGTACGCCGCCTCGATCTCGTACGGTCCCTCCGGCCCCTCCACCCGCACGGTCACCGACTCCGCGCTCTCGGTGAACCCGGTGACGCGATGCCCGCGCTCGATGGTGGCGCCCAGCCCGAGCGCGTGTTCCTGGAGCAGTTCCTCGGTGCGGGACTGGGGCAGGGCGAGGGTGTACGGGAACGGGGTGTCCAGTGCGCCGAAGTCGAGCCGGTCGTCGAGCACGGCGAAGTGGCCCGTCGGGATCGGCAGGCCCTCGGCGAGGAACGGCCGGTGCGCCTCCCGTGTGGCCAGGCACTCGATGGTGCGCGGGTGGACGGTGAGCGCCTTGGAGCGCTCGTCGATCTCCCCGCGCTCCTCGACGACGGTGACGGAGATCCCGCCCAGCCGCAGCTCGGCGGCGAGCCAGAGGCCGACGGGGCCGCCTCCGGCGATGACGACGTGGTGCCTGTTCATGAACCCACCTTCTTGGTCGGTGACCAATAACCTGGGTCCGCAGTAAACTAGGTCAGTGACCAATAGGCAAACGGGAGACCGTCTCGAACCCGGCACCGTGATCCGTGCCGCGCTGGAACTGCTGGACGAGAAGGGCCTGGACGCGCTGTCCACACGGGCGGTCGCCCAACGGCTCGGCGTACGGATGAACACCGTGCTGTGGCACGTGAAGACCAAGGCCCGGATGCTGGAGCTCATGGCGGACGCGGTCGTCGGCGAGATCCCGCTCGACGACCTGCCGGCCTCACCGGACCGGCGCGCCCGTGAACTGGCCCGCCGCTACCGGCGCGCCCTGCTCGCCCACCGCGACGGCGCCGCACTCGTCGTCGGCACCTTCGCCGCCGAGCCGCACACCCTGCGTCTCGCCGAGACCCTCGTCGCCGCGCTCCTGGACGACGGACGGAACGAGCGCGAGGCCGCCTGGACCACATGGACGATCATGTACTTCACCCTCGGCCTCACCCAGGAGGAACAGGCGGCGGGGCGGCAGCCGCTGGGCGACCGCCTGGCGGACGCGGTCTCGCGGACGAGCCACCCGGCCCTCCACCGCGCGCTCGGCCACCTCGCCTCCACCGCCTTCGACGAGCGCTTCGAGTTCGGCCTGGCCGCGATCCTCGCCCGGCGGTGAGCGAGGCGGCCCGGCCACGGCGAGGCCGCGGTGGCCGAGCGGCTTCAGCCACCGCTTCCGGCCGGCCCTGCCGCGGAGAGGGGCGGACCGCCCGTGTCCGCCCGACCGCGGACAGCACTCCGCCCCGTCGGCTGTGGCCGGCGGGGCGGAGGCAGGTGTCGCGTCCGCGTCCCTGACGCGGCGGGACGGGGGCGACGGGGCGGGGCGGGGCGTCAGCCGGCCGCCGGAGCGGCGGCGGGCTGCGGTTCGGCGTGGACGCTCTCCACGTCGTCGACGGGGGAAGCCGTCGCGGTGTCGTACTTCGTCCGGTCGAGGATCTTCTCGCGGGCGGAGACGAGGACCGGGACGAGGGCCTGGCCCGCGACGTTGGTGGCGGTGCGCATCATGTCCAGGATCGGGTCGATGGCGAGCAGCAGGCCCACGCCCTCCATCGGCAGGCCGAGGGTGGACAGGGTCAGCGTGAGCATGACGGTCGCGCCCGTCAGGCCCGCGGTCGCCGCCGAGCCGATCACCGAGACGAACGCGATGAGCAGGTACTCCCTGACACCGAGGTCCACGCCGAAGATCTCGGCCACGAAGATCGCGGAGATGGCCGGGTAGATCGCCGCGCAGCCGTCCATCTTGGTCGTCGCGCCGAACGGCACGGCGAAGGAGGCGTAGTCCTTCGGGACGCCGAGGCGGATCACCGACTGCTGGGTGACCGGCATGGTGCCGACCGAGGAGCGGGAGACGAACGCCAGCTGGATGGCGGGCCAGGCGCCCTTGAAGAACTGCAGCGGGCTGAGCCTGGCGACGAAGGCGAGCAGCAGCGGGTAGACGCCGAACAGCACCAGCGCGCAGCCGACGTAGATGTCGGCGGTGAAGGTCGCGTAGTTGCCGATCAGGTCCCAGCCGTACTGGACGATCGCGCGTCCGATGAGGCCCGCGGAGCCGATCGGGGCCAGCAGGATCACCCACCACAGGGCCTTCTGGAGCAGCTCCAGGACGGACTCGGAGAGGGCCAGGACGGGCTGGGCCTTCGGGCCGATCTTGAGGATGGCGATGCCGGCCACGACCGCCATGAAGACGATCTGGAGGACGTTGAGCTCCGTGAACGGGGTGATCACGTCCGTGGGGACGATGCCGGTCAGGAAGTCCAGCCAGCTGCCGGCGTGGTCCGGCTGGGCGCCGTCGGCCGGGGTCAGGTCGGAGCCGGAGCCCGGGTTGGAGACCAGGCCGATGGCGAGGCCGATGACCACCGCGATCAGCGAGGTGACCATGAACCAGAGCAGGGTGCGGCCGGCCAGCCGGGCCGCGTTGTTGACCTTGCGCAGGTTGGTGATGGACACCGTGATCGCGAAGAAGACCAGCGGGGCCACGGCCAGCTTCAGCAGCTGCACGAAGATGCCGCCCACCTTGTCGAGGGTGGTGGCGAGCCAGGACACGTCGTAGGTGCGGGCGACGTAACCGAGCACCAGGCCGACGACGAGGCCGAGCAGGACCTGGGCCCAGAACGGCAGGGGTATCCGGAAGCCGGGCTTCGCGGGCTTCGGATCGGCGGTGTTCGCGGACACGGACACACTCCAGTGAGGACGCGCGGGGAGGAACGGGAGGGGACGAGCGAGGGGAAGGCAGGCGCGGGGCGGCGACGGCGCGGAGGCGCCGACGACGCCGCCCCGGATCTCGGCGAGATCGCCGATCAGCCGATCAGGGGCGACAGGCCGCCGACATGCGGCGGCAGAGGTCGATGTGCAGACGAGCCACGAGCGGCACGCTCACGACCGAGCGGCCGGCGCCTCGGGCGGCGGCTGCGTGGTGGGCGGCTTCTGTCTTCACCCAGAGAAATTAACACTTGCACTTTGAGAACATCAAAGTCGTTCTTTGGAGGCCCTCCGTCGAGCGCCTGCGTCCCGCCCCGCTCGGGGCTCCCGGCGCACGGGACGCAGGAGCGGCTGGGGCTACGGGCGCCCGGTCACCGCCGGAGTCGCCCGGCGTCGTGGCCGGCGCGCAGGCTCGCCGCCGCGCCCAGGAGCAGTGTGACGCAGAGCATGGTGAGCGGCGCGGTCCAGGTGCCGGTGGCGGTGTGCAGGGCGGCGGCGACGGCCGGGCCGGTGGCGGCGAGGAGGAACCCGCAGGTCTGCGCCATGGTGGACAGGGCGGTCACGTGGTCGTGGTCGCCGCCCCGGCGGGCGTAGAGCACGCCGGGCAGTGCCTGTCCGGCGCCCAGGCCCACGCCCAGGACGACGACCCACACCATCGAGGTGCCGGTCGGGGCGAGCAGGAGCCCGCCGAGCCCCAGCGCGCAGACCAGGGCGGTCACCAGGATGTGGGGGCGCTGGTCGGCGTGCCGGGCGGCGAGGACGGGGGCGGCGAAGCCGCCGCCGGCGACGCCGCAGATGAGGAGGGCCTGGCCGGTGCCGGCGGCGCCGCTGCCGAGCCCGGCCTGGACGAGGACGGACGGCAGCCAGGCGAGCGTGGTGTAGAACGCGAGGGTCTGCACCCCGAAGAAGGCGGTGAGGCTCCAGGCGACCGCCGTCCGCGCCACGTGGGGGCGCCCGGCCCGCGCGGTTCCGGCGGCCGGAGCGGGGCGGGGCGCCCGGTGGCGCAGCTGCGGGGTCATGCCGGCCGCCGCCAGGACGGCGGGGACGACGGCCAGGCCGACGGCCCACTGCCAGGCCCCGGTGGCCCGGGCGACCGGGACGACCAGGGCGGCGACCAGCGCCGAGCCGGCGCCCATCGAGAGGGCGTAGACGCCCATCATGGTGCCGACGCGTTCGCGCGGGAACCGTTTGCGTACCAGAACCGGTATGAGCACGTTGACGACGGCGGTGGCCGCGCCGACGACGACCGTTCCCACGAGCAGGCCCGGCAGTCCCAGGACGCGCAGCACCGCGCCGGCGCTTACATCCGCTCCCGCGTCGACGCCACCCGCACCGGCGAGGACCTTCCGGAGGTCCCGTTCCGCCCGGTACCGGACGAGGTCGCGTTCCGTCCCGTACCGGATGGGATCACGGCGCGCGAGGCGCCTCCGCGCTGAATCGGCTCCGGGCCTTGTCAGGCCTGGTGGGTGCCGGGTTCGGGGCGGGGGCGGGGGCGGCGGTGCAGGAGGCCGAAGCGGTCCCACTGGGCCTCCGCGGCCTCGATGGAGCGACGGGTGCGTTCGGCGTCCACGGTGGCCAGTTCGGCCACGATCGCCTGCACCAGGGCGGTGCCGGCGGTGAGGGAGGGGAAGAAGGAGACGCCCTCGGCCGGGACCAGCAGGACCTCGTCCGCGGCCTCGGCCAGGGCGGGGCTCGCCGCGTCGGTGAGGGCGTAGACCTTGGCGCCGCGGCGGTGCGCCTCCCCGGCGGCCAGCACCGTACTGGCGTACAGCCGCCAGAAGCTGATGGCGATCAGCGTGTCCTCGCCGGTCATGGCGGAGACGACGTTGGCGAGCTGGGCGTCGCCGCCGGTGACGGCGGTGACGGCGTAGCCGGCCAGGCGGGCGTTGTGGGCGAAGGAGATGCCGGTGGCCGCGTAACTGCCGTCCGCGACGACGACGGTGTGCCGGGCCGCGGCGACGGCCTCGGCGACCCGGCGGACCGCGTCCGCGTCCAGTCGGCGGGTGAGCAGGGCGAGACTGTCCAGGTCCCGGCGCAGCGACGCCTCCCCGGCGGCGTCGGTGGCGTGGTGCTCGGCGGCGACGTCGGGGGCGCTGAGCGCGGACAGGTAGCGGGCGCGCAGTTCCTGCTGGAGCGCGGGCCAGCCGGCGAACCCGAGGGCCTGTGCGGTGCGGGTGACGGTCGCGGTGTTCACGGCGGCCAGGGCCGCCAGCTCCGCCGTGGAGGCGAACGACGCCCGGCGCGGCTGGGTGAGCAGGACGTCGAGGACCGCCGCGCCCTTGGTCCGCAGCCCGCGTGCGGGCAGCCGGCCGCGCAGCCACGCCTCGAAGCCGTCCCCCGTGTCGGCGTCCGCGTCCGTCGAAGTCACCGAGCCCCCTCCAGTCTCCCGCTGCGTGTTACGGGGTCAGGCTACCGGCGTAACGAACAGAAAAATCTGCAACAGCTATTGCAGATTGAAGGAAGTGCAGAATACGTTGCTCGCATCTCGATCCACGGAGGTGCGGGCCATGTCCCTGACGGCAAGATTGGACCGTCTGCCCCTGAGCAGACCTCACTACGCGTTGTTGCTGATCGGCGGGCTGGGCTACACGTTCGACGGCATGGACTCGGCGGTCGTCGCCTTCCTCATGCCCAGCGCCCAGGAGGCTTGGGACCTCGGCAACGGCGCGCTCGGCCTGATCGGCTCCGCCTCGCCGTTCGGCTTCCTCTTCGGCGCCGCGCTCGCGGGCATTCTCGGCGACCGCATCGGCCGCCGCAAGGTCATGATGTGGGCGCTCGCCTTCTACGCCTTCTTCTCCCTGGTGGCCGCGGTCGCGCCGAACTACGAGGTCTTCCTCGGCGCCCGGGTCCTGGCCGGCGCCGGCGCGGGGGCCGAGAGCGCGATCATCGCCCCGTTCCTCTCGGAGTTCGTGCCCGCCGCCCGCCGCGGCTGGTTCGTCGGAGCGCTCGCCGGCTTCTTCTCCTTCGGTTTCGTCGCCGCGGCCCTCATCGGCCGGTTCGTCGTGCCCACCGTGCCCGAGGGCTGGCGCGTCGCCCAGGTCATCACCGCGCTTCCGGTGGTCATGCTGCTGTGGTGGCGCCGGACGCTGCCCGAGTCCCCGCGCTACCTGATGGCCCGCGGCCGCCACCAGGAGGCCGAACGGATCGTCGCCGACCTCGAAGACCGGGTGCGGGCGGCGACCGGCGAGCCCCTGCCGCCCGTACCGGCCCAGGACGCCGCCGCGATCGCACCGGTCCGCTCCACACCGAGCCTGCCGACCGCGCTGCGCTACCTGTGGAGCGGCGCCATGGCCCGGCGTACGGCGATCACCTGGCTCATCTGGTTCGTGATCACGTTCTCGTACTACGGCTTCTTCTCCTGGATCCCGACCCTGCTGGTCCAGCGCGGCATCACGGTGACCAAGAGCTTCGAGTTCTCGATCATCATCTACCTGGCGCAGATCCCCGGTTACTTCTCGGCGGCCTGGCTGTCGGAGCGGCTCGACCGCAAGAACGTCATCGCCCTCTACCTCAGCGGCTCCGCCGTCAGCGCCTTCTGGCTCAGCCAGACGTCCACGCCCGTGTCGATCACCCTGGCGGGCGCGGTCCTGTCGTTCTTCCTCAACGGCACCTACGCCGGCGTCTACTCCTACACCCCCGAGGTCTTCCCGACCTGGATCAGGGCCACCGGCACCGGCCTGTCCAGCGCCTTCGGCCGCGTCGGCTCCATCCTCGCCCCGATCATCATCGGCGTCTCGGCCGCCGGCTTCGGCTTCGCCGGGGTGTTCGGCCTGACCACGGCCGTCCTGGCGGTCGGCGTGCTGTGCACCGTCCTGTTCGGCGTCAGCACCGCGGGCCGCTCCCTGGAGGACCTCACCGAGCCGACCGCCCCCACGCCCGCGTCCACGCCCGCCGAGGGGCCCGCGCGGCAGGAGGTGGCCGGGCGATGACCGTTCACCCCGCGTCCGACCCGGCCGCGACGCTCACCGCGCTGGAGGAGGAGGTGCGCGCCACCGTGGGGGTGCGCCTGTTCACCGTGCTGGCCTGGCTGCCCGAGCGCACCACCCTGCGACGGGTCCACTCCAGCCACCCGGTGCAGTACCCGGTCGGCGGCGAGAAGTCCGTGGAGGTCTCCGGCGGCTGGCTGGAGCACTGCATCAGCCGGCAGCTGCCGTACCTCGGCCCCGACCGGGCCGCGGTACGGGAGGTCTTCGCCGACCACCGCGTCATCGACGCGCTCGGCTGCGGCGCCGTCGTCAACACACCCGTCGTCGACGCCGGACGGGTTCTGGGCGTCCTCAACGCCCTGGACGCGGAGGGCAGCTACGACGAGGAGGCCCTGCGCACGATCGCCGCCCTGGCCGACCGTGCCGTGCCCGCCCTGCGCGCCCTCACCCGGGGCGCGCTGCCGCCCGGATGACATCACCGGGGCGGACCGGACCGGTCCGCCCCGGTGCCGTGGTCGTCGCCGACCGGCCGCGGCACCACAGCCCGTACCCCACCGCCCGCACACCGCGACCCGCGCGCGCCACCTCCCGCCGCCGTACCGAGGAGTACCCCCTTGTCCCTGCTGCTGCGCAACGCCCTCCTGCTCGACGTGGAGTCCGGCACCTACGAGGAACGCGACGTGCGCTGCGCCGACGGGCGCATCGCCGAGACCGGGTCGCGGCTCACCGCCCCGGACGGCGTCCGCGTCGTCGACCTCGCCGGAGCGCCCGTCCTGCCCGGCCTGATCGACGCGCACGTCCACGTCACCGCCGCCACCGCGGACCTCGGTGCGCTGCCCCACTCCTCCCCCAGCTACATCGCCGCGCACAGCGCCCGCATCATGGGCGGCATGCTCGACCGGGGCTTCACCACGGTCCGCGACGCCTCCGGGGCCGACTACGGTCTCAGCGACGCCCAGGCCGAAGGCCTCGTCCGCGGCCCCCGGCTGCTGTTCTGCGGCCGCGCCCTCAGCCAGACCGGAGGCCACGGCGACACCCGCGGACGCGGCACCCGGGTCAGCGACGACCACCCGTGCTGCGCCGGCCTCGGCCGCGTCGCGGACGGGGTGGACGCGGTCCGCGCCGCCGCCCGCGACGAACTGCGCAAGGGCGCCCACCACCTGAAGGTCATGGCGTCCGGCGGGGTCGCCTCGCCGACCGACCGCATCGACTCCACGCAGTACTCCATGGACGAGCTGCGCGCGATCGTGGAGGAGGCCACGGCGGCCAACCGGTACGTCGCCGCCCACGCCTACACCGCCCGCGCCGTCAACCGCGCCCTCGAGGCGGGCATCCGCTCGATCGAGCACGGCAACCTGCTCGACGACGAGAGCGTCCGGCTGTTCGCCCACCACGACGCGTTCCTCGTGCCCACGCTCGTCACCTACTGGGCGCTGAAGAAGGAGGGGCCGGAGTACGGGCTGCCCGCGGACAGCCACCGCAAGGTGGACGAGGTGCTCGGCGAGGGGCTCGCCGCTCTCGAACGGGCCGTTCGCGGCGGGGTCCGCACGGTCTACGGCAGCGACCTGCTGGGCGGTATGCACCACCACCAGAACGAGGAGTTCCGGCTGCGCGCCGAGGTGCAGAGCCCCCTGGACGTGATCCGCTCCGCCACCAGCACCGCCGCCCGGCTGCTGTGCCGGGAGGGAGAGATCGGGACGACGGCGCCGGGTGCGTACGCCGACCTCGTCGTCCTGCGCGGCGACCCGCTGACCGACATCGGCTTCCTGGCCGACCCCCGGAACGTGGCCGGTGTCGTCCAGGGCGGCGCCGTCGTCGCGGCCGGCGCGGAGTCGCCGTTCGCCGCCTGACCGCCCACCCCGCGCGAGAGCGTCCGGAACCTCGGTACGGGCCCGCGGGGCCCCCGGCCGGCCTTGTTCCCGGCCGGCGAGGGGCTCCCCCGCGGGCCTGGTTCCGGTCGGCCCGGCCGCCCCGGCCGTCAGGTCCGCGTCACGGTTCCGGGCCGCCGGCCGACTCCTCGCGGTAGAGGCGCGGGGCCACTCCGGTCACCTTGCGGAACACCCGGCTGAAGTACGCGCGGTCGCGGAAGCCCACCGCGCGGGCCACGCTCTGGACGCTGTCGTCGCTCAGGCGCAGGCGCTCCGCGGCCCGGCCGATGCGCACCCGGGTCAGGTACTCCCACACCGTGAGGCCGTAGCGCTGCTGGAAGAGCTTGCCGAGGTGGTCGGGGCTGACGCCGGCGGCCTGCGCCACCTGCCAGCGGGAGATCTGCCGGCGCCAGTGCTCGTAGAGGAAGACCAGGGCCTCGTCGAGGACCTCCCGGGACCGCGACGGCGGCAGGCCGCCCTGCCCGGCCAGGTCGCGGACGAGCGCCGCCGCCTCGTGCGGTGCGAACACGTCGAGGTCGAGCATGAGCAGCGCCGGGTGCGGGCGGCTCCGGCGCGCGTCCTCCGCCGTCAGCCCTTCGTGCCCGGCGACGACGACCGGGCACAGGGCGCGGCCCGCACCGTCGTACAGCCGGTCCACGACGTCCAGCCCGCGCAGATCGGGCAGGGCGCGCTCCAGCACCACCAGCCGCGGCCGCTCCTCGGCGACCAGGGCCAGGACGGCCGTGGCGTCGGCGACCACCCGCGTGGGGTGGTCGGGCAGCGCGGCCTCCGCCAGCCGGCGCATCGTCTCCCGGGACTCCCGCGAGCCGCCGGCGACGATCACGGGCGCCGCGAACCCTTCGGGCCGCAGGGCGCGCAGTACCTGCCGCAGATCGGTGCCGTGCGCGCCGAACAGCAGGAACGGCGTGTGCCGCAGCGCGGGATGGTCGTGCAGTCGCTGCACCGCCCGCCACTCCTGCGGGCGGTCGGGCAGCGCGTCCCACACGACGGCCGCGGGGGTGCGGTGTTCGACCGAGCGGATGAGGTCGGGCAGGGAGTCGGGCCGGGACTCCTCCAGTCCGTGCCGGGCCACGAGTTCCGCCACGTCCGGGGCGAGCGGGCCGGGCGTGAGGACGAGGAGTGGCGCGGCACCGCCACCGGTCAGGTGTGCCTGCCCGTCCGGTGCCGGCAGGGGCAGGTGCAGGACGTACTCCGGGCGGCGGTCGGTGCCGGAGAGGGTCAGTGCCCCGCCGTGCATCATGGCCAGCCGGCGGGCCGTGGTCACCCCGACGTCGGACGGCTGACCGGGGCGCGGGCACGGTGCGCGGGCGTCGGGGACTGCCACGGTGATCCGTATGCCGCGGGGGGTCAGGACGGCGGTGACCTCGGGCGGGCACACCCCGGCCCGGTCCGCGGCGGCGGACAGGACGTTGTGCAGGATCTGCCGCAGCCGTGTCTCGTCCACCCACACGGACGGCAGCCGCTGCGGCAGGTCGAGCCGCCAGCGGAAGGCCGCCGGCCGCGCGCCCGCCGCCGTCGCGCAGGCCCGCGCCAGGACGGGCAGCGGGTCCAGCAGCCGCCGGGACAGCACGAGGTCGCCGGCCTCCGAGCGGGCCAGGTCCAGCAGGTTCTCGATGAGGTGCAGCAGCCGGGCCGCCTCCTGGCGGACGCCGGTGAGCGCCGTCCCCGGATCGCCGCCGTGCTGGAGCATGGCCTCCACCGGGGTGCGCACCTCGTCCGTCACATGGGTCAGCAGCCGTGCCTGGAAGCGGCTGGCCTGCTCGGCCGCGTCGCGGGCCCGGCGCACCTCGTCGAAGAGGCCGATCGCCTTCAGGGCGGCGCTGATCTGGTCGCCCAGTTCCCGGTAGAGGGCGCCGTCGTGGTCCACGGCCTCCGTGCGGGTCGCGTCGAACACGGCCACACCGAGGTGTTCGTCACCGATGTGCAGGGGTTCCAGGACGAGTGTGTACCGGTCCTCGCGCGGCAGCAGCGCGTCGGGCAGCAGCAGGCCGGCCGGGAACGCGGGTTCGCCGAGCGCGCCGGAGACCGCGGGGGTCCGCTCCCCCGCGCGGTTCAGCACCGTGCGCGCCATGCCGCGCACGGCCGGGTCGGCGGAGTCGTGGGCCCGCTCGTACAGGACGATCCGGCAGTGGGGGACGCCGGGTTCGGTGAGGTGCCGTTCCAGGACGTCGGACAGCCCTTCCAGGTCCACCACCGTGGTCAAGGCGGTGCCGAACTGCCGTAGCCTGCGGGCGCGTCGGGTCTGGGACCAGCGTTCGTACTCCAGCAGCGCGCGCGACCGCTCGGCCGCGAGGAGGCGGGCCCGTCCGAACAGGAGCTCACCGGCCCTGCGGTGCGGCCGGGGCAGCGCGTCCACGACGTCGCGGCGGGCTCCTTCCAGCGCCTGGTGCCAGCGGTCGACCTCGGCCTGCGTGCCGGCGTGCCCGCGCAGCAACTGCTCCACGAGCGTCAGGAAGGCGCCGGGCCGGTCACCGGGGTCCGCGTCCCCGCTCGCGGCCGCACGGTCGGCCGGCGCTTCGGCGGCCGGCACCGACTCGCCCCCGTCGCACGGGAGTTCCCCGGCGCAGGCGGGTCCCCCGGCGCAGGAAAGCTCGGTGTGGAAGGGGAGTTCGGCGTGGAAGGCCGAGGCGAGCCGGGCGCCCGCGGACGGCAGAAGCGAGTCGAGGGCCGCCCAGCCGACGTGCGGCGCCCGCGCGTGCGGGGCCGCCGGCCCCGGGGACGGGGCCGCGGGAACCGGCGGTGAGGTGCCGTACGCCGAGGAGTAGGGGCAGCCGCAGGAACGGCGCGGTACCAGGGTGGCCGGGATGGTCGTGCGGTCGGGTGGCCGGGTGCCGCGCAACCGGGCGACGAGGGTGTCCACCGCCAGCGCGCCCAGTTCCGCGAAGGGCAGGGCGACCGAGGTGAGGGGCGGGTCGCCGAGCCGGGCCTCGGGGGAGTCGTTGAAGCCGACCACCGCGACGTCCTCCGGAACCCGCACCCCGCGGTCGGTCAGGTAGCGCAGCGCTCCCGCGGCGAGGACGTCGCTGCACGCCAGCACCACGTCGAAGTCGACGCCCGGGACCAGCCCGCGCGCCTCGATCAGTGCCCTCATCGCCGAGGCGCCCGCCGACGCGGCGAAGTCGACGGCGGCGCCCACGAGGGTGTGCTCGTGCCGGATGCCGTGGTGGCGCAGGGCGTCGACGTAGGCGCGGTAGCGCTCTTCGGAGACGGGGTGGGCGAGCGGGCCGCGGATGCAGGCCGGCCGTCGGCGGCCGTGCCGTACGACGAGGTGTCCGACCAGTTTGCGCATGCCCGCGTGCGAGTCGATGGACAGCACGTCGGTCTGGTCGCTGAGCGGCTGGTTGAGGCTGATCAGCGGCAGGTGGGCCAGTCGCCGCAGCAGACCGCGGGCCCGGGGGCCGCCGGAGGGCAGGCCCAGGGTGGAGCTCCAGCACACGACGCCGTCGAGTCGGGCGGGTCCGGCCAGTTCGTAGAGTTCGCTGCGGTCCACGTCGCCGTGGAGCAGGTTCCCGCCGGGGAAGCAGACCAGGTTGACGTGGTTGCGCCGGGCCGCCGCGCAGACACCGGACCACAGGGTGGCGCCGACGCCCAGGTGGATGTTGGCGGTGAGGAGTCCCACGGTGAGCGGCCGGTCCGGTCCGCGCGGCGGGTCGGCGGCGCACAGGTCTGCGGCCATCCGCGCCCCTTCGCTCGCCCTCCGCCGGGGTCCCCCGCGGCGCCGGCGCCGACGGGGCACGGGGGAACCTAGAGGAGGAGGTGCCATGGGGCAAGACCGGTGACACGGCGGTCACCGGTCCTGCCCTCGTGCGGTGGTGCGGGTCTGATGTGGTTGCGGGTCGTCAGGTGCGGTGGTGCGGGTCAGGTGCGGTGGTGCGGCTCAGATCTTGCCGACACCGGCGCCCGCGGTCACCGTCGCCTTGACGTTGCACGCCGACTCCGCGGTGTAGCTGTACGGGATCGACGCCACGGACCCGCCGGTCTGTCCGGCGGTCGAGTTGACGAAGCAGTTGTTCTTCGCGACGAGCGAGCCCTCGTCGGAGTCGCCCTCACCGAGGTGGTAGGTGTCGTCGGTGTTCTCGAAGTAGTTGCCCTCCACGAGGACGCCCGCGCTCTCGGTCGAGGCCACTCCGTAGGAGCCGATGTCGCTGAAGTAGTTGTTCAGCACGTGGACCGGGTTGCCGAAGCGGACGCGCGGGTTGCGCTGGGTGGTGCCGTCGAACCAGTTGTGGTCGTAGGTCACCTTCAGCTTGCCGGTGTCCTCGCTGGAGTTGTCGTCGGAGTGGCCGAGCAGCATGTTCTTGTCCTGGTCGTGGGTGCGGTTCCAGGACACCGTGATGTTGGTCGAGGCGCGCTTGATGTCGACGGCTCCGTCGTACGCGTCCGAGATGTCGTTGTGGTCGATCCAGACGTTGGTCGAGTACTGGACGTTGATGGCGTCGTCGTTGGAGCCCGTGAACGTCAGGTTCTGGATGATCACGTTGCTCACGCTGGCGACGTTGAGTCCGCTGCCCGTGATCTTGCCGGCGGTGCCGACGCCGACGATGGTCTTGTTCGAGGCGACCTTGGTCATCGACGTCAACGCGATGGTGCCGTTGACCCGAACGGTCTGGGTGGTGCTGCTCTGCACCGCCGAGATGAAGGCGGAGGCGGTGGTGACGGTCACCGTGCTGCCGCCGGCCCCGCCCGTGGTGGCGGCGCCGAAGCCGACGGGTCCGGCGGCCGCGATCGCCGTCGGCTCCTCGGCCGCGGTGGACCCGCTGGCGGTGGTGGCTCCGATCAGGGCCAGCGCCGCGGCGCTCGCCGCGGTGGCTCCGGCCAGGGTGAACCGTGCGCTCGTCCTGCGCATGTGGATCTCCGTCCGTGGGGTTGGGGAGAGGTGTCGTGCTGTGGGGGGTGCACCACCGGGGCCGCGCGGTCGGCTCGCTGTGAGACTAGTGCGACGGTTGTGGACAATGACGTGCCGTGGGTGGACGATTGCGTCCTTCTGCCGTGGAAAGACGGAGCGGCGGTTCCGGATACGCGTCCTGATCAGCGCTTCGGCCGGCTCCCTCCCGGAGCCGGCCGTCCGGCGCCGCCGCCGTCCGTCACTCCTGGGAGGCGAGAAGCTCGCGTGCCTTGTCGACGGCGGGGTCGCGGCCGTCGGAGACGTCCGCCGCGGTGAGCGGGACCCGGTGATCGACCGGGACGCCGATCCCGTCGACCTGCTCGCCGTGCGCGAACGTCCGGTACAGCCTGGGGAGGAGCAGCACGGTGTCGTTGTCCAGCCGGTAGCCGACCTGGAGTCCCGAGGCCTCGCCCCTGGTGCGCTCGCCGACCACCTCGCCCAGGCCGAGGTACTTCACGTTGGCGACGAAGTCCTCGCAGGCGGAAGCGCAGTCGCCGTCGGTGACGACGGCCAGCGGCAGGTTGAGCAGCGGCACCGAGTCGTCGGTGCGGTTCTCCGTGCAGTGGTTGTCGAGGTCGCAGTCCTTGCTCATCAGCTTGCCGTGCACGAAGGAACTGATCAGCTCGGTGGTCTGCTCGACGCGCCCGCCCATGTTGCCCCGCACGTCGAAGACGACGCCGCGCAGCTCCGTGGTCTCGCGCAGCTTCGCGATCTCCTCCAGGACGTCGTCCGCGACGTCGGGCAGGTAGAACGAGGGCAGTACGACCTTGGCGATGTCGCCGGGCAGCAGCGTGACGCTCGTCGCCGCAGTGGTTCCGGAGGTGATGACCTCGGGCCGCATCTCGACCGTCCAGGTCCTGCCGGTGGCCGGGCGTTCGACCGTCAGCCGCAGCGTGTCCTCGCCGGACGCCGGGCGGAGGGCGCCCAGTGAGCCCGCGTTGAGGATGCCGCCGGTGGCCACGGGCACACCGTTGACGGCGACCATGATGTCGCCCGGCAGCAGTCCCGCCTCGTCGGCGGGTGAGCCGGGCACCGTCAGCTTGACGTAGAGCGGCGGTGTCGCGTCCTTGATGTTGGCGGGGGTCTTGCTGCCCGAGGAGGCGTCGAGGATGCCGTAGCCGTACCGGGTGGGTGTCTCCGCCGGCGGTGTCGGGCGGCTGTCCCAGGCGGCGTGGTTGTCGTCGAGGCTGCCGAGCATGCCCCGGATCACGGCGCCCGCCAGGATCTCCCGCAGGTCCGCGTCGGCGGACAGCGCGTCGAGCACGCCCCGGTACGCCGTGGCGAAGGAGGCCCAGTCGCGGTCCCGGTGTCCGGTGAGGCCACCGAGCGTCGCCTCGGGCCGGTCGAGGCCGCGCTGCTGTAGTTCCACGGTGAACTCCGCGAAGGCGTCCCGCAGGAGCACCCGGGTGTCCAGCCGCGAGCCCCTGTAGTGGTGGTCGAGGATGCACCGGTACACCTGGTGCAGTGTCGTGACCGTGGTCGGCGTCGACGCCGGCAGCGCGGCGGGGTCCTGGTCGCCGGGCAGTTCCCGGCACAGCGCGGGCGCGTCGGACCGCGCCGGAGCCCGGCTCACGGTGCCGGCGTCGGCCGCCGAGCCGGTTCCGACCACGAGGGCCGAGATGCCCAGGGCCAGGCCCCACTTCGGGACGCGCCGCACGGACGTACCGCCCGTGGAGCGCCTGCGTCGGATCCGGAACGTTGCCGTGGTGTCGCTCAAGACGTCCTCCGTGGACAGAGTGGTGGGCGAGGTGCTCGGGCACTGCCCCCTCAGGCTGGTCGGCACGGCGTCAGCTCCGGGTGATCGAAAGCGTTGACCGCCCTCTTACCGGGCGCGGGTTAGAAGGAGCCATGCGGATACTGGTGGCCGAAGACGAGAAGGCACTCGCCGACCTGCTGGCCGACGGGCTGCGCCGGCACGCGATGACGGTCGACGTGACGTACGACGGCGCGACGGCTCTCGAGCGCCTCGCGGCCGACGACTACGACGTACTGGTGCTGGACAGGGACCTGCCCGAGGTGCACGGCGACGAGGTGTGCCGGCGACTCGCCCAGGGCGGGGCGGCGGTGCGCATCCTGATGCTGACGGCGGCCGGCACGGTCACCGAGCGGGCCGCCGGTCTGGGCCTGGGAGCCGACGACTACCTGTGCAAGCCGTTCGCGTACGCCGAACTCCTGGCCAGGGTCCGCGCGTTGCACCGCCGCCGCGCCGCACCGCTGCCCCCGCTGCTGGAGCGCGCGGGCGTCACGCTGGACGGGGCTCACCGGCAGGCTCACCGGGACGGGCGCTATCTGCCGCTGTCCCTCAAGGAGTACGCCGTACTGGAGGTGCTGATGCGCGCGCGGGGGGCGGTGGTGACCACCGAGGAACTGCTGGAGCGGGCGTGGGACGAGCGCACCGACCCGTTCACCACGGTCGTCAAGGCGACGGTGAGCAAACTCCGGGCCAAGCTGGGCGAACCGCCGGTGATCACCACGGTGCCCGGCGGGTACCGGCTGTGAAGCGCCGGCTGTCGACCGTACGGGCGCGTCTGACCGCCCTGTACGCCGCGTTGTTCGTCGCCACCTCGACCGCAGTGCTGATCGCCGTCGACCTGCTGGCGCAACGGCTGTTCGAGCACAAGGCCGGCAGCCTGGCGGCGGCGAGGCCGGACACGCCCGGGGCCACGGCGTCCGCCGGGCCGCCCGCCGTGCCCGCGGGACAGGGCTCGTCGGGCGCCGGGTTGCCCGACCACCCGACGACGGCGGCCGGGGACGCGCAGATCGCCGTGGAGTCCTACCACTGGCTGCTGATCTGGGTCGCCGTGGCGGTGCTCGCCGTGGTCGGAGCGGCGGTGGGATGGTGGCTGGCCGGCCGGGTGCTGCGGCCGGTGCACCGCATCACCGCGACCGCGCGGCGGCTGTCGCTGTCCGATCTGCACGAGCGGATCGCCCTGACCGGTCCTCCCGACGAGCTCAGGGAACTGGCCGACACCTTCGACGCCATGCTGGAGCGCCTGGAGCGGGCCGCCGACAGCCAGCGGCGGTTCGCGGCCAACGCCTCCCACGAGCTGCGCACCCCGCTGGCGATCCAGCGCGCCGCCATCGAGATCGGCCTGGACGACCCCACGCCCGCCCAGCTGGCCCGGACGCGTGCGGAACTCCTCAGGTCGAATGTGCGGACCGAGCGGCTCATCGAGGGGCTGCTGGCGCTGGCCGAGGGCCGGCACGGTCCCGAACGGCGCGAACCGGTGGACCTCCGCGATCTCGCGCACGAGGTCGCCGACCAGCACCGCGGCGCGGCCGACGAGGCAGGCGTCACCCTCGACCGGGTACTCCAGCCGACTCTTGTCCTGGGCGATCCGGTCCTGTTGACCCGGCTGATCGCCAACCTCGTGCACAACGCGATCCGCCACAACCACCCGGGCGGCAGCGTCCGGATCCGCACCTCACCGGCTGCCGGCCTGTCGGTGAGCAACACCGGCCCCCGCATCCCCGCCGACCGCGTACCCGAGCTCTTCGAGCCGTTCCGCCGTCTGCACCCGCCGCGGACCGGGCCCGCGCAGGGCGCGGGACTCGGACTGTCCATCGTCGCCGCCGTCGCCGACGCGCATCAGGCGCGCGTGGACGCCCGGCCCCGTCCCGGCGGAGGGCTCACCGTCACCGTCACCCTGCCGCGCTGCCCGAGCCGCGACGGCGCCGCCCGACGGGCAGCGCCTGACCGGCCGGCTCACGACACCACACCCCGAACCGGCCGGCGGTCGACCGACTTCGCGGACACGGCCACCGGACCGCCCTCCGGCCGGCGCACGGGGTGACCCTCCGTCAGCCGGCCGTCCGCCGGTACGGAGCGTGCGCCGCGGTGCCGCTGACGGCGCTGCGCGGCGCACGCGTGACTGCGTGAGCGGGCCGGGTCAGCCGGGCAGGTCGCCGGTGTAGCGGTAGATGTTCCCGGCGGAGTTGACACCCCACACGGTGCCGTCCGCCCCCGCACCGATGTCGGTCAGCGCACCGGGAATCTGCACCCACGGGTTGCCGTCGTTGTTGGTGAAGCGGTAGATGTTCCCGCCCGCGTTCACGCCCCACACCGACGTGCGGGACCCGGCCGAGATGGCCTTGAGCCCGCCGCTGATCTGCTTCCAGTGGCCGGCGTCCTGGTCGCCGGTGTAGCGGTAGATGTTCCCGGCGGAGTTGACACCCCACACGGTGCCGTCCGCCCCCGCACCGATGTCGGTCAGCGCACCGGGGATCTGCACCCACGGACTGGCGTCGTTGTTGGTGTAACGGTAGATGTTCCCGCCCGCGTTCACGCCCCACACGTTCGTCCGGGACCCCACGGCGATCCGAACCAGCGCCCCGCTGATCTGCTTCCAGTGGCCGGCGTCCTGGTCGCCGGTGTAGCGGTAGATGTTCCCGGCGGAGTTGACACCCCACACGGTGCCGTCCGCCCC
>NZ_JBIAPF010000006.1:442265-513627 GCF_042888135.1 Streptomyces sp. NPDC003247
CCGCACCGATGTCGGTCAGCGCACCGGGGATCTGCACCCACGGACTGGCGTCGTTGTTGGTGTAACGGTAGATGTTCCCGGCGGCGTTGACGCCCCACACGTTGGTCCGGGACCCCGCGTCGATCCGGACCAGCGCCCCGCTGATCTGCTTCCAGTCGGCCATGCTGCCGACTCCTCTCCGCTCGGAAGTGGTGCACGGTGACGCTCCCCAAGCGGAACGATTCACCTCATGGGTGGATGTGAAGGACGATCGGACTTATTGGCCGTCAAGGCACGTTTGCGGAGGCGGCCACCCCTCGGTGCTGGTCGGATGCCGGCCCGCCGGCCGGCCGGACGACGCGAACTGTCGTCGCTCGTGTGGGTGACGCGCGGATGTCGCGTTGACCTACGGCACCGGGCACCGCCGGCGCCCGCGCGGACCGGGTCGTCGCAGTGCCGCGCAGACCGTCGGTCCGATCGACCGCACCTTCCTCGCCATGCGGCGGCCGCCACTGTCGGCCGACCGGTCGGGTGGCTTCGTTGCGCCATGGACGGCGAGTCCGGTGCGCGGTGTCCGGCGTTGCCCGGCGCCGGACACCCTCCGCGATAACTTTGCGTACCGAACACGTCACTCACCGAAAGGGTGCTGCCTGTGACCGGGTTGTACGCCACGCTGCGGACGAACAAGGGCGACATCGAACTCCGCCTGCTGCCGGACCACGCGCCGAAGACGGTCGCGAACTTCGTCGAACTCGCCCAGGGCCGGCGCGAGTGGATCGATCCGGAGACCGGCGACAGGACGACCGGCAAGCTCTACGACGGCACGGTCTTCCATCGCGTCATCGAAGGCTTCATGATCCAGGGAGGCGACCCGCTGGGCAACGGCACCGGCGGCCCCGGCTACAGGTTCGCCGACGAGTTCCACCCCGACCTCGCCTTCACCAAGCCCTACCTGTTGGCCATGGCCAACGCCGGCCCCGGCACCAACGGGTCCCAGTTCTTCATCACCGTGTCGCCCACCACCTGGCTGACCGGCAAGCACACCATCTTCGGCGAGGTGACCGACGACGCGAGCAAGCAGGTCGTCGACGCCATCGCCACGACCCCGACCAACCCCCGTACGGACCGCCCCGTGAACGACGTCGTCATCGAGTCCGTCGCCGTCGAGGAGCGCGACTGACGACCGGGCGGGACCGGTCGACCGAGCATCAGTCGGTGCGGAGCTGACTCCGGGACCCCCGAGGAACCATCATGGAGAGATGTCAGACGACCAGCCCGCCGTGGCACCCGCCGTAGTACGGCTCCCCCACTACACGAGAGCGGAGCAGGACGAGATCCTCGGTGACGGCGACGATCCCTTCGGCGTCGCCGCGGCCGGTCTCGTCTGGCTGCCCAAAGAAGAGCACTTCGCCGTCCGACAGGGCGGGCGGCTCGTGGCGCACGCCGGCCTGCTCCGACTGCCCGTCGCGCTCGGCGACGCCCGGACAGAGGTGGTGGGCGTCGGCGGAGTGGCCGTCGCACCCGGCATGCGGGGCCGGGGGCTGGCCCGGCTGGTGGTCGCGGCGGCCCTCGACCACGCCCGCACGATGGGTCCGCGGCACGCGCTCCTGTTCTGCCGGCCTCCCCTCGTACCGCTCTACCGGCGCCTCGGATGGCACCCGCTCGACCAGGACGTACTCGTCGAACAGCCCGGGAACCGGCTGGTGACCATGCCGCTGCGGACCATGGTGACGCCCCTGCGCGACGACGCGCGCCCGCCCGCCGAGCCGGTGCGGCTGTTCTCCCTCCCCATGTGACCCCCTGCGGGTCAGCCGGCCGGTGTGACCAGGGCGAGTGAGGTTCCTTCGCAGGGGAACAGCGCGAGTCCGCCCCGCACCGCCGGACGGGACGGCTGGGCCGGGGGCGCGGTGAAGTCGAGGCCCTTGGTGAGGGAGCCCACCAGGTGGTGGGGGTCGGTGGACACCGCCACCCTGCCCCGTGCGTTGACCAGTCGGGCCGGGACGGGCAGGCGTCGCAGCAGCGGGGCGATCGTCCCCTCGAAGTGGCGCAGGTACACGTCCGCCGCGGCGACCCCGGCGAAGCGGCCCTCCACGGTGACGGGGAGGGAGAACGTCAGGCTGTACTCCTCGGAGCAGAGGTAGTCGACGTAGGGCCCCGCGATGACGCGTCCGCCGGTGTCACGGGGCCGGGCGTACCAGTCCCAGTGGGTGTAGTCGACGAAGGACGAGTGGACGCCGTCCAGGTCGAGGAGGAGGGGCCGTACGGTCCCGTCGCCGGTGGTCTGCCACCACTCCAGACAGGTGGCCGTGTCGGACAGGAGGCCGGGGGCGGCGACGAACCCGAGCCCCGACACCAGGTCGTCACGGACCAGGCGGCGGTGCAGGTCCGGCCTGAGGACCGCGAGGTCCGCGGAGAGGGGGCGCCGGTTCTCGGAGGCGACCGCGCTCAGCCGGGCCGTGCAGGCGGCCGCCGTCCGTTCGACCGTGCCGAAGACCCGCTCGACGACGTCCTGGACCGCGTCGGAGAGGGCCGCCACCGCGGCGGAGTCGACCGTGCCCGGACCCGGGGGCGTGGCGGGAAGACCGGTGGCCATGGGAGCCTCCTCACAAGCCGCGCCTCGTCTCGCTCAGAGCAACTGGAGGCGGATCCGCACCAGATGCGCCACGGTGGCCCGGACGCACTCCTCCAGCACCGTCCCCGCCACGTCGCCCGCACCATCGTGCAGCGCGGAGATTACGGCACGATGACGGTCAACGACATCCCGGGTGTGGGAATCGTCGGCGAGGGCGAGGCACACCAGGGCGCCGGCTTCGGCCTGGAGGGAGATCGCGGACCGGGTCAGGCGCGCCGACTGTGCCGCGGCGGCCGCCTCCACATGGAACCTGCCGTAGACCCGCGCCCGTTCCGACGGCTGCCGGGACCGCTCCAGCTCCGCCGCCGAACGCTCCAGCGGGGTGAGGTCCTCGGGCTCGGTGCGCTGGGCCGCCAGGCGGCCGGCGGCTCCCGACACGGCGGCCCAGTGGTCACCGAGGTCGCGCAGTCCCTCGGTGCTCCACTCCGCCAGCTGCGCGTGCAGCCGCTCGGTGGCGGGCGTGGCCGGCAGGGTCACGAAGCTGCCGCCGCCGCGGCCCCTGCGCGTGGCGACCAGCCCCCGGGCCCTGAGGGTGACCAGCGCCTCCCGCAGGGTGACGGTGGAGACGCCGAGCAGGGAGGCCAGTTCGAGTTCGCCGGGCAGCTGCTCCCCGTCCTCCAGCAGCCCCAGTTCGATGGCGTTGGTCAGACGGCGTACGACGACGTCCACCCGCGCCGCGGACTCGAGGGGCACGAAGACGGCCCGGCGAGCCGCGTGCGCTTCAAGGTTCACGGGTCGGACCCCTCCTTCTTTGTCGAGGTTTTACCCTACCTGGATCTTGAGATTTGAACTATGACTTCATATCTTTCATGTCCGACGGACGACCAACGGACGACCGCTCAGAAAGGTTCCGTATGGGAGGAAGCGCCATCCGGCTCCAGGGCCTCCGGAAGACCTTCGGCAGGACGGAGGCCGTCCGTGGAGTCGACCTGGAGATCCCGGACGGAGAGTTCTTCTCGATGCTGGGCCCATCGGGCTCGGGCAAGACCACGGTCCTGCGCCTGATCGCCGGCTTCGAGGTGCCCACCGGCGGTCTCGTCGAGCTCGCGGGACGCGACGTCACCCGGCTCGCGCCCTTCGAGCGGGACGTGCACACCGTGTTCCAGGACTACGCGCTGTTCCCCCATATGACGGTCGAGCAGAACGTGGCCTACGCCCTGAAGGTCCGGCGGGTCCCCAAAGCCGAGCGTCTGGCACAGGCACGCCGGGCGCTGGCCGGCGTGCGCCTCGAAGGGCTCGGCGACCGGCGGCCCGCCCAGCTCTCCGGAGGCCAGCGCCAGCGCGTCGCCCTCGCCCGCGCCCTCGTCGGCCGCCCGCGCGTCCTGCTGCTCGACGAACCGCTCGGCGCCCTCGACCTGAAGCTGCGTGAGCAGATGCAGGTCGAGCTCAAGGCCCTTCAGCGCGAGGTCGGCATCACCTTCGTCTTCGTCACCCACGACCAGCAGGAGGCCCTGACGATGAGCGACCGCGTCGCCGTCTTCCACCGGGGCCGCATCGAACAGGTCGGCACCCCCGCCGAGATCTACGAACGCCCGGCCACCCGGTTCGTCGCCTCCTTCGTCGGCGCCTCGAACCTGCTGGAGGGCGAGACGGCCCGCCGGGTGGCCGGCGCCGCGGGCACCTACAGCGTCAGGCCCGAGAAGATCCGGGTCCTGGAGGAGTCCGCCGTCGCCGACGACGCCGAGCACTCCACCGTCACCGGCACCGTCGCCGAGGTCGTCTACCTGGGGGACGCGACCCGCTTCCTGGTCGACCTCGACGCCGGTGGCCGTCTCACCGCGCTCCAGCAGAACCTGGAGACCTCCTCCGAGGACGTCGCCGCCTACCGCGGCAGCCGCGTCAGGCTCCGGTGGCACCGCCGCCACGCCGTCCGGGTCCCGGACACGCACTGATCCGAAGCCCTGGCCCCGCCCCGCCCGGTCCCTTCACACAGGGAGAAGTCGTGCGCCTTCACCGCCTACTCGTCATGCGCCCAGCCCGCACGTCCGCCGTACGCCCCGCCCGCATGCCCGTCGTACATCCCGACCGCACGTCCGCCGTACGCCCCGCCCGCATGCCCGTCGTCCGCACCGGCCTCATGTCCGTCGTACGTCCCCACCGCACACGCGTCGTGCGTCCCCACCGCGTCCTCACGGCCGCCGTGACGGCGGCGCTCCTCGCGGCCGTCGCCTGCGGGTGCTCCGACTCCGGCGGTTCCTCCTCCGCCGCCGGATTCGACCCGCCCGACCTGAAGGCGCGGTCCGCACTCGGCAAGGGCGAGGGCGAGGTCAACCTCATCGCCTGGGCCGGATACGTCGAGGACGGCTCCAACGACCCGAAGACCGACTGGGTCAGCGACTTCGAGAAGCGCACCGGCTGTCAGGTCAACGCCAAGACCGCCGCCAGCTCGGACGAGATGGTCAAGCTGATGAAGACCGGCCGGTACGACGCCGTCTCCGCCTCCGGAGACGCCTCCCTGCGCCTGATCGCCTCCGGTGACGCGGCCCCGGTCAACACCGACCTCGTACCGAACTACCAGAACGTCTTCGCCGGTCTGAAGAACCAGGCGTGGAACTCCGTGGACGGCGTGGCCTACGGCATCCCGCACGGGCGCGGCGCCAACCTGCTGATGTACAACACGGAGGTGGTCGAGCCCGCCCCGACCTCCTGGTCCGCGGTGTTCGACGACGCCGCGACGTACCGGGGCAAGGTCACGGCGTACGACTCGCCGATCTACATCGCCGACGCGGCCCTGTACCTGAAGGCCACCCGGCCCGAGCTGAAGATCGAGGACCCCTACGCCCTCGACCGGAAGCAGTTCGACGCCGCCGTGGACCTGCTGAAGCGGCAGAACGCGAACATCGGCGAGTACTGGAGCGACTATCTGAAGGAGATCTCCGCGTTCAAGAGCGGGGACTCCGTCATCGGCACCACCTGGCAGGTCATCACCAACCTGACCCGCGCCGAGGGAGGCCCGGTCGAGGCCGTCGTGCCCGAGGAGGGGTCCACCGGCTGGTCCGACACCTGGATGCTGTCGGCCGAGGCCGAGCACCCGAACTGCGCCTACCGGTGGCTGGACTGGATCGTCTCCCCCGAGGTCAACGCCCAGGTCGCCGAGTACTTCGGCGAGGCACCCGCCAACGCGAAGGCGTGCGACGAGACCGGCGACCCGACGTGGTGCGACACCTACCACGCCGCCGACGAGAGCTACTGGAAGAGGATCGCGTTCTGGAACACGCCCATCGAGCAGTGCCTGGACGGCCGCACGGACGTCCGGTGCGTGCCGTACGCCGAGTGGGTCCGGGCATGGACCGAGATCAAGGGCTGACCGCGATGGCCACCGCCGTGCGGACCGCCGGGCGCTCCCCCGTCCGGCGGCTCGCCGGAGCGCTGCACCGCCGTCCCCGGCTCCGTCTGTCCCTGCTGCTGGCCGCCCCCCTGCTGTGGCTGGCCGTGCTCTACCTCGGTTCGCTGGCCGTGCTGTTCGTCTCCGCGTTCTGGACGACCGACTCGTTCACCTCCGAGGTCGTGCGGGTCTGGTCCACGGACAACTTCCGGGCGCTGTTCACCACGCCGGTCTACCGGCAGGTGGTCCTGCGCAGCATCGGCGTGGCACTGGCGGTCACCGTCCTGTGCGCGGTGATCGCCTTCCCCCTCGCCTTCTACACCGCCCGGGTGGCGAAGCCCCGGTGGCGTCCGCTGCTCGTGGTCGCCGTCCTCACCCCGCTGTGGGCCAGTTACCTGGTCAAGGTGTACGCCTGGCGGCTGATCCTGTCCGAGGGCGGGCTCGCCGACTGGACGCTGCGGCCGTTCGGGCTCGACGGACCGGGGTACGGGCTCCCCGCCACGGTCCTCACACTGACGTACCTCTGGCTGCCGTACATGATCCTGCCGGTCCACACCGCGCTGGAGCAGCTGCCCGACACCCTGCTCGACGCGTCGGCGGACCTGGGCGCGCGGGCCGGGCGCACCGTCCGTTCGGTCGTCCTGCCCCTGGTGCTGCCCTCGGTCGCCGCGGGGTCGGTCTTCACCTTCTCGCTCAGCCTGGGCGACTACATCACCGTGCAGATCGTCGGCGGCAAGAGCCAGCTGATCGGCAACCTCGTCTACTCCCACTTCGAGCTCGACCTGCCCATGGCGGCCGCGCTCGGAACGGTCCCCGTGGCCGTCATCGTGCTGTATCTGCTGGCGATGCGCCGCACCGGCGCCCTGAGCAGTCTCTAGGGACGTGTGTCATGCGACTCTCCCGCTCCGCGCGCATCGCGCTGCGTGCCGCCGCCGGGCTCGGCTTCGCGGTGATCTACGGTCCGCTCCTGCTCGTCCTCGTCAACTCCCTGAACCCGGACCGCAGCGCGGGCTGGCCGCCGTCCGGCCTCACCCTCCACTGGTGGTCGGCCGCCTGGCACAACTCCGGTGCCCGGCAGGCGCTGTGGGTGTCGGTCAAGGCCGGCCTCGGTGCCACGGCCGTGGCGCTGGTCCTCGGCACGCTGATCGCCTTCGCCGTCGCCCGGCACCGCTTCTTCGGACGGGACGCCCTCTCCTTCGTGGTCGTCCTGCCGATCGCCCTGCCCGGCATCGTCACGGGCATCGCGCTCAACTCGGCGTTCGGTACCGTGCTGGAACCGCTCGGTGTCGGTCTGGGGCTGTTCACCGTGGTCGTGGGGCACGCCACCTTCTGCATCGTCATCGTCTTCAACAACGTCGTCGCCCGGCTCCGGCGCTCCTCCGGCTCGTCCGAGGAGGCGGCGGCGGACCTCGGCGCGCACGGCGTGCGCGTCTTCGCCGACGTCACCTTCCCGGCGATACGCTCGGCGTTGCTGGCGGGCGGACTGCTCGCGTTCGCGCTCTCCTTCGACGAGATCGTGGTGACGACCTTCACCGCCGGTCCGGGCGTGGAGACCCTGCCCCTGTGGATCTACGAGAACATGACGCGCCCTCAGCAGGCGCCGGTGGTGAGCGTGGTGGCGGCGGTGCTCGTCCTGCTGTCCGTGGTCCCGATCTACGTCGCCCAGCGGCTGTCCGCCGGCACCGCGACCGGCGGCCGGGTGTGAAGGGGGCGTGGACCGGCCGTGGCGCTCACGACCGGAGCCGGACGGCGCGGGACGTCGGTCACCACAGCACCCCGAAGATCATCACCCCGCCGACGAACAGCCAGAACGGGGCCCCGACGATCTTCACGACCAGTCTGCCCACCACGAAGGGCAGCCAGTCCGCGTGGGCGGCCCCCACCCGTCGCTCCGGGTCGTAGGCGAGCTGGATGCGCTGGAGGGTGCGCTTGCAGGTGTACCGGTGGACTCCGCCGTCGGCGTCCGTGTAGCCGTACACCGTCTTCTTGCCGTCCTTGCCGACGGCTTCGGCGAGGACGGTGATACCGCGCCGGCTCAGCACGACCCGGCGAACGGCCTCCGCGAGACCCGAGGCGAGCATGGCGACGCCGGCCAGGAGCGGCAGGACGCCGACGATCACCCCGAGGACGCGCGCGCCATGCGTCAGGGTCACCCACACGGCGTATCCGACGTAGGCGAGCGCCAGGACGGCGCCCAGGGTCAGGATCGCGTACAGGCCCCGGTCGCGCGGTATCCGCGTGTCGGTGACCACGGCGCCGCCCGCCGGGTCCCGTTCCTCGGGGAGTACGGCGGTCAGGGCGGCGGCGAAGGCGGCGGTGGCCGTCGGGTTGCCGCCCTCGACCCGGTGGGCCGTACCGTCGGTGAGCACGATCTCGACGGTACGCGCCTCGGCGGCCCGGACCTCCAGGACCGCCTCGAGCGGGATGTCGACCTGCCGGCCGGAACGGGTGATGTGCACGCCGTCGGGGTCGAACCTCGCGGAGACGCCTCGGCCGTTGAGAATCTGCGACATGATCATGTGACCGTCGGGACCGCCCGACGGTTGCGCAGGAACGGCGGATCCGCACCGGCGGAACGGGGTATCAGGCGGGACCGGCGGGGCGCCGGGCGGCGAGTGCCTCGCCGAGGCGGTCCAGGAGGAGGAAGAAGAGGGGGACGCAGAGCAGGGGGACGCCCACGAGCAGCAGGGACGAGTGCGTCGGCCGGTCGGTGAGGATCGCCCAGAAGTCGACGGCGAACAGGGTGGCCGCGACGACCAAGCCGCCGATCCCCGCCCGCCGCCACGCCGTGCGCCGTCGCGTCCCACGGAGGATGCGCTCCTCCTGCTCCGGCCGCGCCTCGAAGGTCGCGAGTTCGAGACGTGCGGCGGTGGCGCACAGGTCGGCGACCTCGGCGATCGGGTCGGCCAGCTGAACCTCGTCCAGGTGGGGAAGGCGGACCCGGCGCCCGTCGGTGCGGTAGAGGTACGCCTGCCAGCGCGGGCTGCGCTGCCTGCTGTCCTCGACGCGGATGCCGTAGACGTCGGACCAGGCCACGGTGCGGGTGCGCAACGGCCCCCGTACGGTGATCCCGTGGGCCGAGACGGACGTCCGTGCCCGCCACTGCTCCAGCGCCACCCCGCCACCGAGGCACAGCCAGGCCGCCAGCACCAGCACGTCCACGGACGTCGGCCCCGACAACGTCATCGACTGCAGTGCGTTGACGGCGACCAGCGCCGCCACCGCCGCCAGGGCGAGCTGCGCCAAGGGTACCCACCGCCGTCTGCGGTACTCGCGCTCGATCCCGTCGTCCATCGCCACTCCCCCGCTCTCCGGGCCCGCACGGAATCCGCGTGAGGGCGGGGGGATGCTATAGGCGGTCCCTGTGAAGGAGCCCGGCCTCCCCGCCGTGCCGTGCCGTGCCGCAGGCCCGCGCCCCGCCCGCCGAGGGCCGGCCGGCTCCCCTCTCCGAGTTCTCCGAGGTCCCCGAGGTCCCCGAGGTCCCCGAGGCGCACGACAACACCGCCCGCACTCATACGCCGGGTCCGCGTGACCCGTCCCAGCAGCGCGCGGGCGTTCACCACTCCCGTCCTGCGCCGCGACCGAAGCCGAAGGAGCACTCATGACCACCACAACGCCGGCCAGGGGGCGCGGCCGGACGGCCGCCGTCGGCGTCGCGGCCGGCGCCGCCCTCGCCGTCCTCTGCGCGGCGGGCACCGCCCACGCCCATTTCTACGTCTCGCTGCAGACCTACAGCAATGTCCGCTCCGCGCCGAACACCGGCGGCGGCGTCGTCGTCAACACCGGTTCGATCAAGGAACGGTTCTACCTGGACGGTGTCTGCTACACGCGCGGCCAGTACATCAAGTCCGGCGGCTACGGCACCGACGTCTGGTACCACGGCAGCGTCCACGACAGCGTCGACCTCACCGTGGGCCCGTACAACAACGTGTGGGTGTGGGGCGGCAACGTCGACATCGGCCGGGACCCCGCCGACTCCGTCCGCCCCTGCTGACCGGGACGGGACCCGACCGGCACCGAGGGACCGTCCCGCGCGTTCCGCCCGCTCCACGCAGCACGTCGCCGTTCCACCCAGTCCGTCCGTCTCCGAAGGAGTTCACCATGTCCCAGCGCAGCTTCCGTCTCTCCACCGCCGTGGTGGCCGGCGCGGTCGTCGCCCTGTTCGGGGCCGCCGTACCGGCCCAGGCCGTGGACGCCGCCCGGCCGTCCGCGTCGTCCACGTCGTCCACGTCGTCCACCCGCGTCGCAGCGAGCGACAGGATCCTCCAGCCGCACAGCAATGTCCGCACCGGGCCCGGCAGGTCGTACCGGATCGTGGCGAACACCGGCTCCGAGTGGGGCAGTGGCGTGGCCCAGTGCTACGTCCGCGGCGAGTACGTCTCGTCCGGCGGCTGGGGCAGCAACGAGTGGTACCTGCTGAACGTCGACTTCGGCGGCGTCCAGTACTACGAGGTCTGGGCCTGGGCCGGCAACGTCGTCGTCGGCGGCCTTCCCCACTGCTGAACCCCCGCGCACACGACCGTGCCCCGGGCCCTCCGACGAGGGCCCGGGGCACGGTCGTGGTGTGCGGGTCAGCGGCACTCGGGTACGCCCGGCAGCCAGGCGTCCCTGTGGTCGATGTAGATGTTGGACAGGTAGCCGCCGAGGGCCGGGACATGGGCCCAGGCGTCGTTGCGGAGGCCCTCGGCCTCCACCAGGTCGCCGCGCTTCTGGCAGTCGACGTACACCGGCGTCGGCCCGGACAGCGTGGTGACGACGCGGGAGTTCAGCCGGACGTCCTCACGGACCCGGACGCCGGAGCCCCAGGTGGTGAAGTTCGTGCCGGGGTTCCCACCGCCGCCGCCCGGCGTGCAGGGCAGGCTCACCCCGCGCGCGCCGAGGTAGGCGATCGGGTCGGTGCCCCGGGTGCTGGACGTCGAGGTGTGCGCCTCGAAGTGCAGGTGGGGGCCGGTGGACTGGCCCTCGGAGCCCATCCGGGCGATGTGCTGGCCGCCGTTGACCCGCTGGTTGACCGAGACCAGCCGCTCGTACATGTGGCCGTACTCGGTGACGGTGCCGTCGTCGTGGCGGATGCGGATCCACTGGCCGTAGCCGCTCGCGGGGCCCGAGGCGATGACGGTGCCGGGGCCGGTCGCGTAGATCGGCGTGCCCCGGTTGTTGGCGATGTCCACGCCGTCGTGGCCGGAGTGGTAGCCCTGGGTGACCCGCCCGGCGGCGGGGCACGAACCGCTGTAGGCGGCGACGGCCGTGGGGGCGGACGCGGCGGGCGCGGCGCCGGCGCCGGCCGCGGACAGCGGGATCAGCGCGGCGGCCGACACGACGGCGGCCAGCGCGGCCGCGATGCGGGCCGTGAACTCGGGCCGGGGCCGGGGCCGGGACGGTGACTGGGACTGGGACGGTGACTGGGGCGAGCGTGTCGTCGACATGGAAGTGGTGTCCTTCGTGCGGGCACACGAACCGGTGGACGTGTGCGTGTGGGGGGCCGGGCGGCCGAGGGTCGGTCAGAAGTCGCAGGTCGGGACGTCGAGCCACGCCTTCGGGTCGTCGATGAAGATGTTGGAGATCCAGGCGCCGTACGCCGGCAGGTACGACCAGGCGTCGTTGCGGTGCCCCTCGGCCTCCACCGGCTCGGCGTGCTTCTGGCACTGCACGTCGACCGGCGTGGGCCCGTTCAGCCGGGCCTTGACCTCGGCCCGTGTGCTGGGCTGGGCCCGCAGGTTGACGCCCGTGCCCCACGTCACGTACCGCTTGGTGCCCGGGGCCGGCTGTCCACCGCCGCCGGTGATGCGGATGGCGCCCGCGTACTCCGCGTTGAGGCGGACGGTGCTGACCATCACGCGCGTCCCGGACTCGCGGGCCTCGACCATCTTGCCGCCGCCCAGGTAGACGGCGATGTGGTGCACGGTGCCCAGGTTGCCGGGGTTCTTCGCCCAGAAGACCAGGTCGCCCGGCTGGAGCGGGGCGGTGCCCTGACCGCGGCCGAAGCGGGCGGTGGCGCCCTGCCACTGCGCCTGGTTCCAGGAGCCTTCGGGGAGCAGGATGCCCGCGCCCTGCCAGGCCGCGTACTGCACCAGGTGCGAGCAGTCGAAGCCCTTCACCTGGCTGTCGTGCGATCCGGGACCGCCGCCGGGGTAGTCCTTCCCGTACGTGGGTCCGTGGATGGAGCCGCCGCCCCAGGAGTACGGGACTCCCAGTTGGCTGCACGCGGCGTCGACGACGGCCCGGGCCTGCGCGGAGGCCTCGGCGAGCGGCCGGCAGTCGGCCGCCGCCGCCGGGCGCTGCGGTGCCGCCGGTGCGGCCGGTGCCGCGGTGGCGGTCATCGCGCTCGTCGTGCCGAGCATCGCGGCGAGCAGGATGCCCCCTGCCGCGGTCATCGTCCGGTTCATGCTGCGCATGTGCTGTCCCCCGGTTTCCTTTGCTCTCGGTGTGCGGGTGAGTGGGGTGTGAGTGGGTGGGGTGCGGGTGGTCGGTGTGTGGGTGGGTGGGGTGCGGGCGGGTGGGGTGCGGGCGGGTGGTGCGGGCGGGCCGGGTGGGTGGTCCGGTCCGGCGCCGTCGGGTCCGCGGCGGCCTGGTTCCTGCCGGCCTGGTCCGGGTCGGTCTGGTCCGGGTCGGCCTGGTCCGGGTCGGCCTGGTCCGGGTCGGCCTGGTCCGGGTCTCGGCGGGCCTTCGGGGACGAGACGGTGTCCGGGAGCGGTCCGTATGCCTGGAGTGCGGCACGGATCTTGGCCAGTGCTCGCTGCCGGTTGCGCTGGACGGTGCCGCGGTGCGTGCCGAGCCGGTCCCCGGCGGTGTCGTGGCTGAGCCCTTCGATGTCGACGAGGATGACGGCCGCCGCCTCCTTGGCGGACAGGCCGCGCAGCAGGTCGACGACGGCCGACTCCGCCTCGCGCAGGGCGAGACCGCCGTCCCAGCCCGGGTCGGGCAGCCGTTCGCAGCACACTTCGCGGCGGGAGGCCTGCTGCCAGGAGTCGCGCAGCAGGTTGAGCGCGGCGACGCAGGTGTAGGCGTAGGCGTGCCGCTGGCGGGCGAGTCTGCGGGCGTGCGCCCGCCGGGCGAGGCGCAGATAGGTGTCCTGGAGCAGGTCGTCGGCGTCGTGCGGGTCGCCGGTCAGGGCGAGCAGCCGGCGCCGCAGCCGCGGCATGGCGGCGGTGAACGCCGTGTCGAACTCCTCCGGTGTCATCCAGTCGCCGGAGGCCGGTGCCTCGACGTCCGCGCCGGCCGGGTCGGCGGCGCGCGTGCTGGTGTCGGTGTGCGTGCTGTTCATGGGATCCCCCGTCTGCGCGGGCGGTCACTCCGCGCAGGCGTCCGTGGGTCGGTCAACCCAGGTCGGTGGGCCCGTACCGGGCGGCCGGCCGCCCGGTGACGAGGGCCCAGTAACGGTCGCCGAACGACCAGTGCCACCACTCGGTCGGGTAGTTGACGAACCCGGCCGCGGTGAGGGCCCGGTCCATCAGCTCCCGGTGGGCACGGGCCTCGGCGTCGATGCCGGGCGCCGCCGTGCGGCAGGCGCCCGCGCTCTCCTCGGGGGTGGCGTTGACCTCGGTGCCGAGCGGCAGTTCGGTGCCGTCGTCGGTGCACAGGGTCAGGTCCACCGCTCCCCCGCTGACGTGCGGTGCCACGTCGGGCGGCGCGATGTACGCGCTGGTGACCTCGCGTATCCGCGCCTCCGAGGCGTCCGGGTGAGCGGTCCGCATGACGGCCTCGTACTCCTCGTAGTAGCGACGTTGCAGTCCGGGCGGCCGGAATCCCTCCACCACCAGGAAGCGGACGCCGTCGGGCAGCCGGCGCTGCGCCTGGAGCAGGCGCTCCAGCACGCCGGTGCGCAGATGGGCGTAGGAGCCGTCGCCGTCGGCCTGCCGTGCGTCCATGCGCAGCCGGCCGTCCGCGCGCAGGTCGGCCAGGGGTTCACCGCACTCCTCGACGGGAGTGCGCGCCACCCGGGGGTCCGAGAGCAGGATGATGTCTGTCATGCCGTCAACGGTGGCCGAGGGGCCTGCAGAAGTGATGCACATCTTCTGCAGAGCCCTGTGCAGGCAGATCGTCGCGGGCCGGCCGGCCCTCGTGGACCGGTCTGCTGTCATGAGCCGGTCCGTCGCCGTGGGCCGGTCGTCGGGGTCAGCCCTCGCCGGGTCGGCCGGTCTCCGCCGCCTCCCGGCTGTCCAGGCGGCGGAAGACCTCCTGGGCCTCGGCGCGGGCCGCCTCGGCGGACGCGTCGTCGCCGCGGCCGCGGGCGACGGTGGCCAGGTCGCGCAGGGTGCGGGCCCGCCACAGCGGCAGGCCGAGCCCGTCCCACAGGGCGAGCGCCCGGCGCAGCGCCTCCTCGGCGGCGTCGAGGTCACCGGCGGCCAGCCGGCACTCGCCCAGGGTGCGCAGCACGAGTGCCTCCCCGAAGGTGTCCTGCTGTTGCCGGGTGACCTCCAGGCAGGCGGCGAGCCGCTCCCGGGCCTCGGCGAGCCGGCCCTGACGGACGTGCACCTTGGCCAGTGACTGCCCGGCGTACATGGCGCCGAACACGTCGTCGTCCTCCTCGAAACGGCGCAACGCCTGGGTGAAGAGGTCCTCCGCCTCGGCGAGCCGGCCCAGTGCCCGGTGGCACAGGCCGAGCGAGCGCAGGGTGAGTGCCTCGCCGTGCCGGTCCGCGGCCTTCCGGTACAGCTCCAGGGCGCGGGTGAGTTCGCGCCACGCCTCGTCGTGCCGGCCCTGCTCGCGGTGGACGTAGCCGATGCCGTAGAGGACGTGGGCGCAGGCGACCTGGTCGCCGAGCCGCTCGTACGCGGCGAGCGCGGGCCGCAGCAGTTCCAGTGCCTCGGCGTAGCGGGCCTGTTCACGGCGGGCGGAGCCCATGCCGGCGAGCGCGGCGGCCCGTCCACGGACCGCGCCGGCACCGTCCGGATCGGGTGCGATCCGCTCGAACAGCCGCAGCGCGTCAGCGAAGTACGCGTACGAATCGTCGAACCGGTCTTGTTCGTAACGGAGTTGGCCCAGTCCGTTCAGCAGCCAGGCCTCGTCCTCGGTGTCCCCGCAGCGGCGTACGGCCTCGAGGGCGACGGTGTGGGAGCGGGACCAGGCGTCGAACCGGTTGTAGAGGGCCGCCGAACTCGCTATCAACACGCCGGCCAGGTCCCGGGCGGCCCGTGTCCGGCCGTGGGCGGCGCAGTGCACCACGCCGGCGGTCAGACAGGCCTGCTCGGAGGCGAACCAGTCGGCGGGGCGGGCGAGCAGCGCCTCCTCGACGGCGGCGTCGAGGGGCCGTTCGGCGTGCGGCTCGGGGACGAGGCGGGAGGCGCCGCCGGGGGCGCGGGCGGCGGCCCCGCGGGCCAGCGACAGCCAGCAGGCGACCAGCCGTGCCACGGCGGCCTCGCGTTCCTCGGCGGTCTCCTCCGCCAGGCAGCGTTCGCGGGCGTGTTCGCGGGCCAGGTCGTGGATGCGGTAGCGGATCTGGCCGACGCCGTCGACGCCGACGAGTTCGATGAGGTGGCAGTCCACGAGCCGTTCGACGGCGTCCTCCGCGTCCTCCACGCTCACGTCCAGCAGCGGGGCGGCGATCCAGGCGGCGAAGTCGGGCAGTTCCATCAGGGCGAGCCGGCGCAGCACCCGCCGTTCCTGCGGGCCCAGTTCGGCGTAGCCGAGTTCCAGGCTGGTGCGCAGTTCGAGGTCGCCGGCCCGGAGTTCGTCGAGCCGGCGGCGTCCGTCGCGCAGCCGGGCGGCGAGCCGGGCGGGCGCCCAGTGCGGACGGGCGGCGAGCCGGGCGCCGGCGATCCGCACGGCGAGCGGCAGCCGTCCGCACAGCCGGACGATCTCGGCGACCGTGTCGGGCTCGGCTTCGGTGCGCTCGACTCCGGCGACCCGGCCGAACAGCGCCATCGCCTCCTCCTCGGCGAGCTCCGTCAGGTTCAGGCGGACCGCGCCCTCCAGGGCGACGAGCCGGCGGCGGCTGGTGATGAGGACGCCGGAGCCGGGTCCGGGCGGCAGCAGGGGCCGTAGTTGTGCCTCGCCGGCGGCGTTGTCCAGGACGATCAGGATGCGGCGGCCGGTGAGGTGCGTGCGGTAGAGGGCGACCAGGTCCTCGGCGTCGGCGGGCAGGGCGTCGGGGTCGACGCCGACGGCGCGCAGCAGCCGGGCCAGTGCGTCGGTGGTGCGCAGCGGCGCGGAGTCGGCGGCCCTCAGGTCGAGGAAGAGCCGTCCGTCGGGGAACCGGTCGGCCATCCGGTGGCCCGCGTGCACGGCGAGGGCCGTCTTGCCGGTGCCCGAGCGGCCGGTGATGACACCGATCGGCGGGGCGGTCCGCTCCGGGGTGCCGCTGCCGGCCAGGACGGCGACCGTCCAGGCGATCTGCTCCTCCCGCCCGACGAAGTCGGCGACGTCGGGCGGGAGTTGGGAGGGGATGCGCGGGGGCGGACCGGCGGCGCGGGGGGCGTCGGCGGGCACGGGCACGGCGGCGGACGCGGGAGCGGTCGGGGACGCGGACGCGGGGCCGGTGGCGGTCGCGGCTGCGGCGGTGCGGGGCGGGCGGGTGGCGGCGGGCGTGGTCCGTGGGGGGCCGAGCACCTCGGTGTCACCGGTCAGCAGCGCCTGATGCAGGGCGCGCAGCTCGGGCCCCGGGTCGATACCCAGTTCGGTGCGGAGGAGCTCGCGCCCCTCCCGGAAGACGCGGAGGGCGTCCGGGAGGCGGCCGGCGCGGAACAGCGCGGTCATCAGCTGTCCGCGCGGCCGTTCGCGCAGCGGGTGGGCGCGGACGTGCGCCAGCAGCTCCGGGATGACGTCGTCGGCGCGGTTCAGCGCCAGGTCGAGGGCGTACGTCTCCTCCCGGGCGACGAGCCGCAGCTCGACGAGCCGGGACGCCTCGGTGCGCGCGAAGAACTGCCCGAGCCCTTCCAGCGCGTCCCGGCCGCGCCACAGTCCCAGCGCCTGCCGGAGGATGTCCGCCGCCTCGGCGGTGCGGCCCTCCGCGGCCGTACGGCGCCCCAGCGCGAGACCGGCCTCGAAGCGGCGGGCGTCGATCCGCTCGGCGGGGAAGGCGGCCAGGTAGCCCGGTGAACGGGTCTGGATCGCGCGGGCGGCGCCCACCGGGGTGAGCGCCCTGCGCAGGGCGGCGATGTGCGAGGCCACGAGGGCGCCGGCGGTCGCGGGCGCGTGCTCCTCCCACACGAGGTCCACCAATCGCTCGGTGGAGACGACTTCACCCGGATGGATGACGAGCGCGGCGAGGATGGCGGTCGGTTTGGGGCCGCCCAGGGGGAGGCGCCGGTCCTCGAACCACACCTCGGCCGGACCGAGAAGGCGCACGTCCAGCATGATTTCCCGTCCTGACAGGTCAGCGACGGGGCCACCCTACCGGCGGGGTGGGACAGGCACGGAGAAAACCGGACGGACTCCTTCCCCCGTCCGCGCCTCCTGCCCGCTCATACGGGAGCGCCGCCGTCGCCGTCCTCCGCGCGACACCGTTCGCCATGCACGGAAAGCCGAGGAAAGTCATGACGATCACCAGCCCCTCCTCCCGGGCCCGGCTGCGCCGGGCCGTCCTGGCCGGCGCGGCGGCGACGGGGGCCGCCCTGTCCCTGCTGACCGTGGCCCCGGCGCAGGCCGCGCCGGACACCACTCAGGTGTACGTGTGGGCCACGAACGTGAACATGCGGAACTGCGCCGGCTTCGAGTGCGAGCCGTACGACCGCGTGCGGATCAGCCGGATGCACGTCACCGCGTACTGCCAGAGCCAGGGCGACGTGGTGCGGGACTCCGGCTACGTCAACGACTGGTGGGTGCAGGTGGACGCGGGCGGCCCGCGCGGCTGGATCAGCGCGGTGTACGTCCGGGGCGGCAGGGACATGCAGCCGATCCCCGGCGTCTCCCAGGACTTCGAGGACTGCTTCTGACCAGGCGGGTGTCCGACCGGTCCGGTGTCCGGGCCGGTGACCGGTGCGGTGTCCGGTCTGGTGTCCGGTCTGGTGTCGGGTCTGGTGTCGGGTCCGGTGACCGACCGGGCGCCCGAAGTCCGACGGTCCGGTGTCCGGCCCGCCTGATGTCCGGCCCGCCTGATGTCCAACCGGCCCGGTGTCCGGCCGGCCCGGCTTCCGACCGGCCCGGCTTCCGACCGGCCCCGCTTCCGACCGGCCCCGCTTCCGACCGGCCCCGTCTCGGGCGACTCCGGCCGCCGCCTCAGTGCCGCTGCCCCCATGCCATCGCCATGCCCGGTCCGAGTTCGGCGAGTCGCGGTGAGTCCAGGTACGCCAGGGCCTCGTCGACGGCTTCGGCGTCGACGTGTCCGGTCGCCTCCAGCGCGGGCCGCATCCGGCGCCAGGTCTCCGACCAGAAGCGGGCCAGGGGGCTGCCCGCGACCAGGGGTGGGCAGACCAGCTCGGCCGCGACGTTCCGCAGGCCTTCCTCCCTCAGGAAGCGCGGGTACGCCGGCACGGAGGAGGTGTCGGTGCCGATCGTCGTCCTGAGCGCCTGCCACATGGCGTCCATGGTCCGCCGGTAGGCGGAGGAGGTGTCGAGGACGTCGGGCAGCTCCACGGCATCGCCGAGGACCAGCCAGCCGCCGGGGTTCAGCCACCCGGCGAGCCGCGAGACCAGTCGGCGGCGTTCGGGCAGGTGCATCAGGACGAACCGGGCGTGGACCAGGTCGAAGCCGCCCGGTCGCAGGCTGTCGTCCGTCAGATCGGCGGTGAGCACCCGCAGTCGAGGGCTCTCGAGGGCGGCCAGCGCGCCGGTGTCCCGGTCCAGGGCGACCACCTCCCCCGCACCCGCCTCCTCCAGCAGCCAGCGCGCCACCGTCCCGGTCCCGGCGCCCACCTCCAGGCAGCGCCAGCCCGGTCCTGCGCCCAGCGCCCGCAGACGGCGTGTGGTGACGGGGTCGTAGACCAGCGCACCGGCGTCGATCCGCCCGGCCTCGTGCGGGTCCTGCGGCTCGAACAGGTCCCTCCCGTACCGGCCGGCGCCGGCCCGCGCCCCGTCCGGGACGTGCGAACCCGTCATGGCCGGACCTCCTGGATGCCTGTATCCACGCTAGATCGGTCGCCGGGAGGCCGCGACCGGCGCCCGTGACGGGCACGGTGAGCGCCGGTCGGCGGCCGCGGCGGGTCCGCCGGCACCTGGTCGGCGCGGAGCGTGCGGTGCGCACCGGCGGACCGTCGTCACAGCCGGACGACCACCAGGGCGGTGTCGTCGGTGTTGCCGGACGGGGGGAGGAGGTCCGCCAGCAGGGCGTCGGCCAGGAGTTCCGGGGCGGCCTTCCGGTGGCGGGTGAGGGAGCGGCCGAGACGGACCAGACCGGCGTCGATGTCCTCGCTGCGGCGTTCGATCAGACCGTCCGTGTACAGGACCAGCGTGGCGCCCGTGGAGAAGCGGACGTCGGCCTGGGGGCGGGCCATGTGTTCGGGGCGGGCGGCGAGCGGGGGGTCGGTGGCCCGGTCGAGGAAGGTGACCGTGCCGTCGGGGTCGAGCAGGGCGGGCGGCGGATGGCCGGCGCAGCTGTAGGTGATGGTGTGCCGGTCCCGGTCGACGAACGCGGTCACGACGGTGGTCGCCTCGGCGCCCTCGACGGAGCGTGCGTACAGGCCGAGGGCCTCCAGGGCCTGGGCGGGACCGTCGGTGACGCGGCAGGCGGCGCTCAGCGCGCTGCGCAGCTGGCCCATGGCGCAGGCGGCGGCCAGGCCGTGGCCGACGACGTCGCCGACGGCGATCGCGAGGTTCCCGCCGGGCAGGTCGACCAGGTCGTACCAGTCGCCGCAGACGTTCAGGGCGCCGACGGCGGGCCGGTAGCGCACGGCCGCGCCCAGGGGGCCGGCCGGGCCGGGTGCGGGCAGCATCGCCGCTTGCAGGGCCAGGGCGACCTCGCGTTCGCGGGCATGCGCGCGGCGCAGCCGTTCGTTGATCTCCTGGAGTTCCCGGGCCCGGGTGTACAGCTCGGCCTCCAGCACGCCGGTCCGGCCGTCACCGCCCCGGCCGCCGCGGGCGCGGATGAGTTCGGTGACCTCCTCCACCCGGTGCACGATCAGCGCGACCTGCCCGTCGGGGCCGGGGACGGGGGCGTTGATCGGGCTCCAGTAGTGCTCCTGCCAGCGGCCCGGCCGCATCGGGTCCTCGATGTCGTAGCGCAGCAGCGCCATGGTGTCGCGTTCGCCGGTGGCCACGACGCGCAGCATCGACTCCCGGGTCTCCCTCATGCCGGCCGCGGCCGGGTCGTTGGGGTTCTCGGGGAAGACGTCGAAGATGTAGTGGCCCAGCAGTTGTTCACGGCTGCGGCCGGCCAGCCGCAGGAAGTCGTCGTTGGCGTCGGCGTAGACCAGGTCGGGGGTGAGCAGCGCCACCATGCCGGGCAGGGCCTGGAAGACCGCCGCATAGTCGATCTGCGCTTCCCGCATGTCCTGCCTGCCTCGGCGTCCGGTCTCACGTGTGAGGTTCCACGATAGGAGCCGACACGTCCGCACGCCGGACGCGGCACCCGGACAGCCGCCCGCGGGCAGCGGGCGTGCGTGGTCCCGGCCGGTCACCGTACCGGCCGCTCAGCCTCGCGGACGGCGGGAGGGACCGGAGGGCGGCTCGCGCGTGAGCCGGGCGAGGTGGGCGTCCAGGGGCTGGACCCGCGCCGGGAGGACCTCCCGGAGGTCCCACCAGCGGACGGCCGCGATCTCCTCGGTGGCCCGGAAGTCCCGGAGGCGGGTGGTGCGTCCCGCGAACAGCGCCGCGTACTCGGCCCGCCGGTCGGGCGCGAGGACGAAGCCGGCGTAGCCGACGAACCGCAACGGCCCGTCCGGCCGCTGGCCGCTCTCCTCCAGCAGCTCGCGCGTGGCCGCCCGGCGCGGGGTCTCGCCCTCTTCGACACGCCCGCCGGGCAGCTCCCAGCCCTGGCGGAACCGGTCGAAGACCATGAGGACGCGGTCGGCGTGCCAGAGGGCGACCAGCGCCGCCGGCAGCGGCGCGTCACCGGGCGGCGTGCCCTCGGCCCCGCGGAGGAACACGACGAGGGTGTTGCCGCGGTCGTCGACGGCGAGCGGAGGAACCGTGGGGTCGAGCACCTCGCCATGATGACCGAGCACCTCACCGCGACTGCCGAGCACGTCGCCACGACGGCCTAAACACCTCACCGCGACAGCCGAGCACGTCGCCACGATGACCGAAACACCTCGCCGCGACAGCCGAGCACGTCGCCATGACGGCCGAGCACCTCGCCACGACGGCCGTGTGCGGACGTCGGCGGAACGCGCCGGCTCAAGGCGGCGGCGGAACGCGCCGGCAGTGCGCGCGTGCCCACGTGCCGGGACCCCTCGGAGCTGCTCGACCCGGGCGCTTCTTCCCCACCGCCGACGCGATCGAGCGCCACCTGCTCGGCGCGTTCCTGCCCGCCGCGTTCGCGGACGCGGGACCGCATGCGAGGTCGGAGGCGGTGCGCCGGCTCACCCTGCTGGCGGGCGAGCTGCACCGGCGTGGCACGACCCGGCTGGCGTGGTGGGAACTGGAGTCGCTGCTGCCGCGCGCCCTGCGGGTGTACGCGCCGGGGCTGCTGTCGATGGGGCTGCTGTCGGCGCTGGCCCTGCCCGTCGCCCTGGCCCGGGCCACCCGTGACCTGTCGGGCGTCGAGGACGCCGTGTCGCTGGCCGCCGCGCTGGTGGGGCAGACTCTGGGGTTCGCGTTCGGGGTGATGTTCCTGCTGCCGTCCGGCGGGAGCCGGCCGGCCCGGCGGTTCCTGGTCCGGCAGACGCTGGTGACCGCGTCGGTGAGCGCCGTGCTGTGGGCGGGCTTCGCGGCCGCCGACGATCTGCGGTTCGGGTTCCGGTTCGGCGGGGTGACCGACGGCTGGCTGCCCGACCTCCTCGGCGGCTGTCTGTTCTCGCTGCTGTTCACCCTGTTCTTCGGCATCGCGGGGCTGTCGCGGCGGCCGGTGCCGCTCGGGCTCCCCTGGAGCGGTGCGGCGGGGCGGGCGGCGGCCCGGGTGTGCGGGTCGGCCCTGCTGCTGGGCGGGACCGCGACGGCCGGCGCCGCGCTGCTCGGCCGGTCCGGCGGTCCCTGGGCCCCGCTGGTCGGCATCACCTGCGCGGGTGCGGGGGTGGTCCTGCTGGTGAGCGGTGGCCGCCGCGCCGGGGAGGAGGGCGGACGGCCGCCGTGGGCCGGGCGGGTCGCGGGCCGCTTCGCGGCGGGCGCCGTCCGGGGCACCGCCGCCGCCCTGCTGATCGGCGTCACCACCTGCACGGCGGCGGGGCTCACCGCGGCGGGCGTGACCCTGTTGAAGTCCGCCGGCCCGACCGCCGGCCCCACCGCCGGCGTGGACGGCTGGAGCTACGCCGAGCGGCACGGCGTCCGCACGGCGGCCACCCGACGGCCGGTGCGCGGCACGGTGCTGTTCCCCGGCGGCGGGGCACGGCCGGTGGCCTATCCCGAGGGGGCGAAGCCGCCGGACTGCGTGGTGCCCCTGCTGCGGGACCGCCGGTGCGTCGCGTTCGTGTCCCGCCACACGGTCTTCGAGTCCCGGGACGGCGCGGTCGCCGTACGTCTCACCCTCGCGGGCCCGCGCGTCGACGGGCCGGCGACGACAGACACACGGACGGTGGACCAGCGGACGGTGGACCAGCGGACGGGGGACCCGCCGACCGCCGGACGAACGGCGACGGGCGCACGGACACCGGCGGGTGCCACGACGAGGGTGGCCTACGCGGCGAACCTGCGGTCCGTGCTGCCGGAACGGGCCCGGGCCTGGCTCACCGCGGGCACGGCCACGGGTCTGCTCACGCGGTTCCTGCCGACCTTCGTGGCCGCCGGGGTGGTGATCGGTGTGGTGGGCGGGTGCGTGTGCGGGGTCTACCGCGCCCTGAGCGTGCCCTCGGACGTCATGCGGGCCACGAGCCCCGGCTCCTCGCTGCGCACCGACCGGACGGCGGCGTCCACCCGGGGGCGGTCGTCGCGCTGCTCGTGGCGTTCGTGTGCGTGCCGGTGCTGGCGCTGCCGGGTGACCGGGGCGGGCTGGTGCACATCGGCACCCAGCTGTGGCTGCCGCTGGGCGCGGCGGCGCTCGCGCTGAGCGCCTGGGGGCGCTTCACCGTCGCCCGGTTCTGGCTCGCGGCGACCGGGCGGATGCCGTGGCGGCTGATGACGTTCCTGGAGGACGCCCATCGCCGCGGTCTGCTGCGGCAGTCCGGCGCGTCCTTCGAGTTCCGCCACGTACGGCTCCAGTCGCACCTCGCGGGCGAGGGGCGCGAGGCACGGGCGGGCACACCCTCGCGGGCGCCGGGTGCCTCCCTGGACGGCCCGAGCCGCCAAGTCGGCGCCTAACCGGACGCACACCCTCCTCCCACTCAACTCACCCGTGTTTCATAGCTGTTGCCAATGGGATGCCAATACTCACGGCCCCTTCCCTAGATCGTCTTCGTCGGCATAGATTCCCGTCGGCCTGAACATCCATTCAAGTCGAGGGAATCCTTTGACACTTCATCCGTCCGGAAGAAGGCGCCGCCTGCTCGTGCTCGCGGCCGCCCTCCTGGTCACGGCGGCGACCCCGCACGTGGCCGCCTCCGCAGACACCGCGCAGTCCCGTGGCACGGCCGGCACGGCACGCGCCGCTGACAACGTTGCCACCTCGGTCGTCACCCTGATCACCGGCGACAAGGTCACCATCGTCCCGGCCGCGGGCGGCGGCCCCGGCACCCTCACGGTGCAGGGGCCCGACGGTGAGCCCGCCGCGGCCCGTGTGCTGACCGTGGGCGGCGACACCTACGTCTATCCCGACTCGGCCCGCCCCTACATGGCGTCCGGCGCCCTGGACGACCAGCTGTTCAACGTCACCCGGCTCGTGGCCGACGGCTACGACGACGCCTCGCTCGCGCACCTGCCGCTCATCGTCACCTACGGCGGCAAGGACGCCTCCGCGTCCACCCTGCGCAAGCGCGCCGTCGCCCTGCCCGGCGACGTCACGGGCGTACGCCCCCTCACGAGTGTCAACGGCGTGGCCCTCGCCGCCGACCGCGAGGACACCGGCGCGCTGTGGACCGGGCTCACCGGAACGCCCTCCGGCACCGAGGGCACCGAGGACGTACCGGACGGGGACGCGGCCTTCGACGGCGGCGTCGTCAAGGTGTGGCTCGACGGCCGGGCCGAGGCCACCCTCAGCGACTCGGTCGCCCAGATCGGCGCGCCCGAGGTGTGGGAGGGCGGCGACACCGGCGAGGGTGTCGACATGGCCGTCCTGGACACCGGCTACGACCAGGGCCACCCCGACCTGAAGGACGCGGTCGAGGACAGCGACAGCTTCGTCCCCGGGGAGGACGTCACCGACCGCAACGGCCACGGCACGCACGTCGCCTCCACCATCGCGGGCAGCGGCGCCGCCTCCGACGGCAAGGAGAAGGGCGTGGCCCCCGGCGTCGACCTGCACGTCGGCAAGGTCCTGTCCGACGAGGGGTACGGCTACGACTCCTGGATCCTCGCCGGCATGGAGTGGGCGGCCCGCGACGTCCACGCCCGGGTCATCAGCATGAGCCTGGGCAGCGGGGTGAACGCCGACGGCGACACCGTCCTCGCCCGGGCGGTGAACGAGCTCAGCGCCGAGACCGGCGCCCTGTTCACCATCGCCGCCGGCAACGACGGCCCCGGCGACCGGACCGTCCGGTCGCCCGGCACCGCGGACGCGGCGCTGACCGTCGGCGCGGTCGACTCCTCCGACGCCCTCGCCGACTTCTCCAGCCGCGGCCCCCGCTACGGCGACGACGCCCTCAAGCCCGAGATCACCGCGCCCGGCGTCGGCGTCCTGGCCGCGCGCTCGCAGTACTTCAGCGAGGGCTCCGGCTCCTACATCAGCCTCAGCGGCACCTCCATGGCGACCCCGCACGTGGCCGGCGTGGCGGCGCTCGTCGCCGCCGCCCACCCCGACTGGACCGGCAGCCGTATCAAGGACGCCCTGGTCAGCACCGTGAAGGCCACGCCGGACATCCCGGCGGACGACGGCGGCAACGGCCGGGTGGACGCCGCGGCGGCCGCGACGGCCTCCCTCACCGCCACCGGCACGGTGGACGCCGGCATCCACTCCCCCGGCGAGGCCGCGGGCACCGTGGCGAAGACGGCGACCTGGACCAACACCGGCGACCGGGCCGTCACCGTGGACCTCGCCGTGGACGCGCCCGGCGTGCCCGCCGGCGTCTTCACCGTGTCCGAGGACCGTCTGGAGGTCCCCGCGCACGGCACCGCGAGCGTCACCGTCACCACCGACCCGGACAAGGCGGGCGAACTCCAGCGCCGGACGGGCCGGCTGACGGCGTCCTCCGGCGGCACCGTGCTCACCCGGACCCTGCTCGGCGTCAGCACCCGGCAGCAGCTCTTCCACGTCCGCAGCACGGTCACCGGCCGCTCCGGCGAGCCCACCTACGGCTCCCTCACCTTCTACCGCAAGGGCGACGAGTACGCCGGCGCCTACATCTTCGGGGACGGTCGGTCCGACGAGATGCTGCCGCCCGGCCGCTACACCGTCTACGCGGACTTCCGGGTGGAGGGCGACCACGGCGCGGCCTCGGCCGGTTACGCGCGCCTGGTCCTCCCGCAGGTGGAGATCACCGGCACCACCGACCTGGTGTTCGACGGCACGACGCTGCGGGAGATCTCCGCGGTCACCCCGCAGAAGACCGAGAACTTCTCCCGGCGCCTGGACTACTACCGCGCGTTCGACGACGGCTCCTCGGTCGTCGACAGCACCCTGATCGGGGACGGCTGGGACAGCATGTGGACGGCTCCGGCCAAGAAGCCCGGCGACGGCGAGCAGTACGTGACCGCCCGCTGGCGCAACCAGGAGCCGCTGCTGACGGTGACCTCCGGCGGGCAGGAGTTCGACGACCTGTGGATCATGCCCGGTTCGGCGAAGCTCCCCGAGGACGACTACGACCTCGACCTGATCCACCCCGGTGACGGCCTCGCGGAGGACTACGAGGGCGTCGACGCCGCCGGCAAGGCCGCCGTCGTGCCCTGGGACTCCGACGACGAGGACACCGCGGACGACCAGATCAGGGCCGCGCAGAAGGCCGGCGTGAAGCTGCTGCTGTTCGTCAACGACCTGGACGGGCGGCTGCGCGAGGCGATCATCAAGTCGTCCATCGAGGTGGTGGGCCTGTCCCGCACCGAGGGCGAGAAGCTCCTCGCCCGCGTCGACGCGAGCGCCACCGGCAGCGTGCCCCTGCGGGCCGTGTCCCGGCCCGACACCGACTACCTGTACGACCTGGTCCGCACCTGGAAGGACCGCATACCGGCGCATCTCGTCTACGCGCCCGGCACCCGGCAACTGGCCCGCGTGGAGACCTCGTTCAGCAACCCCACCGGCCGCGAGGTCTACGAGAACCGCTACGACGTCCACCCCTGGACCGCCTACCGGGTCGGCACCAACCGGCTCAGCACGGCCGGCGCGCACCGCACCGACTACGTCAGCACCGACAACTCCTTCACCTGGACCGAGGAGGGCGAGCTCCAGTCCCTGTCCTACAGCGCCTCCGGAGCCGTCAGGTACCCGGCCGGCCGGACCACGGACGTGGAGTGGTTCGGGCCCGTGGTGCGGCCCCGCGTCAACGGCGGTGTGGCGGCGCCCGTGCGGACCGGTGACGAGATCGACGTGACCCTGCCGTCGTGGGGCGACTCCGGCGGCGACCACGTCAACTACGCGGCGTTCGGCAGCACGTCCACCACCCAGAAGACCTCGCTGTACCGGGACGGCTCCCTGGTCGCCGAGGGCGGCGCCGGGGTGACCGCGGCCGTGCCCGCGGAGAAGGGCGCCTACCGCCTGGTGCACGAGGCGACCCGTACCGCCACGGCCGCCTTCCCCTACTCGACCGCCACCCGCACCGAGTGGACCTTCACCTCGGCGACGCCCCGCACCGCGGACGCCGGCGAGCAACTCCCGCTCGTGCAGGTCGACTACACCCTGCCGACGTCCGCCGACGGCAAGGCGGCCGCGGACGCCTCGCTGCTCGTCACGCCGGTGCACCTGGAGGGCGGCCCGAACGCGGCCCTGCGCACCCGCCAGGTGGAGCTGTCCTACGACGACGGTGCCACCTGGACGACGGCACGCCTCACGGGCAGGGGCGACGGCACGGTGAGCGTGCGCCTGCACGCCCCCGCCCCGGCCCAGTTCCTCACCCTGCGCGTGCACGCCGGTGACAGTCGCGGCAACACCGTGACGCAGACCGTCGTACGCGCCGCGGGAATCGCCGGATGATCCCGGCGTGACGGCAGCCGCCCGGCGGTCCCTCGACGGCCGCCGGGCGGCTCCTCGCACGTCAGCCGGTCAGGTCCACCCGCACAGTGAGCAGCCCCGTCCCCAGCGCCCGTACCGCCGCGCTGTTGAACCGGGGCAGGGTGCGCAGACGGGCGACCGGGTCGTCGTCGGGCATCAGGTACGCCGTGCCGGTGTGCCAGCGCCCCCGGATGCGCACCCGTACCCGTGGATCGGCCGCGATGTTGCGGACGTACTGCGAGCGCTCCCCGAACTCCGACACCAGCCAGAAGGAGTCGCCGACGCGCCGGCCGCCCAGCGGGGTGCGGCGGGGCAGGCCGGAGACGCGGCCGGTGGTCTCCAGGACCGTGTGGAACGGCAGCCGGCGCGTGAGCGGGTTGGCGACGTACCGCTGGAAGGCGGTGGTCGCGCGGAAGCGGAGGTCGTCGGGGCGGGGCATCGTCCGTGGGGCTCCTTCACTCGGGGCACTGGTGACTCCATGGTCCCCGACGGGCTCCTGAGCTCCTGGGTTCCTGGGCTCCGAAAGTCTTAAGCGGACGTTAGATCTGGCCGCACCCCCCTGGCTGTCCCCTCGGTGATCGGTCACGCTGCTGCGACCTGCGGTGATGCGGGATCGCCGCGGAAACGCCCCCGGACAGACACCTCGGACAGACAGGAGACACCCGTGTCCACGACGGATGCACGGGCCGCTGCGCGCGGCCCATGGAAGGCGATCATCGGCGGCTCGGTCGGCAACATGATCGAGTGGTACGACTGGTTCGTCTACTCCACCTTCTCCGTCTATTTCGCCTCGGCCTTCTTCCCCGAGGGCGACGCCACGTCCCAGCTCCTGCACACCGCGGGCATCTTCGCGGTCGGCTTCTTCATGCGGCCCGTCGGCGGCTGGCTGCTGGGCCGGCTCGGCGACCGCAAGGGCCGCAAGACCGCCCTCAACGTCACCGTCATGCTGATGTCGCTCAGCGCGTTCCTCATCGCCGCCGCGCCCACCCACGCCCAGGTCGGCTACTGGGGGGCGGTCGTGCTGCTGCTGGCGCGCATGTTGCAGGGCATGTCGGTGGGAGGCGAGTACGCGGCCAGTGCGACGTACCTGAGCGAGGCGGCGCCGCCCGGACGGCGCGGCTTCTTCTGCAGCTTCCAGATGGTGTCGATGAAGGTCGGCCAGCTGATCGGGCTCAGCCTCCAGATCCTGCTCCAGCGGACCATGTCGGAGGAGACGCTGTCCTCCTGGGGCTGGCGCGTCCCGTTCATCGTCGGCGCCCTGGGCTGCGCGGTCGTGTTCTACCTGCGCCGCAGCCTGGTCGAGACCGAGGCGTACGAGAAGGCCGTCGAGGAGGCGGCGCGGGAGAAGGAGCGCGGCACCCTGCGCGGCCTGTGGCAGTACCGGCGCACCGTGGCCCTCGTCGTCGGCTTCAGCATGGGCGGCACGCTGGCCGACTACACGTACTCGACGTACATGACCAAGTACCTGTCCAACACCGCCGGGCTGAGCAAGACCGACGCCACGCTCGTCAGCTTCGTCGCGATCCTGGTCTTCATCTGCGTGCAGCCCCTGGCCGGCGCGCTGTCGGACCGGATCGGCCGCCGCCCGCTGCTGATCACCTTCGGTGTCGGCGCGATGCTGTTCACCGTCCCGCTGATGACGGCGCTGGGGCACGTCTCGACGTTCGGCAGCGCGCTGCTGCTGATGGTGGCGGGGCTGCTGATCATCACCGGCTACACCTCGATGAGCGCCCTGGTGAAGACCGAGCTGTTCCCCGCCCGCATCCGCGCGCTGGGCGTCGCCCTGCCCTACGCCCTCGCCAACGCCCTGTTCGGCGGCACCGCGGAGTACGTGGCGCTGTGGTTCAAGGACGCCGGGATGGAGTCGGGCTTCTCGTGGTACGTGACGGCGTGCGCGGCGGTCTCGCTGGTCGTGTACCTCACCATGCGCGAGACGAAGGACGTGTCGTTCTCCGGGGGCGGCTCCGGGACCGAGCGGCCCGCACCCCGGACGGCCGAGGTCACGGCCTAGTCTGGGGCACCATGCACGTGCTGCTGATCGAGGACGACGAGCGGCTCGCCGACGCCCTCGCCCTGGCCCTCCGCGAGCGCGGGCACTTCGTCGAGCGGGTGTCCCGCGCCGACGAGGGCCTGCGCCGCAAGGACCGTGCCGACTTCGTGCTCCTCGACCTCGGGCTGCCCGACATGGACGGCCTGGACATGCTCCGCCGGCTGCGCCGTGTCTCGTCCGTTCCCGTGATCGTGCTGACCGCGCGGGGGGACGAGCGGACCGTGCTTCAGGGCCTGAGCGTCGGGGCCGACGACTACCTCACCAAACCGTTCCGGGTGAAGGAGCTGCTGGCCCGGATGGACGCGGTGCGCCGCCGTGTCGGGCAGGGTCCCGCGGCCGCCGTACGGGAGCCGGAGCGGCAGGAAGTCGAGGTCGGGGACGTCGTCATCGACCTGGCTTCGCGGACCGTCACCGTGGCGGGGCGGGCCGTCTGTCTGACGGCCCGCGAGTTCGACGTCCTCGGTCTGCTGGCCCGCGCCCCGGGCGTGGTCAGGAGCCGTGCGGAGATCATGGACGCGGTGTGGGGTGACGCCTTCCTCGCGGCCTCGCGCTCCCTCGACGTCCATGTGTGGGGCATCCGTACGAAGACGGGCCGGCCCGACCTGGTCCGTACGCTGCGCGGCGTCGGCTACCGGCTGGGGAGCTGATGCGCCGCCGGCTCCTGGCCACCTACCTCGCCCTCATCGGCGGGGTGCTGCTCGCCCTGGCCGTCCCCCTGGGGCTGGCGTACGCCCAGGAGCGCACCGCCGAGCTGCTGCTGGCCCGGCGGGCGGACGCCACGCGCCTCGCGGACCTCGCCGAGCAGGCCATCCAGGAGAGCGACGTGACCGTACTGCGGGCCGAGGTCACCCGCTACGCCTCGCTCTACGGTGCTCCCGTCGAGATCCGCCGGGGCACCGGCGGGGTGCTGGTCGAGGCCGGGGGCGGGGTGCCCCGCAGTGCCGTCCCGCTGCGGCGGGCGCTGGCCGGCCGGACCACCGAACACCTCCCGCTGGTCACGCCGTTCGGCCCGGACCGTGTGGTGATCGCCGAGCCGGTGGGCAGTGACGCCCAGGTGATCGGTGTCGTGCTGCTGGCCGCGCCGACCTCCGAGGCCCGTGGCGACGCCGTGCTGGTGTGGCTGGCCCTGGCGGCGGCCGCCATGTGCGCCTTCCTCCTGGCCGTCGAGGCCGCACGCCGGCTCGCGCGCTGGACCCTGCGCCCGGTGGCCGAGCTGGACGCGGTCACCGAGGCCATCGCCCAGGGCCGGATGAGCGCACGCATCGCCGACACGGGCGGCGGGCCGTCCGAACTGCGGCGGCTGGAGGACCGGTTCAACGCCATGGCCGATGCCGTGGCCTCCGCGCTGGACAGGCAGCGCGCCTTCGTCTCCGACGCCTCCCACGAGCTGCGGACCCCGCTCGCGGTGCTCTCGCTCCGGCTGGAGAACCTGCGCGGCCACCTCACGGAGTCGGGCGCCGAGCGGTACGCCCGGGTGATGGAGGAGATGGACCGGATCGGCGCTCTCCTGGAGGACCTCCTCACCCTCGGGCGCATCGAGACGAAGGGGCCGGCGCAGGCCCGCAGGGTCGACCTCGTCGCCGAGCTCGAACGCCGGCTGCGGGTCTGGACGGAGGTGGCCGACGCCGCCGGGCTGACCCTGCGCACCGTGCTGCCCGGCACCCTGGTGGCGCTCTGCCCGCCCGACACCGTGGGCCGCGTCACCGACATCGCCGTCGACAACGCCGTCAAGTTCGTCCCGCGCGGCGGGCACATCACCGTCACGCTGGCGGACGGCGCCGAGGAGGACGGTGACGTCCTGCTGAGGGTGGAGGACGACGGGCCGGGGCTCGACGCGGAGGAACTCGACGCGGCCCGGGGCCGCTTCTGGCGTTCGCCGCGGCACGGCGGCGTCGACGGCAGCGGCCTCGGCCTGGCCATCGCCGACGAACTGGCCCGTGCGGCGGGCGGCACGCTGGTGCTGCGGGCGGGCCGGCCGCGGGGACTCCTGGTGGAGTTCAGGCTGCCCCGGGCCGGCCCGCGGCGGCCGGGCCGTCAGCCGTAGACGCTGCGGTAGTAGCGCACGGCGCCGGTGTGCAGCGGCACCGGACCGGTGCCGATGGCGTACCGCTCGTCGAGGTAGGCGCCCGGCACCTCGGGCCCGGGCAGGGTCAGCCGGGCCGCGAACATCGTCCGGGTCACCTGGTAGGCCGCCTCGTCGGGCAGGCCGGCGCGGGCCATCAGGTAGGTGGGGACCCCGACCGTGGGTACTTCCGCGGCCTGTCCGTAGGTGCCCGCGGGGATCGACACGTCCACGTAGGCCGGTCCGTGGGCGCGGCGCAGGATCTCGGCCAGCCCGTCCAGCGGCACCAGCGTGATGCGCCGGTCGTCCGCCAGGGCGCGGACGGCGCCGGCCGGTACTCCGCTGGACGCGAAGAACGCGTCGATCTCGCGCCGCCGCAGGGCCTGGACCGAGTCGTCGAGTCCGAGGTAGCGGGGGCTGATCCGGGTCCCGACGCCCGCGGCGGCCAGGACGCGCTGCGCGACCGTGACGGTCCCCGACTCCCGCGCCCCGAGGGACACCCGCAGTCCGGCGAGGTCCGGCACGGAGGTGACCTCCGTCCCGGCGTGCGTCACCAGGTGGGTGTAGTTGAGGTAGATCCGGGCGAGGGCGGACACCGGCTCGGGAGCGGCGAACGCACCGGCGCCCTCGAACGCGTCGGCGGCGCTGTCGCCGAGGGCCAGGGCCAGATCGGCGTCGCCCGCACCGAGCAGACGCAGGTTGCGGACGCTCGCCGACGTGTTGCGGACGCGCAGCGACAGGGAGGGTTCCCGCCGGTTGATCTCCCGGGCCAGCCGTCTGCCGAAGATGCCGTACGGCGCTCCCGCCAGCCCTGTGGCCAGGACGAGCGGCCGCTGCCGTATCCTCGCCGGCCCGGCGGCGGGGCCGGCCGCGGCGACGGCGGTCGCCAGGGCGAGCAGCGAACGTCGGGCTACCTGCGGGCGGGCGGTCACCCGACGATGGTAAGCGCGTCCGCCGGACGGGTGTCCGTCAGCCGGTTCCGTCGGCCGGGGCCGCCTCCGTGCCGGGGCGCGCGGTGGGCGCGCCCCGAGGTGGGGGTCAGGTCAGCGTGGCCGTCACCTCGTAGCGGCCCGACGGCAGCCGGTAGGAGGCAGTGCCGTCCGCGTGGCCGAGGTAGGTGACGCCGTCGGCCCGGGACAGGGGGGTCCGGCCCTCGCGCACGGTGTCGGGGTCGGAGGTGGGCAGGCTCAGGGTCGCCGTGCTGTTCGCGGGGACCGTCGCGCGGTAGGTCAGCACGCGGTTCCGTACCGTCCACGCGCTCTCGATCGTGCCGTAGGGCGACAGGTGGGAACCGGTCACCCGGGTGATCTTCCCGGTGGGGTCGGGGTGCGGCCGGAGGAAGAAGTGCCGGAAGCCCGGGTGGTCGGGGTCCTTGGCGATGCCGGCCATGCCCTCGTACATCCACTCCATGATCGCGCCGTAGGAGTAGTGGTTGAACGAGTTCATCTCCACCGGGCCGAACCCGTCCTCCTCGGAGTACGAGTTCCAGCGCTCCCAGACGGTGGTGGCGCCGTTGCGCACGGAGTACAGCCAGGACGGCATGGCGTTCTGGTGGAGGAGCCGGTAGGCGAGGTCGGCGCGGCCCTCGTCGGTGAGGACGGGAGCCAGGACGTTCACCCCGAGGAAGCCCACGGAGAGGGTGTCCTCGGCGTACCGCACCCGGGTGCTGTCGGGGTGGGCGGCCTTGTAGGCGGCGTCGTTGCCGATGTTCTCGGCGAGCAGCGCGACCAGTTGGCGGCGCTGGGCCTCTGTGTCGTACAGGCCGAGCTTGAGGACCCACAGCAGCGCGGTCTGGCTGTTGTCCTCGGGTGCCTCGCCGATGAGCGGCTTGCCGCCGAGGCTGGAGCGGACGGTGAGCTGTCCGTCCCGGGTGGTGAGGTACTTGGCGGTGAAGGCGCGCTTGATGCGGGCGAAGAGGTCGTCGTAGGCGGCGGCCTCGGCGGTGCGTCCGGTGGCGCGGGCCATCTGGGCCATCAGGCGGGTGCTGTGGCCGTAGTAGACGTCGCTCATCAGCTGGGTGCCGGTGCTCTGGGGGGCCAGCCAGTCGGCGAACAGGGCGCCCTGCCCGGCGTAGGTGTCACCGGTCCTGGCGCGGATCCAGTCCAGGTAGCGGGTCATCGCGTCCCAGCTGCGGTCGACGACGGTGGTGTCGCCGCTCATCTGCCACACCGTCCAGGGGACGACGACACCGCAGTCCGCCCAGCCGCTGACCGGGGCCTTGGCGTTGTACCGGTTGCCGGGTGCGACGGCGGTGAACTGGGCGCCGTCGAGGCCGTAGATCTGCTGTGAGTCGATCAGGGTGTCCTGGAAGTGCGACAGGAAGGCCGTCGCGTCGGCGTTGTACAGGCCGGTGCCCGCGAAGACCTGGGTGTCTCCGGTCCAGCCCAGGCGTTCGTCGCGCTGCGGGCAGTCGGTCGGTATCCAGAGGTAGTTGCCGCGCTGTCCCCACCGCACGTTGCTGATCAGCTGGTTGACCTGGTCGTCGTCGGTGGTGACGGAGCCGGTGTCGCGGGTGGCGGAGGTGGCGACCCGGCCGGTCAGGCCGGTGAGGGTGACCTCCTGGGTCGCGGTGACCGACACGTAGCGGAAGCCGTAGAAGGTGAGGGAGTCCTGGTGGGTCTCGCCCCGCTCGTCGCCCCGCAGGACGTAGGTGCTGGTGGCCTTGGCGGTGCGCAGGTTCTCCCGGTAGACGGAGCCCGCGGGGCCGTCGGCGCCGGCACCGTCGTCGTTGAGCATCTCGCCGAACTGGAAGGAGACCTCGGCGCCCGCGGGACCCTTCAGGGTGTAGCGGGGGACGCCGACCATGTTCTGGCCGAGGTCGAGGACGGCCGTCTCGCCGGGGCGCAGGGTGGTGACGGCGGCGGCCGCCGCGGCCGGGTCGGTGACCGTGCGGGCGGCGTCGACGACGATCCGGCCCTTGCCGTTGGCGCTGCCCGCTTCGCCGGTGACGCCGGTGTACACCGTGACCGACCGCGCGGTGCGGTCCCACTCGGGTATCAGCCGGGCGGTCTCGCCCTGGTGGGCGACGAGCCGGACGCCGGGGAAGCGGGTGGCGTGGTCGTGCTCCTCGACGGCGTTCCAGGCGGAGGCGTCGAAGCCGTTCGCCGTCCAGCCCGGGATCTCCTTGCGGGCGTCGTAGGTCTGCCCGTCGTAGATGTCGTCCGCGCGGTAGGGGCCCGTGTCGGTCGCCCGCCAGCCGGCGCCGGGCGCGGTCACCAGGGTCCGCGTCGAGCCGTCGGCGTAGCGGACCAGGAGCTTGGCCTTGAGGGCGAGCCGGTTGCCGTCCTCGGCGAGGTAGGTGCTGCCCTCGGAGACGCGGCCGTTGTACCAGCCGTTGCCGAGCACCGCCGCCAGGGTGACCTGCCGCTCCCCCGCGACCAGGTCGGTCACGTCGTAGGCCATGTAGTCGACGGTCCGGTCGTAGTTGGTCCAGCCCGGCGTGAGCAGTTCGAGCGTGGTGCCGTCGCCGTGCGGCACGGTGACGCGGTGTCCGTTGACGTACGCCTCGTAGACGCCGAGGGCGGACACGTACAGCCGGGCCGCCTCGATCCGGCCGCGCCCGAGCGACGCCTGTCCGCGCAGCAGCGGGGCGCCGGCGCTGTTCGGTTCCTTGCCCGCCATGGTGATCCAGCGGGCACCGTCCCAGCCGGTCACACCGTCGGTGCCGAGCAGACCGGTCTCGAAGGACGCGGTCGGGGCGCCGGTGACGGGGCGGCCCTTCTCGTCCCAGGCGCGGACCGTCCAGTGGTAGCGCGTCGAGCGCCCCAGCGGTTCGCCGCCGTAGGGCACCGCCACCGAGTCGGCGGAGGTGACGCGGCCGCTGTCCCAGACGTCGGCGCGGCCGCGGGCGAGCCGTTCGGCCGAGGAGGCGACCAGGATCCGGTACGCCGTCTGGCGCCGGCCGCGGACCGGGGACTCCATGCGCCAGCCGAATCGCGGGCGGGCGGCGTCCACGCCGAGCGGCTCGGTGCGGTGCTCCACGGTCAGGCCGGTGACGGACGTGCGTGAGGCGGCGGACGCCGTGCCGGCGGCCGGGGCGGCGGACGCCGGGACCGCGGCCGCCGGGGTGGCGCCGCCGAGACCACCGGCCAGGGTGACCGAGGCGGCTCCGAGCGCTGTGGTGAGCACGCTCCTGCGGCGCACGTCCCCGCTTCTCGCGCGATCTGCTCCATGGTTCATGCCGTTGTCCCTCCGGCCGCTTGGAGTTGTATCGATTCAGTCCGACTGGCGGACGAAGTTAGCGACGACAGGAGGGGCTGTCCACACTTTCAGCAGGCACCGTTCCCCTCGCATCGCGGACGTGGCGCCACCCTCACGCTAAAGGTGAGGGTGAGAGTTGAAACCGTTCAATGCTCGTTTCGTCGCACGCGCCGGCCCGAGACCGGGCCGCACTGCACCCGTCGGTCCCATCCCGGCTTCCCCGTGGCCGGATGCGGGTGACGGGGCATCAGGCGTGGGATGCGTGAGGTCCGGCCAGGACCCTTCCCCCTTTTCCCGAGCGCGGCAAAAAATCGCCGGTATCCAAGGGCGGGATCACCCCTAAGGCAGGCGGGCATCGGGAGCGCATTCAGCGATATACGGAACGGCGGAATGCGTAATACGCCATACGGCCGGCCGTCATGGATTCAGTCGCAGGGCCATGACTTCACCAAGTAAGTCAAGACTTACCTTTGGGGGACTTCGACCGTACGGTGTGGCTCGAATCGAAGGAGCCCCCTGTTGTCGAACATGAATGATCCCGCTGTGCGCGCGGTTGAATCGGAGCGGGATTATGTGTCCTCCTTGTACGAGTTGCTCACCGAGCGGATTTCCGAGGCGCAAGTACACCGAGCGAATGTGCTGAAGGCCCCGGCGGACAGCGTCGGCGAGGCATACGAGAGAGAAATCGCGGCCGAGCGTCTGACCAAGGAGATCGGCCGGCTGGAAGGCGCCGAAAAGGGGCTGGTCTTCGGGCGCATCGACCGGACGGACGGCACGGTCCTGCGCATCGGGCGGATCGGACTGCACAGGGAGGAGGACGACCTGCCTCTGCTCGTGGACTGGCGCGCGAACGCGGCAAGGCCCTTCTACGAGGCGACACCGGTCCACCCGATGGGCCTGCGGCGGCGCCGGCACCTGCGCCTCGAGGAGCGCATGGTCGTCTCGGTGAGCGACGAACTGCTGGACGGGACCGCCCCGACCGACGAGGACGTCGTGGGGGACGGCCCGTTGACCGAGGCTCTGTCGGCACGGCGTACGGGCAGGATGCACGCGGCCGTCGCGACGCTGCGGGCCGAGCAGGACGCGATCGTCCGCTCCGCCCACCGCGGGGTGACCGTGGTGCAGGGCGGGCCCGGCACCGGCAAGACGGTGGTCGCCCTGCACCGGGCGGCCTACGTCCTGTACGCGTTCCCGCGCGCCGCGGAGGAGGGTGTGCTGGTGGTGGGCCCGAACGCCCGGTTCCTCGACTACATCTCCCAGGTCCTTCCCTCGCTCGGGGAGAACGACGTCGTTCTGGCGACCTGCCGGGAACTGGCCGGAGTGCCCACGGACACGGACACGGACACGGGCACGGGCACAGACACGGGCACGGGCACGGTGGATCCGTTCGATACGGCGCGTCTCAAGGGCGGCCTGGACCTCGCCGACGCCCTGGCCGGCCTGCTGCGCGTCCACCAGGCCCCCGCCGGTGACTTCACCGTGCGGATCGGACAGGAACCGGTTCACCTGTCCGGCGACGAGGTCGCCATGGCACGCGACGCCGCCGTGGCGGCCGCACCGGGGCACAACCCCGCGCGCCAGGTGTTCAAGGAACTCTTGGTCGACGCCGTCACCGACGCGATGCAACGGGACATGGGCGACCTCCTGGAGCAGATCGACGCCGATGCCGAAAGGATGACGGGCATCGACCTCGACCGGTTCACGGGAGTCGCCCGGCGCCGTGCCGAAGGCGCGGCCGGCTCAGGACCGGTCCACGAACTGGACCTGGACGCCGTCCGAGCCGATCTCCTCGACGACGCCGGCGTCGACCGGGCGGTCGAGGCGTTGTGGCCGCGGCTGGTACCCGGTGACCTCGTGAAGGCACTCCTGACGGACGCCGGCGCTCTAGCCGAGCACCTGCCCCGCCTGACCCCGCGGGAACGGTCCCTTCTGCTGCGCGGTCCGGACGACCCGTGGACCGATGCCGACGTGCCGTTGCTCGACGAGGCGGCGAGCCTGGTCGACGGCCCACCCGAGCGGACGTACGGGCACGTCGTCGTCGACGAGGCGCAGGAACTGACCGCCATGCAGTGGCGGATGATCGTCCGCCGCTGCCCGGCACGGGCGATGACGCTGGTGGGTGACTTCGCCCAGGCGGGCCCGGTCGCGACAGCACGCGACTGGAAGGAAGCACTGAGCCCCCACGTCGGACCGCGGTTCAGACTGCACCATCTGACCGTCAGCTACCGCACCACGCAGGAGATCCTGGAGAGCGTCCGGACCCTGCTCACGCGGATCGCTCCGGACCAGAAGCCCACACGGTCACTGCGAAGCGGTGAGAGCCCTCGCACCGTGACCACACCTCCGGACGGATGGGTCACCGCCGTCGTCCGGGAACTCCGCGCCCAGAGCGCCGCGCACCCGGGCGAGCTGCTGGGAGTGATCTGCGCGGACACCAGGGTGGGTGAGCTGACGGCCCAGGGCGTCGCTCGCCACGCACGCATCGTGCCGGCGTCCGAAGCACGCGGCCTGGAATTCGACGGGGTCGTCGTCATGAACCCCGAGGAAATCATCACGGCCCGCCCCGGTGGGGAAAGGGACTTGTACGTAGCCCTGACCCGGGCCACCAAGCGCCTCTGCACCCTCACCGTCCAGCCCGCCTGACGACTCGGCGCCCGCGTCCTCGCCGCGGGCGCACCCGGCGGGAAGCGGTCCCGGCGGCCGGGCACTCGACCCGCCCGCCAGGACCCCGGTCGGCTTGGGGAGTTGGGGGTTACTGAGTGATTCCGTCGGAGTGTGTTCCGTGCTAGGTTCCCCCACGCCTTGGTCCAGGCCAAATGGGCGGGACCGAGGTGCGGGGTCGGTGACCCCGCGTCGCGCGCCGCTCGCCCCGATCCCGCACGGACTCCCGCACGCCGCCAGGGCCGCCGACCGCGCGGCGCGCCGGGTTCCGCGCACCGTCCCGCCCTGGAGGAGATGGATGCGACGGATCATCGCCTGTCTGGCGATCCTGCTGACCCTGGCGGGAGGCCTCGCCCTCACCGGCACCGCCTCCGCCGCTGTCGTGCCCAAGACACCGCCGTTGACCACTCCGTGGACCGACCAGGTGTCCACCGTCGACCCCCTGCCGGAGTACCCACGGCCGCAGATGACACGGCCGGAATGGCAGTCGCTCAACGGGGAGTGGGAGTTCCTCAACCCGCCGGCCGACAGCGCGGGCGGCGTCGACCGCTACGCGGCGCCGCCACTCGGCCAGACCCTGCCCGAGCGCATCCTGGTGCCCTACCCGGTGGAGTCGGCGCTCTCCGGCATCATGCGCAACGACAACCGGGACCTGATGTTCTACAAGCGCTCCTTCACCGTCCCGCAGAGCTGGAGCGGCAGACGGGTGCAGCTGCACTTCGGGGCCGTCGACCACGAGGCCACGGTCTGGGTCAACGGCACCCAGGTCGCCACCCACCGGGGCGGCTACGACCGGTTCGAGGCCGACATCACCCCCCAGCTGAACGGCGGGACGAACGAGCTGGTCGTGCGCGTCTACGACCCGACCGACGGGCGCGGCGAGAAGCAGCCCGTCGGCAAGCAGGTGAACACTCCCGGCGGCATCTTCTACACGCCGACCTCGGGCATCTGGCAGACCGTCTGGATGGAGCCCACCGCCGCGTCCTCGGTCTCCTCCGTCGACATCACGCCGGACCTGTCGGCCGGCACGGCACGGGTACGGGTCCTCACCCGCGGCGACGTCGGCGGCCACACCGTCCTGGCCGAGGCGATGTCCGGCTCCCAGGTGGTGGGCCGGGCCACCGGCGGCTCCACCGAGTTCTCCGTCCCGGTGCCGAACGCCCGCCTCTGGTCGCCGGACGACCCGTTCCTGTACGACCTGCGCGTCACGCTGCGCGACGCCTCCGGCGCCGCCGTCGACACCGTCACCAGCTACTTCGGCATGCGGGAGATCGGCACGAAGGTGGTCGACGGGGTGCTGCGCCCCACCCTGAACGGTGAGTTCGTCTTCCAGATCGGCACCCTCGACCAGGGTTTCTGGCCGGACGGCCTGTACACCGCGCCCACCGACGCGGCCCTCGCGTCCGACCTCCAGAAGCACAAGGAACTCGGCTTCAACATGGTGCGCAAGCACATCAAGGTCGAGCCCGCGCGCTGGTACTACCACGCCGACCGGCTCGGACTGCTGGTGTGGCAGGACATCCCCTCCACACCCACGTCGGACTCCGACCGCACCCCGGCACAGACCGCCCAACTGGAGGCCGAGGCCCGGGAGATCGTCGACGAGCACCGGTTCTCCCCGGCCGTCGTCGCCTACGTCCCGTTCAACGAGGGCTGGGGCGAGTGGGACCTCGCCGCCACCCGCCGTATCACCACCGACCTGGAGAACCGCGACCCGACCCGGCTGATGAACCCGCACAGCGGCTACAACTGCTGTGCCTCGAAGGGGGATCCGGGCACCGGCGACATCATCGACTGGCACGTCTACACCGGGCCCGACGCACCCCGCCCCTCGGCCACCCGGATCTCCGTCCTCGGCGAGTTCGGCGGCATCGGACTGCGCACGCCCGGCCACGAGTACAGCCCCGACGGCCGGTTCTTCGCCTACGAGCAGGTCGCCGGCCCGGAGCAGCTCAACGACCGCTACACCGGCATGGTCCGCGACGTGCAGCGGCTCATGACCACCAAGGGCCTGTCCGCCTACGTCTACACCGAGATCACCGACGTCGAGGGCGAGTACAACGGCCTGCTCACCTACGACCGGCGCGTGCAGAAGGTCGACACCGGGCAACTGCGCGCCGCGCACGGCGCGCTCATCGCCGCCTCGCGCAACCTCAACGCCCCGGTCCCCCTCACCCTCGGGCACGTCCGGTCGTTCAAGGTGACCACCCCCGGCCACACCGACCACTACCTGCGGCACGCGAACTCCGCCGCCCGCACCGACGTACTGAGCGCCTCCTCCGGCGACGTGGCCCGCCAGGACGCGTCCTTCCGCACCGTCACCGGGCTGGCCGACCCGCGCTGCTACTCGTTCGAGTCGGTGAACTACCCCGGCCGGTACCTGCGGCACGCCGACAGCCGGGTGCGCATCGACACGGACACCGGCGGCTCGTTCGCCGCGGACGCCACCTGGTGCAGCCGGCCCGGCCTCGCCGCGGGCGGCACGTCGTTCGAGTCGCTGAACCACCCCGGCCACTACCTGCGGCACTACGCCGACGCCGTGTACCTCGCCCGCAGCGGCGGCCCGAACGCCTGGGACACCGCGTCGTCCTTCGCAGCCGACGCCACGTGGAACGTCGGCGAGCCGGCGCTGTGGCGCAGCTCCGTGCTGCTGCCCACGGATGTGCGGCAGTCGTTGCGGGTCACCACCTGGGGGTACACGGACCGCTACCTTCGGCACGCCGACAGCCTGGCCTTCACCGAGGTCGTCGACGCGGGCAGCGGCGATCTGCTCAAGCAGGACGCGACGTACACGCTGCGGCGCGGGCTTGCCGACTCGTCCTGCTACTCGTTCGAGTCCGTGAACTACCCCGGCCGGTACCTGCGGCACGCCGACAGCCGGGTGCGCCTCGCCTCCGACGACGGATCGGCGCTGTTCCGCGAGGACGCCACGTTCTGCGCCCGTCCCGGACTCGGCGGGACCGGCGTCACCTTCGAGTCGCTCAACTTCCCCGGCTCCTACCTGCGGCACCACGCGGCGGAGGTGTACATCGCCTCCGGGAACGGTGCGCTGGGCGGCTTCGACCGCCCACAGACCCTGACCGCCGACAGCAGTTGGGTGCTCGCGGCGCCCTGGTCGCCCTGAGCGGCCTGATTGCCGGATTGCCGGATTGCCTGAGCGGCTGAGTGTCCTGAACGCCCCGCCGGGGGCCGGGTGTTCAGGGCCGCGGGCCGGGCGGGGGGCATGGGCCGCCTGCCGGTCCCAGGCGCGCGGACTCCTCGGGAGCGGGGTGCGGGCCGGCGGCGCGGTACCCGTCCCGGACCCGGCGGTCGCTGACGCTCAGCGCCAGGAGCGAGGCGCCCAGGCACAGCGCGGCCAGGGTCAGGAAACCGGCGCGGAAGGCGAGGGCGCCGCCGGCGCCGAGCGCCTCCGGGAAGGTGGCCGGGCCCGAGTGCAGGGCGTCGTGCCCGACCGAACGCGGGCCGGACGGCCGGGAGCCCCGGATCGCCTGATCCGGGGCTCCTGGCTACCTGCCCGCTGTCGTCACAGAGCGGCGACGTGCACGCTCGCGGCCGACACGACGCCGTCCGCCGAGGCGACGGCCAGGACGTCGGCGCAGACGTCCGCGACGGGCGTCTCCAGGTGCACTCCAGCGAACGCGCCGAGCCCGAGGCCCCCGGAGACGTTGTCCAGGGCGGAGTCGGACAGCTCGGCGGATTCGATGCGAGAGGCGAGGTTTTCCACGCGTGTTTTCCCTTCAGACGGCTTGACCCGTGCCAGGTGCGCCCGGTCCCACGGTCCGGAACCGTTCGCGGCGCCCTGCACGACGCGGATCAAAGCACGCCCGCGGAGCGAGGGGCCAGCGGCCGGCACGCCGGACCGGCCGCTCCCGGCGGCGGGCTTCACGCGTGTGGTTCCGCGGTGCCCGCGGAGGCCGTGTTCTTCACACGGTCTCCCGTCCCGCCGCCCTCCACGCTCCCCTCGCGCGGCCGGCGGGCCCCCGATCGTCGGCCCGCCGCGCCGGCCGTGCCCCCTTCGTACCGTCTGCCGGAAGTTCCCCCGGACCGTGGGAGGGCCGTGTGCAGGTTCACCGGATTTTCGGCCCCCTCGACGTGGACGCCCCGACGAGCGGGCCGTCGCCTCGCCGGTGCTCGGCACGCACGCGGGACCGGCCGGGCGGCGCCGCCGGGGCCGGACGGGCCGCTTCACCAGGACCGACCGGGCCGCTCCGCCCGGGCTGGACGGGCCGCTTCACCGAGACCGACCGGACCGCTCCGCCGAGGCCGGACGGGCCGCTTCACCAGGACCGACCGGACCGCTCCGCCGGAGCCGGACGGGCCGCTTCACCAGGAGCGACCGGGCCGCTCCGCCGGAGCCGGACGGGCCGCTTCACCAGGGCCGGACGGGCCGCGGCAGGCCGTCATCCCCGCTCACCCCACCCACCCCACCCACCCCGCTCACCCCGCGGACACGTCACCCCCGGTGCCGTCCGCGGTCTCCAGCGCGGCGACCAGCCGGTCGAGGGCGGGCAGCGCCCGGTCCAGCGCCAGCCGGTCGGCGTCGGGCAGTTCCCGGACGACCCGGACGAGGGCCGCGGTGCTGGCACGGTCGTAGCGCTCCAGCAGCTCCAGCGCCCGGCTCGACGCGGTGAGCACCACGGTCCGCTGGTCGTGCTCGGGCCGGACCCGTTCCACCAGCCGCGCGGCGGACATCGTCCGGACGAGGTTGCTGACGGTGGACGGCGCCACCCGCAGCCGTGCGGCGGCCGCGCCGGGACTGAGGCCCTCGGCGGAGGAGGACAGCGCCCGCAACAGCTCGATCTGTGCCTCCGGCAGGTCCGGCAGCCCCTCGGCGTTGCGGGTGGCGCGCAGGACGGCGCGCCGCAGCGGCCCAGACGGCGACGCCATGGCACCCGAGACCCCCGCGGCCCCGCCCCTCACCTTCTTCGCCCACCTGTCGGTGCGCGTCGACGCCCCGCACGACCTCGGCGCGGCGCCCGACGGCCACCGCCGGCTGGTGCCCCTGACCGGCGGCCGCTTCGACGGGCCGGACGTGCGCGGCACGGTCCTGCGGGGCGGGGCCGACCACCAGGTCCTGCGCACCGCCACCCTGACCGAACTCGACGCCCAGTACGCCCTGGAGACGGACCGGGGCGAGCGGATCGCGGTGCACAACACCGGCATCCGCTCGGGCAGCGCCGAGGACATCGCGGCCGTCGTGCGGGGCGAGGAGGTGGCGCCGGAGCGGATCTACTTCCGCAGCTTCCCGCGCCTGACCACCGCCGCCCCCAGGCTGACCTGGATCAACGAGCGCCTCTTCGTCGCGACGGGGGAACGCCGGCCCGACAGCGTGGAACTGGACGTCTTCCTGCTCGGCTGACGACACGGCGTGGACGCCCGGGCGTCGGAGCGGTCCGATGCCCTGGTCACCGCCGCCCGCCCCGCAAAACACCCTCGCAGCCGTCCGTGGCGGGAAGATCGGGAATCGGCGCGGACGCGCGGGCCGTCCGGGCGTAGGCTTCGGTCAGCACGGACACGGCGGGGGTGGAGCACATGGCGACGGCCGAGGCGGCACAGCGGTGGGGGTCGGTCCTCGATGCGGTCGTGGTGTACGCGCAGGGCGCGCTCTGCCGCCGCCTGGCCCGCGGCAGCGTGCCCGCGGACGGCCGGGTGCGCGTGACGGGACTGCCCCGCTCACTGGACCCGGGCTCCCTGCGGGCCCGTGCCCTGGGCGCCCCCGGGGTGCGCGTCACCGAGGCCCGCATCGAGGTCGAGGCCGAACCGTACGACACCGGCGCGCCCGACGGGCTGCGGCGCGAGGTGGAGCGGCTGCGGGACGAGTGCGCGGCGGCGCGGGGCCGCCGGGACCGACAGCTGAGCCTGATCGAGGAGGTCAGGGCCCTCCGTCCGGTGCCGCCGCCCCGCCGCAAGGACGACCCGCACCGCCGCACCCCCGTCGACGCGTGGCTGGAGCTGGCCGACTTCGTCGACGAGCGGCTGACGGGACTCCACAGCCGGCTCGTCGGACTGGAGGAGGCACTGCGCCGCGTCGAGCACGAGCTGACCGTCGCCCTGGACCGGCTGGCCCGCGCCTCCACCGACGCGCCGTCGGCACAGGTGGAGACCACGGTCTCCGCGGTCGTGGCCCTCGACGGCGCCGAGGGCACGGAGGTGGAGCTGGAGCTGGAGTACGGGGTGCCGGGTGCCGTCTGGGTCCCGGCCTACCGCCTCTTCCACCGCCGGGGCGACAGCGGCGGCCGTCTGGTGCTGCGCGCCTCGGTCGCCCAGCGCACCGGCGAGGACTGGACCGGCGTCCGCGTCGCCCTGGCCACCGCCGACCTGCGGCGCGCCACCGACCTGCCGAGGCTCCGCTCGGTCCGGATCGGGCGCCGCCAGCCCGCCCCCGCCTCTTCCGGCTGGCGCGAGCCGCCGGCGGGGCTCGCCGACCTGTTCGCCGGGTACGACGCGGCGGGCCCCCGCCCCGTGACGGCCCCCGCGCGCGACGCCGTCGTGGCCGGTGCGGCTCCCGTGCCCGTGGCCGCCGCGGGCGGCCCCGCGTCCGCTCCCGTTCCGCCGCCGCCACCGCCCGCGCCGTCGGCACCGCAGGGCTACGGCGGCCCGGCCGGCGTGCTCCCGGTGCCCGGCGGCGTGCTCGGCGCCCCGCCGGCGCCCTTCGCCGGGGAGGCGCCCGACCTCGCGGCGCCCCCGCCGCCGCTCCGGCCCCAGCGGGCCGGCAAGGCGCGCGCCGGCGGCGGCCCGTTCGCGGCTCCCGCCGCGATGGCACCCGCGGCTCCCTTCGGAGCCGCGCCGCCCCCGCCTGCCGCACCGGCTCCGGCACCGGTGGCCGGTCCGCCGCAGCCGAGCGGCGCCGAACTCGACTACACCACCCTCGTCCTGAGCGGCCCCGACGAGCAGGGCGGTCGCCGGGGCCGGCTGTTCCCCGACTCCCCCTTCGACCCGGTGGCGGCCGAGCACCGCCGCCGCGCCGCGTCGGTGGCCGCGCTGCCGCTGCCCGGGCACGCCGTGCGGCCCCGCGAGTCGGCGGGTTCCTTCGACCACCGCTTCGACGCCGTCGCGCGCGCCGACATCCCGTCGGACGGCACCTGGCACACCGTCACCGTCGGCGAGATCCCGGTCGGTCTGCGCACCGAGTACCTCTGCGTGCCGTCCGTGGAGCAGACCGTGTACGCGACGCTGGTGCTCTCCAACGCCACCGGCCAGGCCCTGCTGGCCGGCCCGGTGGAGGTCACCGTCGACGACGACTTCCTGCTGACCGCCGCACTGCCCACGCTGGCCCCCGGCGGTGTGTGCCGGGTGGGGCTCGGGCCGGCCGAGGGCATCCGGGTCACCCGCCGCACGAACCTGCACGAGTCGACCTCGGGCCTGCGCAACAACACCACCGTGCTGGACCACCGGGTCCACGTGGAGCTGGCCAACCGGCTCGCCGGGCCCGTCACCGTCGAGGTCCGCGAACGGGCGCCGGTCACCTCGGAACCGGACGTGCGGATCGAGGAACGGTCCGACTGGACGGCACCCGGGGACGCCCCCGGGCCGGAGCACCACGCGCCGGGCACCCGTGTCTGGCGGGTGGACCTGCCCGCCGGCGGCACCGCCGCCCTCGACGGCGGCTACGAGATCCGCATCCCGGCCGGCAAGGCCCTGGTCGGCGGCAACCGCAGGAGCTGACGCACCCCATGTCCACGGCCCCGAAGCCGATCGCCCTCCCCGTCACCGCCGTCACCTGCCTGGAGGACCGCGCCCACGTCGAGCGCGCCGTCGTGCTCGACCTCGCGGCCGGCGTGCAGCGGCTGCGCCTCGGACCGGTCAGCGCGCTGGCCGTCGACCGCACCGTCCACGCCGAGCTGACCGCCGACCACCCGGCGACCGTGCTCGACGTGCGGATCGTCCGTGCCTGGACGCCGCGCGGGCCGCAGCCGCCCACCGAGGTCGACTCCGCACTGCGCCACCGGGTGGCGGCGCTCGAAGAGGAGCGGACCGCCCTGGAACAGCGGCGGGACCGGCTGCGCGCCCGCCTCGACGCGCTGGGCCGGCTCGCCGCCGATCTGCTGCGGGAGATCGGCGAGGGCGCCGGCTCCGGTGAGAGCGACGGGGCCCGCTGGGCCCGCGAACTGGACCGGGTGGACGCCGAGCGCGACGCCCACGGGGAGCGACTGCGCGCCGTGGAGGCCCGGTCGGCCGCCGTCGCCGTCGAACTCGCCGAGGTGCAGCGGGCCATCGCCCTCAGTGAGCAGGAGCCCGCCGAGCTGGTCGGCCACGTCGAGCTGACCGTGGAGACCGCGGCCGCCGGACCGGTCGGGCTGCGTCTGACCCACCTCACGCCCTGTGCGCTGTGGCGGCCCGCCTACCGGGCCGTCCTCGACGGGGACTCCCTGACGCTGGAGACCGACGCGATGCTCTGGCAGCGCACCGGCGAGGACTGGTCGGACGTACGGCTGACGCTGTCGACGGCCCGCTCGTCGCTGGCCACCGATCCGCCGCGGCTGGACCAGGACCGGCTGACGCTGGAGGACCGGTCCCCCGAGGAGCGCCGCACGGTCGACGTCGAGCTGCGCGAGGAGGAGATCGCGGACCTGGGCCCGGCCCCGGTGCTCGGCCTGCCGGGCGTGGACGACGGCGGCGAGGTACGGGTGCTGCACTCCCCCGCGCCGGTCTCCGTGCCCGCGGACGGCCGCGCCCACCGTGTGCCGCTCTCCTCCTTCACCACGGCCGCGCGCAGCGAGTACGCCTGCTCGCCCGAGCTGTCCCCGCTGGTCACGCGGACTGCGCGGTTCGACAACCGGTCCGGTCACGCCCTGCTCGCCGGGCCCGTGGACCTCGTCCGGGGCAGCGGCTTCAGCGGACGCGGCACGCTGGCCTTCACCGCCCCCGGCGCCCCCGTCGAACTCGCCTTCGGCAGCTGCGACGACCACCGGGTGGTCCGCCACACCGAGGAGACCCGCGACACCACCGGCCTCACCCAGCGGACCGTGCTCACCCGCACGGTCCGGCTGGACCTGTCCCGCTTCTCCGGCCCGGACGAGCACGACGACCGGGTGATCACCCTGCGGGAGCGGATCCCGGTCTCCGAGGTCGCGGCGGTGCAGGTACGCCTCCGCAAGGAGGCCTGCTCCCCCGCACCCGACACCGTCGACGCCGACGGCATCGCCCGCTGGGACCTCCCCCTCCCGCCCGGCGGCCACCGCACCGTCACCCTGGTCTACGAACTGACGGCCACCTCCAAGGTCGCGGGCCTCTGAACCGGCTGACGGGCAGCACGCCGGAACGCCGGGCGGCGCGGGTAGTGTGACGATCATGGTGGCGTGGGGTGTCCGGCCCGCGTCGGCGTCGGACGTCGAGGCGGTGGCCGAGTTGCGGGCGACGGTGCTGCGGGCGGATCTGGAGCGGCTCGGGCGGTACGACGCGCGGCGGGTGCGGCAGCGGCTGCGCGACGGGTTCGACCCGGCCCACACCTGGGTGATCGAGGTCGGCGGCGCGTTCGCCGGCTGCGTGGCGCTGCGACCGGCCGCGGATTCCCACTGGCTGGAGCACTTCTACCTGGCCCCCCGTCTCCAGGGCGGCGGTATCGGTTCGGGTGTGCTGCGCGGGCTGCTGGAGCGGTGCGACCGCGACGGTGTCCCCGTCCGGCTGAACGTGCTGCGGGGCAGTCCGGCCCGACGGCTGTACGAGCGGCACGGGTTCACCGTCGAGGCCGAGGATCCGGTGGACGTCTTCATGCGGCGCGAGCCGGCCCCCTGAGTGACGGTGGTCCCGGCACCGAGCCGTCGGGCGGCTCGGTGCCGGGGCGCGCGGGCTCGGTCAGAGACCGGTGGCGGAGGTGCTGAAGGTCCACCGGCCGGAGCCGACGCGGTAGCGCACGAGTCCGTCGCCGGTGCCGAGCGGTTCGGCCGTCGCGCCGCCGGGGCCGTGCACGGCGTACCGGACTGCCCCGGTGGCCGGCAGCTCCACCACGGCTGAGGTGTTCACCGGGACGGTGGCCGTCAGGGAGACGTCGTCACCGTCGGCCGTCCAGTCCGAACCGACGGTGCCGTACTGGGTGGGCCGGGTGCCCGCCGCGTGCGACAGGCCCGTGTCGGGGATGCTCAGGCGCACCTCCTTGCCGCCGGGGGCCGTGGTCTCGATGCCCAGCACCGACTCCTGGACGTCGACGGCCGCCTGCGCGCCCCAGCCGTGGGAGAGGCTGTCCCCGTCGTCGTTCCAGGATTCCCAGGTGAAGGTGCCGCCGCGGGCCACGATACGGGCCCAGCCGTTGTCCTCGGCGTCGGTCAGCAGGGCGCGGACGGCCGCGTAGTCGCCCCCGTCGGCGAGGCCGCGCAGCAGCCAGTGGGCCGTCATCGGTCCCTGCCGCATGCCCAGGTCCCCCACCCTGGCCGCCAGGTCCGCGCGTTCGGCAGCGGGCACGACCCCGAAGGCGAGGGCGTACGACGAGGCGTGCTGCCCGGCGTGACCGCTCTGGGTGCCGTCGGCCAGCAGGCCGTCGACGTACGTTCCGTCTGCTGTGCGCAGCGTGGCGTTCATCCGCGCGACGAGGGCGTCGGCGTCCGCGGTGCAGCCCGCCGCCTCGGCCTCGGGGCGGCCCACGATGCGTGCGACGGCTCCCGTCGTGCGCAGCACGTCCACGCCGAGCGCGTTGACGGTGGTGCGTGCGGCGGTGCTCATGTCGTAGCCGAAACGGCCGGCCGCCGGCCAGTCGACGATGCCGTACTGGTACTGGCCCGTTCCTCCGCCGAGCCGGGTGACCAGGCCCTCGGTGGCGCCGGTGGTCGCGATGTGGCGGCGTACGTAGCCGGCGGTCGCGGCGACGGCCGGGGAGTACGCGTCGAGCAGGGCCCGGTCGCCGGTCTCCTGGTAGTACCGCAGGATCCAGTTGGGCATCGTCTCCGTGAAGTCGGGGATGTCCCGCTTGCCGTCGCCGTCGGGGTAGACGGCGTTGTACCGGCCGGCGTCGTTGCCGCTCGTCCAGTACCGCGCCTGGCTCTGGACGAACTCCCGCATCGCCTGGCGGGAGGCCGCCCGGTCGCCCGACGTCGCCATCAGCGCGTAGGAGATGTTGACCGTGTCGTGCAGGAACTGGCCCTGTTCGCGGGTGGGGGTGTCCACGAAGGTCTCCTGCACCGAGTACAGCGCAGAGCGCTGCATCAGGTCGAAGACCGCGTTCAGCGTGGTGTCGTCACTGGCGAACGTGGCCCGGCCGTCGCGGGGTACGGCCGTGTGGACGACGGTGGCCGTCACGTCCTCGACGGTGATGTCCTCCTGCGCGCCCGGCACTTCGAGGATCGTCCTGTTCGGGGTGCCCGTCCTGCTGCTCGGGCTCTTCATGACGGTGGGACAGGCGGTGAGCCTGCTCTTCTGAACCGGGCGGCACCGGGCTGCACCAGGCGGCACCGGTCGGCATCGGCGGGCGCCGGGCCGCTGGTCGCGAAGCCCACAGGGAGTTCCTCGTCCGCACCCGCGAGGGTGGGGCCGTGCAGGACGGTTCCACCTGCACGGCCCCGGCTTGTGCGGCGGCGGTCGGCCTCAGCACCCGCCGCGCAAGTGCGCCTGCCTCAGCAGATCCGTCGTACGGACGATGGTGCAGGCAGCCGGACGGGCCGTCGTGGGGACCGTCGTACGGGCCGTCGTGGGGGCGCGCTCGTACGGGCCGTCGTATTGGCCGTCGTACGGGCCGTCAGGAGGTGGCCCGGTTCCACAGGTCGCACTGGTGGTCCTCCGGGAAGGTGTCCACCGAGGTGATCGCCTCCGGGGCGAGGACCTGCACCCGCGGGAAGAGGTCCCAGCGTGGCGCGTTCACGGCGTACGGGATGCCGGTCCTGGCGAAGGTGGTCCAGTAGGTGAGCATGCTGTCCGACAGGGCGTTCTGGGCCGGGGTGCCGGAGACGCCGCCGAAGACGTACCGGATCTCCGAGCCGTGGGGAGCGCCGATCGGGAAGCTGATCGGCAGGTTCAGGTAGTCCATGGCGTGGCGGTCGGCGAACTCGTACTGGTAGGAACGGGTGTGATCGGCCATCAGGCGTGCGGTGCGGGACTGGAGACAGGCGAACTGGGAGTCCGTGAGGACCGCGCCCAGGGCCTCGGCGGGCGTGCCGTGGTCCGACAGCGGATAGCGGGCCAGGATCTCGTCGGCTCGTTCGCCGTGGAGGGCGCGGACCGCGACCGGGTAGCCCGCGGCGGTGAGCTGCCGGCCGGCCAGGTCGTAGGTGGTCGCCACCGTGAGCCGGCCCTCGTCGGCGGTGGTGCCCTGGAGGACGGGAACGTGGTGGAAGCGTCCGCTCTCCAGGGCGTCCGGCACCTGGAGGGGAAGAACCGTGCCGTCGACGTTGGGCACCCAGCGGGCGGTGGGCGCGGCCGAGGCGGTGAGCAGTTCGTCCGCGCTCTTGGCGCGCAGGCAGGCGGCGTCCGCGCAGCCCAGGGAGTCCGCCCAGGCCTGGCCGTTGTTCTGCTGCGACTCCTGGGTGGGCAGGGGGAAACCGCAGCCGGACTGGGCGATGGCCCGGTCGAACAGGCCGGTCGTGCGGGGCGAGACCAGGTGGTGGCAGACGCTGCCGCCTCCCGCGGACTCGCCGAAGATCGTCACGTTGCCGGGGTCGCCGCCGAACGCCGCGATGTTGTCCCGCACCCAGCGCAGGGCGGCCTGCTGGTCGAGCAGTCCGTAGTTGCCGGACGTTCCCTGCGGTGACTCCTGGGCCAGGTCCGGGTGGGCCAAGTAGCCGAAGGCGCCCAGCCGGTAGTTGAGGGTGACGACGACCACGTCGCCCCGGGCGGCCAGGTTGCCGCCGTCGTAGAACGTGCCGGAGCCGACGGTGAAGCCGCCCCCGTGGATCCACACCATCACCGGTCGCTCGTGGAGGGACCGCTGGGTGGGGGTGTGGACGTTCAGGTACAGGCAGTCCTCACTGGGTGTGCCGGGTCCCGCGAGGTTGCCCCAGGGGCTGGACTGGATGCGCTGCACGCAGGGGTCGCCCGGGGTGGTGGCGTCCCGGACTCCCCACCAGCGCGCGGGAGGGGCGGGCGGCTTCCAGCGCAGGGGGCCGACCGGTGGAGCGGCGTACGGGATGCCGAGGTAGGAGGTGGCGGTCGCGTCCGCCTCCCCCTGCACCTGCCCGTACCGGGTCGTGACGACGGGCGCGTCGGCGGCCGCGGCCGGTGTGACGGCCAGGCCGGCGGCTGACAGCAGCAGAACGCCCGCGACGACCACCGACCGCACCACCGACCGTCGGATCGACGACCATGTGCGGCGGCATGGGGCCGCTTTTCTTCTGACGGGGCCGGACATCGGCACCTCCGGGGGGGATGGATGACAACGGTCGTCGGAGTCTGCTCGGCCACCGGGCGCCGGGGACCGCGTGAACCACCAGTCCCGAAGCCCCGGGCGCGCTCGCGGTGCGATGCCCGCCGGACGCCGTCCGGCACTCCGAGGCCGCCGACGACAGGGGCACCCGGTGACCGAGTACATCGAGCGCGAGCAGATCGGACCGGAGAACCAGGACCTCCTCCGCACGGTCGGCAACCACTTCTTCGAGGACTCCCTCGCATGCGAGACGTCCCTGTTCTGGACCTGGGAGATGCTCGCCGAGTTCCGGGAACGCCGCGGATACGACCTGGTGGTGCACCTGCCACTGCTGTTCGTGCAGGGCCGCGACACGGGCCCCGACACCTACTGGGCGCCCGGCCCCCTCCCCCGCCCCGACTTCGACCTGCCGGACGGGGCGGGGGACCGCGTCCGCCAGGACTTCCACCGGACGCTGACCGCCCGGCACCTGGTGCCGTTGCAGCGGTGGGCGCGCACACCGTGGGCGTCCGCGCCGCGGCGGGCGGCCTGGACGACCAGGGAGCCGGTGCCGCAGGCCAGGTCGACCAGGCGGGTGCCCGCGGTGACGCCGAGACGGTCGAGCAGCGCGTCGTCGGCGTCCGCGTCGGTGCCCTGGTCGCGGTCGTAGGCGGCGACCGCGGCGGGACTGCCCAGGTCGGTGCCGACGGGCTCGTACTCGCTGAACGACCACGCGGGGCGCGGTCGGGTGCTGTCGCTTCGAGGCATGACACGGTTGCAGGACCACCCTCGGGGACCCGGCGAGGGCGGCCCCTGCCCGGCCGTGCGTCTCGGGGCGCTCGCGGCGCATATCAGGGGCGTCCCGTGCGCTCTCGTGTGCAGCCTCGGCGAGCGTTGATCGACCCGGCTGTTCGGGTCACCGACCGACTCACCGATCGACTCACCGATTCGGCGCGCCCACCAGCCCGCCGGTCGGCTCACAGCTGGACCGGCACCACGTGCCGGAAGAAGTCCTCGACCACGTCGGTGTGTACGGCGACCATGTCGGCCGACCCGGCCTGGATCGCGGCCGGTGACGACATCGACACGAACAAGGTCGCCGGTGTCTGGACCGTGAACGCCACCGTCAAGGCGCACGACGGCGACTACCGGATCTCCGGCTCACTCGCCCTGTACAGGGTCGAGCGAGCCTCGAAGCTCACCACGGACGCGACCCCCGAGCCGGTCGCCAAGGGCGCGAAGCTCACGGTCACCGGCAAGCTGTCGCGAGCCGACTGGGAGGACCTGAAGTACCACGGGTTCGCCGGGCAGACGGTCAAGCTCCAGTACCGGAAGGCCGGAACCGCCCGCTACAGCACGCAGGGCAGGCGCAGCTGGGCGAAGAGCTTCCAGACGGACGCCTTCCGCCGCACCTCTTCGGTGAACTCCCAGTTCCAGTCGTCGTCGAGGTCGATCAGGGCGAGTTCCGGGGGGTCCTGCGGCATACGGAGCAGTGATCCGCCGAGTTGCAGGCACAGGTCGGCAGAGCGGTGCAGTCGAGGACGATCGCCGTCTCGTCCTTCCCGTGCCACCCGCCCACGGGCTCGCCCTTCCCGTCCCTGTTCACGATGACGCACGGCCGCAGGCACCGCAGGATCTCGTCGACGGCCTCCCGCGGGACGTCACGGGCGCGCGCTGCTTCCACGAACTCCTGGCGGTTCGGCATGCGGCACATCCTGGCAGGCCCCACCGACGACGCTTCCCGCGGCGGCGGTCGAGCGAGGACCGGTCAACTCACCGTCCCTGCGTACGCGTCGGCGTCGGCGTCGACGCGGCTCCGCTGTACGCCGGGCGCCGAGGGCCCGGCGGCGGCCCGCGCACGCGTCAGTGGGGCCACAGCAGGGACAGGGCGCCGGTGGCGGCGCAGCAGGCGCTCGCGGCGACCGTCCAGCCCACGCAGCGCAGCCGCAGCGTCCGGTAGCGCCGCTCGTACTCACCGCGCAGGGACACGCACCGGTTCGCGATCCTCTCCAGGTCCTCGCGGGCGCGGTCGAGCCGGTCGGTGACGTAGTGCTGCTCGATCTCGATGCGCTGTGCGGTGGTGGTCCACTCCAGGGGGCGGACGAACTCGCGCGCTCGTCGTTCCGCCTCCGCGATCGTGGCCTGCCACAGGAGATACCCCTCGACCTCTTCGCCGAGACCGGTGCTCCCGGCCTGCCGGTACGACGGCTCGCTCACCTGCGTCCCCTCGTCGTTCGTCAGTGGACCTGCTGGGCCTCGGCCTCGGCCAGCGCCATGTCGGGGTGGTGCAGGTCGAACGCCGGGGATTCGCTGCGGATGCGCGGCAGGGCGTGGAAGTTGTGCCGCGGCGGCGGGCAGGAGGTCGCCCACTCCAGGGAGCGGCCGTAGCCCCACGGGTCGTCGACGCCGACCGGCTTGCCGTACTTGGCCGTCTTCCAGACGTTGTAGAGGAACGGGAGCATCGACAGGCCGAGCAGGAAGGAGCCGATCGAGGAGATCGTGTTCAGGGCGGTGAAGCCGTCGGCGGCCAGGTAGTCGGCGTACCGGCGGGGCATGCCCTCGGCACCCAGCCAGTGCTGGACCAGGAAGGTGCCGTGGAAGCCGACGAACAGCGTCCAGAAGGTGATCTTGCCGAGGCGCTCGTCGAGGAGCTTGCCGGTGAACTTCGGCCACCAGAAGTGGAAGCCGGAGAACATCGCGAAGACGACGGTGCCGAAGACGACGTAGTGGAAGTGCGCCACCACGAAGTACGAGTCGGAGACGTGGAAGTCCATCGGCGGCGACGCCAGGATCACCCCGGTCAGACCGCCGAAGAGGAACGTCACCAGGAAGCCCGCGGCCCACAGCATCGGGGTCTCGAAGGACAGCGAGCCCTTCCACATCGTGCCGATCCAGTTGAAGAACTTCACCCCGGTCGGGACGGCGATGAGGAACGTCATGAAGGCGAAGAACGGCAGCAGCACACCGCCGGTGACGTACATGTGGTGCGCCCACACCGTCACGGAGAGGCCGGCGATCGCGATCGTCGCGGCGACCAGGCCCATGTAGCCGAAGATCGGCTTGCGGGCGAAGACCGGGATGACTTCCGTGATGATGCCGAAGAACGGCAGGGCGATGATGTACACCTCCGGGTGTCCGAAGAACCAGAAGAGGTGCTGCCACAGCAGCGGGCCGCCGTTGGCCGCGTCGAAGACGTGGGCGCCGAACTTGCGGTCCGCCTCCAGGGCGAACAGCGCGGCCGCGAGGACCGGGAAGGCCAGCAGGACCAGGACACTGGTCAGCAGGACGTTCCACACGAAGATCGGCATGCGGAACATGGTCATGCCGGGGGCGCGCATGCAGATGATCGTGGTGATGAAGTTGACCGCGCCGAGGATCGTGCCGAAGCCGGAGAAGGCCAGGCCCATGATCCACAGATCGGCGCCGACGTTGGGGGTGCGGACCGCGTCCGACAGCGGGGAGTAGGCGAACCAGCCGAAGTCGGCCGCGCCCGACGGGGTGAGGAAGCCGGCGACGGCGACCAGCGAGCCGAACAGGTAGAGCCAGTAGGCGAAGATGTTCAGCCGCGGGAACGCCACGTCGGGCGCGCCGATCTGCAACGGCATGATCCAGTTGGTGAATCCGGCGAACAGCGGGGTGGCGAACATCAGCAGCATCACGGTGCCGTGCATCGTGAACGCCTGGTTGTACTGCTCGTTGGAGACGATCTGGATGCCCGGCCGGGCCAGTTCGGCGCGGATGACCAGCGCCATCACGCCGCCGATGAGGAAGAACACGAACGACGTCGAGAGGTACAGCGTGCCGATCGTCTTGTGGTCCGTGGTGCTGAGCCACTTGATGACGACCTCGCCGCGGCGTTGGCGCCGGACCGGCAGCTCGTCCTCGTAGTGGGACCCTGGTGCCGCGGCACCCTGAGGTTCGTTGACGATGCTCAAAGCGTGCTTCTCCCGTGATCGCGGCTCGTCCGCGCCGTGCGTGCGTCCGCCGCCATCCTGGCTGCCCGCAGCCGGAGGTGACGTCGCACGGCAGCGACACACCGCCACTGAGGTGATTGCTGTACACGGATGGCGCAGTGCGGCGGCCCGCCCGGTCCCCCGCCCCGCCCGGTGGGATGCCCGGTCCCCCGCCCCGCCCGGTGGGATGCCGTTGTGCGAGGGCACAGATCTGCCCACGCGGGACTGTTCCCGGGGCACGTGGTGCCGTGTTCGGGGCGCCGTCGCCCTCCCCCGTGCCCCAGACTCACCAGCGGTCACCGTCCGGTGACGCTGTCGTCGGCCAGGACGCCCGAGGGAGCGCGGCTTCCCCTGCCCAGGCTTTCCGCGCGGGCCGGACACTCCCGAACGACGCCACGAGAGAGTCGAGCATGGTCTGGAGAGCAGCCCCACCGGACGGTCCACGGATGCCGGCCGGCGTCCCGCGGGACCGCCGTACGCCGCCTTGCGCGGACCCCGTCGTACGGCGGCCGTGCTGACGGGCGGGACGTTCCTCGCGTTCCTGCTGCTGTCGGCCTGGGCGCCCGGTCCGATGTCCCGGCCCGTCACCGGTGACGGGCCGCCCGTGGGCGTGCCGGCGGGGCTGGCGCAACTGCCCTTCATGGCGGGCGTCCTGTGGTGGTTCGAGCGCGCCGCCCGTCGCGGGGGCGATGCCCCGCCGGCGCCGGCGGACGACGCGGTCCGCGGCGGTGAACCGCGGTGAACAGCGGCGGAACCTCCCTCCAGAGCCTCGCGCTGATGGCGTTCACCGCGATCGTCACCGTCACGCTCATGCTGTGCGTGATCTCCGGCCCGGACAGCGAGAGCCTGGAGGAGTTCTACACCGGTTACGGACGGTTCTCCCCCCTGCGCAACGGCCTGGCGATCGCCGGTGACTACATCTCGGCGGCCACGGTCCTCGGCACGGGGGGCGTCATCGCCCTCGCCGGGTACGACGGCATCGTCCTGGCCCTGGCCACCTCGGTCTCCCTCGCCCTGCTGATGGCCGTCCTGGCCGAACCCCTGCGCGGCAGCGGACGCTTCACGATGGGGGACGCCCTCACCCGCCGCATGCCGGGCCGTTCCCCGCGCGTCACGACGGCCGTCGTCACCGTCGTCGCCCTCATGCCCCTGATGCTGGTCCAGTTGGCCGCCTGCGGAGATCTGGTGGCCTTCCTGCTCGGGTTAGAGGGGTCCGTGGCCGGCACCGGGTGCATCGTCGCCCTCGGTCTGCTGATGATCAGCTACGCGGCCATCGGGGGCATGCAGGGCACCGCCTTCGTGCAGGTCCTCAAGATGGTCACGCTGATCGGCTCCGGTCTGGTCGTGAGCGTGCTGCTGCTGCGCCGCTTCGACTACGACGCCGGCGCCCTGCTGGACGCCGCGGCGAGGCGTTCCGTCGCCCCGGAGGCGTACCTGCGGCCCGGGCTCCAGTTCGCCACGGGGACCCACCCCCGCCTGGACATGGTCGCGACCACCGTGACGCTCGCGCTCGGCTCGGCCTGCCTGCCCCACATCACCATGCGGCTGTACGGCGCCCGCAGCGCGCGCCAGGTCCGCCGGTCCATGGCGTGGGCGGTCTCCCTGGTCGCCCTGTCGGTCCTGATCATCGTGGTGTTCGCGTTCGGCGCCGCGGCGCTCGTGGGCGGCCCGGCGATCCGGGCCGCCGATCCCCAGGGCGACACCGCCTATCTGCTGGCCGCCCGTGCGGCGCTGGGCCAGGGCGGCACGCTGGTGGAGGCCCTGCTCCTCACCGGCGTGACGACGGCGCTGTTCCTGACGCTGCTCGCCTCCGTCGCCGGGATGATCCTGGCCTGCGCGGGCACGCTGGCGCACGACGTGTTCACCCCGCGGGACGGCACCCCCGCCACGCCGCGCCGGGAGATCCGGACCGCGCGCGCCGCCGCGCTGGGCGTGGGGGTCGTGGCCGTCGCGCTCGCCATCCCCGTCCAGCACCGCAGCCTGCACGCGCTGAGCATGCTGTCCATGTCCCTGGGCGCATCGGTGATCGCACCCGCGCTGCTCTCCTCCCTTTTCTGGTCCCGCTACAACCGGACGGGACTGCTGTGGACCCTGATCGGCGGCACGGCGGGCGTACTGCTCCTCTTCCCCGCCACGAGCCTCGTCTCCGGCACGCCCGACGCCGTCCTGCCCGGACATGACATCAACTGGCTGCCCCTCGCCACCACCGGAGCCGTCACCATCCCCCTCGGCTTCCTGCTGGGCTGGCTGGGCACGGTGCTCCCCCGCGGCCGCGCCGGGGCGCCGCGCGACGTCCGTGACACGGTGGCCGTACCTTTCCCGCCGTACGAGCGGGCGGCCCGGCACGCGGCCCCCCCGGACGGACGTCACCCGGAGCTGACGAGGACGGTCACCGGGGTGCGCGGAGGCCGCTCCGGCTCCAGCGGCCAGGGGCGGACCGGCCCCCCTCGACAGACGGTGAACGCCCTTGCCAAGGCTGCGCGCGGGGCGCCAAGTGCGGCGCCAAGCGTTCCCCAAGCGGCCGGCCGCACCGTTGGCGCCTCATGTCCTGTCCGAACCGTTGTTGGAGCAAGCAAGCGTGTCCCCCAGTAGTACGGCTTTCGAACGTGCGGTCACCGGCCGTCCGTACACCCACGAGATGGTCGTGGTCCACCGGGTCTTCCGCCGTGAGTCGGCCCTCCTCCCCCGCCTCGTACGCGCCGTACCGGACGGCGGTTCGGTGCGCGCCGCCGAGGTCGCGGCGTACCTTGACGAGTACCTGACGGGTCTGCACCACCACCACACCGTGGAGGACGAATTGATCTGGCCACTGCTGCGTGCGCGCGCCGCGGACGACGGGCTGATCGTGCGGATGGAGGAGCAGCACGAACGCATCGACCACAGTCTGGCGGCCGTCACCGAGTGGGTGCCCGCGTGGCGGCGGACGGCTGACTGTGTCGCCGGGGAGGAACTCGCCCTGGCGCTGGACGAGCACCGCCGTGTGCTCCTCGACCACCTCGACGACGAGGAGCGGATGGTCCTCCCCCTCGTCGCCGAGCACCTGTCCGTCGCCGAGTGGGACGCGGTCGGACGCCGCGGGCTGGAGACCGTCCCCCGGAACAAGCTCATGCTCGCCCTCGGCGCGCTCCTAGAGGAGGCCACGCCCGAGGAGCGGGCCTACTTCCTCGGCAAGGCACCGCTGGCCGGCCGGCTGCTGTGGCGGGCCGTCGGCAGGCGTCAGTACGCCGCGGCCTGCCGCGCCGTGCGGGGCCCGCTGGACGCGGAGGCGGGACGGTGACCCTACTCGACTCCGCCCCGCTCGACGTCCTCGACGCCTACCGCACCTGCGAGTTCGTCACGCTCGGCCGGGACGGCACCCCTCTGGCCTGGCCGGCGGCGGTGTCGCGCCGCGCGGACGGGACCCTCCTGCTGACCACGTCCCTGGCGTTCGCGCAGAAGGCGCTGAACGTCCGCCGGGACGGACGCGTCGCGCTGCTCTTCTCCGACCCGACCGGCAGCGGTCTCGACCACGCCCCGCAGATCTACGTCGGCGGCCGGGCCGAGTGCCCCGACGAGATCATGACGGGCCCTCAGGGCGCCGAGGACTACTGGCGGATGCTGTTCGAGCGGCAGCCGCACAGCCGGTCGTACCTCTCCCCTCCCCTGCGGTGGCTGATGGACTGGTACTATCTGCGGCTGCTCATCACCGTCACGCCCGAGCAGGTGATCGTGCGTCCCGCGCTCGCTCCACCCTCGTCCGGGCACACGTCCGAGCACACGTCCCCGGGCCCGGACGAGGGTGGAGCGCTGCCCGGGGCCGCTCAGCTCGCCCGTTACCCCACCGCGGTCCTCGCCGCCCGCGACGCGTCCGGGGCGCCCGTGCTCGCCCGGACCCGTCCGGTGCCGGGGGACGCCGGTTTCGCGGTGGAGGTGCCGTCCGACTGCGCCGTGGCGCCCGGCCCGGCGTCGCTGCTGGTGCACCGGCACGACGAGCGGCTCAACCGCATGGAGAACGCGCTCGTCCGCGGTGAGCTGGAGCGGACCGGTGCGGGCTGGTCCCTGGTGCCCGCCAAGGTGGTGCAGCCGATGGGCTCGGGACGGCCGAGCGACGCGCTGCGGGTGCTCCGGCGGACGAAGCGGGCCACAGACCGGTATCTGGAACGCCGCGGTCTGCCCCGGCCCGCGGTGCGGTGGTCCGAGTTCCGTGCGCTCGTGAAGCCGGACGCAGGGCGGGGCGGCAGGGCCTGACGGCCCGACGGCCCGACGGATACGTAGGGTGCCGGCCGGCGCCCCTACGAGCCGATCTCCCGACGGCGGCACGGCCGTCGGGTGGCCGACTGCGTACGTTCCGCCGGGCTGTGTCTGGAGCCGACCGGCCGGCGGGGCGGCGGGGCGGCGGGGCGGCGGGGCGGCGGGGCGGCGGGGACGGTATCCGACCGGCCGGCGGGGCGGCGGTGTCCGACCGGGCCACAGGAGCGGCGTCCGACCACCGGGCCGCCGCGGCCCGGGGGCCCGGCGGCCCGGCGGCCCGGGCGCTTTCGCGCACCCGGCGGCGCCGGGGGCGGGCGTCCGGTGTGGTCCTCGACGCCGTGTACGCCGTGGGGAGCGCGCCTTCGACCGGGCGGCCTTCGCCGTCAAATCATGCGGAAGGCCAGGGCGTGGGGGGCGTCCCGCGGAAGGGGTTATCGCGGGACGCCCGGCGCGGGGTCCCGCGGCCTGGCCATGAGTACCGCGACGTCGTCCGGTGCGGGGTGGGGCAGCATCCGGCCGAGGACGCCGTCACAGAGTGCCGACAGGGACGGCGCGGGGGTCTCCAGGGCGCGTGCGAGCCGGTCGAGCCCCTGGTCGAGGTCACGGTCACGGGCCTCGACGAGTCCGTCCGTGTACAGGACCAGCAGGCTGCCCGGGGGCAGCGGGACCTCTTCGGTGCGGAACTCCCGCACCCCGGTGCCCAGCGGGGTGCCCGGCGGGCCGTCGAGGAAGGTGACCGCCCCGTCCGGGGCCACCACGGCCGGTGGGGGGTGGCCGGCTCTGGCGACCAGGCAGCCGCCGGACGCGGGATCGTGGACGGCGTAGACGCAGGTCGCCATCTCGTCCACCCCCATGTCGGCCACGACGTCGTCCAGCGAGGCCAGCATGCGTGCCGGATGGATGTCGTGCCGGGCGAGCGTGCGTACCGCCGTGCGCAGTTGCCCCATGGCCGCCGCGGCGCGGATGCCGTGCCCCATGACGTCCCCGATGACCAGTCCGGTCCTGCCCCCGGGCAGCGGGATGGCGTCGAACCAGTCGCCGCCGACGTCGTCCTGGCTGGCGGGCAGGTAACGCCCGGTCAGGTCGAGGCCGTGGACGTCGGGCAGGGCGCTGTTGGTGAGGCTGCGTTGCAGGGTGAGGGCGGCCGCGTGCCGGCGGGTGTACAGGAGGGCGTTGTCGATGTTCAGGGCGGCGCGGGCCGTCAGTTCGTCGATGAGCACGCAGTCCTGCTCGTCGAAGGGCTCACGGCCGCGCAGCCGGGTCACGATGACCGCGCCGAGCACCCTGCCCCGCGCCACCAGGGGGATCAGCCTCGCGGAGCCGAGCGTCACTAGGTAGGCGCGCAGCTGGTCGGCGCGCGGGTCGGTGACCAGCGCCGGGACGTCGGAGCGGTACAGGTTCGTGGGACGTCCGTCGGCGATGACCCGCTCGTACAGGGAGCCGCGCGGGATCCGGGACGTCATGCCCGGCTGGAGCTTCGCCGTCGGGGCGGCGGGGTCGGGGAACCGCGCGGCCATGCGCCGGACCACGCCGTGGGTGGAGGCGGCGGACTCGTCGGGGTCGATGACCTCCTCGAGGAGCTGCACGTCGGCGGAGTCGGCGAGCTGGGGCACCAGCATCTGCACGATCTCCTCCGCGGTCCGCCGCAGGTCCAGGGTGGTGCCGATGCGGGTGCCGGCCTCCGCCAGGAGGGCGAAGCGGCGCCTGGCGCGCTCGGCGTCGGTCTCGGCGCGCCGGCTCTCCGTGATGTCGATGAGGGAGGCGATCAGCCCCAGCGTGCGGCCGGCGCCGTCGAAGAGCGGGGCGTAGGAGCACGACCAGGTGCGGTCGTCGTCGGCGTGGGCCGAGAGGCGACCGGTGCGGCGGATGTCGACGACGGCGGTGCCCCGCTCCAGGACCTCCCGCATCGTCGCCTCCATCCCGGCGGCATCGGCGCCGGGTACGAGCTCCGTCAGCCGTCTGCCCAGGTGTGCGGCGACGGAGATGCCGCTCATCCGGGCGAGAGCGTCATTGACGCGCAGGAAGCGCAGGTCGGTGCCGAGGGTGGCCAGGCCGATGGGCGACTGGCCGAAGAGGCTCTCCAGGGCCGCCAGCGAGTCGCGCATGCGCAGGACCTGGGAGGTCTCCACGGCGATCAGCAGGGTCCCGGCCCGTCCCCGCGCGTCGGCGGCCGGGAGGATCCACGTCTCCATCGTCACCTGCCGGCCGTCCCGGTGGCGCGCGGACAGCGTCCCGCCGACGGTCTCCCCGGCGCGGACGCGGCGGCTGAGCCGGTCGGCGAGTTCCCGGTCGCCCTCGGGTACCAGCAGGGCCGACGCGGGCCGGCCCAGGACGTCCTCGGACCGGTGTCCCAGCAGGTCCTGGGCGGCCGGCGACCACTCCACGACGTGCCCGTCCGCGTCCTCCCGCCACAGGGCGACCGGCAGCAGCTCGCGCAGTACGTCCGCGTGCCCGACCGCCCTCGGGGGCGGCTCCGGCTCCTGGCCCGCCGTCTGGTGAGCGTCCAACGTACGACCTAACCACCGGGTGAGACGTGCTGTCCGCCCCACACTATCGGGCCGGACGGAGGGCGACGGTGCCCGACACCTGCGGGCGGACGCCGGGGCGGCCCCCGTGCCCGGGGACGTGCCGGCCGACGCTTCTTCCGCCCTACGCCCTATGCGGGTCTGATCCACCCGATCGACCGCTCGACGGCCCGCCGCCAGTTGTCGTACTCCGCCTCCCGCCGTTCGGGGGCCATGTCCGGCAGCCACTGGCCTGCCCGGTGCCAGTTGCGGCGGAGCACCTCCAGGTCGGTCCAGTAGCCGGCGGCCAGCCCGGCCGCGTAGGCGGCGCCGAGGGAGACCGTCTCGGCGACCATGGGCCGCACCACGGGCACGTCGAGCACGTCGGCCACGAACTGCATGAGCAGGTTGTCCGCCGTCATGCCGCCGTCGACCTTGAGCCGCTCCAGGGGGACCGGGAAGTCGGCGTTCATGGCGTCGACGACCTCCCGCGTCTGCCAGCCGGTGGCCTCCAGGACGGCCCGCGCCAGGTGGCCCTTGGTGATGTACGAGGTGAGGCCGACGATGACACCCCGCGCGTCGCTGCGCCAGCGGGGTGCGAACAGGCCGGAGAAGGCGGGGACGATGTAGCAGCCGCCGTTGTCCTCGACCGTGCGCGCGAGGGTCTCGATCTCCGGCGCGCTGCTGATCAGTTCCAGGCGGTCGCGGAACCACTGGACCAGCGCCCCGGTGACGGCGATCGACCCCTCCAGGGCGTAGGCCTGGGGCTGGTCCCCGATCTTGTACGCGACGGTCGTGAGGAGCCCGTTCCGGGACCGTACGACGTCGGTGCCGGTGTTCAGCAGCAGGAAGCCGCCCGTCCCGTACGTGCACTTCGCCTCGCCCGGGGAGAAGCAGGTCTGGCCGAAGAGGGCGGCCTGCTGGTCGCCGAGGGCGGCCGTGATGCGGACTCCGGGGAGGACCGAGCGGGCGACGCCGTAGGTCTCGGCGGACGGCCGGATCGCGGGCAGCATGGGGCGGGGGACGCCGAAGAACGCCAGGAGGTCCTCGTCCCAGTCGAGCGTGCGGATGTTCATCAGCATGGTGCGGCTCGCGTTGGTGGCGTCGGTGATGTGCAGGCCGCCGTCCGTGCCGCCGGTGAGGTTCCAGATCAGCCAGCTCTCCATCGTGCCGCACAGCACCTCGCCGTCCTCGGCGCGCCGGGCCAGTGCGGGGTCGTGGTCGAACAGCCAGCGCAGGCGCAGCGCCGAGAAGTAGGTGGAGGGGGGCAGGGCGCACCGGTCGAGGAAGAAGCCGTCCCCGGGGTGGCGTCGCAGATCGTCGACGAGGGGTGCCGTGCGGGTGTCCTGCCAGACGATCGCCCTGCCCAGCGGGGTGCCGGTCCGCCGGTCCCACAGCACCGTCGTCTCCCGCTGGTTGGCGAGGCCCACGGCGGCGACCTCCTCGGCTCCGACACCGCCGCCGGTCAGCGCCTCGGGCACCACGCGCCGCACGTTGCGCCAGATCTCGGCGGCGTCGTGCTCGACCCATCCGGGCCGGGGGAAGTGCTGCTGGTGCTCCCGCTGGGCGACGGACACCAACCGGCCGTGGTGGTCGAACAGGATGCACCGGGTGGAGTTGGTGCCCTGGTCGATGGACATTACGTACCGTTCAACCATGATCGGTCTGCCTTCCGACGTGCCGAGAGGCGGTGGGGTCACCAGCGAGCGGCACCCAGGTCCCGGGAGATCGCCCGGGCGGCCTCGCGCAGCAGGGTGACCAGGCTCGGCCGCGGGCGGCCCTGGCTGTCGCAGATCCGCTCGACCGGGCCGGACAGCCCGACGGCGCCCACGACGAGGCCGCCGTGGCCGCGGATCGGCGCGGCGATGCCGGCCTCCCCCATGCTCATCTCCTGGACCTCGCCCGCCCAGCCGAGTTCGCGGATCTCGGCGAGCGCCCGGGTGAGCTGTTCCGGGACGACCAGCGTGTGCCGGGTGTACGCCTCCAGGCCGAGGTCGACGGCCGGCTCCAGGGGTGCGGTGCCGAAGGCCAGCAGCACCTTGCCGAGCGAGGAGGCGTGCAGCGGCAGCAGTGAGCCGACGTCCAGCGTCTGGAGAGTGTCGTCGGGCCGGAACACATGGTGGACGACGAGCACCCTGCCCTCCAGGGGGGTGCCCAGGCGCACCGCTTCCCCGCTGCGGGCGGCCAGGGCGTCGGCCCAGTTGATGGAGCGCGACCGCAGTTCGTTGACGTCCAGGTAACTGGTGCCCAGGTGCAGCAGGGCGGCTCCGAGCTGGTACTTCCCGGTCGCGGCGTCCTGCTCCACGAAGTCGACGTGCTGGAGGGTGCGCAGGATGCCGTGGGCGGTGCCCTTCGCCAGGCCGAGGGAGGCCGCGACCTCGCCGAGCCCGAGCCGGCGGGGCCCGCCCGCGAGCAGCCGCAGGATCGCCGCCGCCCGTTCGATCGACTGGACCGGTCCGGCCATGATGCGAGCTTATTACCGCCGCGCGGCGTACGCCGGTCGTGGCGGCGGGCGTCCCGCCGCCGGATCGGACGCGGGCGTTCGGCAATGGCGACCGGTGTTCATTGACCGTTCTCCTTCTCGCTCCCTACGGTGCATCGAGGCCCGGCACAGCGCGTCGAGGCCAGTTTCGGCCGACAGCGCTCACCGGAGGACGGCACATGGCGGTAGGGCTCAACAGGATGGCGCGGGAGGACGTCGAGTACGTCTGGCGACTCCCGCCCGTCACCGGGGCGGTCTCGGCCGTACGGCAGCACGCGGGAGTGGTCCTGGCCCACTGGGGCGTCTCCCCGGAGACGGCCGACGAAGCGCTCCTGGTGGTGTCCGAGCTGCTCACCAACGCGCTCGTCCACGCCCTGCCCCCGGCGGAGCTGCGGCTGTCGTGGTTCCGCGGCGGCGGGCTCGGCACCCTGCGCGTCGAGGTCAGCGACGGGGGACCCGTACCTGCCGCCGGGTCGGCGTGCACGGACGTCGACCCGGACGAGCACGGCCGGGGCGAGACGATCGTCCACGCGCTGGCGACCCGGTACGGCACCGACGTGCACCCCGGTGGCGTGACCCGGTGGGCCGAACTCGTCTCGGTGTGAGCGCGCGCGACGCGGCGGACCGGCCGCGCTCCGGTGCGGCCTGCGCGGCCTGCGCGGCCTGCGCGGCCTGACGCTCCGGTGTCCTTCGGGTACGGCGTGCGCGGCCCGACGCTCCGGTGCCTTTCCGGTGCGCCTGCGCGGTCCCGCTCACCTGCCCCTCAGCCGTACACCTGCCCCTCAGCGGTGCGGGCCTGCGACGGGGGCCGCGGGCCCCGGCCGGCGTCGGACACGGACGTGGGGACGGCCCGTAGGGACGCGGCGGGCTCCGGAAGGGGCGGCTTGCGCAGGAGCAGCAGCGCCGCGTCGTCGTGCAGCCGGCCGCCCACGTGGGTCAGCAGTTCGTCGTGGAGCGCGGTGAGCGTGCGCGCCGGCTCGTCGGACACATGGCGCGCCAGCCCTTCGGCGAGCGGGTAGAACGCACGGCCGTGGTCGCGGGCCTCGGTGACCCCGTCGGTGTAGAGCAGCAACTGCTCTCCTTCGGCGAAGGGCAGCACCTGGAGGGTGGGGACCTGTCCGGACAGGGCGCGCAGGCCCAGCGGCGGCGCCGGATGGGCGGACTCGACCGGCACGACGTCACCGGAGGCGCGGACCAGCAGCGGAGGGGCGTGTCCGCAGTTGACCACCTCCAGCTCCCCTGCCCGCGGGTATCCGGCGACGACGGCGGTGACGAAGTCGTCGCTGCCCAGGTTGCGCGCCAGGCTCCGTTCGATCCTGCCGACGACGGCGAGGAGGTCGGGCTCGTCGTAGGCGGCCTCGCGGAAGATGCCCAGCACGAGCGCGGCGGTCCCCACCGCCGGCAGCCCTTTGCCGCGCACGTCGCCGACGATCAGCCGGACCCCGTACGGGGTGGGCACCAGCGCGTAGAGATCGCCGCCGATCCGGGCCTCCGCCGCCGCGGCGCTGTAGCGGACGGCCACCCGGAACGGGCCGACCGTCTCCGGTATGGGGGTGAGGAGCGCGTGCTGGGCGGCCTCCGCGACGGAGCGGACGTCCGCGAGCACCCGCTCACGGCGGCCGCGCAGCGTGCTGGCCAGGGCACTCGCCAGGGTGACCGCCACCACGGCGGACAGGACGGCCAGGACCTGCCGGCCCGGGACGCCGTTGACGCTTCCGTGCGCGGTGCTCAGCGCCGCGGCGAGGAGACCGACGCAGAGCACTCCGCGGGGCCCGTTGGTGATGGCGGCCAGCGCCGGTCCGGCCGTGAGCAGGGGGAGCCAGATCATGCCCGCTCCGCCGACGAAGTCGACGAGCACGACGACGGAGATGATCAGAACGGGCAGCACGGGCGTGCCGACGGCCAGCTGTGCGGCGCCCTTCCGCCACGCCCCCGCCCGGCAGGGGACTGCTCGATCGCTGGACGGCCGTATCGGCCGGTGGGCGTCACCATGGTCTTGCGCCTGACTCATGTTCCGTCCGGGGTCCTCACCTGTATACGAGCACTGATATGTCCTACTTAATCCAGGAAACGGGGTTCGGGCCGGGCGCCACAAGCGGTGGTTTTTCAGATAGTGAGCGACAGGCTCCTGGTCACGCGGCTCGCGATGGGCAGCAGCCGGGCCCGGACCGCGTCGAGCCGGGGCAGCCGGTCCACCGGCAGGGAGACGCCGAGCGACCCGAGCGTGGTGCCGCTGTAGACGGGCACGGCCACGCAGACGGTGCCGAGGGTGTACTCCTCCATGTCCGTGACGGCCGGGGCCAGGGGGGAGAGGTCGAGCCGCCGGAGCAGTTCCGGAAGGCTGGTGACGGTCCGCGGGGTGAGGTCGGCGAGGTGGTGGCGCGAGAGGTACTCCTTGCGGGAGTCCTCGTCCATCTCGCGGAGCACAGCCTTGCCCAGCGCGGTGGCGTGCCCGGCGTCCTCGAACCCCACCCACAGGTCGACCCTGGGCGCCCGGGGGCCGTCGACGATCTCGGCGACCCGGATCTCGCCCTCCTCGTAGAAGGTGAGGTAGGCGGCGGTCGCCAGCTCGTCCCGGAGCGCGGCGAGCGTGGGGCGGACGCGGCTGAGCAGCGCCTGTCCGCGGCCGTTGCTGTGCAGCGCCTGGAGCTTGTCGCCCAGGACGAAGCCGCCGTCGTCCAGCTTGCGGATGTATCCGTCGTGCACCAGCGTCCGCAGCAGGTGGTAGGCGGTCGCCAGCGGCAGGCCCGTCTCCCGCGCCAGCTGTTTCGCCGGCGCGCCGTTCTCGTGCGCGCCCACGGCCTCCAGCAGGCGAAAGGCTCGCTGCACGGACGTGATGAGCGTCGGGCCCTCATGAGCACCCATACCCTCAGCCTGCGCCGGGCGGGCGGTACAGGCAAGGGACGCACCGCCCCACAGGGCCCCGCACGCCCCCGCGCGGGGCGGCCGAACGGACGGAGGGCCCCGGTGACGCCCCGGTGGCGCGCGGTGCCGGATTGCTGCTGTCTGGACCAGAACGGTGCGGACGGGAGAGCGAGGGACCATGAGGCACGAACACGAGCACCTCGGGACGCCGCGGGCCGTCGGGATCGCCGGGGTGGTGTTCGCGGTCCTGATGGCCACGGCGATCGTGCTGATGCGCCTCGCCCTGCCCGCCGGGGCCGGCGCGGACGAGGTCACCGTCGGCGCCGGGCAGCGGAGCGCCGTGCGGACGGCGCTGGCGCTGGTCCCGTTCGCCGGGATCGCCTTCCTGTGGTTCATGGGAGCCCTGCGCGAGCAGGCCGGCGCCGGCGAGGACCGGTTCGTGGCCACGGTGTTCCTGGGCAGTGGCCTGGTCTTCGTCGCGACCCTGTTCGGCAGTGCCGCCGCGGCGGCGACCGTGCTCGACGAGAGCGGGCAGCACTCGCCGTTCGGCCGCCACTACGCCTACGCCCTGCTGACCACGTACGCGATGCGGATGGCGGCGGTGTTCGTCCTCACCTCCTCGACCATCGGCCGCCGCCTCGGGGTCTTCCCCCGCCCGCTGGTCGTCCTCAGCCTCCTCGCGGGTCTCACGCTGCTCGTCGCGGGTGCGGACCTGCCCTGGTCGGAGCTGGTCTTCCCGGGCTGGGCACTGGTCGTGAGCCTGCACATCCTGTGGGGGCGGCGGCGGCCCGCCGGCGCGCGGTGGCCGGGCCCCGGATGACGGGCGCGGCGTTCACTCCGACGGGCTCCCTCTCGTCGCCGCGTCCGCCGCGGACGCCCACGATGGTCGCAGACGGTCGCGGAGGCCGTCGGAGAGGACCGGTCCCGTGGTCAGGATTGCCGTCGACTTGAACCGCTGCCAGGGGTACGCGCAGTGCGCGTTCCTGGCGCCCGACGTCTTCACCATGCACGGTGAGGAGGGACTGCTCTACCTCCCCGAGCCCGACGAGGCGCAGCGCGAGAAGGTGGCGCAGGCCGCCGCGGCCTGCCCCGTCCAGGCCATCCTCGTCGACACGGTGGACGCGCCGGCCGAGACGGCGACCGGCCGGGGCGGTGTCCGGTGAACGCGGACGCGTCCCTGGAGAGCCTCCGGCGCGAGGGCCGCATCGTCGTCGTCGGCGCCTCGCTGGCGGGCCTGCGGGCCGCGGAGACGCTCCGCGCCAAGGGCTTCGCCGGATCCCTGACGATGATCGGCGACGAACCCTACGAGCCGTACGACCGGCCTCCGCTGTCCAAGCAGGTGCTGCTGGGCAGGGCGGCCGCCGACCGCACCGCGCTGCCCCGGCGCCGGGCCCTGGACGCGACGTGGCGGCTGGGCGTCGCGGCCACCGGCCTGGACATGGCCGCCCGCCGGGTGCGGCTGGCGGACGGCGACGAGGTGCCCTACGACCGGCTGCTGATCGCGACCGGGGTGCGGGCGCGCCCGTGGCCGCGGGAGGCCGAGGCGGAACTCGACGGGGTGTTCGTGCTGCGGACCCGGGACGACAGCGCGGCGCTCACCCGGCGGCTCGCCGACGGCCCCCGGCGGGTCCTCGTCATCGGCGCCGGGTTCACCGGCTCGGAGATCGCCTCCGCCTGCCGCGAGCGCGGCCTCGCCGTCACCGTCGCCGAGCGCGGCGCGGCACCCCTGGTCGGCGCGCTCGGCGGGGTGGTCGGCGCGGTCGCCGCCGAGCTCCAGCGCGAGCACGGCGTCGACCTGCGGTGCGGGGTGATGGTGACCGCCCTGGAGGGCGACGCCTCGGGGCGGGTGCGTGCCGCGCACCTGTCGGACGGCTCCACCGTCGAGACGGACGTGGTGGTCGTCTCGCTCGGCGCCACCCGGAACACCGAGTGGCTCACCGGGTCCGGGCTCGGGGCGGGCCCCCGCGGCATCGCCTGCGACGCCGGCTGCCGCGCCTTCGACATCCGCGGCATAGTGACCGACGACATCTACGTCGCGGGTGACGTCGCCCGCTCCCCGCACCCGTTGTTCGGCTACCAGTTCCTGTCCCTGGAGCACTGGGGCAACGCCGTCACCCAGGCGGAGATCGCGGCGCACAACATGCTCAGCGTGTCCGCGGACCGCCTCCCGCACATGTGGGTGCCGGCCTTCTGGTCGTCGCAGTTCGGCGTGAACATCAAGTCGGTGGGCGTGCCCACGCTGGGGACGGAGATCGTCGTCCCGCAGGGCTCGCTGGAGGCCCACCGGTTCCTCGGCGTCTACGGGTACCAGGGGCGCGTCATCGGCGCGGTCGCCTTCGACCATGCCCGGTGGCTGCCGTTCTACCAGGAGCTGATCGAGACGACGGCGCCGTTCCCGCCGTCGTTCCCCACGGTCGACCGGCACCCGGAAGGGCAGCGCCCGGTGGACGCCGACTTCCCCGACCCGTCGGTTCCCAGCCACGGGCCCACCGTGACGCTCAGCGGATACGCGCCCGCCGACCGCCGGCTGACGTTCACGCCCGCGCACTGACCCGCCCGGCCCCGAGGACCCGCCATGACGCCATCACTGCTGCATCAGATCCTTGACTACGCGAACCGCGCCGATCCGTACCCGATCTACGAGGAGCTGCGGAAGACGCCGGTCCACCACGAGGAGGACGGGCCGTACGTCGTCAGCACCTACTACGAGATCCGCAGCCTGCTGCACGACCCGCGCATCAGCTCCGACGCCCGCAATCTCGCGTCGACCTCCCACGACCCGCTGGCCGAGTCGGTCCAGGAGGAGCAGAGCGCCCTGCCGCCCAGTTTCCTGCGGCTGGACCCGCCGGAACACGACCGGCTGCGGCGCATGACCAACCGGCCCTTCGGGCCGCCGCACTCCCCCCGCCGCGTCGACGGGATGCGTGCGGAGCTCCATGACATCGTCTCCGGTCTCATCGACGGCATCGGCGACCCCGGCCGGATCGACCTGGTGGAGCAGTTCTCCTATCCGTTCCCGGTGACGGTGATCTGCCGGCTGCTCGGGGTGCCGCGCGAGGACGAGGCGCGCTTCCACAGCTGGGCGGACACCATCGCCGCGAGCCTGGACCCCGACCCGGACGCGGATCCCACGCAGCGGGGCAAGGAGTCGCACGACGCCCGTATGCAGCTGGGCATGTACCTGTCCGGACTGATCGAGGAGCGCCGCAAGAAGCCCGGCGACGACATGCTCTCCCAGCTGGCCACGGCCGCGGGCCCGGACGGCACGATGACCACGATGGAGCTGCTCAGCACCGCGGCGCTGCTGCTGATCGCGGGCCATGAGACCACCGTCAACCTGGTCACCAACGGCATGCTGACGCTGCTGCGCAACCCCGGCGTCCTGGAGCGGCTGCGCGCGGATCCGCGGCTCGCCGTGCCCGTCGTCGAGGAGCTGCTGCGCTTCGAGCCGCCGGTGCAGCTGGTGCCGCAGCGCACCACCCTCGCCGACGTCGAGGTGCGCGGCGTGACCATCCCCAAGGGCGCCTCCCTCTGGCTGGTGCTGGCCTCCGGCAACCGCGACCCGCAGCGCTTCGCGCACCCGGACCGCTTCGACCCGGACCGCGGGGACATCCAGCACCTCGGCCTGGGCAGCGGCATCCACAGCTGCTTCGGCGCGCCGCTCGCCCGGCTGGAGGCCCAGTTCGCCCTGGCGGAGCTGGCCCGCAGACTGGAGAACCCCCGCCTCCTGGAGGACCCGCCGCCGTACCGGCAGAACGCCGTCCTGCGCGGGCCACGGCACCTGCCCATCGCCTGCGACGGCATCCGGCCCTGACGGGGCCCGCCGCGTGCCGTGACGACGTCGGGAGGTGAAGGCGGGCTGCGGGCTGCGGGCTGCGGGCTGCGGGCTGCGGGCTGCGGGCTGCGGGCTGCGGGCTGCGGGCTGCGGGCTGCGGGCTGCGGGCTGCGGGCTGCGG
>NZ_JBIAPF010000006.1:513725-527000 GCF_042888135.1 Streptomyces sp. NPDC003247
GGGGGATCATGCCCGGCCGCGGCCGAGGACGTACTGCCGGCATGCGAGCAGGCGCGTCGTGGCATCGTGCCGGGCGCGCGGGGCGTGGCCCCGACGTGTGCGGTGACCGGTACGGGCGCGCACCTAGCCGGCCTGCCCGAACGGCGCGCTCCGCGGCGGCCGGGGCATTCCGACGCCGCGCGGGGGCGGGGCACCCCGTAGGGGCGGGCACCGCGCGGCTTGGACGGGGCGCCGGAACTCGGGCAGGAGGGACAGGACGCTGCGCGGAGAGGCGGGGCGGCGTGGCCGGGTGGTGCCGCCGTATGCCGTCGCGAGCGCGGTCCTGCCTACCGAATCCCGGGACACACCGCGTCATGGTCGCTACGGTCGTAGCCTCACCGGACAGTGACAAGGAGACGCGATGCTGGAAGCAGCGGCGGCGGCGCTCGCCCTGGCCGGCGGTACCGCCGTGGTGGGGGCCATGGCGACCGACGCCTGGCAGGCCACGCGCGACCGGGTGATCGCCCTGTTCCACCGCGATCCGGACGAGCAGCGGGCCGTCGCCGCGCAGCTCGACGGCAACAACGCCCTCGTGGCGGGGGCGGAGGACGACGAGCGGGTCCGTGCGGCCCTGCTTCCGGTGTGGCGCCTGCAATTGGAGGCTCTGCTGGCCCACCAGGCCGATGCCCGGCAGGCCCTGGGCGAACTGGTCGCCGAAGCGCGGGCGGGCGGGACCGGCGCGTCCCCGCGGTGGACGCAGACCAACACCGCGCACGACAACGGCCGGGTCTACGCCTCGCTGGGCGGCGACGTCCATGTGCACCCGACCGGCCCCGAACACGCCCCGGCCCCCCTGCCGGTGCCCGCCCCCGACGCCCGTGAACCGGCATCCGAGCCGCACCCCGGCCCCGATGCCGGCCCCGGCGAGCGTCGGTGACGGAGCCGGGCGACGGAACAGCCGCGTCGTCACCGCCCGGCCAGCCCCGCCAGCGGATCTTCGGGAGCGGGTTCGCGTACGCCGCGCTCGGCGCCGATGTCCATGTCTTCCAGGACCGCGGCCCGGTCTACGCGCTGACCGCGTACACCGCGCCCGTCGAGGAGGACGTCCGCCGGCTGCGCGCGCAGCCGAGCCGTCTGCTGGACGCCCGGTTCCGCACCGTGCCCTTCACCGGCCGGGACCGCGAACTGGCCGGACTGGCCCGGTGGCGCGACCGGCCCGACGCCTCGGCCGCCGTCCGGTGGCTGCACGCGCCCGGCGGTCAGGGCAAGACACGGCTGGCGGACGAGTTCTCCCGGCGCAGCGCGGAGGCGGGCTGGAGCGTCGTCCACGCGGTCGGCCACGACGCGGTGCACCGCTCCTCCGGCCGGCACCGGGACCTGCGGGTGCCGGAGGACGCCCCCGGTGTGCTCGTGGTCGTCGACTACGCGGACCGCTGGCCGCTCTCCCACCTCACCTGGCTGTTCAGCAACGCGCTGCTCCGGCAGCCGGTGCTCACCCGGGTGTTGCTGCTGGCGAGGACCACCGACGGCTGGCCCCCGCTGCGCGCCGCGCTGAGCCGGACGCGGGCCGCCACCGACGAGCGGCGCCTGGAGCCGCTGCCGTCCGGACCGGGGGCACGGCGCCGGATGTTCACCGTCGCCCGCGATGCCTTCGCCGCCGCCTACGGCGTCACCGATCCGGCCCGTCTCATCCCGCCCGGCGGCCTGGACCACCCCGACTTCGGCCTGACCCTGGCCGTCCACATGGCCGCCCTGGTCGCCGTCGACACCGCCGTGCACGGTGGCCGGCCGCCCGGCGACATGGCGGGCCTCTCCGCCCATCTGCTGGACCGGGAGTCCCGGCACTGGACACAGTTGTACGCGGGCCGCGCCGAGGGCCGGGCCTTCGCGACCGTGCCGGACGTGATGGCCCGAGCCGTCTTCGCGTCGGTGCTGACCGGGGCCGTCGGCCATCAGGAGGGGGTGGAGGTGCTGCGCCGGCTGGAACCGGGCGGCGAGCCGCAGCGCACCCTGGCCGACCACGCCGTCTGCTATCCGCCGGCCGTCCCCGACGCCGCCACGGTGCTGGAGCCGCTCTGCCCCGACCGCCTCGCCGAGGACTTCCTCGCCCTCTCCCTCCCCGGGCACGGCCTCGCCGCCTTCGCCGCCGATCCCTGGGCCGTCACGGCGGCCTCCGCCCTGTTCGGCGCGGGGGACGGACCGGTGCCCGGCTCCGCCGCCCGCGCCGTGACCTTCCTGACCGCCGCCACCGAGCGCTGGCCGCACGTCGGGACACGCTGTCTGTACCCCCTGTTGCGGGCCGTCCCCCGGCTGGCGGTCGAGGCCGGCGCCGCCGCGCTGGCCGCCCTGGCGGCCCTGCCCGGGCTCGACCCGGCCGTGCTGGAGGCCGTCGAGCCCCATCTGCCGCCGGGCGGGCACACCGACCTGGACACCGCGGTCGCCGCCTTCACCCGGCGGTTCACCGCCCACCGCCTCGAGGTCGAGGACGATCCGTACCGCCGTGCGCACCTGCACGCCGTCCTCGCCTGGCGGCTGCTGAACGCCGGCCGGCACCGGGAGTCGGCCGCCACGGGCCGGGAGGCGGTGCGGCACTGCCGGGACCTGCTGCGGTCGGCCGCTCCCCCGGCCGGGGCGCGCCCCCTGCTCGCCGCCTCCCTGACCCACCTCGGCATCGCGTACGTCCACTTGAAGCGGTACGCGGAGGCGCTCCCCCACCAGGAGGAGGCCGCCGTGCTGTTCCGGGGACTGGTGGAGGACCGGCCGTTCCCGGCCCCCGAGGCACCTGAGGCCGCCGGAGCCGCCCGGGTCGCGGGGACCGTCGCGGGACTCGGCTACGGCCTTCTGCTGCCCCTCGATCCGGCGGCCCTGGGGCATCTCCCCTCGTTCGCGGGCGCGCTGGACAACCTCGGCAGCACCCTGGCCGAGCTGGGCCGGCCGGAGGAGGGCCTGCTGCGGGCCCGGGAAGGGCTGGCGATCCGGCAGCTGCTCGTGCGGAGCGCGCCCGGGCCGCACCGGGGGGATCTGGCGATGTCCTGGCACAACCTCGGCGCCCGGCTGTCCGAACTGGGCCGTCCCGAGGAGTCGTTGCGGGCCACCGAGGAGGCGGTGGCGCTCCGACGCGTGCTCGCGGCCGAGGATCCGGCGGTTCATCTCCCCGACCTGGCCATGTCGTCGCACAACCGGGGTCACGCGTTGGCCGCGCTGGAGCGGCGGGACGAGGCGGTGTCGGCCGGCCGTGAGGCGGTCGCCGCGGGCCGGCGAGCCGCGCGGGCCCACCCGGGCCATCTGCGCCTGCTGGCGGCCTCGCTGCACACGCTGGGCAGCCACCTGTCGCGGGCCGGTCAGGACGCGGAGGCGCTGAGCGTCACCGAGGAGGCGGTGACCGTGCGGCGCCGGCTCGCCGAAGCCGCGCCCGACGTCCATCTGCCCGACCTGATCGACTCGTTGAACAACCTCCAGCTCCTGCTGGGCGGGAGCGACCGGCCGGAAGACGCCCTGCGCGCCGCGACCGAGGCGGCCGAAGCCGCCCGGCGCCTCGGCCTGCCGGACCTGCTCGCCCACGCCGGGCCGGTCCTCACGGCCCTGCGGTGGCGGAGCGTCCGGCTCGGCCGCCTGGGCCGGGACCGGAAGGCCCGTCGCGCGGCACGGGAGACACTGGAGGTGCGCCGCCGGCTGGCCGCCGCCGACTTCGCCGCCCACGCCCCGGGCCTGGCCGAGGCGCTGGTCACCCACGGGAACGCACTCGCGGCTGAGGGCCCTTCGCGGGAGGCGTGCGAGGCGGGCCGGGAGGCGGTACGGATCTACCGCAGGCTGGCGGCCGCCGACCCCGACGCGTACGACGGCCTCCTCGCCGGGGCGATGGACAACCTGGCCGTCGACCTGGCCGGCCTCGGCGAGTGGCGTGCGGCCCTGGACCTGACCGGCCGGGCCGTGGCGCTCTACCGGAGGCCGGCCGCCTCCGGCGTCGGCGAACCCGACCTGATGGCGGCGCTGACGAACTACGGTTCCTTCCTGTACCGGGCCGGGCGCACCCGGCAGGCGCTGGCCGCCGTCGAGGAGGCGGTGACGATCGGCCGGAGGCTGGCCCGCACCGACCCGGCCGCCGACCCCTCCCGGCTCGCCGCGGCCCGCTCCCTCCACGGTCGTCTGCTGTCGGAGACCGGCACCGAGCACGCCCCGTAGGTCCGGAGCGGCCTCCTCCTCCCGGACACCGGTGCGGCCGGGCAGCCGCGCCGGTGTCCGGGAGGAGAGCGGATGCCCACCCAAGCGGAAGGCACCCGCGGAGGGCGTCAGCCCAGGGTGGGGTAGTCGGTGTAGCCGCGGTGGTCGCCGCCGAAGGAGGTGGCGCGGTCGAAGGTGTTGAAGGGGCCGCCGGCGGCGAGGCGGGCGGGCAGGTCGGGGTTGGCGAGGAAGAGGGCCCCGTAGGCGATCAGGTCGGCGGTGCCGTCCTCCAGGAGCGCCAGGGCGTCGGGGCCGGTGGGCTCCGTGCCGGTGAAGGGGTTGAGGACGAAGGTGCCCGGCCACGCCTTGCGCAGCCGCACGACCAGGTCGCGGACGTCGGGGGCCTCCATCTGGTGCAGGTAGGCGAGGCCGAGCGGGGCGAGCGCGTCGACGAGGGTGGTGTAGGTGGCCTCCACGTCCGCCCGGTCGCTCTCGTCGATGTCGTTGAAGGGGTTGCCGGGCGAGACGCGCAGGCCGACCCGCTCGGCGCCGACGGCCTCGGCGACGGCCCGTGTCGTCTCGACGGCGAACCGGACGCGCCGCTCGGGGCTGCCGCCGAAGGCGTCGGTGCGCCGGTTGGTGTTCGGCGCAAGGAACTGGTGGATGAGGTAGCCGTTGGCGCCGTGCAGCTCCACGCCGTCGAAGCCCGCCTCGATCGCGTTGCGCGCGGCGGTGGCGAAGTCGGCGATCGTCTCCTCGATCTCCGTCTCGGTCAGCGCGTGCGGGGTGACGAAGTCCCGCGGGCCCGCCTGCGTGTGGACCTGCCCCTTCGCCGGGACCGCGGAAGGGCCGACCGGGGTGAGGCCGGTCAGGCTGGGGTGGCCTATGCGTCCGGAGTGCATCAGCTGAAGGAAGATCGCACCGCCCTCGGCGTGCACGGCGTCGGTGACCTTGCGCCAGGCGGTGATCTGCTCGGCGGAGTGGATGCCGGGGGTGTCCGGGTAGCCCTGGCCGACCGCCGACGGCTGGGTTCCCTCGGCGATGATCAGGCCGGCACCGGCGCGCTGCGCGTAGTAGGCCGCCATCAGGTCGGTCGGGCTCTGGCCGGGACCGTAAGCGCGGCTGCGGGTCATGGGAGCCATGACGACGCGGTTGGACAGACGGACGCCGCCGAGATCGAAGGGGGTGAAGGCCGTGGTCATGAGCGGGTTCCTGTTCGGGTGGGAGAAGGTGTCCGGCACCCTGTGGCGCCATTACTTGTCCGAACAGGTAAATGTCCCACCACATTCCTGACTTCGCGTGACGTGGATCACTTCACCTTCACCACTCCCGGAGACATACCGGGAATTGCACGATAAGGCACGCAACGCCGGGCAGCGGTAAGCTCTCCCTGTCCGGTCAGTCATCTGTGCGAGAAGGCCCCGAAACGACGTGTCGAAGGAACCAGGCGCCACACCTCCCGCCACCCCCTCCGAGGAAGCGGCCCGTGCCGCGATGCCGCCCTCGGTCCGGGCGGGGGCCATGACCCACGCGATCTTCCGGGTGGCCCGCCTCCACCGGATGCTCGCCGGTCAGCTCCTGCGGCGCGTGGGTCTGCACCCCGGACAGGAACTGGTCATGATGCAGCTGTGGGATCTCGGTCCGCAGCGTCAGACCGACCTCGTGCGACTGCTCGGCTCGGACGCCGCCACCATGACCCGTACGGTCCGGCGGCTGGAGAACGCGGGCTTCGTCCGCCGGCGCCCCTGCGAGAACGACCGGCGCGCCACCCTCGTCGAGCCCACCACCGCCAGCCTCGCACTGCGCAAGGAGGTCGGACAGATCTGGGCGGAACTCGAGGACAGCGTCGTCGCGGACCTGGACGCGGACGAACAGGCCGCGATCATCGGCGTCCTGGAACGCATCGAGGACCGTCTCGGCCGGGCGGCGGAACGGCACGCGCCGCTCGCCTGAGCCCGTACGGCCGGCCGCACGGCACGCGCCGCTCGCCTGAGCCCGTACGGCCGGCCGCACAGCCCGCGCACCCGGGCCACCGGCGCCCCTCTCAGGGGCCCGACATCCGACCCCGCCCCCGATCACCACTCGTATACGGCCGTCAGGCGCGCGAGCCCACGACCGCCCCCGTACCGCAGACGGCCTTCGCACACAGACGACCCCGGCGCCGTACAGGCACCGGGGCCGTCGCGTTCACAGGCCGTGGCCGTCGGGGGTGATGGTGCGGGCGATGCGGTCGGCGTGCAGGCGTACCGCCCCCGCCAGGTCCAGGGCACCCTTGGCGATGACCCACTGCAACTGGAGCCCGTCGCTGACCGCGATGCATTCGCGGGCGACGGCGGTGCAGTCGGTGTCCGCCAGCAGGGTGCCGCGGTCCACGCCGAGCCGGAGGTGGTGGGCGAGTTCCTCGACCGCGCGCTGGTAGCGCTCCGCGAAGAGGGTGTGGGCGGCACTGGTCGGATCGGCGGCCTCGGCGGAGGTCAGCACGAACAGCTCGATGAGGCCGGGTTCGGCGACATGGCGTTCGGTGGCCCCCACCATGGCGCGCAGCACGTCGGGGCCGGTCGTCTCGTCGGGCAGGCGCGCCCACCATTCCGCCGCCGTGGTGAAGCGGTGCTCCATCACGGCCAGAAGCAGGTGTTTCTTGCTGCGGAAGTGATGCAGCAGGCCGCCTTCGGTGATGCCGACGTCCTCGGCGATACGGGACAGTGCGGTGCGGTGGTAGCCCTCCTGGGCGAACCGCTCCGCGGCCGCCTCCACGATCCTCTGACGCCGGGCGATACCGACCGAGTAGCTGCCGCGCGGGGCTCGGGTTCTGCTGCTCATGGACCTCACCGTAGCCAGCCGGGAGTCGCCCGGAAGGACCGAGGGGGCACACCTGCGCGAAGCGCATGTGACATGGATCACCGGCCAAAAACCTAGTGCGCTAGGTTTTTGCTTCGCATCATCATCCGGACACCTCGGCGTAACGAAGCGCCGACCTCCCCCCGGAGCGATCATGAACACTTCGCCCGACCCGGCGCAGCCGCCGACGTCCGTTCTCCCGGCCGCCGAGACCGGCTCGACCGAGACCGGCGCGACCGGCACCACCCCGGCCGGCACCACCCCGGCCGGCACCGCCTCCGCCGGTACCGCGCCGTCCGGCACCGGCACCGCGCCGTCCGGCTCCGGCACCGCGCGGTGGAGCGCACCCGAACTGCGCCGGCTCGCCGCGCTGATCTGGCCCGGTCAGCTCCTGGTGGTGGCGGGGATCGTCGCCGCCAACGCCCAGCCGCAGATCGCCCAGCACTTCCACACCACGCAGATCGCCTGGTTCAGCCTGGCGTTCACGCTGGCCACCATCGCCGCGACCCCGTTCGCCGTGCGCCTCGGCGAGACGTACGGCAAGCGGCGCGTCATGCTCGTGCTGGCGGCGGCCGGACTGGTGGGCGACGTGATCACCGTCGTCGCCCCGACCTACCCGGTGATGGTCGCCGGCCGCGTCATCGGCGGCATGTACGGTCCGGTCGCCGTCCTGGTGCTGGCCGCGGTCCGTGACCTCTTCCCGCCGCGCAAGGTGGCCGTCGCCCTGGGCACCGTGGCCGGATCGGTCGGTGTGCTCAGCCTGATCACCCCCCTGCTGTCCGGCTGGCTCCTGGACGCCTTCGGCTGGCGCGGCGCCCTGTGGTTCCTGGTCGGCTCGACCGTGGCCGCCATGCTCCTGCTGCTGTCCGTGCCGGAGACCCCGCGCCGGGCCGCCGCCGGCAAGCTCGACTGGCCGGGCGCCGTGCTGCTCGGCGGCGGTCTGGCCCTCGTGGTCTTCGCCCTCGGGCAGGGCGGCGACTGGGGATGGTCCTCCACCGGGTTCCTCCTGGCACTGGCCGCCGGGGCGGTCGCGCTCGCCGCCTTCGCCGGCTGGGAGCTGAAGGTGACCACCCCGATCCTGGACCTGCGCATGCTCCGGCGCCGTCCGGTGGCCACCGTCCTCATCGGCTCCTCCGTCCCGCAGGCCGCCTTCTTCGCCTCGCAGACGATCCTGATCTTCCTCGCCCTGTTCCCGGCGATCCCCCACGTCTCCGACGGACTGGGCTGGACCACGACCCACAACGCCGTCGTCGGCATCCCCGCCGGACTGATCACCTTCGCCGCGGGCGTCGGCGTCGGCCACGCGGTCCGCAAGGTCAGCCCCCGCACGGTCTGGTACCTCGGACTCGCCCTGCTGGCCGGCGGCATGGTGCTGGCCGCCCTCTACCACCGTGACGCCACCCAGATCGTGCTCACCGGCGTGGTGATGGGGCTGGGCGGCGGCATCCTGATGTCCGGCCAGCAGGCCATGATCGTCTCGGTGGTCTCCCCCGAGGAGCAGGCGGCGGCGAACGGCATGTCCTCGCTGCTGACCCAGGTCTTCCTGACCCTGACCAGCCAGATGCTGTACACGGTGCTCGCGGCCGACGCCACCGTGGTGCAGGGCACGGCCTTCTACCAGGACCAGGCCTACACCAACGCCTACCTCGCCATGGCCGCCGTCGTCGGCCTCGGCCTGCTGGTCTCCCTCGCCATCCCCCGGCTGCGGCGCCCCACCGGAGAAGCCGTCTCCCCGGAAACCGCCCCGGCCACCGCCTGACCCCCCACCGGACCGGAAGGAACGACCGTGCCCTCGCCCCGTCCCACTCGCCTGCGGGTGGAACACCTCAGCCGCCCCCTCGGTACGCACGTGCGCAGGCCCCGCCTGTCCTGGCGGCTGCCGCAAGGCGCCACCCGCCAGCTCGCCTACCGCGTCCGGGCGGGCGACTGGGACTCGGGGCGGGTCGCCTCCCCCGACACCGCCTTCGTCCGCTACGGCGGTCCGGCGCCGGCCTCCGCCACCCGCACCGACTGGCGGGTGAAGGTGTGGACCGACCTGGGCGAGAGCGACTGGTCGGAGCCGTCCTGGTGGGAGACCGGTCTGCTGGAGCCGGACGACTGGCGGGCGCGCTGGATCGAGCCCGTGGAGACGGCGCCCGCCCCGGCCGGCCACCGCCCGGCCCATCTCTTCCGCCACGGCTTCGCGCTCCCCGGCGCGGTGCGCTCCGCCCGCCTGTACGCCACCGCCCACGGCGTCTACGAGCTCTTCCTCAACGGCCACCGCGTCGGCGACGAGGAGCTCACCCCCGGCTTCACCGCCTACCGGTCCCGCCTCCAGGTGCAGACGTACGACGTGACGGACCTGCTCACCGCCGGCGGCAACGCGCTCGGGGCCGTGCTGTCCGACGGCTGGTTCCGCGGCCGGCACGGCTTCCTCCGCGAGGCGGACGGCTTCGGCACCCGCACCGCCCTGCTCGCCCAGCTCGTGGTGACGCACACCGACGGCACCACCACGACGCTCGGCACCGGCCCCGACTGGCGCACCGCCGAGAGCGCCGTCACGGCCGACCTGATGGACGGCCAGAGCACCGACCTGCGCGCGCACGAGCCGCGCTGGAACGCACCGGACTTCGACGACAGCCTCTGGGACAAGGCGCAGAGCGCCGACGGCGGGCTGTACGCCGACTTCACCCGCCTGACGGGCCCCACCGCGCCGCCGGTGCGCCGGGTCGAGGAGATCCGGCCGGTCTCGGTGACCGAGCTGCGCCCCGGGCACCACGTGGTGGACCTGGGCCAGAACATCAACGGCTGGGTCCGGCTGACCGGCCTGGGACCGGCCGGCACCGCCCTCACCCTGACGCACGGCGAGGCCCTCGACGAAGACGGCGACGTCACCACCCACAACATCCGCGCCTTCGACTTCGCCACCCACCGCCCCCTCCCGGCCGGACAGGTCGACACCGTCGTCTCCGCCGGCCGCCCGGGCGAGGTGTTCGAGCCCCGCCACACCACCCACGGCTTCCGCTACGTCCGCGTCGAGGGCCACCCCGGCCCGCTGACCGCCGACGACGTCACCGGCGTCGTCGTCCACAGCGACCTGACCCGCACCGGCTGGTTCTCCAGCAGCGACGAACGCGTCGACCGGCTGCACGAGGCGGCCCTGTGGAGCCTGCGCGGCAACGTCTGCGACGTGCCCACGGACTGCCCGCAGCGGGAGCGCGCCGCCTGGACCGGCGACTGGCAGGTGTTCGTGCCGACCGCCGCCTTCCTGTACGACGTCGCCGGATTCACCGCGAAGTGGCTGCGCGACCTGGCCGCCGACCAGTGGGCCGACGGCCGGGTGCCCAACTACGTGCCCGACCCCGCCGACGAGGCCGCCCGCCGCGCCTCCTTCGAGGGGGGCACCACCGGCTCGGCCGGCTGGGGCGACGCCGCCGTCATCGTCCCGTGGGAGATGTACCGCGCCTACGGCGACCTGGACGTGCTGCGCGAGCAGTACCCGTCCATGCGCGCCTGGGTCGACTACGCCGCCGGGCAGGCCGCGACCCGCCGCCATCCCGACCGGGCCGCCTCCCGCCCGCGGCCGGCGCCGCACGAGGAGTTCCTGTGGGACACCGGCTTCCACTTCGGTGAGTGGCTCGAACCCGGCGTCACCCCGGACCTGGACCCCTCCCGCGACCGCGGCGACGTGGCCACCGCCTACCTGCACCGCTCGGCCGGCCTGCTGGCCCGCACCGCCGCCCTGCTCGGCCACGGCGAGGACGAGGCCCGCTACCGGCGCCTCGCCGAGGGCGCCCGCACCGCCTGGCAGCGCGAGTACGTCACCGCCGACGGCCGGGTCACCCCCGACACCCAGGCCGGCCTCGTCCGCGCCCTCGCCTTCGGTCTGCTCCCCGAGGAGCTGCGCGCGCCCGTGGCGGACCGGCTCGCCGCGCTGGTCCGCGCCGCCGGCACCCACCTGACCACCGGTTTCCTCAGCACCGGGCTCCTGCTGCCGGTGCTCGCCGACCACGGCCATCTCGGCCTCGCCTACGAGCTGCTCCTCCAGGACTCCTCCCCCTCCTGGCTCGCCATGATCGACCAGGGGGCGACCACCATCTGGGAGGACTGGCAGGGCACCGACGAGAAGGGGCGCCCCAAGATGTCGTACAACCACTACAGCAAGGGGGCGGTGATCTCCTTCCTGCACCAGTACGTCGCCGGCATCCGCCTGCCGGACGCCCCCGACGCGGACGCCTCCGGATACCGCCGGTTCGTGATCGCCCCGCGGCCGGGCGGCGGGCTCAGCTCGGCGGCGGCCCGCCACGACTGCCCGCACGGCACGGTCCGCTCGGAGTGGCAGCGCCACGGCGACCGCTTCACGCTCACCGTGCAGATCCCCCCGGGCACGGAGGCCGAGGTCCACGTGCCCGGCTCCGGGCAGGTCACCGCCGGTCCCGGCCTGCACACCTTCACCGGCGCCCTCGCCGCCGACGCCGGGTAGACCGCCCACGCGCACCGGGCCCGTCCCGCGTCACGGGCCCGGTGCGCGCCACGCGTACGACGGCTGATCCCCGGACCGGGTGCCCGGTCCGGGGATCAGCCGTCGTCAGGGTCGCCGGGCGTGGCGCACCGCCGCCCGCCGTCAGCCGGTCACTGGTGGTGCGGCGAGGTCAGGTAGTGCTGCCGCAGCAGTTCCCGGCCGTAGTCGTTGCCGTTCGGGGTGCGGATGATGGAGTGAACGTGCTTCTGGGTCGCTCCGTCGCCCTGCTGCGCGCCGTAGGCACCGGCCAGCGGGCCCGGGGCCTGGCAGTCGACCTCCACCCAGACCACGGGGCTGTGGACGCGGACGTAGAAGGCGTCGTCGTCGCCGGTGCCCCCGGCCCAGGTGACGTAGGTGTCGTCGAGGTACTTGCGGACCTCCGCCATCCTCACCTTGGCCGCGTCGGCCTTGGCGCGTCCGACGAAGGCCTCGACGATGCCGAGGAGCTTGGTCTTCTGGGCGGCGTCGAGGGCGTTGCCGCGCAGACCCGTGTACTCCTGCACCGCGTTGTCGGAGAAGGCGCCCGCCTTCATCGACTCGTTCGACTTGGTCGAGGACTCGATGGCGACCGCCTGCTGCGCCGTGGTGAGGGAGTTGATGAAGGCGAGGCCGGCGACGACCTCCTCGTGGCACACGGTGACGGTCTCGCCGTCGATCTCCATCGAGGTCGGCTCGGAGCCCCAGAAGCAGGGGCTCATGACGACCTGGTCGCCGAGGACGAAGTAGTTCACGACCAGGTGGTGGCCGTCGAACTGGAAGCCCCAGGGCTCGCTGTCCGACGGGGTGCCCATCACGGTCCAGTAGTAGGCGTCCTCGTTGAAGGAGTTCGTGTTGCCGATCGCCTCGCCGGCCGCCTGGTTGATCTTGCGGATCTTCTCCGTGGTCTCCAGGCCGTCGGCGCTCAGCGCCGCCTTGAGGAGAGCCGTGCCCAGGGCCTTCTGCGCGTCGGTCAGGTCGGCGAGGGAGACGCCCTGGCGTTCGTAGGAGTCGACGTTGCTCCACAGCCGCCACTCGGTGGAGTGGACGGTGAACTGGGTCGAGGTCTTCTGGTCGTCGGTGAGGCCGGCCAGGAAGGCGTTCGCGGCGGTGATGACGGGGGCGGTGTCGACGCCGGTGGAGTGGATCGTGAAGAGGTCGTCGATCCGCTTGCCGTCGGTCGTCAGGCCGAAGAAGTCCTCGGTGATCGTCATGTTGCCGGGGCCGCCCGCACCGCCGCCCGGGCCGCCGCTGGGGGCGCCGCTCGGGACCGCGCTCGCGGTGGCGTCGGTGGTGTCGTCGGCGAGCGCCGCCCAGGCTCCCGCGCCGCCCATCGTCGCGACCGCGGTGGCGCCGGAGGCGAAGAAGACCTTGCGCATGAAGTTGCGGCGGCTCGCGTGGGCGTGCCGGCCGGCCTCCGGCCCGGTCTCTCGTGCCGCGGCGTCCCCGGTGTCGAGCTCGGTCATCGTCGCCGGCTCCCTTCGTCCATGGGCCCACCCGGTGTGGGCTCCCTGCCGGATCACCCTGCTGCACCGAACTGAGTCCCCGCTGAACCACGTACGACGCAGGGGCGGAAAAGGCCGCACGACACCCCTGCGCGACCCCACTGACCTGGGATTATGTGGAGGTGCTGAGGATTTGCGGGCCGCGCGCCTGCACAGGGGGCGGAGGCGGACGCAGGGGGCGAACACGGCGCGAGGGACGTACGCGGCGCGAGGGCCGCACGCGGCGCGAGGGCCGCACGCGGCGCGAGGGCCGCACGCGGCGCGAGGGCCGCACGCGGCGCGAGGGCCGCACGCGGCGCGAGGGCCGCACGCGGC
>NZ_JBIAPF010000006.1:527098-610885 GCF_042888135.1 Streptomyces sp. NPDC003247
GCGCGAGGGCCGTCGGGGATTCGGAGGCGACCGTGCACGGCGCGGGGACCGTCGGGGCCCCAGGAGCAACCGTGCGCGCGGCGCGAGGATCCTCGCGGGCCCACGGCGACCGTGCACGGCGCGAGGGCCGTCGCGGGTCCACGGGCAACCGTACGCGGCCGCGGGCGCCTCCCGTCGGCTCAGCCGGCCGTCCGCCGACTCAACGCGCCGCCCGCCGAATCAATGGGCCGCCCGCAGGCTCAACGCGCCGCCCACCGGCTCAGTGTGCCGTCCGCCGACTCAGCGAACCGCCCGCACGCTCAAGGTGCCGTGGCCGGCGTCGCGGGTGCCGGGGAGGCCGGCGGGACGCGGGGCGGCGCGGTCGTGCGGGGCAGCGTGACGGCGAACTCCGTCCGCCCCGGCTCGCTCTCGACGTCGATGCGCCCTCCGTGCGCCTGCGCGATCGCCGCGGCGATGGCCAGGCCCAGCCCGCTTCCGCCTCCCTGGCCGGTGACGCGGGAGCGGGAGGCGTCCGCGCGGGTGAAGCGTTCGAACACGGACGGCAGGAGGGCGGGCGGGATGCCGGGGCCGTCGTCGCGCACCCGGATCGCGCAGTGCGTGTCCGTCGCCTCGACGGCGACGGTGACGGTCGTGCCGGGCGGGGTGTGCGCGCGGGCGTTGGCCAGCAGGTTGGCCACGACCTGGTGGAGCCTGGCCGCGTCGCCGGTCACGGTGGCCGGCTCGTCGAGGCGCAGCGCCAGCTCCCAGAGGTGGTCGCCGCCGGCGGCCTGTGCGTCCCACACGGCCTCGGCGACCAGGGTCGTGAGGTTGACCTCGGCCTTCTCCAGGGGCCGTCCCTCGTCGAGCCGGGCGAGCAGCAGCAGGTCCTCGACGAGGCCGGTCATGCGCGTCGACTGGGCGGAGATCCGGCGCCACACCACGTGCGGTTCGACCTGCGCGGCGCCGCGGCCCATCAGCTCGGCGTACCCGGCGATGGAGGCGAGGGGGGTGCGCAGTTCGTGGCTGGCGTCGGCGAGGAAGCGGCGCATGCGGTCCTCGCTGCGCTGGCGCTCGGACAGGGAGGACTCGACGCGGTCGATGAGGTGGTTGAGCGCGGCGCCCACGCGGCCGGCCTCGGTACGGCTGTCGGTGTCCGCGGCGGCGACACGGGTGAGCTGGGTGATCTCGCCGCGGCTGAGCGGGGCGCGGGCGACCTCGACGGCGGTGGCGGCGACCCGGCCGAGCGGGCGCAGCTGGCGGCGTATGCCCACCGCGCAGACGCAGGCCGCGCCGGCCAGTCCGGCGGAGGCGATCACCGCCTCGGTGACGACGAGGGAGTTCAGCGTGTCCTGGACGCCGTCCATGGGGAGTCCGGCCACCAGGGAGGCCGTGTCGTCGTCGACGGCGATCAGCCGGTAGGCGCCGAGGCCGGGGATCGTGCGGGTGTGCGGCGAGCCGTCGGCGGGCAGCCCGGCCAGGGCGTCGCGCTGCGCGGCGGTCAGGGCCGTGCGGCGGCCGTCCGGGGTCACCACCTCGGCGGCGGCGACCTCGCCGTCGGCGACCCGGGCCGCGACGGTGCCGGTGCGGTGGCCGCGCTCGTTGAGGAAGCCCAGGTCGGAGGGGTCTCCCCCGCCGTGCTGGACCCAGCCCTGCATGCGCGCCACCGCCTCGTGCACGCGCGCGTCCATGTCCCCGACGAGCTGGTGGCGCTGGACCAGTGCCGTGGCCACCGCCATGGCGGTGCACACGACCACCAGGGTGGAGGTGGTGAAGAGGACCAGGCGGGTGCGCAGGGACAGCCCGCGCAGGCCGGCGGCGACGGGCAGGCCACGCGTCGGGCGCAGCCTCACGCGCCGTCCCCCGCCGCCCGGATGACGTAGCCGGCGCCGCGCACGGTGTGGATCATCGGGGCCCGCCCCTTGTCGATCTTCCCGCGCAGACCGTAGACGTAGACCTCGACGAGGTTGCCCTCCTTGTCGAAGGAGCTGTTCCAGACGTGGTCGAGGATCTGCGCCTTGCTGAGGACCTGGCGCGGGTGGCTCATCAGGAAGCGGAGCAGGTCGAACTCCTTGGCGGTCAGCGCGACGGGGGTCCCGCCGCGCTGCACCTGGCGGGTCTTCTCGGCGAGCACGAGGTCGCCGAGCACCCGCACCGGTTCGTCCGCCGCCGTCTCCTCCACGCCGGAGCGGCGCAGCAGTCCGCGCAGCCGCAGCATGACCTCCTCCAGGGAGAAGGGTTTGGTCACGTAGTCGTCGGCGCCCGCGGACAGCGCGTCGATACGGTGTTCCAGGGCGTCGCGGGCGGTGAGCATGAGGACGGGCAGCCGCGCGTTCTCGTACCGCAGGCGCCGCAGCACCTGCACGCCGTCGAGGTCGGGCAGCATCCAGTCGAGGACGACGGCGTGCGGGGCGCAGCCGCGCGCGAGGGTGAGCGCGCTGTGTCCGTCCTCCGCGCGGAAGGGCCGCCAGCCCGCTTCGGTGACCGCCCAGGAGAGCAACTCGGTGAGTTCGGGCTCGTCGTCGACGATGAGGACACGGACCGCGTCCTCGCGGGCCCCGCAGACAGCAGACATGTGCCGATCATGGCGGGACCCGCTGGGAGACGCCTGTGCGCGGCCTGGGCCCGGGCCATGAGCACGGGGCGCGGGCGCGGCGTGCGGCAGACGGCGGACGGCGGACGGCAGACGGCGGACGGCAGACGGCGGACGGCGGACGGCGGACGGCGGACGGCAGACGGCGGCGTAGGGCCGGTCAGGCGTCGGCCGCGTAGTCCAGGCCGTGTCCGAAGGGGTAGAGCGGGTCGGCGCTGTCCCGGGGTGCGTCCGGGCGTCCGGCCTCGACCTCGGCCATCGAGCGGGGCAGGGTGAACGGCAGCCGGCCCTCCGGCGCGGTCCGCCCGAACAGGACGTCGAGCAGGGCGCGGTCGCCGGTGCCGTAGACGCCGAGCAGGGCCGCGCAGCGGTCGGCGATCTCCGGGACGACGGCCGGGCGCTCCAGGTGCACCGCGACGACGGTGGGCACGGTGTCCAGCAGGGCGAGGATCTCCTTGAGCCGGTCGGCCGGGAAGTCGAGGCGCCCGGCGTGGAAGAAGGACTCGAACAGCCCGGGACGCGGCTCGTACGGTGTGCTCAGGCGCAGCACCGCGAGGTCGGCGGCCGCGGGGTCGGTGACGACGTCGGCGTAGTCGGCGGCGGCCGCCGCGTCCACGCCTTCCACGTACAGCCGGGGCCGGCCCGACAGGGGCAGCGGGCCGTTCTTCAGCAGGGTGACCGAGCGGCGCTGCGCGACCTCGCCGGCGGCCCGGAAGTCGGCGCGGCCGACGACCTCCTCGGCGGTGTCCGCGTCGACGTGGCGCCGGTCGTCGAACAGGCCGAGGCGGAACTTCTCGGCGAGGATCCGCGCCACGGAGGCGTCGAGCCGCGACTCCTCCAGGCGGCCGGTGCGCACGAGGTCCACGAGCAGGCCGGTGCAGGACTCGCCGCCGATCTGGTCGGCGCCCGCGTGCAGGGCCTTCAGCAGCCGGTCGGCCGGGGAGAGGTGCTCCACGCCCCAGGCGCGGGCGGGATGCGGCTCGCCCATGACCAACTGGTCGGTGATCAGGCCCCAGTCGGTGCACACGATGCCGTCGAAGCCGAGCTTCTCGCGCAGCAGCCCGGTGATGATCCCGTGGTTGAAGCCGAAGCCGACCTCCTCGTGCTCCGTCCCGACGGGCATGCCGTAGTAGGGCATGACCTGGGTGGCGCCGGCCGCGAGGGCGGCCTCGAAGGGCTTGAGGTGGTAGTCGAAGAAGCCGCCGGGGTAGACCTGTTCGCGGCCGTAGGCGAAGTGGGGGTCCTCGCCGTCCTTCTGCGGGCCGCCGCCGGGGAAGTGCTTCACCATCGCGGCGACGCTGTCGGGGCCGAGGCCGTCGCCGGGGCCGCGCAGCCCCTCGATGTACGCGGCGACCAGGCGCGAGGTCAGGTCGGCGTCCTCGCCGAAGGTGCCGGGGATCCGGGCCCACCGCGGTTCGGTGGCGAGGTCGATCTGCGGGTGCAGGGCGACGCGCAGTCCGACGGCCACGTACTCGCGGCGGACGGTGTCCGCGAACTCGCGCACCAGGTCCGGGTCGCCGACGGCGGCGAGGCCGAGGGACTCCGGCCACTGGGAGAACGGACCGGCGAGCATGGCCGTGCCGGGGTTGTCCGTGAAGGCGTGCCGGGGGTCGGTGGACAGGGTGACCGGGATGCCGAGCCGGGTGTCGGCGGCGGCCCGCTGGAGGTCGTTGTGGAGCTGGACCATCGCGCGCGGGCTGCCCGCGCCGAGCAGGTTGAAGTGCGACATCAGGTGGTCGGACATCATCTGCTCGGCGGTCAGTCCGGCGGGCGCGTCGCGCTCGCCGATGCCGATGACGTGGTGGAAGAGGAGTCCGGCCTTCTCCTCGACGGTCATCCGGGGCAGCAGGTCGGCCACGCGCCGCGCGACGTCGTGCCGGGGGTCCTGGTACGGGAGGGTCACCGCTGCTCCCGGGAGGTGTGCGTCGAGGGGGTGGGGCGGGCCGCTCGCTGCGGCTCGGCCGGCAGGGGGCAGTGGAAGGCGTGCCGGCCGGGCCCGGCCTCGACGGGTTCCGCGCCGGGCAGGTCGACCAGGGCGGTGACGGCCGGCGGGACGAGTACGTCCACCAGCAGCCGTCCTCCCTCGACGCGCCAGCTGGTCTCGGCCCGCCCGTACGGCGTGTCGTGCTCGGCGCGGGCCCAGGTGAGGCCGCCGCCGGGGCGGGGCCGCACCAGGATGCGGCGGTAGCCGGGCCCGGCGGGGGCCAGGCCGGCGACGGTGCGGTGCATCCAGTCGGCGACCGCGCCGAGCGCGTAGTGGTTGAAGGAGGTCATCTCGCCGGGGTTGACGTCGCCGTCGGGGAGCATGCTGTCCCAGCGTTCCCAGACGGTGGTGGCGCCCATGTCGACCTGGTACAGCCACGACGGGCACTCCCGCTGCGTCAGCAGCCGGTAGGCGGTGTCGACGTGTCCGGTGTCGGTCAGCGCGTCGCACACCAGGGGTGTGCCGAGGAAGCCGGTGCCGACGCGGTGGTCGCGGCCGGCCACCAGGGCGGCGAGGCGGCGTCCGGCCTCGGCGCGCTCGGTGTCGTCCTCCAGGAGGCGGAAGCAGAGCGCGAGGGCGTAGGCGGTCTGCGTCTCCTCCGTCAGGCGTCCGCCGCCGGTGTGGAAGCGGTCGCGGAAGGCGTCGCGGACCGCGTCGGCCAGGGCGTGGTAGTGCGCGGAGGTGTCCTTGTCGTCCAGCACCTCGGCGGTGCGGGCCAGCAGCCGCGCGGAGTGGGCGAAGTACGCCGTGGCGACCAGGGCGGACGACGTCATGGCCCGGCCGGGGTCGTCGGCGGGCGCGGTCGGGTCCAGCCAGTCGCCGAACTGGAAGCCCTCGCCCCAGACGTGGCCGGGGCCGGCGATGCGGTCGACGGCGTCGACCCAGGCCCGCATGGAGGGGTACTGGGTGCGCAGCACCTCGGTGTCGGCGTAGCGCTCGTACAGCACCCAGGGGACGATGACGGCCGCGTCGCACCAGCCGGCCATCGGCGGGTTGCCGGGCGGGATCGGCACGGGGGTGATCACCGGGATGTCGGGGCTGAACACCGGGGGGACGCGCCGTTCGTCGACGCCCTGGTCGGCGGCCAGGTCGCGCAGCCAGGAGCGCAGGAAGTCGCGGACGTCGTAGAGGAAGGACGCGGTGGGGGCGAAGACCTGGACGTCGCCGGTCCAGCCGAGCCGCTCGTCGCGCTGCGGGCAGTCGGTGGGGACGTCGACGAAGTTGCCGCGCATCCCCCACACGACGTTCTCGTGCAGCCGGTTCAGGGAGTCGTCGGAGCAGGAGAACCTGCCCGTGCGGCGCAGGTCGCTGTGGAGGACGACGGCGGTGACGTCGGCGGGGTCGAGGTCGCCGGGCCAGCCCTCGACGTCGGCGTAGCGGAAGCCGTGGAAGGTGAAGCGGGGCTCCCACTCCTCGCCGTCCGGGGCGCCGCTCAGGGTGTAGCGGTCGGTGGCGGTGGCGTGCCGCAGCGGACGGACGCACAGGTCGCCGTCCTGGAGCACCTCGGCGTGCCGGAGGGTGATCGTGCGGCCGGCCTCGCCGCGGACGCGGACGCGGAGCCGGCCGACGAGGTTCTGGCCGAAGTCGAGGATCGTGCGGCCGGTCGGCGAGGTGGTGACGGCGACGGGGGTGACGTACTCGGTGCGGCGCACCGGCGGGCTGTCGGCCGGGAAGAGCACGGAGGTGTCGAAGTCGAGGATCTCGACGGGCTCCCAGGCCGGGTCGTCGAAGCCGGGTTCGGCGAATCCCGTCCGCTCGTGGCGGGCGTCGTGCTCCTCGCCCTCGTACAGTCCGGCGGCGAGGACGGGGCCGGGGGCCCAGCTCCAGTCCTCTCCGGTGGTGACGGTCTCGCTGGTGCCGTCGGCGTACTCGATGCGCAGTTCGGCCAGGAGGCCGGTGCGGTCGCCGTAGATGTCCCGGGTGCCGCCGTTGAAGCCGAGCAGGCCCCGGTACCAGCCGTCGGCCAGGTGGGCGCCCCAGGCGTTGCGGCCGTCGCGGAGCAGGGCGGTGACGTCGAAGGACTGGTAGCGGTGGCGGTGGCGGTAGCTCGTCCAGCCCGGGGCGAGGACGTGGTCGCCGACGACGGTTCCGTTGATCTGCATCTCGTACACGCCGAGAGCCGTGACCAGGAGCCGTGCCGACCGTACGGCCGCGCGGGCGGTGAACTCCCCGCGCAGCAGGGCGGCCGGGCGGGCCGCCGTGGCGGAGGGGGTGCCGGTCGGGCGGGGGCTGACGACCCGGGCGGTCCAGTGGTGGTGCATGACGGCCTTTCTCGGCGCCTGGATGAGCAGCCTCGATCATGCGGCCAATACCTAGTGAAAACTAGGCGTTCGCAGGTGTGAGGTGCGTCACTCCGGTCGCTTCGTAGGTCATGTTCATGCCAAGCACTTCGGCGCGCCCGCTCCCATGACGGATCACGGCGCCCGAAGCCCTCGCCTACAGCCCCTGCCCGTCGGAGGAGATGGAGCGCATGAGGCGGTCGAGGTGGTCGCGCATGATGGCGATGAGGTCGAAGGAACGCCCGCCGGCCAGCCACTGCTGCTGGAGGCCCGCGTCCAGGGCCGCACACTCGCGGGCGATGCCTTCGTGGTCCAGGTCGGCCCGCAGTTCACCGCTGCGGCTGCCGGCCCGCAGCCGGTCGGCGAGCTCCCTGACCCCCTTCTCCTGCCAGCCCGTGAAGTGCTCGTGGGCCGGATGGTCGGGCGCGGTGGACTCGGCGCCGATCACGACGGCCAGTTCGACCATGCCGGGCATGGCGAGCGTCTCGGCGGTGTCCTCCAGGTGACAGCGGAAGGCGTCGCGGACGGAGTCCGAGACCCGCTCCCACCGCACGTCCGCCCGCTCGTGCCAGTACTCGACGACCGCGAGGAGGAGCTGCTGCTTGTCGCGGAAGTGGTGCAGCAGCCCGGCGTCGGTGATCTCGGCGTCCCGGGCGACGCGCGCGAGGGAGGTCTTGCGGTAGCCGTCCTGCCCGAAGCGCAGCAACGCCGCTTCCAGGATCTGCGTGCGCCGCGCCCGGCCCGTCGTGTAGCCGCCGCGCGGCCCCCTGGGTGTCGCCATGGGAGAACGGTACCGGCGGCGGGCACGTCGGCGATCGGCGCCCGACCACCTGCCACTTCGCCATGTGACGTGGGTCATAAGCCGGATACCTAGCGAGCACTAGGTGTTCGGGTCATCATCGACCTCACGCGAACGACGTATTGCCACGCTGTCACCTCTCCGTAAGAGCCGTGTAAACAGCAGGCCACTGTTCCGCGTCACCCCCCACCGCGCCTCCCACTCCCTTCGGCACCTCCGTGAAAGGAGGGCTGGCATGACGCCGACGTCATCAAGCCCGCAACTCGACCTCGCGCCCGGCGCCCGGGCGGACGGGCGGTGGACCCCCCGCCTCGTCCTGCTGCTCATCGCACTCGCCTGGCCGACCCAGTTGCTGGCCGCGGGCGGGATCCTCGGCGCCAACGCCATGGCGGGGGTCGCCCAGACCTTCCACACCACCCAGGTGGCGTGGTTCGGACTGACGCTGACCCTGGTGTCCACGCTGCTCACGCCCTTCGTGATCAAGCTGGGCGACCTGTACGGCAAGCGGCGCGTCATGCTCGCCATGACGGCGCTGGGCGCTCTCGGCGAAGCCCTCGCCGCACTGGCCGGGAGCTTCTGGCTGGTGCTGGCGGGCCGGGCCGTCGCCGGGTTCTACGGCCCCTTCGGCGCCCTGTCGTTCGCCGCGGTGCGGGACGTCTTCCCGCCCCGGCTGGTCAAGTCGGCCAGCGGCATCATGGGGAGCAGCGTCGGCCTGGTGGCCCTCGTCTCGCCGTTCCTGGCGGGCTGGCTGGTCGACACCTGGGGGTACCGCGGCGCGCTGTGGTTCCTCGCCGCCGCCACCGCGGTCGCCTTCGCGCTGGTCGCGCTGCTGGTCCCGGAGACGCCGCGGCACGCCTTCGACTCGGGCTTCGACTGGCTGGGCGGCGTGGTCCTCGGCGGCGGCCTCACCGCGGTGGTCTACGCCACCGGTCAGGGGCAGAGCTGGGGCTGGTCGGACGCGCGGACCCTGGGCTGGCTCGGCGCGGGCGTCGTGGCCCTGGTCGTCTTCCTGTTCGTCGAGCGGTCCAGCGCCCACCCCATCCTGGACCTGCGGGTCCTGCGCCGCCGCCCGGTGGCCCTGGCGCTCACCGCGGGCGGCCTCGCCCAGACGGTCGCCTTCACGATGCCCGGCCTCGCCATCCTGCTCGCCCTCTACCCGCACATCCCCGGTGTCTCCGCCGGCCTGGGCTGGACGGCCCAGCACAACGCCGTCGTCAGCGTGAGCTGGAACCTGGTGATGTTCGGCACCGGCCTGCTCGTCAGCCGCTACCTGCGCTTCTTCGACACCCGCAAGGTGTGGTGCGCCGGCCTGGTCGTGATGGCCGTCGGCTACACGCTCGTCGGCTTCTTCCACGGCGACGAACTCGAACTCATCCTCACCTCCTGCGTCGCCAACCTCGGCGCCGGCGTGGTCGTCGCGGGTGCGCCCGCGCTCGTGGTCGGCGTGGTCTCGCGGGACGAGCAGGGTCTGGGCAGCGGCATGCTCAACATGCTCATCAGCCTGTTCGGCGCCATCGTCACCGCCGGCGCGTACGCCGCCCTCGCCGCCGACAGCACCGTCGTCGACGGCACGGCCTTCTACCACGACACCGGGTACTCCTGGGTGTTCTGGCTCGGCGCCCTGGTCACCGTGGCGGCCCTGCTGCTCTCCCTGTTCATTCCGCCCCTGAAGGAGACGGCCGAGGACGAGGACGGCCGGGCCGAGGCGGAGGCGCCCCAGCCCGCCTGAGCCGGACGGGCCCCGGCCCCGGCCCCGGCCACCTGACAGCGCCGGGCCGGGGCCGCCCACCCGTCGAGAACGGACCCGGCCCTCTCCCCCGCCCTCCTCCACGCACCGTCGCCGTGGAGGAGGGCGTGCGCGTCAGCGGGCCTCCCGTCCGCGGGCCCCAGGGTGCTCAGCGGACGATCGACACGATCCGGCACGCGGCTTCGGCGAGCCGGCGCTCTCCCTCGACCCGGCCTCGTGCCAGGGCGGCGGCGGGATCGATGCCGCGTGTGCACAGCCGCCAGGCGGTCTCCGTGTCCAGCAGCACGGACGCGGCCGGCGGACCGGCCGCAGGCTCGGCCAGGGACCAGCCTTCCGGAGTGGCGGTGACGGTCCAGCTGCCTCCGGCCGGCCCGTCGACGCTCACGCGGAGCCGGGTCCCCACGGGCGCCGTCGTATGCCGCAGGGTGTGGGGCAGGGCCCGCATGAAGGTGTCCACGACCGTCGACAGCGCACCCGCGGGCGGCAAGGCCGTCTCACGGGCTGCTGGTCCGCGGGCGGCGAGGCCGGCTCACTGGCGAGGCCGGCTCACGGGCGGGGCCGCGGGTGGCCGGAAGGGACGGACCAGCGCCCGCCGCCCAGCGCGTCGAGGACGTGGGGCCAGGCCGCCTCGCCGAGGAGTGCGTCGGCTTCGCGCGTGCCTCCGTACCGGAAGCGCGGGGACGCCGGTGCCGGGCCCTCGCCGGGGAAACGCGGGCGATGACCGGCGTCGTCACGGGCCACCAGACGCACGGCGGTCCCGGCCGCGCGCCGGCGTCGCGCCAGGTGTTCGGCGAAGGGCAGCGACGGCCACATCGCGTCGTCGCCGCCCGCGACCAGCACCAGCTCCGCCCGGGCCGCCTCCACGGGGATCTCGGCCGCCGGAAGCAGGGAGGCGAACGTCCCTTCGCTGCGTTCGTACCAGCCGCGGATCGCGACGGGGACGCCGTCCGGCTCGCCGGGGTGCCAGGAGTCGTCCAGCGGGACGAAGGGCAGCGGCCGCCCCCGCCACGTCCAGGACGAGCGGTACGGGCGCTGCGCCCCGTCGCGGCCGGGACCGATGTTGCACCACACCCGGGAGGTGGGCGACACGGCGACGACCACGTCCACGCGCGGGTCGTGCACCGCCGTGAGCAGAGCCGCCTCGGCCCCCTTGGAGGCGCCGAGGATCCCGATGCGTCGCGCTCCGGCACGTCGGAGGAGGTCGACGGCGGCGGTGAAGGTCTCCAGGGGGACCTCGCAGATCCCCGGGGGCTGCCCCGGACCGCCGAACCAGCGGATCGCCAGCGCGGCGACTCCCCGCCGGGCGAGGAGGCGCGCCCGCTCGCGTTCGACGCGCCCGCTGGATCCCGCGAGGACCAGGACACCGGCGTCGGCGCCGCGCGCGGGGGCGAGGAGTACGCCCTGCCACGGGTCGGTCAGTTCTCGTTCGGTGACGTCCACGCGCTCGCCCGTCCTCACGTCTGCCAGGAGACCGGGGTGCGATCCGAAACCGCGCCCCGCCTCCGCCAGCATGACGGAGCGTCATGTCGCCCTGCACACAGCCCCGTTCGGTCCGGCGTGAGCCGCCCGGCGTCAGTCCTCGAACAGCGCCTTCGGGTCGTCCGCGCCGCTGTAGGTGAACGACCGGAACAGCATGTCGCCCTCCGAGCACACCAGCCCGATCATCCGGCCCGTCATGCCCGCGGCGACCTCGGTCGACAGGTACCGGCCGTCGAGGCGGCCGAGTTCGCGGAAACCGTCGGGTCCGGACACTCCGGCCACGATCTCGTCGGGTCCCATGGCGACCCCGAAGGGAGTGGGGGCGCTGTGCGGCTCGGCGCGCAGCTCCAGCACCGTCTCCGGCATGGCGGCGGTCTCGCCCAGGAAGACGCTCGCCCCGCCGATCAGGGCGAGCGCGCGCACGCGCGAGCCCCGTACCTCGATGCGGACGGCGTGCCGGGGGTCGATGCGCAGCTCCAGTCCCCCGGCCCCCGTGGCCTGATCCGGTCGTTCCCCGGGCAGGGCGACCACGGCCCGCGCCCGCATGTGCAGGTGCTCCTGGCGGCGGCCCACGAAGGCGGGACCGTCCGCCGCGGTGAGCCGCCAGCCCCGGTCGCTCCAGCTGAGCAGCGCGGCCGGGAAGACTCCGGGCGCCACCCACGCCGGCGGCAGCGTCCCGTCCGGCAGGTCCTCGACGGCCTCCGCGGGCGCGTCCGGCTCGATCGGCCCCGCCACGGCGGGCCAGCCGTCGCTCCAGCTCACCTCCGCCGCGAAGGTCTCCCGTCCCAGGACGTGCCACTCGGGGCTGCTGCCCCGCGGCCGCGTGCCGAGGTAGACCATCGCCCAGGTGCCGTCGGGCCGTTCGACGAGATCGGCGTGACCGGTGCTCTGGACGGGAGCGCCGGTCCCCCGCGCGGTGAGGAGGGGGTTGTGCGGACACGCCTCGAAGGGCCCGGCCGGTGAGGGCGCGCGGGCGATGGTGACGGCGTGTCCGCGTTCGGTGCCTCCCTCGGCGAGCAGCAGGTACCAGTACGCGCCGACGCGGTGGAGGTGAGGGCCCTCGGGGAACTTCCCGCCCGTCCCCTGCCACAGCCGGCGGGGCTCGCCCAGCAGGTCACCGGTCCGCGGATCGAGCGCGGCCTGCACGATCCCTTCGCCGAAGCCGGTCCAGGTGAGCAGGCAGGTCCCGTCGTCGTCCCAGGCGAGGTCGGGGTCGATGCCCCGGGCCTCGGGGATCCACACCGGGTCCGACCAGGGGCCGGCCGGGTCGTCGGCGGTCACCAGGAAGGTCCGCGGGCCACCGGACAGCAGGGTGGTCACCATCCAGAAGCGGCCCGCGTGGTGGCGCAGGGTCGGCGCCAGGACGCCGGCCGAGGAGTCCACCCCCTCCAGCGGCAACTGCGCGGGGCGGTCCAGCACATGGCCGATACGGCGCCACGTCCGCAGATCGGTCGAGTGGAGGACCGGTACGCCCGGGGCGTACTCGAAGCTGGAGCAGGCCAGGTAGTAGTCGTCCCCCACGCGGCAGACGCTGGGGTCCGGATGGAAGCCGGGGACGACCGGCTGGACGGGGAGTTTCACGGGAGTCCCTCGGCTTCTCGACCGGGGCGCCGCACCCTGGCGCGCGACGACGGCGGGTGTCGATGATGTCTCTCAATACCTAGTGTTCGCTAGGCGTCTGCGGTATGGCCCGCGTCACAAATGATCTCCGGCGCGGGTGGGCGCGGCGGACCGCCGGGTCAGAGCCCCTCGGGAACCCGCCCGGGCGGCACCACGGCCGCCCGGCGGGTGGCGGGCAGCAGCGCGGCGGAGACCAGCAGGGTGAGCAGGCCGAGCAGGCCGACGGAGGAGGCCAGATCGCCCACGGCGCCCTCGCCCGCGAGAAGGGCCAGCGGGCAGATGAACTCGCCGAGGAAGAACGCCGCCGTCCACAGCCCGGTCCCGCGTCCCCGGTCGGCGAAGTCCAGCCGGGACATCGCCAGCGTCAGCAGCGACGGCAGGAGCAGCCCCGTGCCGACGCAGTTGACGACGGCGCCGGCGACCAGCAGGGCGGGGTGGCCGGCCGTGCCCATCAGCAGGAAACCGGCGGCGCACAGCAGGAAGAGGGCGGGCAGGCGGCGGCCGGCCCGGTCGGCGAGCCGGGTGAAGAGCACCGAGCCGAGGACGGTGGCGGCACTGGCGAGCGCCGTCACGGCCCCGATGACGCCGGTGGAGGCCACGCCCAGGTCGTCGAGGAGGAAGGACATCTCGACGGGCACGGCGTAGAAGACGACCCCGCCGAAGACGGTCAGCAGGCAGATGCCCGCCATGCGCCGGACGGGGAAGGGCCGGGGGCCGGCCGCCGGACGCGGTGCGGCGGCGGGCGCGGGGGCCGGCAGCGTCCGGGCCATGGCCGGAGCGAGCAGCAGGCCAACCGCGTACAGCCAGAACGGCGTGCGCCAGCCGGCGGACCCCAGGGCCCCGCCGAGCACGAGGAAGACCGTGGCGGACACCGACGCGCACATGGTCTGGAGGGCGAGGAGCCGGTCGCGCTCGCGTCCGGTCCAGTAGTCGCCGATCAGTGTGGTGCAGCAGGTCATGACGGCTGCTTCGACGACGCCCACCAGGACGCGGCTGAGCACGATGCCGTACAGCGAGTCGATCCACAGCGGCGCGGTGCCGAACAGGGCGTACAGGACGGTGGCCGCGACGAGCAGGCGCTTGCGGCCGAGCCGGTCGACGAGGACGCCGGCGAACGGCGCGAGCACGGCCAGGGCGAGTGCCGGGACGGTGAGGACGAGCGGGACGAGGGCCGCGCCGCCGGGGACGTGGGCGAAGTGGTCCTGGAGACGGGGCAGGACGGGGGCGATCAGGACCGCGCCGAGGATCGGCAGGCAGCTGCCTGCCATCAGCAGCACGGCGGGCAGCCGGCTGCGTGCGGCCGGGGAGTCACCCTGGTCGTGGGCGGGCGGGGCGGCGGATGCGGGCATGGCAGCACTCCAGGGCGCGGTGCGGGAGAGTGGCGCGGCGCGGGGACCGGGGGCGGAGGGAGCGACGGCCCTTCGGACCTCGGCGTACGGGCGCGGTGACGTGCCACGACTATGCGGGCGCGGAGGCGGCCTGCCCAGCCCTCGCGTGATCCGAGTTGCCGATGCCGTCGATCCAGCGGGTGGATGGGGTCCGCTCCCCCGGCGGGCGCGGGCCCCGCGCCCCGGCCCGCCTGACGGCCGTACCGCCGCGATCGGGCGATGCGCTGCCCGCCCCACGACACGCCGCCCGCCCCGCTCACCCGTCCCCCTCAGCGACCCCGATCAGCCGTATCCCCCAGCCCCCCGCTCAGCCGTGCGGCTCAGCCGCCACGCTCAGCCGCCCGGCGCAGCCGTCCCCGTCAGCCGTCCCCCTCCCGAGGCAGCCGTGCGCCGACCCGTGCGGCCGTCTCGCGCAGCCAGATGTGGGCGGCGTCGTGCGTGTGGACCGGATGCCACCACAGGGCCTCCCGCAGCGGGACCGCCTCGTACGGCGGCTCCACGACGCGCACGGCGGCGACCGGTGCCAGCAGCCGGGCCAGGCGCGCCTGCACCAGGGCGATCCGCCGGGTGCCGGCGACCAGCAGGGGCAGCAGCTGGAAGCTGCTGACGGAGACCTCCACGCGCGGCTCGATGCCGAGCATGCCGAGCTGGCGTACGGCGGGGGAGTCGTAGGTGCGCTGGTAGGTGACCCACGGCAGCCGCGCCAGGTCCTGCCGGGTGAGCCGGTCGTCGACGCTGGGATGGTCGTCCGCGACGAGGAAGACCCAGCGGTCCTCGTAGAGGTCGGTGGCCGGGAAGTCGCTGACGACCCCGTGCGGCATCAGCAGGCCGTCGGTGGCACTGAGCAGGGTGGCGGTGTCGTCGACGACGGTCGGCGGGGTGTGGGTGAAGCGGAGCCGGATGCCCGGGGCCTCCTCGTGCACGACGCGGGCGAGTTCGGTGCCGAAGACGGCGACGGCGTAGTCCGACGCGAGCAGCTTGAACTCGCGCCGCTCGGTGGCCGGGTCGAAGTCGGCCTGGCTGGCGAAGAGGCGTTCCAGCACGTCGTAGGCGGTGGAGGTGCGGTCCAGGAGGACCTGGCCGAGGGCGGTGAGTTCGTAGTGGCCGCCGACGCGGGCGAGCAGGTCGTCGTCGAAGTGGCGGCGGAGGCGGGCGAGGGCGGCGCTCATGGCGGGCTGGCTGAGGCCGACGCGCTGTCCGGCGCGGGTGACGTTGCGCTCCTCCAGGAGGGCGCGCAGGGCGACGACGAGGTTGAGGTCCAGGCGGGCCAGGTTCACGGGACTCCCCTTGCGGTACGGCTCCGACCGGGGAGGAATAAACACGGTGGATGCCGACCATCCACACAATCTATTTCCCCGATTGCGGGTGCGGGGTCCAGATTAGTCACACCGCAATCAGGAGGACATGTTCGTGAAACCTGAAGCCGCGTCCGCGCTCTTCGCCGGCCCGTTCGCCCTCGGCACTCTCTCGGCCCCGGACGGGCCCGCCTTCCCCGCCCTCGTCACCCCGGACGGCCAGGCGCTCGATCTCCGCACGCCCTTCGGCGGGGAATCGCTGACCGTCCGGGATCTGCTGGACGACTGGGAGACGGCCCTGCCGCGGCTGCGCGAGCTGGCGGCCGACACCTCGCTCCCCCGCACGCCGCTCGCCGGGCTGCGGGTGCACGCGCCGGTCGAGCCGCGCCAGGTGTTCCAGTCGGGCGCCAACTACCGGCAGCACGTCATCGACCTGCACGTGGCCCACCGCGCCCCCGGCGACGACCGGCCCGAGGGCGAGCGGCGCGCCGAGGCCGCGGAGATCATGGACCGCCGGGCGGCGGAGGACCTGCCGTACGTGTTCATCGGCCTGCCGAGCGCGATCACGGGTCCGGGCGACGACGTCGTACTGCCGGCCTGGGCCGAGAAGCCGGACTGGGAGCTGGAGCTGGCGGCCGTGATCGGCCGGCCCGCCCACCGGGTGTCCGTGGAGGAGGCGCTGGAGTACGTCGCCGGGTACACGATCGCCAACGACCTGACCGACCGTGCCACCGTCTTCCGCCGGGACATGCCGCCGATCGGCACCGACTGGCTGCGCAGCAAGAACGCCCCCGGCTTCACCCCGCTCGGCCCGTGGATCGTGCCGACCGAGTCGATCGCCGAACCGAACGACCTGCGGCTGGTGCTGAAGCTGAACGGCGAGACCATGCAGGACGAGTCCACCAAGGACATGATCTTCGACGTGGCGCGCATGGTGGCGTACGCCTCCCAGACCGCCCGTCTGCTCCCCGGCGACCTGGTGCTGACCGGCTCCCCGGCCGGCAACGGCATGCACTGGGGCCGGCTGCTGCGCGACGGCGACGTCATGGAGAGCTCGATCACCGGGCTCGGCGTCCAGCGCACCCGCTGTGTGGCGGAGGAGACGCCGTGACCCTGGACCGCCACGACCCGGAGGGCGCGATCGCGGGCGCCGCGAAGGCGTACTCCAACTGGGGCCGCTGGGGCGAGGACGACGTGCTCGGCACGCTCAACTTCCTCGACGAGGCCAAGCGGCGCGAGGGCGCGGCCCTGATCCGGCGCGGGGTGAGCTTCTCCCTCTCCCAGCGGTTCGACATGGACGGCCCGCAGAAGGGCTGGCGCCGGCGCACCAACCCGGTGCACACCATGCTGGACACGGGCACCGACGCCGCCCTCGGCAACCAGGGCTTCCCGCACGGCATCGGCGGCGCCGACGACGTGATCGCGATGCCGTTGCAGTGCTCCACCCAGTGGGACGGGCTCGGGCACATCTTCGACCACGGCAAGGCGTGGAACGGGCGTCCGGCCGAGAAGGTCGTCACCTCCGACGGCGACCTGGTCACCGGCATCGAGCACATGGCCCCGCACGTCGCCGGGCGCGGTGTGCTGCTCGACGTGGGCCGCGTGATCGGCGAGGACGGTGAGCTGCCCGACGGCTTCGCGATCACCGAGGAGCACCTGACGGCGACCGCCGAGGCCCACGGGGTGACCGTCGGCCGGGGCGACATCGTGCTGGTGCGCACCGGGCAGCTCGCCCGCGTCCGCCGCGACGGCTGGGGCGACTACGCGGGCGGACCCGCGCCCGGCCTGTCCTTCACCACGGCCGGCTGGCTGCACGGCACCGAGATCGCCGCGATCGCCACCGACACCTGGGGCTTCGAGGTGCGGCCCAACGAGTTCGAGCACGCCTTCCAGCCGCTGCACCAGGTCGTCATCCCCAACACCGGTCTGCTCATCGGCGAGATGTGGGACCTGGAGGCGCTGGCCGAGGACTGCGCGGCCGACGGCCGCTACGACTTCTGGCTGACCGCGGCGCCCCTGCCCATCACCGGCGCCGTCGGCTCCCCGGTCAACCCGATCGCCGTCAAGTAACCCGAGGAACAAGGGAGTTCCCCATGAGCAATGCCCGTACGGTCCTGGTGATCGGCGGTGGCGCGGCCGGCAACGCCGTGACGGTCCTGCTGCGCCGGGCCGGCCTGACGGTGGACCTCGTCGAGGCGAAGGACGACTGGAACGCCACCGCGGGCTCCGGCATCACCCTCCAGGGCAACGCCCTGCGGGTCCTGCGCGAACTGGGCGTGTGGAAGCAGGTCGAGGCGTCCGGCTTCGGCTTCGGCTCCGTCGGCATCACCGCCCCCGACGGGACCGTCCTGCACGTCCAGGACGACCTGCGCACCGGCGGCGACGACCTGCCCGCCACCGTCGGCATGCAGCGCCCGCAGCTCCAGCGCATCCTCATCGACGCCGTCCGGGACAGCGGCGCCCGCGTGCGGCTGGGCACCCGCGCCGAGTCCCTGGACCAGGACGCCGACGGCGTGACCGTGCGCTTCACCGACGGCACCGAGGGCCGGTACGACCTGGTGATCGCGGCCGACGGCCTCGGCTCCGCCACCCGCGCCGCCATCGGCGTCCCGGACCGGCCCGAGCCGACCGGGATGGCCATCTGGCGCATCGCCGCCCCCCGACCGGCCGGGGTGACCCGCACCGACCTCGCCTACGGCGGCCCCGCGTACATCGCCGGCTACTGCCCCACCAGCGACTCCACGATCTACGCGTACGTCGTCGAGGCCAACCGCGACCGGGCGGCCATTCCGGCGGACACGTACGCCGACGAGATGCGCCGCCTGGCCTCCGCGTACGGCGGTTGCTGGCCGGAGATCACCGCGCACATCACCGATCCCGCGCAGGTCAACTACACCTGGTTCGACCGGATGCTGGTCGAGGGCTCCTGGCACCGCGGCCGCGTCGTGCTGATCGGTGACGCCGCCCACTGCTGCCCGCCCACCCTCGCCCAGGGCGCCGCGCTGTCCCTGGAGGACGCGTGGGTGCTGGCGCAGCTGCTGACCGGCGCCGACACCTGGGACGACGCGCTGCTCCAGGCGTTCTACGAGCGGCGGATCAGCCGCGTCCGGCCGGTCGTCGAGGCGTCCGTGCAGATCGGGCAGTGGCAGCTGGACGGGGCGCGCGACGCCGATGTCCCGGGCCTGATGGCCCGCACCATGACGATGCTCCGGGAGCTGCCGTGACGACGCCGACCGTGGACGTGCACGCCCACGTCCTCCTGCCCCGGATCGAGGCGCTCGTGGCGGGCCTGCCCGGCCACGCCGAGGCCAAGGCCCTGGACGCCCGCCGCAACGGCCCCGCCGCCCTCGCCGTCAACGGCCCCATGGTGGGCGCGCGCATCCCGAAGCTGACCGACGTCGCCGTGCGCCTGGCGTCGATGGACGCGCAGGGCGTGGAGGTGCAGCTGGTCAGCCCCTCCCCGTCGCACTACCACTACTGGGCGGACGAGGACACGGCCGAGAAGGTGTACCGGCTGGCGAACGAGGCCACGGCCGCGCACTGCGCCGCCGCCCCCGACCGGCTGCGCGGGCTCGGACTCGTGCCGCTCCAGCACCCCCACCTCGCGGTCGCGGCCCTGGACCACGCCCTGGAGCAGGGGCTGCTGGGTGTGGAGATCTCCAGCCACGCCCCGGGCCGGGAGCTGTCCGACCCCGCCTACGAGCCGTTGTGGACGCGGGCGGAGGAGACCGGGGCGATCCTGTTCCTGCACCCGTTCGGCTGCACGCTCGACGAGCGCCTGGACCGGTGGTACCTGTCCAACATCGTCGGCCAGCCCACCGAGAACGCCGTCGCGCTGTCCCACCTGATCTTCTCGGGCGTCCTGGACCGGCACCCGGGGCTGAAGCTGATCGCCGCGCACGGCGGCGGCTACCTGCCCACCCACATCGGCCGCTCCGACCACGCCTGGTCGGCCCGCTCCGACGCGGGCGCGGGCTGCGCCCACCTGCCGAGCAGCTACCTGAAGCGCCTGTACTTCGACTCCCTGGTCCACGACCCGCACGTGCTGCGGGAGCTGGTCCGCGCCGCCGGGGCCGACCGGGTACTCCTCGGCTCCGACTTCCCCTTCGACATGGGCAGCGAGGACCCGGTCGGCGCCCTGCGCGCCGCGCGGCTGTCCGACGCCGACGTCGAGGCCGTACGGGGCGGCAACGCGGCCGCCCTCCTCCGGAAGGACTGACACCATGCGCCTGCTCACCCACCTGCGGCACGTCGACCTCGCCGTGCCCGACTACGACAAACAGCTGGACTTCTACGCCGGCGTCTGGGGCCTGACCAAGGTCGCCGAGGACTCCGGCGTCTCCTTCCTGGCCGCCGAGGGCTCCCCCGAGCAGTACGTCGTCCGGCTGCGCAAGGCCGACGAGAAGCGCCTCGACCTCGTCTCCTACGGCGCCGCGTCCGCCGCCGACGTCGACACGCTCGCCGAGCGGCTGTTGGCCGGAGGCGTGCAGCTGATCTCGCAGCCGGGCACGGTCGACACCCCCGGCGGCGGCTACGGCTTCCGCTTCTTCGACGTCGACGGACGCACCATCGAGGTCTCCGCCGACGTGGAGGTGCGGCAGCACCGCAAGATCGAGGAGAAGGAGTCGATCCCGGTCAAGCTGTCGCACGTCGTCCTCAACTCCCCCGACCTGAACCGGACCCGCGAGTGGTACGAGCGCCACCTCGGCTTCGCCCTCTCGGACACCCTCAGCTCGCCCCACATGGGCGAGGTCATGCACTTCATGCGGATCAGCAACCAGCACCACTCGATGGCGCTGGCCAAGGGCCCGCACACCTCGCTGCACCACATCTCGTTCGAGATGCGCGGCATCGACGAGTACATGCGCGGCTCCGGCCGGGTCATCCGCGCCGGGTTCCAGAAGATCTGGGGCCCCGGCCGGCACATGGCCGGGGACAACACCTTCACGTACTTCCTCGACCCGCACGGCAACACCGTCGAGTACACCACCGAGCTGGAGACCCTCGACGAGGACACCTGGCACCCCCACGTCTACGACTTCTCCCAGCCCGAGGTCACCGACCAGTGGGGCACGGCGAACCCGATGAACGAGCTCGTCGCCAAGGAGTCGTTCAACGACCCCGACCGCGGCGTGTTCGTCGCCCCGCCGGTCTGATCCACCCCGCCGACCCCGGGGGCGCGGCACGTCCTGTCATGCCCTGACTGCCCGCCGCGCCCCCGGTCCGCAAGCCTTCCGTCACCCCTCCCATCCCTCCCAGGAGCCGCACCATGCGTTTCGCCGCCTACGAGCACCGGCAGCGCCGCCGCGTGGCCGTCGTCGAGGAGGACGGCACGCTCCTCCCGCTGCCCGGCGTGCAGTCCCTCACCGCGCTGCTCGCGGAGACCGACGGGCTGCCCGGACTGCTCGCCGCCGGCGCGGCCGCCCTCGACGTGCCCGCGGGCCCGCACGTCTCCCAGGTACGGCTGCTGCCGCCCCTCCAGCCCGCCTCGGTCCGGGACTTCGTCACCTTCGAGGAACACGTCGAAGGGGTACGCCGCTCCGTCGACGGCGCGGCAGGCGTGCCCGACCAGTGGTACGCGGCACCGACCTTCTACTTCACCAACCCGCACGCCGTCTACGGCCACCTCGACGACATCCCGGTGCCGCCCGGCTCGTCGGTGCTCGACTTCGAGCTGGAGGTGGGCGTCGTCATCGGCCGCGAGGGCCGCGACCTGACCCCCGCGGCGGCCCGGGACCACATCGTCGGCTACACCGTCTTCAACGACTGGTCCGCCCGCGACCTCCAGTCCGCCGAGATGAAGGTCGGCCTCGGCCCCTGCAAGGGCAAGGACACCGCCACCACCCTCGGCCCCTGCCTGGTCACGGCCGACGAGCTGGAACCGCACCGGGACGACGACGGCTTCCTGCGCCTGGCGCTGACCGCCGAGATCAACGGCGAGGTGGTCGGCGAGGACCTGCTGTCCAACATGAGCTGGACCTTCGAGGAGATGGTCGCCTACGCCTCGCGCGGCACCCGCGTCGTGCCGGGTGACGTGCTCGGCTCCGGCACCTGCGGCAACGGCGGCTGCCTCGCCGAGCTGTGGGGCCTGCGCGGCGAGCAGTCCCCGCCGCCACTGAAGCCCGGCGACACCGTCACCCTCACCGTCGAGGGCGTCGGCACGCTCACCAACACCGTCGTCCCCGGTGTCGAGCCCGTGCCGCTGCCGGCCGGCCGGCGCCGCTCGCGGGAGCGGCCGTGACCGCCCCGCACCCCAAGCGGCTCCTGGGCAAGGTCGTGGTGGTCACCGGCGCGGCCCGCGGCCAGGGCGCCGCCGAGGCCGAGGCGCTCACCCGGGAGGGCGCCCGTGTCATCGCCACCGACGTCGACCCCGGGGACGGCTGCCGCCGGCTCGACGTCACCAGCGAGCGGGACTGGGCCGGCCTCGCCGCCGACCTGCGCGAGGCGTACGGGGAGGTGCACGGCCTGGTGAACAACGCGGGCGTCACCTGGCGCGCCCGCCTCGGCGACGTACGCCCCGAGGACATGGCGCGCGTCCACGCGGTCAACGTCACCGGCCCCCTGCTGGGCATCCAGCACCTCGCGCCCCTCATGCCCGCCGGCGCCTCCGTGGTGAACGTGGGCTCCTCGGCGGCCCTCACCGCCCACTACCCGGTGGCCTACACGACCAGCAAGTGGGCGCTGCGCGGCCTGTCCCGGACCGCCGCCCTGGAGCTCGGCCCGCGCGGCATCCGCGTCAACACCGTCCACCCCGGCTACATCGAGACCGACATGACCGCTTCCGCCGCCCCGGCCTTCCGCGAGGCCAACGTCCGCGAGACCCCGCTGGGCCGCACCGGCACCGTCGACGAGGTCACCGGCCTGGTCGTCTTCCTCCTCTCCGACGAGGCGTCCTTCGTCACCGGCGCCGAGATCCCCGTGGACGGCGGGCTCACCGCGCACGGCGGCATCAAGTCCGTCTCCGACGCCCTGCGCGCGGAGGTGACCGGATGAAGCGGCTCGAAGGGAAGGTCGCGCTGGTCTCCGGCACCGCGCGCGGCCAGGGCCGGGCGGCGGCGCTGCGCTTCGCGGCCGAGGGCGCGCTCGTCGTCGGCGGCGACCTGCTGCACGAGGAGGCCGTCGAGACCCAGCGGCTCATCGCCCGCGAGGGCGGCACCGCCCTCACCCCCGGCCCGCTGGACGTCACCGACGAGGACTCCGTCCGCTCCTGGGTGGCGGAGGCCGTCGACGCGTTCGGCGGCGTCGACATCGTCTACGCCAACGCCGGCGCCGTCCGCTTCGGGGCGATCGACAGCCAGCCGTACGACGACTTCGTGTTCACGATGCGCGCCGAGCTGGACTCGGTGTGGCTGACCGTGCGCGCGGCCTGGCCGCACCTCGTCGCCGCCCGCGGCTGTGTCCTCACCGTCGGCTCGACGGCCGGGCTGACCGGCTCGCTCACCAACGCGCGCACCGCGCACACCGCCTCCAAGGGCGCGGTGATCGCGCTGACCCGCCAGCTCGCCGCGGAGGGTGCCCCGCACGGCATCCGGGTCAACTGCGTGAGCCCCGGAATGATCGACACCGACGGCTCCCGCGGCAACCTCCTCGCCGACGACCACCCGATGCGCTCCATCGCCCGGCACATCCCGCTGGGGCGGCTCGGCGCGGCCGACGACGTCGTCAACGCGGCCGTGTTCCTGGCCTCCGACGAGGCCGCGTACATCACGGGCGCCAACCTCGTCGTGGACGGCGGCTGGTCCGCCGTGCTGCCCGGCGCCACCACCTGAAAGGACTCCCCCTGTGAACAAGGTCCGCGGCAGCGCCGCCGAGGCCGTCGCCGACATCCCCGACGGCGCGTCACTGGCCGTCGGGGGCTTCGGCCTCAGCGGCGTACCCGAGGCACTGATCCGTGCCCTGCACACCCAGGGGGCGACCGGTCTGCGGGTCGTCTCCAACAACTGCGGCGTGGACGGCCGCGGCCTCGGCGTCCTGCTCGCCGCCGGCCGCATCGCCCGCGTCACCGGCTCCTACGTGGGCGAGAACAAGGAGTTCGCCCGCCAGTACCTCTCCGGCGAACTGGAGGTCGAGCTCACCCCCCAGGGCACGCTCGCCGAACGCCTGCGGGCCGGCGGCGCCGGCATCCCCGCCTTCTACACCCCGGCGGGCGTCGGCACCCAGGTCGCCCAGGGCGGCCTGCCCTGGCGCTACGCCCCCGACGGCTCCGTCGCCGTGGCCTCCCCGCCCAAGGAGACCCGTGACTTCGCGGGCCGCCCGCATGTGCTGGAGGAGGGCATCACCACCGACTTCGCCCTCGTACGGGCCTGGCGCGGCGACCGCCACGGCAACCTGTGCTTCCGCCTCGCGGCGGCCAACTTCAACCCCCTCGCCGCGATGGCCGGCCGCGTCACCGTCGCCGAGGTCGAGGAGCTCGTCGAACCGGGCGAGCTGCGCCCCGACGAGGTGCACCTGCCCGGCATCTATGTGCAGAGGGTCGTCCGGCTCAGCGCCGAGGAGGCCGCCGACAAGCGGATCGAGCGCCTCACTGTTTCCGCATCTTCGACCCGAGGGACGGTGCGTTCCTGATGGCCTGGACACGCGACCAGATGGCGGCCCGCGCCGCCGCCGAGCTCACCGACGGCTCCTACGTCAACCTGGGCATCGGCCTGCCTACCCTGATCCCCGGCCACCTCCCGCCCGGGGTCCACGTGGTGCTGCACTCCGAGAACGGCATCCTGGGCACCGGCCCCTACCCCACCGAGGACCAGGTCGACCCGGACCTGATCAACGCCGGCAAGGAGACCGTGACGGTCCTGCCGGGCGCCTCCTTCTTCGACTCGGCGCTCTCCTTCGGCATGATCCGCGGCGGCCACATCGACACCGCGGTCCTCGGCGCCATGCAGGTGTCGGCCGCCGGCGACCTGGCCAACTGGATGATCCCGGGGAAGATGGTCAAGGGCATGGGCGGTGCCATGGACCTCGTGCACGGCGCCCGCCGGGTCATCGTCCTGATGGAGCACACCGCGAAGGACGGCAGCCCGAAGATCCTGAAGGACTGCACCCTGCCGCTCACGGGCGAGCGGTGCGTGCACCGCGTCATCACCGACCTGGGTGTCCTGGACGTCACCGACGACGGCCTCGCCCTGGTCGAGACGGCTCCGGGCGTCACCGTCGAGGACATCACGTCCCGCACCGACGCCCCGGTCCGCCTGGGCAGCCACTCGGCCGCCTGCTGACCGGCCCCACACCCGCGGGCCGCGGCGCGGGCCGGTGCCGTGATCCAATGGTGACGGCTCGGGGCACCCGCGCCGTCAAGGCCCAGCCGAGTGAAGGCCGAGCGAAGGGGGACGCTCCGTGGACGCTCTCGCGGAAGCCGTGGGCTCGCAGATCTTCGGCGCGGTGGTGGCCGCCGCGCTCACCGCGGTCATGGGCCTGGTGCGCTGGTTGGCGGTCCGCCGGCTGCCCGCACGTCGTACATGGCGCTACGCGGACGGAGCCGGACTCTCCATCGTCCTGGACACCTCCCACATCGACACCGGCCGTTATCAGCGGCCGGTGGCCGGCCTGGGGCAGATACGCGCCCTGTCCGTGCTGATCCCCTCGCTGACCCACGCCTACCGGGACGTCGACCTGGAGAAGGTCCGCCTGTCGGCGCATCTTCCGGGGCACGAGACGGAGGGCGATCTGCTCGTCCTGGGCGGGCCGAAGAACAACGAGACGGCTCACCGTCTCCTGCGGGCCATGGCGGAGGCGCTGCCCTTCCGCCTGCGCGGGGACGCCATCACCTGGGGGGACACCGCCTACACCGGCGATGTCACGGACGGTGAGGTGACCCGGGTCAGTGGCTACGTGGTCAGGGCACCGAACCCCCTCAACCCGGCCAAGCGGGTCGTACTGGTCGGGGGCTGGTCGACCTACGGCACCGTGGCCGCCGCCCGTTGGCTCGCGGAGAGCGGCGCCGGCCGTTCTCTGGGGGCCGATGTCGCCGTGCTCGTGGAAGCCTCGGTTCTCCGCGACGGCCACGTCTCCGCACCGCGGCTCCTGCGCCAGGAGAACCTCGGCGTGTGAGGGGGCGGGTGCGGGGCGCCCGGCCGGACGCCGACGGGCGCCCCGGCCGGAGCCGGGGCGCCCGAGGTGACGCGGGCGGCGGAGCGACCGTCAGTGGTCGGTCGCCAGGTGGAGCTTGAGCAGGTCCACGCCGTAGTCGTTGCCGTTGGGGGTGCGGATGATGGTGTGGATGTGCTGCTGGGTGGGGGTTCCGCCGGGACCGCCGCCGCCGGGGGCGCCGCCCGGGCTCGCCGAGGTGGAGGGGGAGGCGGAGGCGGACGGCGTGGCCGAGGCCGAACTGCCGTCCTCGTCCTCGTGGTACGCGAGCGGGGACTCGGCGTCGTACTCGATCAGCACGACCGGGCTGTGGACGCGGTAGTAGAACGCCGAGTCGTCCTCGTACTCGCCGATCCAGTAGAAGTACGTGTCGTCGAGGTGCTTCTCGATCTCCCGCAGCCGCACCCGCGCGTGGCCCTCGTCCTGGTAGCCGACGTACACCTCGACCAGGTCGAGCAGCAGCTGCTGCTGCCTGCGGTTCAGCTCGGAGCCCTTGAGACCCGCGTACGGGATGACGGCGTTGTCCTGGCCGGCTCCGGCGATCAGGTCGGCGCCGGTCTTCGCGGCGGTGGAGAGCGCGGTGGCGAGCTGAGTGCTGTCCAGCGAGCGCAGCAGCTTGAGGCCGGCGGCGGTCTCCTCCCGGAAGAGGTGGTAGTTCACACCGTCGTACGTGATCTTCGTCGGCTCGGAGCCCATGAAGGTCGGGGTCATCACGACCTGGTCGCCCAGAACGAAGTAGTTGATGACGAGGTGGTGGCCCTCGAACTGGAAGCCCCAGGCGTCCTTCGCCGACGGGGTGCCCATGACGGTGAACCAGTAGGCGTCCTCGTTGAGCGCCTTGGAGGTGTCGCCCGAGTACTCGCCGAGGAAGTGGTTGAGCTTGCGGATGCTGTTGGCCTGCTTCAGGCCGCGAGCCGACAGCGAGGCCTTGAGCAGCTTCAGGGCGAGCGCGTACTGCTTCTCGGTGAGGTCGCGCAGGGCGACGCCCTCACGGTCGTTGGAGTCGACGTTGGTCCAGTCCAGCCACTGGTCGGCGTCGACGTCGAAGAGCGTGGCCGACTTCTGGTCGTCGGTGAGCGAGTCGACGAAGGATTGCGCGGCGCGGATCACCGGGGTGGTGGAGACGCCGGTGGAGTGGATCGCGTACAGGTCGTCGACGACGGTGCCGTCCGTGGTGACGCCGACGAAGTCGTCGTAGGCGATCGTCTGGCCGAAGCCGCCGCCGGCCGGCGGGCCCGACGGCGACGCGCTCGCGGTCGCGTCGGTCGTCGACGTCGTCTCGGCGCCGGCCGTGGTGGCGGCGTAGCCGCCCATGACCGCGACGGCGGAGACGCCGCCGGCGAGCAGGGCCTTGTTCATGAACCACCGGCGTGAGCGGTGGGTTCCCGGGGTGCGCGGCTTGTGTCCGTGGGTGGTGTGATTCACATCGTCGACAATTTCGTCGATGATTAAAGGGAGGCTGGCAACAACCTGTGTACTGCATAGGAATCGTCGCGTCGGGTGTACATGAACTGCGGTCCCACGTAGGGCAGTTGGCGGAGCGGTGAGGGTATACGCGGGCGCGTCGGCGGCGGCTCCGGCCACCGAGGACGGGCCCGTGGAGGTGGTTCCTCCGGTGGAGGCGGCGGGGGCGACCGGCCTCTCGTGGCGGGCGCCGCACGAGGGTCCCGGCGTCGGCCGTGCACCGGCCGGCGTACGTCTCGCGCAACACGAAGAAGACCTCGTGCAGAAAGATCGGATAATTCGGTGACCCGTGGGGTAGGAAGGGTTCTGGGACGCCGCCCATGCTCGTGGAAGGCTCCCACATTCCACTCCAGCCGGGTGACCGGCGAGAACGAAGGACACAACAGCATGGCCAGCGGCACCGTGAAGTGGTTCAACGCCGAGAAGGGCTTCGGATTCATCGCCCAGGACGGCGGCGGGCCGGACGTCTTCGCGCACTACTCCAACATCTCCGGCAACGGCTACCGGGAGCTGGTCGAGGGGGAGACGGTCACCTTCGACGTGACCCAGGGCCAGAAGGGCCCCCAGGCCGAGAACATCGTCCGCGGCTGACACGGATCCCGGGCCCCGGGCTCTCCCCTCGAGAGCCCGGGGCCGGGTCCTGTCCCGCCACAGGATGTGAAGGGGTCCGGCAGCAGCCGGGCCCCTTGTTCGCGTTGCACTCCGTGCCGGTGCCGTCCCGCCTGAGCTGACGCCCACGACTCCGGAACCGCCGCTCCGCCTATAGGCACCGCCTATGCGGGGCATCGATTTTTGGTCGTGGACCTGTCGGCGTGTGAGCGGCTTCACTGAGCCGTCAGTTGGGGCGGTGCCGGTCGGGCCCGGTGCCGCAACGGACCTCGCCGTCGCGGCCGTCGGTGCCGCAGCCGCCGTGTCGCGTGCCGGTGGGGCCCGGCCGTGCCCGGATGGAGGTTGCAATGACGCACACCCCGGACGTAGCCGCAGGCGGCGCCGTGAGGAAGGCCAAGCCCTGGTACCGGCAGTTGTACGTGCAGGTGCTGGTGGCGATCGTGATCGGTGTGGTGCTCGGGTGGCGGTGGCCGGATCTGGGCACGTCGATGGAGCCGATCGGCACGACCTTCGTCACGGCGATGAAGATGCTCATCGGTCCGATCGTCTTCCTGACCGTCATCGGCGGCATCGCCGGTGTGGCGGACCTGAGGAAGGTGGGCCGCACCGGGGTCAAGGCGCTCGTCTACTTCCAGGCGGGCACGATCGTGGCACTGGCCGCCGGCCTGGTGGCGATCAACCTCTTCCCGCTCGGCGAGGGCGTGCACGCGGACGTCGGTGAGCTCGACACCTCGGGAGACGCCGGTCAGTACATCGAGAAGGGTGAGCACCAGCACTGGTGGGAGTTCCTGACCCACCTGGTCCCGGACAGCTTCTTCGGGGCGTTCGTCGACGGGGACATCCTCCAGGTGATCTTCCTGGCCGTGCTCTTCGGTATCGCGCTGAAGGTGGTCGGCCCGGCCGGCGAGCCGATCGTCGCGTCGGTCCACCGTCTGACCGACGTGGTCTTCAAGGTCCTGTCGTTCGTGATGAAGGCGGCACCGCTGGGCGCCTTCGGCGCGATGGCCTTCGCGATCGGCAAGTTCGGCCTCTCCACGCTCACCAGCCTCGGCTCGCTGATCCTGCTCTTCTACGCCACCTCGATCCTGTTCGTCGTGGTGGTGCTGGGCGCGGTGCTGGCGGCCTACGTGAAGCTGAACATCTTCCAGTTGCTGCGCTTCTTCAAAGAGGAGCTCCTGCTGGTGCTGGGCACGTCGACGGCCGAGCCCGCGCTGCCCGGTCTGATGCGCAAGCTGCGGTTCATGGGGGTCGACCGGCCCACGGTGGGTCTCGTCGTGCCGACCGGCTACAGCTTCAACCTGGACGGGGCGGCGATCTACCTGTCCCTGGCCACGCTGTACATCGCCCAGGCCACGGACACCTCGCTCTCCGCGGGCCAGCAGCTCGGACTGCTCGCGGTGATGCTGCTGACGTCGAAGGGCGCGGCCGGCGTGGCCGGGGGCGGATTCATCGCGCTGACCGCGACCCTGTCGACCGTCGGCCACGTGCCCGCCGCGGGCATCATGCTGGTCTTCGGCATCGACAAGTTCATGTCCGAGTGCCGGGCCCTGGTCAACTTCTGCGGCAACGCGGTCGCCACCCTCTTCGTGGCCCGCTGGGAGAACGCGCTGGACCTGGAGCGGGCCCGGCAGGTCCTGGCCGGCCGGCTGACCGAGGACCCGGCCGAAGCCCGGCGGGAGGACGCTCTCGCCGACCCGGGACAGCCGGTGTCGTCCGTGGCGTCGTCCGCGACGGCGTCCCGGCCGGCCTGACGGCACCGGCACGACCTTCCGATGTCCCGACGACGGCTCAGGGGGCCGGCCACGTCCACCTGACGCTGCCGCCCCCTCGATAGGCTGCCCTGATCGGAGCAGCCAAGGAGGCGGTGTGGACGCCCGGCAACTGCAGTACTTCCTCGCCATCGTGGAGCACGGCGGCTTCAGCAAGGCGGCGGCCGCGCTCCACGTGGCGCAGCCGTCGCTGTCGCAGGCCATGGCCAATCTGGAAGCGGACCTGGGAGTGGCCCTCTTCCACCGCATGGGCCGCGGCGTGGTCCTCAGCAAGGCCGGCGCCGAACTCCTCGAACCGAGCCGGCGGGTCCTGCGCGACCTGGACGCCGTACGGGAGAAGGCCGCCTCCCTGGCCGGCCTGGGGGGCGGCACGGTGGAGGTGGCCGCGATGCCGTCACCGGGCATCGAACCCCTGACCTCGCTGATCCACCGCTTCGCGGCGTCGCACCCGTCCGTCACCGTCGTCACCCGGGCCGCGTTCACACCCGAGGAGACCGTCGGCCTGGTCCGCAGCGGCGCCTGCGAACTCGGGCTGCTCGGCGCGGCCAGCCCCGTGAGCGCACCGGGGATCGACGTCCTGCCCGTGGAGGAGCAGCCGTTCGTCGTCGTGGCCGCCGCGGGCGGCCCCTTCGAGGACGGTGCCGTCCTGCGTCCGGAGGAACTCTCCGGGCGGAAACTGATCGCCTCCCGTCCCGGGAGCCTGATGCGGACCATCGTCGACGACGTCACCGCCCGCAGCGCGGACACGGAGATCGTCGCCGTCGTCGACCACCGCACCTCCATCCTCCCGCTGGTGCTCACCGGCGTGGGCATCGCGGTCCTGCCCGCCTCCTGGACGCGTCTGGCGCGCCGTTGCGGTCTGGTGGTCGCCTCCCTGGAACCCACCGCGCACCTGCACGTCGCGATGATCAGCCTGCCGTCCCACCTCACCCCCGGCGCCCAGGCCTTCCTGGAGCTGACCCGCGCCCTGGCCCTGCGCCGCACCGGGGCCTCACCGGCGTGAGGCGCCACCGGCGTCGCGCCCGCCGCCGCGCGTGCCGTGGCGCCCGGCCGCGCTCCCGCCGTGTCTCCTGTCGTGTCTCCTGTCGTGTCTCCTGTCGTCGTACCGATCGGTCGTTCCTATAGGTCGCATCGGAAGCACGTCTTGGACGCCTCCGCGGCGCGCGTGTTGACTCGGTGTCACCTCGACCCCACACCGCCTAGGCTCACTCGAGCAGGGCGTTCCCCCACCAGCCGGAGGCTCCCGTGACCGAGACCACCCGTACCTTCCGCATCGCCGCCATCCCCGCCGACGGCGTCGGCGCCGAGGTCGTCGCCGCGGGCCGGGCCGTGCTGGACGCGCTGGCCGCCGACTCGCGCGGCGCCTTCGCCTTCGACTGGCAGGAGTTCCCCTGGGGCTGCGACTTCTACGAGCGCACCGGCAAGATGATCGACGACGACGGCCTGGAGCGGCTGAAGGACTTCGACGCCATCTACTTCGGCGCCGTCGGCTGGCCCACGGTCCCCGACCACATCAGCCTGTGGGGCCTGCGGCTGAAGATCTGCCAGAACTTCGACCAGTGGGCCAACGTCCGCCCCGTGCACTTCCTGCCCGGCATCACCAGCCCGCTGCGCAAGGCCGACGACACCGAGCTGGACTGGGTCGTCGTCCGGGAGAACAGCGAGGGCGAATACGCCGGTCTCGGCGGACGCAACCTCTCCGGCCGCGGCCGGGGCGGCGAAGTCGCCGTCCAGTCGGCCCTGTTCACCGAGGTGGGCTGCGAGCGGATCATGCGCTTCGCCTTCGATCTGGCCCGCACCCGCGCCCACCGCAAGGTGTCCTCCGTCACCAAGAGCAACGCCCAGCAGTACGGCATGGTCCTGTGGGACGACGTGTTCCGGCGCGTCGCCGCCGACTACGCCGACGTCGAGACCGAGAGCGTGCTCGTGGACGCCATGTCCGCCAAGTTCGTCCTCCGCCCCGAGGACCTCTCCGTCGTCGTGGCCTCCAACCTCAACGCGGACATCCTCTCCGACCTCGGCAGCGCGCTGGCCGGCAGCCTCGGTCTGGCCGCCAGCGCCAACCTCAACCCCGAGCGCCGCTTCCCCAGCATGTTCGAGCCCGTCCACGGTTCCGCCCCGGACATCGCCGGGCAGGGCCTGGCCAATCCGATCGGCGCGGTGGGCAGTGCCGCGCTGATGCTGGAGCACTTCGGACTTCCCGAGCAGGCGGCCCGTCTGCACCGGGCCATCGAGGCCACCACGGCCGCGGGCGTCCTCACCCGGGACGTCGGCGGCACCGCCTCCACCGAGGACGTCACCAAGGCCCTCATCGACGCGCTGAACGGCTGAGCCGACGGCCGTCGGTGTCCCGCACCTGGGGCCGTCGGTGTCCCACCCGATCGTCCCGGGCCGCCTTCACGTCGCGCCGGCAGCCCGGGCAGCCGCTCCACAGCGGCCGCCACCGTGCCGGGTCCCGATCCACCGGGACCCGGCACGGTGCCGCGTTCCGGAGCGGTCGCGTCAGGTGGTGTCCGACGACCGCGCCTGCCGGTTCCTGACCGGTCTGGTCACCTGTTTCGCCACGCACGACGGGATGCCCTCGGTCCCGCTCGCCGCCAGGCGCCGGTAGGCGCTGGGGGACATGCCGACCAGTTCGCTGAAGCGCGTGCTGAAGGTGCCCAGCGACGCGCAGCCGACCGCGAAGCACACCTCGGTGACGCTGAGTTCGCCCCGCCGCAGCAACGCCATCGCCCGTTCGATCCGGCGCGTCATCAGGTAGGAGTACGGCGATTCCCCGTAGGCGAGGCGGAACTCGCGGCTGAGATGGCCCGCTGACATGTTCACGGCGCGGGCCAGTGCCTCGACGTCCAGCGGCTGCGCGTACTCCCGGTCGATGCGGTCGCGGACGCGGCGCAGCAGCGCGAGGGTGCGCAGGTGCTGCGCCGCGGCGGGTCTGCTGGTCACCCACGCGATCCTGCCACACAGGACGGTGGGGCGGCGGGGCCGCGGACACCCTGCCCTCCCCCAGCCGTCGCGGGCGGGTGCCGGCTGCCGTCGCGGGCGCCCCGGTCAGGCGCCCACGTAGGCCGCGAGGTGCTCGCCGGTGAGGGTGGAGCGGGCGGCGACGAGGTCGGCGGGGGTGCCCTCGAAGACGATCCGGCCGCCGTCGTGGCCGGCGCCGGGACCGAGGTCGATGATCCAGTCCGCGTGTGCCATGACCGCCTGGTGGTGTTCGATGACGACAACCGACTTGCCCGAGTCGACCAGCCGGTCCAGCAGGCCGAGCAACTGCTCGACGTCGGCGAGGTGGAGGCCGGTGGTCGGCTCGTCGAGGACGTAGACGCCGCCCTTCTCACCCATGTGCGTGGCCAGCTTGAGCCGCTGCCGCTCGCCGCCGGACAGCGTGGTGAGCGGCTGGCCGAGGGTGAGGTAGCCGAGCCCGACGTCGGCGAGCCGTTCGAGGACGCGGTGCGCGGCCGGGGTGCGCGCCTCGCCGGTGGCGAAGAACTCCTCCGCCTCCGTCACCGGCATCGCCAGCACCTCGCTGATGTCGCGGCCGCCGAGGCGGTACTCCAGCACCGAGGCCTGGAACCGCCTCCCGTCGCACTCCTCGCAGGTGGTGGCGACGCCGGCCATCATCGCCAGGTCGGTGTAGATGACGCCGGCGCCGTTGCAGTTCGGGCAGGCGCCCTCGGAGTTGGCGCTGAACAGCGCCGGCTTCACGCCGTTGGCCTTGGCGAACGCCTTGCGGATCGGGTCGAGGAGCCCGGTGTACGTCGCCGGGTTGGAGCGGCGCGAGCCGCGGATCGGGGCCTGGTCCACCGAGACCACGCCCGCCGAGGCCGGGACGGAGCCGCGGACGAGCGAGCTCTTGCCCGAGCCGGCCACGCCCGTGACCACGCACAGCACGCCGAGCGGGATGTCGACGTCGACGTCGCGCAGGTTGTGCGTCGACGCGCCGCGGATCTCCAGCGCGCCGGTGGGCTCGCGCACCGTCTTCTTGAGCGCGGCCCGGTCGTCGAGGTGGCGGCCGGTGACCGTGCCGCTAGCCCGCAGTCCCTCGACGGTGCCCTCGAAGCAGACGGTGCCGCCCGCCGTTCCGGCCCCGGGCCCGAGGTCCACCACGTGGTCGGCGATCGTGATCGCCTCCGGCTTGTGCTCCACGACGAGCACCGTGTTGCCCTTGTCCCGCAGGCGCAGCAGCAGGTCGTTCATCCGCTGGATGTCGTGCGGGTGCAGGCCGATGGTGGGCTCGTCGAAGACGTAGGTGACGTCGGTGAGCGAGGACCCGAGGTGGCGGATCATCTTCACCCGCTGCGCCTCGCCGCCCGACAGCGTGCCCGACGGACGGTCCAGCGAGAGGTAGCCGAGGCCGATCTCCGTGAACGAGTCGAGGGTGTGCTGGAGCGCCGTGAGCAGCGGCGCCACCGACGGATCCGACAGGCCGCGGACCCAGTCGGCCAGGTCGCTGATCTGGAGGGCGCAGGCGTCGGCGATGTTGAGCTCTCCGATTCGCGACGAGCGGGCGAGTTCGCTCAGCCGGGTGCCGTCGCACTCGGGACAGTCGGCGAAGGTCACCGCCCGGTCCACGAACGCCCGGATGTGCGGCTGCATCGCCTCCCGGTCCTTGGAGAGCATCGACTTCTGGAGCTTGGGGACCAGCCCCTCGTAGGTGAGGTTGACGCCGTTGATCTTCACCTTGGTCGGCTCGCGGTAGAGGAAGTCGTGCCGCTCCCTCTTGGTGTACTCGCGGATCGGCTTGCGCGGGTCGAAGAAGCCCGACTCGGTGATGACCCGCACCACCCAGCCGTCCCCGGTGTAGGTGGGGATGGTGAAGGGGTCCTCGGAGAGCGACTTGGAGTCGTCGAAGAGCTGGGTGAGGTCGAGGTCGGTGACCGTTCCCCGGCCTTCGCAGTGCGTGCACATGCCACCCGTGCGGCTGAAGGTCACCTTCTCGGTCCGGGTCCTCTCGGATCCGCGGTCGACCGTGTACCCGCCGCTCGCGGAGACCGAGGCGACGTTGAAGGAGTACGCGCCGGGCGGGCCGATGTGCGGCGTGCCGAGCCGGCTGAAGAGGATGCGCAGCATCGCGTTGGCGTCGGTGACCGTGCCGACCGTGGAGCGGGGGTCGGCGCCCAGCCGCTGCTGGTCGACGATGATCGCGGTCGTCAGCCCTTCGAGGACGTCGACCTCGGGCCGCGCCGGCGTGGGCATGAAGCCCTGGACGAAGGCGCTGTAGGTCTCGTTGATCAGCCGCTGGGACTCGGCGGCGATCGTGTCGAACACCAGCGAGCTCTTGCCCGAGCCGGAGACACCGGTGAACACCGTCAGCCGGCGTTTGGGGATCTCGATGTCGACGCCCTTGAGGTTGTTCTCGCGCGCCCCGTGGACGCGGATCAGTTCGTGGCTGTCGGCGGCGTGCGGCACGGGCGACTGCTGGTTCGCCGTCGTGGCCTTGCTCATCGTGGTCTTCTCCTCTGTCGGGCGGGGCCGTCGTCGCGGCCTCGCCCCGGCTCGCCCGGTTCCGTCCGCGGTCATGCTAGGTGGGGCTCGGCACGGGCTGCTTCTCGATTCCTGACCGGTCCGCTCCTCCCCGTCCGCCCTCCCGCTGCGCCCTCCCGGTCCACGTGGCGTGGCGGCCGCGGCGCGCCGGGGTGCGGCTCGCGCCGGGCGGTGCCGGGCTGTGCCGGGCGGCCCCCGGGTGTCAGACCGGGTCAGACCGGTGTGCCGCCCGCCCCGCGCAGCCGGTCCAGCAGCGCCGTCTCGGCGGCGCTCGTGTCGCCGTCGTTCCACATCCCGGTGAACGGGACGGTCCGCAGCCGCCGCCCCTCCGGGTCGAGGATGTGCCCGGCGTGCTTGAGCCGCCACAGGGTGACCGCCCGGTCGGTGATGGTGAGGTCGGGGAAGCGCTGGACGAGCGCCGCCTCGAACGGCTGGATGTCGCCCACCGACCGCAGCCACACCGTGAACAGCAGATTGTGCGGGCCGGTCAGCGTGGCGCACAGCCGTGTCTCCCGCATGCCGGAGAGCTGCGCCGTGACACGCGCCGTCTCGGCCGCCGGGACGGCGCCCCACACGGTGGCGCTCACCGGCCAGCCCGAGACCGAGCGCGCCGCCTCGCAGCGGTAGGCGATGGCGTTCGCCGCCTCCAGCCTCGCCAGGCGCCGGCGTACGGTGGCGGCGCTCAGGCCGCTCCGTTCGGCGAGGCGGCTGACGCTCTGCCGGCAGTCCTCCCCGAGCAGCAGGACGAGATCGAGGTCGGCCGGGCCGAGGGTCGCGGCGGGGGCGGCGGGGCGGGCCCGCGGGCCGTCCGGTCTGCCGCTCTCCTTCAGCCGGTCCAGGCGCCATCGGCTGCCCTCGGTGTGCAGGGCGGTCGCGATCTGGGTGCGGGTCGCGGCGATGCCCGGCAGCGCTCCCAGGCGGAAGCCGACGTAGCGGGCCAGTTGGGTCTGGCTGCGGAACACCGCCGTCAGCAGGAGGTCGCGGGAGCCCGTGGCGTGTTCGATGTTGAACAGGGCGGCGTCGTCCACCAGTTGCTCGCAGACCGTGTGCAGCCGGCCGGGCTCGCAGTCCACCTCGATGAACGCCACGATCAGCTCTCCCGTGGCGGCCGGGGACGGATGGCAGCCGAGCCAGGCCAGTCCCGCGCCGGTGAGGCGGGCCCAGCGCCGCGCCGCCGTCGTGGCGTCCACGTCCAGCAGGGCGCCGATCCGCCGCCAGTCGGCCCGGGGCTCGTGCTGGAGGGCGGTGATCAGCAGGTAGTCGATCTCGTCGAGCACCCCGTCCCCCCTTCCCCCGCCGGGCCGGAGCGGCCCATGAGCCGGCCATGACCGATTCCTGCGAATGATCTCGGTGAATTGCCTCATCACTGCGTTGCCGGCCAAGCGTGCGGACGGTGAGCGCACGATACACGCCATGTTCCAGCACGCTGACGCCACCGCCCTCGCCGACGAGCTGACCGACCTGCGCCGCCGTCTGCACCGTGATCCCGAACTCGGCCTGGACCTTCCCCGTACGCAGGGCAGGGTCCTCGAAGCCCTGGACGGCCTGCCCCTGGAGATCACGACCGGCCGGGGGCTGAGCTCCGTCACCGCCGTCCTGCGCGGCGGGCGGCCCGGTCCCGCCGTGCTGCTGCGCGCCGACATGGACGCGCTGCCGGTCACCGAGGACACCGGACTGCCGTACGCCTCCGAGAACCCCGGGGTCATGCACGCCTGCGGTCACGACCTGCACACCGCCGGGCTCGTGGGTGCCGCCCGCCTGCTGGCCGCGCGCCGCGAGGAGCTGGCGGGCGACGTCGTCTTCATGTTCCAGCCCGGCGAGGAGGGCGACGGCGGGGCCCGGATCATGATCGAGGAGGGGGTCCTGGACGCGGCCGGCTCCCGCGTCGTCGCGGCCTACGGCCTGCACGTGTTCTCCACCCAGGTCCCCAAGGGCATCGTCGCCACGCGCCCCGGCACCCTGCTGGCCGCCAGCGACACCTTCGACGTCACCGTCACCGGCCGCGGCGGCCACGGCTCCATGCCGCACCTGACCCGTGACCCGGTCGTCGCCGCCTGCGACATGGTCACCGCGCTCCAGACCCGGCTCGCCCGCGAGATCGACGTGCACGACCCGGCGGTGATCACCGTGGGTGTCTTCCACGCGGGCACCGCCCGCAACGTGGTGCCCGGCACCGCCGAGTTCAGCGCCACCGTCCGGACCTTCTCGGAGGCCGCCCGGGACCAGGTCCAGGCCCTGGTGGAGCGCACGCTGCGGGGTGTGGCCGCCGCCCACGACGTCGACGTGCGCGTCGACTACGGCCGCCAGTACCCGGCCACGGTCAACCCTCCCGCCGAGGCGGCGTTCGCGCTCGGGACGGCGCTCGACCTGTTCGGGCCGACCCGTGTCTTCGAAGCCCCCCGGCCCGTCTCCGGGTCGGAGGACTTCTCCTTCGTGCTGCACCAGGTCCCCGGCGCCTTCCTCGCCGTCGGCGCCTGCCCGCCCGACCGCGACCCGGCCACCGCGCCCGTCAACCACTCGCCGCAGGCCGTGTACGACGACGGCGTCCTGCCCGACCAGGCGCTGCTGCTGGCCACCCTCGCCGCCCGGCGCCTGGCCCTGCAAGCGCCGGGGACGGCCGCCGGCCCCACCGGCCCCGACGCCACCGGCCCCGGTGCCACCGCGCTCCCGTCCACTCCGCCGGCCACGGGCACCGCCGCGGCCCCGACCACCGCCGGGGAGGGCGCGTGACCGACACCGCCGCCGCACCGGGCGGACCGGCGGCGGCCCCTCCCGCCGGGCCCGCGGCCTCCGCCCGGACGGTCGTGGGGCTGCTCGTCCTGTTCGAGCTCATGAGCGGGTTCCTCCAGACCGGCATCGCCCCCCTGCTGCCCGACCTCGGCGACCACCACGGCGTCGGCGACTCCGCCGTCAACTGGGTGATCTCCGTGCAGCTGCTCTCCGGAGCGGTCCTCGTGCCGGTCTTCGGCCGGCTCGGCGACCTCCACGGCCACCGCCGGATGCTGCGCGTCGCCCTCGTCTCGGTCGCGGCCGGCACCCTGCTGCTCGCCCTGGCCCCGGACTTCACCACCCTGCTGCTCGCCCGCGTCCTCCAGGGTGCGCTCGTCGCGCTGCTCCCGCTGGAGATCGCGCTCGTCAGGAACCGGCTCCCGGTCGAGCAGGCCCGGGCCGCCATCGCCCGTCTGGTCGGCGCCCTCACCCTCGGCAGCCTGGTCGGCGCCGTCGCGATGGGCGCGATCAGCCAGGCGGTGGCCGACCTCCGGCTGGTGCTGCTCGTGCCCGCGCTCCTCGCGCTGGCGTGCGTGCCCGTGGCGTTCTGGCGCATCCCCGAGAGCGTGCCGCGCACGGCCGGCGGCCCCGACTGGCCCGGCGCGTGCCTGCTCGGCGCCGCGCTGGTCACCCTGCTCGCGGGAGTGTCGCGCGCCGAGCACGGCGGCTGGCTCTCGGCCCAGGTCCTGCTGCCGCTGCTGGCCTGCGCGGTCCTGGCCGGTGTCTGGGTGCGGGTCGAACTGCGCACCGAGGACCCGCTGGTGGACCTGCGTGCCCTGCGCGGACGCGCCGTGGCGCCCTTCTACCTGACCTCGTTCTTCTTCGGTGTCCTGTACTTCGGCAGCCAGTCCCCGAACGCCACCTTCCTCGCCGCCGACGCCGGCACCGACGGCTACGGCTTCGGTCTGCACGCCCTGGCCATCTCCCTGGTCGGCCTGCCCGCCACGCTCGCCGCTCTCGCCACCTCCAGCTGCACCGCCCTGATCGCCCGGCGCCTCGGCTACCGCCCCACCCTGATCGCCGCGTTCTCCCTGATGACCGCCGGGTTCGTGGTCCTGGCGGTCCTGCACGACGCGCTCTGGCAGGTCGTGGCCGCCCTGCTGCTGTGCGGTACGGGCACCGGCGCGGCGCTCGGCGCCATGCCCACGGTCATCGTCGAGGCCACGCCTGTGGACCGCACGGGCGTCGCCTCCGCGCTGTACAACAACGCCAAGACCGTCGGCGGCGCGGTCGCGGGCGGTGCCATCGCCTCCCTGCTGGCCTCGGCGACGCCCCTCGGCGGGGCCACGCCGAGCGAGGGCGGCTACACCGCGGTCTGGGCGCTGTGCGCCGTCTTCGGCCTGGCGGCGGTGGTCGCGGTGGCCCTCGCCCACCGGTCCGAACAGGCCTGACGAGGACGCGGCCCGGCGGGACGGCGCCCGGCACCGAGGACAGATCCGGGACGGCCGTGGCCGTGCGGGATCTGGCAGAAGGGCTGTGCGCGCCCCTGCCGTCCGGCCGTACGGGGCCGGACGGCAGGGGCGGGCGCGGGCGGCGCAGGGGCAGGCGCGGGCGGCGCGGCCGGGGCCGGACGGCACGGGCGGGCACGGCCAGCCGAGCACAGGCGGGCACGACCAGGGCCGGGCGGCACGGGCGGGCACAGGCGGGCACAGGCGACACGGCCGGGCACAGGCGGGCACAGGCGACACGGCCGGGGCCGACAGCACGGCCGGACACGGGCAGCACGGCCGGAACCGGGCAGCACAGCCGGGACCGGACGCCCACCGACAGGACACGACACCGGCCGGACGCCCCCGGCAGGACACGACACCGCCCGGACGCCCCCCGGCAGTACACCTGTGAACGGCCGTGAAGCGACCGCCCTCGTGGGCGGCCGGAAACCGCCCCCGCCGCCCACGAGGGCGGTCGGTGCCGTGGCGCAACGGCGCCTTGGCCGCGCGCACAACCCGCTCCCCTCCCGTTTCGTCCGAGCCGACAAGGGCCGCCGTACCGTGCGCGGCCTAGGTTCCGGGACACACCCTGTCCCGTTCAGTTCGGAGAACGCCTTCGATGTCCGCCGGCCCCCGGCCCCCGCGCCCCTCCCCGTCGGTCTCCCCCGCCGGCTCCGCCGTTCTGCTGGGCCAGGTGCTGCCCGCCCTGTCCGGGCCCCTGGCCGATCTGCTCGCCGCGCCGCACGGCCTGGACCGGGTGGTGGCCGGGGTGGTCATCGCCGAACCGGACGGCGAGCCGGAGCCGGAGCACCGTGACTGTCTGGTGCTGCTCATCGGGGCGCGTGGCCGGGCGGCGCTGCGGCCGCTGATCGCGGCGGCCCGGTCGGGGGCCACCGCCGTCGCCGTACGGGCCGGGACGGACGCGGACGCGGTGGAGGCGCTGCGGCAGGCGGCCGCCGAGTCGGGGACCGCGCTCCTGGGGGTGCGGGACGACGTGCGGTGGGAGCGCGTCGACTCGGTGGCGCGGACCGTCGTGGACAGCGTGCGGCAGGCGCCGGGCCTGGGGCGGGCGTCGGCGCACGGGGACCTGTTCTCGCTGGTGCAGACCCTGGCGGCGCTGACCGGCGGCGCGGTCTCGGTGGAGGATCCGGCGCACCGGGTCCTGGCCTACTCCCGCTCCGACGGCCAGGTCGACGAGGTGCGGCGGCTGTCCATCCTCGGCCAATCCTGCCCGCCGTCGTACCTGGAGGTGCTCCACGAGGCGGGGGTCTACCAGCGGCTGCGCACGGAGGAGGTCGTGGAGGTGGGGGCCCGACCCGATCTGGGGACACGGCGGCGGCTCGCGGCCGGCATCACGGCGGGCGGGCGTCTGCTGGGCACGATCTGGGTGCAGGAGGCCGGCGCACCGCTCACCGAGGGGGCGTTGCAGGCGCTGCGCGGCGCGGCCCGGCTGGCCGCGCTGATGCTGATCCGGCAGCCGGGCGGCGCGGGCTCCGACGGCGGGGTGCGCCAGGAACTGGCGGCGGGGCTGCTGGCGGGCCGGCTGCCGGCCACGTCGCTCGCCGGGCACCTGGGCATCGCCGCCCGCACCTGCGCCACGGTCATCGCGGTCGAGCTGAACGAGCCCGCCGGTGACGGCGGCCCCGAGGCGGAACTGCGCCGGACCCGTGCGGTGGACACGATCGCGCTGCACGCGGCCGCGCACCGGCGCACGGCGGTGGCGACCCGGCTGGACGGCCGCCTGTACGTGCTGGTGCCGGACGCGGCGCCGCACCCGGCGGACGCTCTCGCCCCGGCCGGCCGGGCCACTCCCGCGGGCTGGACGACGGACCTCGTCACGACGCTGCGCCGGCATCTGGGCACCCCGGTGCAGGCGGCGGTGTCCGCGCCGCGGCGGCTGGCCGACGCCCCGGCCGCCCGCGCCGAGGCGGACCGCATCCTGGACGTCGTCGCGCACGACCCGGGCCGCGAGGTGGCGACGTACCAGGACGCCCGCGCGTCGGTCGTGCTGAGCCGGGTCCTGGAACTGCTGCGGGCGCACCCGGACATCCGGGACCCCGCGCTGGAGCCGCTGCTGGCGCACGACCGCAAGCACGGCTCGGAGCTGTGCGCCTCGCTGCTGGGCTATCTGGACGCCTTCGGTGACGTGCGGTCGGTGGCGCAACGGATGCACGTCCACCCCAACACCCTGCGCTACCGCATCCGCCGCGCCGTGGCCCTGACCGGCATCGACCTCGACGACCCGGAGCAGCGGCTGATCACCATGCTGGAGCTGCGCGCCGCGCTCCGCCCCCCGACCCGCCCCTGACGATCAGTCAATTCCACTCAGCCGCAACCGACTTGTCACATGACACGGGCGCTACCGCCCGTTGTCCTGCCGGACAATCGGCGGCCCCGGAAATCTGCCGCCAGGACAAGCGGCGGGGCGCTGCCGCGGATCTAGGTTTCAGCCACTGCGCGAAGCCCAGCCCGCCCCGCCGTACGGCGGCCCGTCTCGGCTGCGGCATGCGGATCCGTCCGGGGAGGAACCTGTGCATCACGTCCGTACGTCCCACACCACCAGCACCACCCGAAGGGCCGGGCGCCGTCGTCCGGTCGCCGTCACCGCGTCCGTCCTGGCCGCGGCGCTCCTGCTCGCCGCCTGCGGCTCCCGTGACGAGGGGACCGGGGACGGCGCGTCCGGCGACGGCACCACGACCGTCACCATCGGCTTCGACGCACCGCTGTCGAAGGACCTCGCGGCCGTCGGCCTGGGCATGAAGAACTCGGCGGAACTGGCCGTGAAGAAGGCCAACAAGGACGAGACCGTGCCCGGTGTCACGTTCGAGCTGGTCGCCAAGGACGACCAGGCGACGCCGAACATCGGCCAGCAGAACGCGGCGGCGTTCGTCGCCGACGACAGTGTGATCGGCGTGGTGGGCGCCTACAACTCCTCCGTCTCCGCGGCCATGGTGTCCACCCTGCGCGACGCGGGGATGGCGCAGATCTCCGGCGCCAACACGGCCGCGGCGCTCACCCAGGGCGCCGACTACAAGACGGCCCCCCGGCGCGAGTACGACAACTACTTCCGCACCATCAGCACCGACGCGGTCGCCGCCCCGGTGATGGCGGAATACTTCTTCGACGACCTGAAGGTCAAGAAGCTGGCGACGGTCGACGACAAGAAGACCTACGGCGTCGGCATCGTGGACAGCTTCACCGACGCGTACGAGAAGCTCGGCGGCAAGGTCGTCGTCCACCAGTCGCTCAACCCCGACGAGTCCGACTACGCGGCGGTCGTCAACAGCGTCAAGTCCTCCGGCGCGCAGGGCGTGTTCTACGGGGGCGAGTACCCGCAGGCCGGCTCGTTGAAGAAGCAGCTCGTCGCGGCCGGGTTCGACGGGCCGCTGGGCGGCGGCGACGCGGTGAAGGACGACGAGCTGGTGTCGATCGCCGGCGCCGCGGCCGCGAACGGCACCTACGCGCACTCCGACGGGGCCCCGATCGACAAGCTGGACTCGGCGAAGGACTTCATCTCCGCGTACGAGGCGGCCGGTTACGAGCAGCCCTACGGCGTCTTCGGTGCCTACGTGTACGACGCCACCACCGCGCTCATCCAGGCCGTGAAGGCCGCGGTGGAGGGGAACGGCGGCACGGCGGGCAAGGTCACGGAGCTGCGGCCGAAGGTCGTCGACGCCCTCCAGGACGTCACCTTCGACGGCGCCACCGGCAAGGTCGGCTTCGACGAGTACGGCGACAGCGTCAACCAGGTCATCAGCGTCAACGGCGTCCAGGACGGCAAGTGGGTCAACGGCATCGACGTCGTCACCGTCGAGGACTGACCTGCCCCGAGGACCGGTTCCGCGCCCGTCCGGCCGCGCCCCGCGGCGCCCGCCCGACCGACCGGAGCGGAACCGGTCCGCCCTCCCCGTCCGCACCACCGAAGGACCCGAGGTGACCCTCACCGACCTCCTCCAGCTGCTGACCGACGGCATCGTCCTCGGCACCATGTACGGCCTGATCGCCGTGGGCTACACGATGGTCTACGGCATCCTCCAGATCATCAACTTCGCGCACGGCGAGATCTTCATGCTCGGCGGTTTCGGCGCCCTCTTCGTCTACGTGTGGGTACCGGCGCTGCGCGAGATCCCGCTGTGGGCGGCGCTGCCGGTGATGCTGCTCGCCGCCGTGCTCGTCTCCGTCTCCGCCGCGGTGGCCGCCGAACGGCTCGCCTACCGGCCGCTGCGCACCGCGCCCCGCCTCGCCCCGCTGATCACCGCGATCGGCCTGTCGCTCCTCCTCCAGCAGATCGTGTTCAACTTCTTCACCCTGCCCGGCAGGTCGATGGGTGTCAGCGCCCCCGTGCCCTTCCCCCAGCTGCCCGGCGAACCGCTGCACATCGGCTCGGTCAGCGTGTCGTACGCGGCGATCCTCACGGTCGTGGTGGCCGCGGCGGCGATGGTCGGGCTGACCTGGTTCGTCCGGCGGACCCGCACCGGGCGGGCGATGCAGGCGACCGCGCAGGACCCGAAGACGGCGCGGCTGATGGGCATCGACACCGACCGGATCATCGTGATCGCGTTCGCGGTGGGGGCCGCCCTGGCCGCCGTGGCCTGTCTGACCCAGGGCCTCAGGCTCGGCACGGTCTCCTACAACATGGGCTTCATCGCCGGTCTGAAGGGCTTCACCGCCGCGGTGCTGGGCGGCATCGGCAACATCCAGGGCGCGATGCTCGGCGGTGTGGTGCTCGGCGTCGCCGAGTCGCTGGCCTCCGGCGCGCTGCCGCACCTGCCCGCGCTGGACATGTTCGGCGGCTCGGTGTGGAAGGACGTGTGGGCCTTCGTGATCCTGATCCTGGTGCTGCTGGTGCGACCACAGGGCCTGCTCGGCGAACGCGTGGCGGACCGGGCGTGAGGAGCCGACGACGATGAAGCAGACACCCACTGTCCCTGTCCCTGTCCCTGTCCCTGTCCCTGTCCCTGTCCCTGCCCCTGTCCCCTTCCGCATCCCCGTCCCCGTCTCCGTCGCCCGGGTGCTGACCGTGCTCGGCGCGGTCCTGACGGTCGTGTCCCCGTTCCTGCCCTGGACCTGGACCTCCGCCTACCCCGGCAACCTGACGCTCACCGGGTATCCCGGCGGCAGCCAGGTCGTCACCCTGGTGTGCGGGGTGGCCGCCGCGGTGTTCGCGGCCGCCGCCCTGCGGGCGCCCGGCGCCCGGCTGGTCGCGCCGGCCGGCGCGGTGCGGGCGCTGCGCGCCGCCGCCCTGGCCGCGCTCACCGCGACCTGGGTCACCGTGATCGCCATCGCCGTCACCCTCGGCGGAGCGGTCAACCTGGAACCGGGCGGCTGGCTGGCCGGCGTCGCTGTGCTGCTCCTCGCGGCCGGCGCGCACGCCCTGCCCGACGACACCGCCCCGGAGGCGCGTCCGGACCGCCCGCTGGCCCGCCCGCTCGAGGTCGCCGTCATCACCGTGGTGTTCCTGGCCGCGATGTCCGTGCTGGCGTACGGCATCACGACCGAGTCGGCGCAGGACTTCCTGGCGTTCCTGCCGGCCGCCGGGTTCGGCGCCCGCGCCCTGGCCGCGGCCGGGCTGACCCGCCGGATCACGGCGATGAACGCCCGCCACCGCACCGCCGTCGCGGTGGCCGCGTTCGCCGCCGCGCTGGTCTTCCCCTTCACCCAGACCGGCGACCAGTACACGGCGATCGCCGACAACATCCTCGTCTTCGCGACCGTGGCGCTCGGTCTGAACATCGTCGTCGGTCTGGTGGGGCTGCTCGACCTGGGGTACGTGGCATTCCTCGGCACCGGCGCCTACACCGCCGCCCTGGTCTCCGGGTCGACGTTCTCCACGCTCGACGTCGGGCCGTGGCCGTTCTGGGCGACGGCGCTGCTCGGCATGGCCGTCTCGCTGGTGGCGGGCCTGGTCATCGGCGCGCCGACGCTGCGGCTGCACGGCGACTACCTCGCCATCGTCACCCTCGGCTTCGGCGAGATCTTCCGCATCACCGTCAACAACCTCGACGGCACGTCCGGACCGCTGGTCACCAACGGCCCCAACGGCATCAACTCGGTGCCGAACCTGCGGCTGTTCGGCTTCGACCTGGGGGAGCCGCACACCGTCCTCGGCGTCCCGTTCGGCCGGTTCGCCAACTACTACGTGCTGCTGCTGGCGGTGGTCGCGCTGGTGGTGTTCGTCTACGCGCGGATGGGCGACTCCCGGATCGGGCGGGCCTGGATCGCGCTGCGCGAGGACGAGAAGGCCGCCACCGCGATGGGCATCGAGGGCTTCCGGTACAAGCTGCTCGCCTTCGGTCTCGGCGCCTCGCTGGCCGGACTGGCCGGCACGGTGATGGCACACCTTCAGACCAACGCCGTACCGGACAACTACAAGTTCGCCGACACCGCCCCGCCCAACTCGGCCTTCCTGCTGGCCGCGGTGGTCCTCGGCGGCATGGGCACGGTCTCCGGTCCGCTGGTCGGCGCGGCCCTGCTCTATCTGATCCCGGCGAAGTTCGAGTTCTTCAGCAAGTACCAGATGATGCTGTTCGGCCTGGCGCTGGTCCTCATGATGCGGTTCCGGCCCGAGGGGCTGGTCCCCGACCGCAGGCACCAACTGGAGTTCCACCACGAACAGGCGGCGCGCGCCGAGGCGCGGTCGGCCGCAGCGGAGGCGAACGCCGTATGACCGCCACACCCGTACCCGTCCTGGACGCCCGCGGGGTCACCATGCGGTTCGGCGGCCTGACCGCCGTCGACGGCGTGGGACTGACCGTCGGGCCGCACGAGATCGTCGGCCTGATCGGCCCCAACGGCGCCGGCAAGACCACCTTCTTCAACTGCCTGACCGGCCTGTACGTCCCCACCGAGGGCGAGGTACGGCTCGACGGCGCCGTCCTGCCGCCGAGGCCGGCCGGGGTGACCCGGGCCGGGGTGGCCCGCACCTTCCAGAACATCCGGCTGTTCGCGAACATGTCGGCGCTGGAGAACGTGATCGTCGGCCGCCACACCCGCACCCGGGCCGGCTTCCTGGCCGCCCTGGGCCGGGGCCCGCGCTACCGGCGCGAGGAGCGGGAGTCCCGCGAACGCGCCCGGGAGCTGCTGGAGTTCGTCGGCCTGCCCGACGAGGCCCCGCTGCTCGCCCGTAACCTGCCCTACGGCGCCCAGCGGCGTCTGGAGATCGCCCGGGCGCTGGCGAGCGAACCGAAACTGCTGCTGCTGGACGAGCCCACCGCGGGCATGAACCCCCGGGAGACCCGGGAGACCGAGGCGCTGGTGCACGCCGTCCGGGACCTGGGCATCGCGGTCCTGGTCATCGAGCACGACATGCGCTTCATCATGAACCTGTGCGACCGGGTGGCGGTCCTGGTGCAGGGCGCCAAGCTCATCGAGGGCGCCCCCGCGGACGTACAGGCCGACGCACGCGTCGTGGAGGCCTATCTCGGCGCGCCCGACGACGACGCCGACCCCGTCGGCACCGACCGGGAGAGGACCGTATGAGCGCCCTGCTGGAAGTGGAGGACCTGCGGGTCGCCTACGGGAAGGTGGAGGCCGTCAAGGGCGTCTCCTTCACCGTGGAGGAGGGCCAGGTGGTGACGCTGATCGGCGTCAACGGCGCCGGGAAGACCACCACGTTGCACACCCTCAGCGGGCTGCTGACGCCCTCGGCGGGGCGGGTGCGGTTCGCCGGCCGGGACCTGACCGGCATGCCCGCGCACCGCGTCGTGGCGCTCGGGCTGGCGCACTCCCCCGAGGGGCGGCACATCTTCCCCCGGCTGACGGTGGAGGAGAACCTGCTGCTCGGCGCCTACCTGCGCAAGAACGACCCCGCCGTCGCGGACGACCTGGAACGGGTCCACACCCTCTTCGAGCGGCTGCGCGAGCGCCGGGACCAGCCGGCGGGCACGCTCTCCGGCGGTGAGCAGCAGATGCTCGCCATGGGGCGGGCACTGATGTGCCGGCCACGGCTGCTGATGCTCGACGAGCCGTCGATGGGCCTGTCCCCGCTGATGATGAAGAAGATCATGGCCACGGTCGCGGAGCTGAAGGCGGCCGGGACGACGATCCTCCTCGTCGAGCAGAACGCCCGGGCCGCCCTCGCCCTGGCCGATCAGGGGCATGTCATGGAGACCGGCCGGATCGTCCTGTCGGGCACCGGTGCGGACCTGCTGCACGACGACAGCGTGCGCAAGGCGTATCTGGGCGAGGACTGATCGGCCGCCGAGGAACAGGGGGCGGTCGGGAACCGTGGTGGGGGGCGGCGCGTCAGACACGATCATGAGGGAAGAGAGCAAGGGATGTGCCGCCGTCCTGCTGGGGGCGCTGGGCGCCGCGGTCTCGGTGCTGGCCTGGGCGCCGAAGGCGCGGGTCAACATCGAGGGCGGGTTCGAGGACATGCACCGTGACCTGAGCGTCCTCTACGTCGACCTCCCCCTGATCGCCCTGGGCGGGGCCCTGCTGCCGCTCGTCACCTGGCTGCTGACCCTGCGGTGGTGCGAGCGCCCGTGGGCGGCGGCCGTGGCCGCCGTCGCGGTGCTCGCCCTGGGCGTGTGGGGGCTGACCAGCTGGTGGACGCCTTACGAGAAGCCGGAGGTCGTGTACTGACCTCGGCGCGCCGGGCGGACCGGCCGTCGCGGGCTCCGTCGCGGGCTCCGTCCCGGGCGCCCTCCCGGGCTCCGTCGCGGGGCGCCCGGGACGTACGACGGGGCCGGACCGCCGGGTGGCCGCCGGTCAGCCGAGGCCGAGGACGGCCATCGCCTCCTCGGCCATGCGCTTCTCCCCGAGGGCGTTGGGGTGGACGGGAACGACGCTGGTGCCGAAGAGCAGGGGTTCGATCCACCGGGTGCCGGCCGCCGCGCAGGCGTCGTGGCCGTCGGAGGACCGGGCGAAGTCCACGTAGACGGCGCCCGCCTCCTCGGCGGCCCGCTGGACGACCGCGTTGAGGTGGGCCTGGAGCGCGCGCAGATAGGGCACGTCGCCGGAGGCGACCGGCAGCTTGGCGAAGCACGAGGGGTCGGCGGTGGCCGGCATGATCCACGGGTAGCCCAGGACCGCGACGCGCGCGTTCGGCGCCTTGGCGCGCACGCTGCCGAGGGCGGCCTTGAGCGCGGGATAGGTGTTCGTGTCGATCTGGTCGTCGAAGGCCGTGCCGTTGGCGTCCTTGCAGGGGCTGCCCTTGCCTCCGCTGAGGACGCCCGCGGTGGCGCAGGCCGTCACGGCGTTGATGAAGGTGCCGTTGTCGTTGCCCCCGATCGTCAGCGTCACCAGGTCGGTGCCCGCGTCGAGGGCGTTCACCTGGGGGGCGACGCCCGGGTACTGGGCCTGGGTGAAGTGCTTGGTCTCGGCGGCGCCGCAGGTCACGTCCTTGAGGTGGGCGCCCGTTCGGGAGGCGATCACGTGGGGGTAGTTCGCCGTGGAGCGCAGACAGAGCAGGTTGGAGGTGTCGATGGGGAGGACACCCGAACCGGCGCTGTAGCTGTCGCCAAGGGCGACGTAGTCCAGGGGCGTGACGGCGTGCGCCTGGGCGCCGGTGAGGGCGAGGGCCAGCGCACCGGCGGCGACTGCTGACGCGATCATGACATGACGGGGAGCATGCTTCGGCATGTGCTCTCGATTCTCGGGAGTGCGGACGCCGGGCGGGCTGGCACACGGCCGGCCATGGGGACGCCTGCGGGCGTACTGGTCACGAGGTTCGGCGGCTCGGAGCGGAGGAGGGTGCCGACGGCCGCGCATGCGCGGGATCCCACGCGTGCGCGGCCGTGAGAGGAGTACGGGAAGGGGCGTGTCGCACATGTCGCACGTGTCACATGTGAGGTACCAGAAGTGCCTGAAGTGCCTGAAGTGCTCGATGTTCGGTTACCGCATGGTTCTACCGATAAGTAATGTGCAGTCACCAGGCACCGGAGTCAACATGGTTGACCGAAGTCTTCCCGGCCGGGCGCGCGGCAGCCCGCTCGCCGTCAGAGCCGGGTGCCGAAGGCCTGGGTCCACCACGGGCCGCCGCCGTCCTCGTGGATGCCCACGCCTATCTCCTCGAAGGCGCAGTTGAGGATGTTCGCGCGGTGGCCCTCGCTGTTCATCCAGGAGGTCATCACCGCTTCGGCGGTCTGCTGGCCCATGGCTATGTTCTCCCCGTACGTGGACCATCGGTAGCCCGCGGCCGTGATCCGCTCGCCGGGACCGTCCCCGTCGGGGTTGGTGTGGTCGAAGAAGTCGCGGGCGGCCATGTCGTCGGAGTGGCCCTGAGCGGCCGCGCGCAGCTTGGAGTTCTCGCTGACGGGATCGCAACCGGCGTCCGCCCGTTCCTTGTTGACCAGGGCGATCACCTGGGCCGCGGTGCCGGAGGCGGCCGTCTCCGCCTCCGGTGCGCTCGACGCCGGCGCCTGCGTAGTCGCCGCTTCCTTCGCAGCCGTCGTACGGGTGGACGGGCGAGGGCTCGGGGAGGCACTCGCGCTCCGCGACGCCGATGCCGACGGCGACGACGTCGGGGACGGGGACGACGACGCGGACGGGGAAGCGGACGGGGAACTCTCCAGGGCGGCGTCGGGGGCCGGGCCTCCCGTGACCCGGGAATCGTCGGTGACCTGGGCCGCGGTCGTTCCCCCGGACCCGGATTCCGGCCGGGTGACGACGTGGTACAGACCGCCGCCGGCCACACATACCGCCACGACGGCCGCGCCGATCACCCGCCGTCTGGTGCGCCGCCGACGGCGGGCCGCACCCCGGGACGGACCCTGCCGGCCCGGGGCGCGGTGACCGCCCAGCCGCACCGCCTCGTCGGCGTCGTCCGCACCGTCGGCACCGGCCTCGTCGTCGGCGCCGGACCCGTCGTCACCGAGCCGGGACGCCGAGCCCGTCGCGGCGAGCGCGACGGAGCCGGAGCCCGAGCCGGAGCCGAACCTCGCCAGCAGCGCGGGCGAGACCGCCACCAGCGCCAGGCCGGCCAGCAACCCCTCCACGGGCATCAAGCCGCTCCACAGGCCGGAGCAGCGGACACAGCCCCGAGCGTGCCGGGCCGTTCGCTTGCGCCACAGCGAGGAGGGAACTCCGTCCCAGTCGGCGAGCACACCGCGCAGTTCCTCGCACGGCGGCTGCGCGTCGACTGCCCGCACGACCACGCGTGCCGCCTCCAACTGGGCCTTCATCCGCTGCACGCGGACCGCCGTGTGCTGCGGGGACAGCCCCAGGGCCGCGGCGACCTCCGCCCGGCTCAGCTCGCCCGCGCACTCCAGCCACCACAGGGACAGCAGCCCCCGGTCGTCGGGCTCCAGCCAGCGCGTCGCCCTCGCGGTCTCCTGGCGCTGGCCCGACAACTGGAGCTGCACCATGGTCAGGTCCACGAAGTCCGCGCCCGGATCGGCGACGTCGAAGGCCTGCTCGACGGGGCCCGGGGCGGACTGCCGGTCCCGCCAGTACAGCCGGACCTGGTTCATGGTGATGGCCACCAGCCAGGACCGGAAGCTGGCCGGGTCGCGGAGGTCGTGCAGTGAGCCGAGGGCCCGCAGCATGGTGTCCTGCACCACGTCGTCCACGTCCACCGACCCGTTCAGGGCCCGGCCCACGACGTTGTAGACCAGCGGCAGATGGATCCCGACCAGGGCGTCCTGGGCCTGTGTGTCGCCCGCTCGGGCAGCGGTCACCAGTGCCGCCGTCCCCACCTCGTGCCGTGTACTCATTGCAGCTTCCCTGTCGTCGACGCCGAACGGTGCTGTCCGTCACAGGGGGAGATCCCGAAGAGAGCCCTGGATAACAGTTATTCGGAAAATCGTGCGAGGAGAGGGTCGCCGTACCCGGCCGGTCACCGCAATGGGAGCGGTCACACTCGTCGGCCGGTCGGGAGTGAAATGCGCCGTACGCAGAGGGAGTTACGGTCCGCCGGAAGCCGTCACGACGGAACGGAGGGCGCCGGACCGGTCACCGGGCCGACTGTGGAGCCGCCCTCCGCGTCGTCGCGCGGGAGGGCGGCGTCCTGTCCGGTGCGGCCGGGCACCCGGCCGGCCGCACCGGGGTTCAGGCCTCGGCCAGCAGCGGGTCGTAGTCGGTCGAGCGCCGGCGGCCGGACATGAAGGAGAGGAAGTCCTGGACGAACGCGCCCCGCGAGTACGTGCCGTCGGCGTCGGCCATCTCGCGCCGGAACGCGGAACGGAACAGGGCGCGGTACTCGTCGGCGTCGATGGACCGGTCGCCGTCCGCGTCCGTCACGTCGAAGAGGACCTCGGCGACCCTGATCAGGGCGGGACCGGCGAGGGACGGAACGGCGGCCGCGTACTCGTGCCGGCCGACGCGGCCGTCGCCGTCGCCGTCGAGGGCCGCCTGGAGCTCCCGCCACCAGTCGGCGTACGCGTCGTAGAGCCTGGTCTCCTCCGGTTCGTCCAGGTCGAGGCGGCCGGAGATCTCGCGGGCCATGGCCGCCAGGTCGGGCCAGTCCAGGTAGCCGTCCCCGGTCTGGTCGAGCACCTCGTCGAAGAACTCCTCGGCGGTGCGCCGCGCGGGTCCGCCGTCCTCGGCCGGATCGGCGGGATCGGCGGGATCGGCGGGATCGGCGAGGGGCGTGATCAGCCTGAGCAGGGCGCCGGCCCGTTTCATCCGCTCGCCCAGTGCCGCCAGGGTCCTGGCCCGGGGATCGTCGCTGTCGGGTGAGAGCGAGAGCAGGTCGGACACGGCTCGGGCGTGGAGCCAGCCGTCGGGGAGGAAGCGCGCCAGGCCGACCGTCAGGTAGGCGCCCTGGGTCAGGGTCTGGGCGCCGGGGATCTCGGGCAGCCCCGCCCGGCGGCGGAAGGACTCCGGGAGGGACGCCACGGTGATGGCGCCGACGACGGGGCCGGCGAGCGCGCGGCCGGCCGCCCAGAGCGTGGGCAGCTTGCCCAGCAGGGGCGGCGCCGGGAGGTGGTCGAAGAGCCGGTAGAGGATGATGCGCAGGGCCTCCGTGTTCTCCAGCTCCTCCTCGACGACACGGTCGTAGTACGGCCAGAACTCGCGCAGGGTGGCGGGCAGTTGGCCGGACTCGTCGCCGAGGGCCGCGTGGAACGCCCGGAACTCGGTGTAGAGCCGTTCCATGGTGGCCTGTTCGAGGGGCTGGCCGCTCAACCGGCACATGGTGACGGTGCTTTCGAAGAGCGTGGCCACCACCCAGGCGCGGGCCCCGGGGTCCAGGGCGTCGTAGGGCCGGTTCCGCTCGTCGACGCCGTTCAGCCGGGCGTGCAGCCGGTTGAGCCGGGCCGCCTCCCGCTGCCGGACGTCCTCCTCGGCGCCGAACATGCGCTGGAGGCTGAGCAGTGTGTTGCGCAGCCGCCGCCACGGATGCGTGACGAACGTCGAACTGTCCATCAGGGCCGCGCCGACCTGCGGGTGGGCGGCCTCCAGCACCGTCGCCCGGACCACCGCCAGCGCCCAGCGCGGGTCGTCGAAGAACTCGTGGAACTGCGAACCCGGGCCGAACAGCGGTAAGCCGGCGCCGCGGGAGCCCTCGTCGTGGGACTCACTGCCGCGGGACTCACTGCTGGGGGACTCGCTGCTGTGGGACTCGCTGCGGGGGGTGGCGCCGTCGTGGGGGTCGCCGGTCGTCGTGCGGTCGGTCATGGCCTCTCCGTTCACGGTCGGGGTTCCTGGTTCACATGCGGCGCCACGCCGCCGAAACGGCGCCGGCGCCGCTGGTAGGTCCGCAGGCACTCCAGGAAGTCCGGCGCCCGGAAGTCGGGCCAGAGGACCTCCGGGAAGATCCATTCGGCATAGGCGACGTGCCACAGCATGAAGTTGGAGATGCGCTGTTCACCGGAGGTCCGGATGACGAGGTCGACGTCCGGTGTGTCGGGGAGGGGGAGATGGGCGGCGAAGCTGTCCTCGGTCACGTCGTCGGCCGGCACGCCGCGCCGGATGAGCGCACGTGCCGCCTCGACGATGTCACTGCGTCCGCCGTGATCGAACGCGACGGTCAGGGTCATCCCCCGGTTCCCGCCGGTCAGGGTCGCCAGGTCCGCGAAGTCCCGGGCCAGCGGCGCCGGGATACGGGGGTCGGCGACGCCCAGGAAGCGGCAGCGGATTCCCCGCGCGTGGAGCAGCGGCGCGTGTTTGCGCACCACGCGGCGCACCAGCCGCATCAGATAGTCGACCTCGTGGCCGGGGCGGCGCCAGTTCTCGGTGGAGAAGGCGTACAGGGTCAGCCACTCCACGCCGGCCGTGCGCGCCGCCTCGATGACGTCGATCACCGTCGTCTCCGCCGCGCGGTGGCCCGACGTCCGGGGCAGCGATCGCTGTGCCGCCCAGCGGCCGTTGCCGTCCATCACGCAGGCGACGTGCCGTGGGGGCTTCGCCCGCCCGCCGCGTCCCTCGTCGTTCCCGACCTCGCCGTCCCCGACCTCGCCGTCCGCGCCGGGGCGGGGACCGGGGACCGCCGGGCCGGCCGGAGTGCCGCCGGCCCGTCCGTCAGTCACACGTGCTCCTCATGACCGTCACGGCGCCCTCCGTCCGCCTCGCGCGTTCCCCCGCCGCCGGTCAGCAGCGTGCCGGGAGCGCGTCGCCGGGTCGTGGCGATCGGCCCGTATTCACCCGTACGCGATCAACGGCGTACGGTCGCCCGACGAACACACGTGCACTCGTGCCCGTACCCGCACGGTCGCGTCCGTCCGGGTGGCGTCGGCCCGCCGGCGCACCGACTTCGGCCCGGCCGACGTTGTGCAGGACCCATCCGTCATCGTCAGGAAAGGTTTCTCCATGCGACGCACGCTTCTGTTCTCCGTCTGCGCCCTCATCACCGCCGCCGCCACCGGGTTCTTCGCCACCACCGCCATCCGGAGCCGCTGAGGCTTCACGGCGCCTCGGCCGCGCCGAAGCATCCACAGCCACACGCGGCACCCGCAGCGGCATCCCGACATCCGCAGCGGCTGGTCGGCTCCGGAGCCGGCTCCTCCCTCTCCGGCTCCCTCTCGGGCTCCTCGTCCACACCGTTCGTCCCCTCGCCGACCCCCGTCCGTGCCGTCCGTCCCGGTCGGCTTCGCCGGAGGAACGGATGCCCGTCCCCGACCAGTACGTACAGGCGCCCGCAGGCGCCCACAGGCGCACGACCCGGCTCCGGCTCTGGCGAGTGGATGACCGAAGGGGAGCGGCACTCGCCGACGGGCCTGCCGACGAGTACCGCTCCCCTGCCGTGCGGCCGGACGGAGGCCTCTGCCCGCCGCCCTCGCGCCGGGATCCGCGCGCGTCGGTCAGCCCGCGTTCCGGCCGGGGCCGCCGGCGGCCCGGATCGCCGAGTCGTCCGGTTCGCCGTGCCCCTCCCAGGGCCGGGCGAGACCGGCCAGGGCGGCCGCGGCGGCGGCCACGGCGACCAGCATGACCAGAGCCATCGGGAGGGAGCTGTGCTCCCCGAACAGACCGACCAGGGGGGAGGCCAGCGCTCCGAAGAGGAACTGGAGCCCGCCCAGGAGCGCGGAAGCCGCCCCCGGGGCCGACCGGCCCACCGCCTGGCCGATGCTCATGCCGGCCGGGAAGACCAGGCCGATGCCGACGGCGGTCACGAACAGGGTGGTCCACGTGCCGGCGAGGGTCTCTCCGACGGTCACGACCAGCAGGACCTGGGCCAGCGCGCCCAGCAGGCAGACACCGACACCGGCCGAGAGGAGGGTGTTGAGCCGCAGCCTTCCCGCCAGGCGGGAGAAGACGGCACCGCTGAGCAGCATGCCCACCGCGTTGGTGGCGAAGATCAGGGAGTACGTCGTCGCGGAGACCCCGTGGAGGCTCTCGAAGACGAAGCTGGAGCCGCTGATGTAGGCGAACAGCGCCGCCGACACGAAGGCGATGACGAGGACGTAGCCCATGAAGGCGCGGCGGCCGAGCAGCGCGCCCATGGCGCGGAAGGTGCTCGTGAAGCCGCCGCCGTGGCGCCGCTCCGGCGGCAGGGACTCGGGGACGGCGCGCACCACGGCGAACAGCAGCAGGGCGCCCAGCACGGCCAGCACGGCGAACACGGCGCGCCAGGTGGAGAGGCCGAGGACCACCCCGCCGAGGACCGGTGCGGCGACCGGGGCGACGCCCATGACCTGGGAGAGGACGGCGAAGTAGCGCGGGAGTTCGGCCCCGTGGAAACGGTCGGTGAGCACGGCCCGGGCCAGTACCATCCCGGCCGCTCCGGCCACACCCTGGAGGAAGCGGGCACCGGTGAGCACGGTGACGTCCGGCGCGACGGCGCAGACGACGGAGAAGAGGACGAACCCGGCGGCTCCGGACAGCAGCAGCCGGCGCCGCCCCAGCCCGTCGCTCAGCGGGCCGATCAGCAACTGGCCGACGACCAGGCCGGCCAGGAAGGCGGTCATCGTCAGCTGCACCGCCGACGAGCTCGTACCGAGTGCCTCCCCCATGGCGGGGAAGCCGGGGACGTACATGTCGGTCGCGAGCGGGGCGACCGCGGTGAGGGCGCCCAGCACGGCGACCAGGGCGACGGCGGCCCGCCGGGGCAGCGGGGCGGGGGCGGTCGGGTGGGCCTCCGCGGAACGGTGCGAGGCGGGATGTCGGGTCGAGGACGGCGATACCATGCCCATAAAGGTATCCGATAGTTCACCTGTTAACAATTTCTGGAAGGCCGAGCCGCATGCCTCCCTCCCCCGCCGAAGTCCGCACACAGTGGGCCCGGGGCAACCCGGACCTGGACACCTCCCCGATGGAAATGGTGGCGCTCCTCAAACGCGCCACCGGTCTGCTCGACCGAGCCGTCGAGCCCCTCTACGAGGGCGCCCCCCTCACGGCGCCCGAGGTCGACATGCTCGTCCCGCTCCGCCACGCCACCGACCCGCTGATCGCCCGCCGCCTCGCCGCCGACCTGGGCCTGTCCCGCGCGGGCGTCAGCAAGACCCTCGCCAAGCTGGAGCGCCGCGGCTTCGTCACCCGCACCCCGCACCCGGCCGACCGCCGCGCCGCCCTGGTCACCATCACGGAGGCCGGCGCCCGAGCCGTCGACGACCTCTTCCCCCGCCAGCTCGCCGCCGAGGTCGCCCTGCTGGCGAGCCTCGGGGAGGACCGGGAGTGGGTCCTCAAGGCGCTGGTGCGCCTGGTCGAGGCGATGAGGAGCGGTCGGGCCGCGACCGAGTGACCCGCGGGAGCCGCACGGCTAACGTGACCGGTATGTCCGATACGCCACATCCCGGTCACGGTACGTCACCGACGCCCGCGCAGCGCCGGGCCCGGCTCAAGGAGTCGCCGCTGCTGCCCGCGGCGGTGCTCGTGCTGATCCTGACGGCTGCCGCGGCCCTGTTCGCCGGCTCCTACACCTACTCCATGGCCGATCCGACGCCGCGCTCCATCCCCACCGCGGTCACCCGCGACTACGGGCAGGCCGCCGTGGGCCGGCGGTTCCTCGACGGGCTGGAGGAGTCGCTGAACGCGGCGGTGAAGGTGCATGTCTACGCCACGGCGGCCGAGGCCAGGACGGCGGTGGAGGAGCAGCGGGTCTTCGCGATCCTCGACGTGCGGGAGGACGACCGGGTGACGCTCGACCTCTCCGCGGCGTCCGGGGCCTCGGTGGCCGAGGTGCTGGCCGAGACGGCCCCCGCCGTGGGCCGGCAGACCGGGATCTCCGTCACCGTCCGGGACATCAACCCCCTCCAGGAGGGCGACCCGCGAGGGCTGGCGATCTTCTACATCTCGCTCGCCGCCGTGATCATCGGCTTCGTCGGCGCGATCCAGCTGAGCGTGCACGCGCGGGCCCTCACCCCGTTCGAGCGCATCGCCTTCACCGCCCTGTACGCGCTGCTGGGCGGGTTCGCCATCGCCGCGACCGTGGACTGGCTGCTGGGCGCGCTGGACCTGCCGTTCGTCGAGTCGTGGCTGATCCTGGCGTTCACGCTGTTCACCAGCGGGATGGTCTTCACCATGTTCAACACGCTGGTGGGCCGCTGGGCGATGCTGCCGACCTGGGGGCTGATGGTCCTGCTGGGCAATCCCTCGTCGGGCGGTGCGGTGTCGTGGCCGCTGCTCCCCTCGCCCCTGGGCCTGATCGGCCGCTGGCTGCCGCCCGGCGCCTCGGTGAACGCCCAGCACACGGCGGTGTACTTCGCCGGGCACCAGCACGCGTTCCCGTTCCTCGTGCTGGCCGGGTGGGCGCTGGTGTCGTGCGCGGTCTTCTGGACCTGGCGCCACCGCCACCCCGGCGGCCGGGAGACCCGCCCGGCGCACGCCATGTCCTGACGACACCCGCCGAGCTCCTGGGGGCGGCTCTCGCCGAGTCCCGGCGACGGCACCCACCGGGTCCTGACCACGGCACCCCGGCGTTGTCAGGACGCGGCGGGCGGGTCCGGCCCGGTCACCGGCCGGGGCGTGGCGCCCTCCGCATGAGCCGCCCTCCGGCGGGGAACCCGGTGGCCGCTGTCCCGTGTCCGGTCAACCGTTGTCTGGAGAGGACCATGAGTCTGCTGCGTCTGCTGGGTCGCCCCTTGCTGGCCTCGATGTTCGTCTCGGGCGGCCTGCACTCCCTGCGAGCGCCCGGGCAGCTCGCGCCGGTCGCCGAGTCCGTCGTACGGCCCGTCACCGAACGCGTGGCGGCGCTTCCCGACCGCACCGAGGACGTCGTGCGGCTCAACGGGGCGGCGCAGGTCGCGGCGGGCCTGCTGCTCGCCACCGGCCGCGTCCCGCGGGTGGCCGCGCTCGCCCTGGCAGCCACCCTGGTGCCCACGACCCTCGCGGCCCACCGGTTCTGGGAGATCGAGGACGCCGACGAGCGCGCCCAGCAGCGCATCCACTTCCTGAAGAACGCCTCGATGCTGGGCGGACTGCTGATCGCGTCCGCGGACACCGCCGGCCACCCGTCCCTGGCGTGGCGCGGGCGGCACGCGGCGCGGGAGGTCCGGCGCGAGGCCCGGCTGGTGCGGCGGTCGGTGCGGGCCACCGCCCGTCCGGCGGCCACCGCGGGCGCGGTCCGCGCCAAGCTGACCGGCTGACCGGCCCGCCCGCCGCTCCACCGACGCCGGCCCACCGGCCCACCGCTCCACCGGCGCCCGTCCGCCGGCCCGCTGGTCCGGCCGGTGCGGGCCCGCCCGACGCCGCCGTTCACCTCACGGCCGGGCGGCCGCCTCGAGTTCCCGCTTCAGGTTGCGCAAGGTGACGTCGATGTTGCGGGTCTGGAAGTCGGCGAAGGTGCGGCCGCCGGTCACCGCCCGGTCGAAGGCGTGGGCCACCACGGTCGGCCAGGCCCGCCGGTCGTCCGTCCAGGACTCCGTCACCCGCACCCCCTGCCCCTCCGGCTCGAACCGGTACTCCCAGGTGGCGATCGGTCCGCGCAGCCGGGGGCGGTCCAGCCCGATGGCATGGACCCGGAACGCGAACCGGCGCCCGGGGTCGGCCGCCGTCACCGTGCACAGCGTGGTCCAGCGGAACGGCCCCCGCTTGTTGCGGCCCTCGAACCGGGTCCCCGCCACCGCCCGCTCCCTGGGCGTCCGTTCCGACGTGCCGAGGTTCTCCGGGCTCCACCGGCCCATGTCGGCCGGTTGGCTGACCGCCTCGTACGCCGTCCGCGGCGGGACGTCGATCAGGATGCTGCGGGTCACGGTGAAGATGCGGGCCGCCACGGGGCTCCTCCGGTGGACGCACGAACTTACTCACGGGTAGCCCGATGGTACGTGCCGCCCCGGACCGGCGGAACGCCCCGTCCCCCTGCCCCGTGCAGCGCCCCGTCCCCCGTCCCCGTGAAGCGCCCCCTCCCCCGGCCCCGCGACCTGCGGACAGCCCTGCCCTCAGTCCCGCAGCAGCAGTTGCATGAGCGTGAGGTCGAACCACTTCCCGAACTTCCGGCCCGCCTCGGGCACCCTGCCCACCTCGGTGAATCCGAACCGCTCGTGCAGCCGGACCGACGCCGCGTTGCCGGACTCGATTCCGGCGATCATGCTGTGGTGGCCCGCGTCGCGCGCCGCGTCGATCAGCGCGGACAGCAGGGCGCCGCCGATGCCCAGGCCCTGGCTGCCCTCACGGACGTAGACCGAGTTCTCGACGGTGTCGCGGTATCCGTCGAGCGGGCGCCAGGGGCCGTAGACCGCGAAGCCGACGACCTCGCCGCCGGCCTCGGCCACGAGCGCCGAGCCGCGCGCGAGGTGGGGGGCGAGCCAGGCCCGCGCGTCGGCCGGGGTCTGCCGGGTCTGGGTCCACAGCGCCGTGGAGGTCGCCACCGCGTGGTTGCGGATGGCGCGGACGGCCTCACCGTCGGCCTCGGACGCCCGGCGGACCCGCACCGCCTCGCCCTTCTCATATATTGTCGCCATGTCCAACATAGTAGATCCCCTGGTGGAGCGGATCGCCGCCCGTGTCCGCGCCGAGCGGGAGCGGCGGGGCTGGACCCTCACCCAGCTGGCCGAGGCCTCCGGCGTCTCCCGGGCCATGATCAACCGGATCGAGCGGGGCGACAGCAGCCCCACGGCCGTCGTGCTCGGCAAGCTGTCCGCCGCCTTCCGGCTCAGCGTCTCCTCCCTGCTGGCGCTCGCCGAGGGCGAGACGCGGCCGGCCGCCGGCGGCCCTGGGGGCGTGCGCCGCCACGAGGACGCCGCCGAGTGGCGCGATCCCGGCACCGGCTACCGGCGGCGCCAGATCACCGGACCGGGCTTCCCCGCCGAGACGGCCGAGATCCGGCTGCCCGCCGGGGCGCGGGTGGCCTACCCGGCGGCCTCCTTCGCCTTCGCCCGGCAGGTCGTCTGGGTCCTGGAGGGCCGCCTGACCTTCCACGAGGGAGAGGCCGTGCACGCGCTCGGTCCCGGCGACACCGTGGAACTCGGCGAGCCCGCGCCGTGCACCTTCGCCAACGACGGCGACGCCGAGTGCCGGTACGTGGTCATCCGCGCGCAGGCCGACCGGCCGTGAGCGGCCAGGCCCTGCCCCGCCACGGGACCCTGCTGCTCGCCGCGACGGCGGCGACGGCGATCGCCAACAACTACGCCCTCCAGCCCGCCCTGACCGACGTGGCGGCCGACCTCGGCCTGTCGGCCACGGTGACGGGGCTCGTGCCGACGGCCGCCCTCGTCGGCTGCACGGCCGGGTTCGCGCTGCTGCTGCCGCTCACCGACCGGGTCGCCCCGCACCGGCTGGTCGGCGTCCAGCTGTGCGCCCTCGCCGGGGCCCTCACCGTCGCCGCCACCGCCCGGCACGCGGCGGTCCTGCTCACCGCCTACCTGCTCATCGGCGCCACGGCCGGGGTCGCGGCCCAGTGCGGTGCCCTCGCGGGCCGGTACGCAGCGCCCGGCCGGCGCGGCACGGCCCTGGCCACCGTCGCCACCGGACTGTCCGCCGGCATCCTGCTGAGCCGCTGGGCCGGAGGCACCCTCGCCGACCTCCTCGGCTGGCGGCGCATGCTGCTGGTCTTCGCCGGCCTCGTCCTGCTCGCGGCGCTCGCCACCGCCCGGCTGCTGCCCCGCGAGCACCCGCGGGCGCGGGACGGCTACCTGGCGACGCTCGCGGGACTGGCTCCGCTGCTGCGCCGTCACCGGCCGCTGCGCCACGCCGTGCTCACCGGCGGACTGTGGTACTTCGCCTTCAACGTCGTCTGGGTGGGCCTGGCCCTCGCGCTCGCGCGCCCGCCCTACGCGCTCGACGCCACCGCCATCGGCCTGTACGGGCTGGCCGGGCTCCTGGGTTTCGTCGCGCTGCCGTTCACCGGGCGCCTGGTCGACCGGTACGCGCCGCACCGGGTCATGGCCGCGTCGATGCCGGTCGCGGCGGCCGGCACGGCCCTGCTGGCCGCCGGTCTGCACCACCCCGTGGTCACCGTGCTCGGGCTGGCCCTGTTCGACGCCGGCTGTTTCGCCGCCCAGGCGGCCAACCAGAGCCGGATCGTCGCCGTCGACCCCGACCACGCCGGCGGCCTCACCGGCGTCTACCTCGTGCTGTACTTCGCCGTCGGCGCACTGGGCACGGCCGCCACCGCCCCGCTGCTCTCCACGCTCGGCTGGTCCGGCACGGCCCTCGTGGCCACGGCCGCCCTCCTCGGTGCGGGGGCCCTCGCCGCCCCGGGCGCCCGGCACGCCGTGGCGGCAGGCGCGGACCCCGTGCCCCGCTGACAGCCGCGCGGGCGGCCCGGTCCGCCACCGCCGGGGGCCGGTCCGGTCCGCGGCCACCGGCGGTGGGGCGCTCCGGACCGACCGGTCCACCGGCCCGGACGGCGGACGCCACAAACGGCACGGACGGCGACATGGTGGTGACGGCCGCGGACGGCGACACCATGGTGACGGCCCGCTCCAGAAGGCCACCCCCATCCGCGGAGCGCACCGAGCGGCTCGGCATTACAGTGAACTGGTCGAGGGCCTTCCGATCACACTCGAGAGCCGGCGATGACAGGTCACGCGAGCTCCCACCGCCCCGGCCAAGGGCCTGACCACGGTCTCGGACCCGGCTCCCTCCTGACCGGGCGGGCGACGGCCGTACTGGACGCCCGCTTCCGGTTCGTCGGCTGGAGCCCCGAAGCGGAGGCCCTGCTGGGGTACCGGCCGGAGGAGGTGCTGGGACGGACCGCCGACGACGTCCTCGGACAGGACCTCACCCGGGTCACGCCGCGTGCGGTCGACGGCCGGGAGGCGCCGGGCCCGACCGGGGCGTACGGGATCCGGTCGCTGCGCCACCGTGACGGCCGTGCCCTGCCGGTCGCGCTCAGCCTCGGCCCGCTCCCCCGGGACCTGTGGCTGATGGTGGCGATGGACGTGGGACGGCTGCACCGGCGCACCGTCGACCGGGCCGTGCTGGCCGGGCTCTACCACCAGTCACCGGTGATGCTGGTCGTCTACGACACCGACGCCCGGGTGCAGTGGATCAACGACGCCATCGAGACGGAGTTCGGCATCAGCCTGGAGGAGACCGCGGGCCTGCGCGTGCCGGAGATCCTTCCGGAAGGGGTCCTGCTCTCCCCGGAGGGCCGGGTCCTGCGGGATGTCGAGCAGCCCATCCGGGACGTCCTGCGTACCGGACAGCCGGTGACCGACGTCCGCTTCCAGAGCACCACCCGCCTCGATCCGCACCGTCAGCGCTTCTGGTCACTGTCCTACTTCCGTCTGCACGACGACGCCGGACGGGCGATCGGGGTGTGCGAGGTCGGCCTCGACATCACCGACCGCTACGCGGCCCGGGGGCGCCTGTCCCTGCTGAGCCGGGCGAGCGGGGGCATCGGCACGACCCTGGACATCCGGCGTACGGGCGAGGACCTGGCGGAGCTGGTCGTTCCCGAGTTCGCGGACGCCATCACCGTGGAGGTGCTGGAGCCCGTGCTGAGCGGCCAGGAGCCGCCTTCCGTCGGCCTCGGCACCGCCCCGGAGCTGCGGCGCGTGGCGCATCGCGCGTGCGACGAGGCGGCAGGCGGTGTCGCGGACGCCGTGGACGGCACGCGCCTGCGCTGTCTGTCGGACGCCGCGTCGCTCGTCGACCCCGCGACCGGCGCGCTCGTCGTACCGCTGACGGCGCGAGGCGTCGTTCTCGGCGTGGCCGTCCTCGTACGGACCGCGCCGCGCGGTCCCTTCGACGCCGACGACATGGCGGTCGCCGGGGAGCTGGTCTCCCGCACCGCGGTGTGCCTGGACAACGCGCGCCGCTACGCGCGCGAACACGCCACCGCGCTGACGCTGCAACGCGACCTGCTGCCGCACGGTCTGCCCCGGCCGACAGGAGTGGAGATCGCCCACCGTTACCTGCCCGCGGAGGGACCGGCCGGCGTCGGTGGGGACTGGTACGACGTGATTCCGCTCTCCGGCGCCCGGGTGGGACTCGTCGTGGGGGACGTGGCGGGGCACGGCCTGGGGGCCGCGGCCACCATGGGCCGTCTACGCACCACGGTCGCCGCCCTGGCGGCACTCGACCTGGAGCCCGGCGAACTGCTCGCCCGCCTCGACGACCTCGTAGCCCGCGCCGGGGCACCGCCCTCGGCGGACCTCGCGCACGAGGACCAGGCGCTGGGCGTGACCTGCCTCTACGCCGTCTACGACGCCGTCTCCCGGCACTGCGTCATGGCGCGGGCAGGTCATCCGCCCCCGGCACTCGTCACGGCCGACGGCCGCACGGAGCTCATGAGCCTTCCCTCCGGACCACCGCTGGGCCTGGGCGGCCTCCCCTTCGAGAGCACCGAGTTCGACCTGTCCGAGGGCAGCGTGCTGGCTCTCTTCACCAACGGGCTCGTCGAAAGCCGCCGACGGGACATCGACACCGGCATCAGCGCCCTGTGCGCCACACTGTCCCAGGTCGGGTACGGCCCTCTGCAACAAGCCTGCGACGGGGTCGTCGGTGCGTTGCTGTCCCGGTCGCCCGAGGACGACGCGGCCCTGCTGCTCGTGCGCGTGCACGCGCTGGCCGAGGACCTGGTGGTGACGTGGGACATACCCGCCGACTCGGAAGAGGTGGCCCGGGCCCGGTCATTGGCCCGGGACCAGCTCGCCCGGTGGGGCCTGCCGGACGAGACGTCGTTCGTCCTCGAACTCGTCGTCAGCGAACTGGTCACCAACGCGATCAGGTACGGCGGCGCCCCCGTCCGCCTGCGGCTGATCAGGGACCGGGGGCTGATCGTCGAGGTGTCGGACGGTGGCCACACCTCCCCCCACCTGCGCAGGGCCGCCACGGAGGACGAAGGGGGCAGGGGCCTGTTCCTCGTGGCGCAGATGACCGAGCACTGGGGAACGCGCTACACGTCGACCGGCAAGACGATCTGGACGCAGATGCCGCCGGCACCGCTCGGGCTGCCCGCCGCGGCGTACGGCTTCTGACCGGCCCGCGCGGAGTCGTGCGGGCGGCCGCGCGGCTCCGCCCGTCCCACGGACGGCGGCCGGCCGGACCCGCCGGACCCGCCGGACCCTCCGTGCCCTCCGTGCCCTCCGTGCCCTCCGGGGGGAGGGCGGGTGCGTCGTGGTCCCCCGTCCACGCCCGGTGCCGGCGGGCGCCGACGGGGCGTGGACGGGGCCGTGGTTCACCCGACGAGCCGCTGGATCCAGCTCAGGGTGCGGCCGAAGACGTCCTCGACCTCGTCGTCGGACAGCCCGTACCAGACGTGGTCCGCGCCCGGGACCGTCCACAGGTCCACCGGGACCCCGGCCTCTTCGAGGCGGGCGGCGAGCAGACGGCTGTGGTCGCAGTCGACCATGGAGTCCTTCTCGCCGTGCACCAGGAAGAAGGGCGGAGCGCCCGGGCCCACGTGGGTGACGGGACTGGCCTCCCGCGCGCGGTCGGGCACGTCGGCGGGGGCCCCGCCGAGCAGGAGCGCCTCGGGGGTGCGGGGGTCGTCGCCGTACCGGGTGAGGTCGCTCGGCGCGTACCAGGCGACGGCACCGCGCACCGGCGGCGCGTCCGCGGTCAGGGCGAGCATCGACGCGAGGTGCCCGCCGGCCGACTCGCCCCACACCACGGTGCGGCCGGTGTCCGTACCGAGTTCGGGGGCGCGCCGGACGAGCCAGCGCAGGGCGCCGGCCAGGTCGTCCAGCTGGGCGGGGAAGACCGCCTCGCCGCTGAGCCGGTAGTCCACGGAGGCGACCGCCAGGCCCGCGGCGGCGAGCCTGGCGAACGGGCCGGGCTCCCACTGGCGCATCCGGTACCCCATCTCCTCGCGCCGGCCCCGGCGCCAGCCGCCACCGTGCACGAAGAGCACCAGGGGCGAGGGCGGCCCGCCGGGGCGTTCCGCCGGCAGCCACAGGTCCAGCTCCGGCGGGCGGACACCCGGAACGTCCGCGTAGGGGACCCCGCGCAGGAGGCGGACGCCGTCGGCGAGGACCGCGGCGGGCGGCAGCGGGGCCTCGTCGGGGTGGGGCGCCGCGATCAGGGACCGCAGGTCCGGCTCACGACTCATGGGTGCGCCACTTGTGGCCGGGGAGGAAGTTCACGTCGTACCGCTGGGGCACGGTGCCGAACTTCTGCGGCTCGGGGACGTACGGCTTCTGGGGCAGGCCCAGCTCCTCGGTGGGCGTGCCGAGGTTCTCGAAGAACCGCTCGAACGTGCCACCCGGGCCCGCGGCCACACCGACGATCCGGCTGTGGTGGCGCTCGATGCGGTAGGCGTGCGGGCAGTTCTTCGGTACGAAACCGAAGTCGCCGGCCGTCAGCAGCTTCTCGTACTGCTCGCCCTCCAGGTCCTCCACGAACAGCCGCACCGCGCCGTCCGTGATGAAGAAGACCTCGTAGGTGTCCGGGTGGGAGTGGGCCGGGATGATGTCGCCCTTGGGGCCCTCACAGGTGAAGAAGTTGAACGTGTTCTCCGTCTGCTCGCCGCCCGCGTAGACGGTGAACAGGTCCGTGAACAGGTGGGCACGGTCACCCATGCCCCGCTCGATGAAGTACGGCTTGCCCGGCTCTGGGGGAATCTGCGAGGCACGGCGGTAGGGCGTCGCGTACTCGAAGGTCATGGGTCTCCTCGATTCGGCTCGAATGTCAGTGAGGCTGACATACGAGTCGGGGGATGTGCAAGACTTCGCTGACGTTTTCCTTTCCCCTTCCCCTTCCGATGCCGAGGAGCTCATGGACGCCGGACGCCGCAGCCTGCCGCAACTGCTGGGCGAGGCACGCAGATGGTTGGAGGACGCCCTGCTCGCGGCCCTGGAGGCGGCCGGGGCGGAGCAGGTGTCGTCGACCCAGTTGCAGCTGTTCGCCGCCCTGGACGAGCGGGGCACGACGGTGTCCGAGCTGGCGCGGCGCATGGGGGTCACCCGGCAGACCGCGCACAAGACCGCGCACACCCTGATCGCCATGGGCCTGCTGGAGCAGGCCCCGCACCCCGCGTCGGCGCGCCAGGTGCTGATCCGCCGCACACCGAAGGGCCGGCGCGCCCATGAGCGGGCGACGGGCGTCCTGGAAGGGCTGGAGCGCGTCCTGGCCGAGCGAATAGGCGAACGGTCCGTCGCGGAACTGCGGGCCGTGCTGGAGATGCCCTGGGGCGCACCCCCGGACCCGTCGACCGCCGGGGAGTGACGACGGGCCTTCGGCTCCACGGGGAGGCGGACCGACGGACCTTCGACCCCTGGGGGGAGCGGCGGACCTTCGGCGCCCGACAGGCCACCTCGGCCACCGGACCCGGGTGACCGACGGGCACCGGAGCGGGGTGACCGACGGCCAGCGGACCCGGGTGACCGACGGCCAGCGGACCGGGGTGACCGACGGCCAGCGGACCGGGGGGACCGACGGGGACCACCCGGCCGCCGGTGAGGGACCACCGGCCTCCTCGCCCCCGGACGGCGAGCACCGTCACCCGCCCGGCCGCTCGCGGCACCGCCGACGGGGGGACTCTCCGGCCGCGGGAGTGTCGGGGCGCCCCCGCCGCGACTCCGTGCTTACTGTCAGTCGATATGACTTCACTCATCGAACGCGGGCGGCGTCACGACCGCGGACCGCTGAAGGCTGCCCGCTCGGCGCTGGGGCTGACGCTGCCGCTCGCCACCCTGCTGGTCCTCTCGGCGCCCTGCGCCCGAGCGGCCGCGCCCGCGGACGCCGACTGGAACGCCATCGCGCGCTGCGAGTCGGGCGGCGACTGGCACGCGAACACGGGCAACGGCCATTACGGCGGCCTCCAGTTCACGCAGTCCAGCTGGGTCGCGGCCGGTGGGCTCAAGTACGCGCCCCGCGCGGACCTGGCGACGAAGCGGGAACAGATCGCCGTGGCCCGGCGCCTGGCGGCCCTCCAGGGCATGAACGCCTGGTCCTGCGCCTGAGGCACAGGGCGTCTCCCGGGCCGGACGCCCCGCCGGGAGACGCCCCGCCCCCGCTCCGGGGCACGCCCCGCCTCCCCCCGCGAGGGCCGGCCGCCGGACGGCGGGCCCGGGTCGGCCTGTCCCGCGTCCCCGCGCACCGGGCGAGCGGGGCCGGGACGGGACCGGGCGTGCCGGGCGTCACCGGCGGCGGTCGCCTCCGGGCGACCGCCGCGGCGGGATTCACTCGCGGGCGGCCGTCACATCGCCGTTGACGGTGGTGAGGGTCATGCTGCGCCCCTCGGCGGCGCCGCCGGTCGGGACGGTCACGGACGGACGGCCGTTGGCGGTCCTGGCGGTGACCCGGTAGGCGGGGGCGTCGGCGGGCACCGAGACGCCGACCGAGCCGTTGGTGGTGGACGCGCCGACGGTGTCCGGCGCGTAGGCGCACCCGAGTGTCACGTCGCCGTTGACGGTGTGGGCGTGCACCTCGAAGCCCCGGACGGCCGTGGCGGCGACCGAGCCGTTGCGCGTGGCCAGCCGCAGTCGGGCGTCGTCGCGTCCTGAACCGGCCACGGTGACGTCGCCGTTGACCGTGCTCAGATCCAGCTCGGCGTCGACGCCCACCGCCTCGACACCGGCGTTGCGGGCGAGGACGGTGACCACCGCGCCGGCCGGGACGTCGACCTCCGGCATCCGGGGACAGGCCTCCTCCCCCTCGGCCCGCCCCTTCCGGTCCCCGTCGGCGGCGCAGGACAGGTCCACGACCCAGGTGCCGTCCCGGTGGGTGACGCGGCGGTCGACGCGCCGGTCCACGGCGAGCCGTTCGCCCTCCGCGGGCCGCAGGCGCAGTCCGTTCTCCGTCGTGACGAGAAAGGCCGGCGGCGATCCGTCGGCGCCTTCCGCCACGGCGAGGGGGACGGTTCCGTCCGGGCCGTCGGCGCCTTCCGCCGCGGCGGGCGGGGCGGTTCCGTCCGGGTCGCCGCCTCCGCACGCCGTCATCAGGGCGAGGGCCGGCGGGAGCAGGACGAGGCCGCACAGCCGGGTGCGTGTCTTTGCCTCCATGACGGACCGGCTTCCCCGTCCGCCGCGAACCGTGCCTGCGGAACGGCGGACCGCACCACCCCCCTTCCTTCCAGGCGCCGCGGCAGGCCCTTCCCTACGTGGCCGGCAGTCCGGTCCCCGCACGGGTGATCGCGCGCAGCAGACGGTCGGCGTAGGCACGGAACCGGTCCGCCATGTCGAAGTCCCGGGGTGCGAGCGCCCAGCGGAGCTGGAGCCCGTCCATCACCGCGACGGTCTCGTCGATCACGGCGGGGATGTCGACGTCGGGCTTCAGCTCGCCCTGTGCGACGGCCCGCCGGAGCGTGTCCGACGCCATCGAGGCGAGCTCGGCGTAACGGCGGTGGAAGTACGCGTGGGCCGGATGCGCGGGGTCGCCCGCCTCGGCGGCGAGGAGGTTGAACATACGGGTGCGGCCGGGGCGGGCGGCGTTGTGGGCGACCAGGTGCAGCAGGGTCCGGTAATGGGCGGCGGCCGACTCGGACGGCCGGGCGAAGAACCGCTCCTTGTCGTGCTGCTCGGCGCGCTCCAGGACCTGCACCAGAAGGTCCTCCTTGCTGCGGAAGTGGTGCAGCAGCCCGCCCTGGGTGAGGCCGGCGTCCTTGGCGATCCTGGCGAGGGAGGAGGCGTGGAACCCCCGCTGGGCGAAGTGCTCGACGGCGGTGTCCAGGATGCGCAGTCGCCGCTCGTCCCCCACGGCGTACGACCCGCGAACCGCCCGGTCGGCGCCCCTCCTGCTCTCTGTGTGCATGCCCGTCACCCTAGGGCCTGGCGTCCGGGTGTCCACAGCCCGCCCTCAGCCGCTTCCCAGCAGGTCGGACCGCGTCTCCCCGGCGGGGCGGAGCCTGTTCCGGCGCCCGTGGGGTGACCGACGGTTACACGAGTCGGCGGGCCGAATGTTTCAAGCCCCGTGCAGGGTGATTCAAGCCACGCGCGAGAAACCTACTACCTACTCGGTTTTCCTGTTTCCCTATGGCGGAGCGGCGACGGCGCCGCCCCGTCCCCATGGAGAACCGCCATGACCATGAGCCATGACGCCCCGCTCGGCGCCACACCGGCCCCGGCCGACGGCCCCTCCGTCTCCCCCGCCGATCCCTCCGCGGCTCGGCCGGGCGACGACGAGACCCCAGCGCCCGCACGGCTGGTGCTCGCCCTGGCACTGGCCCAGTTCGGCGCCTACGTCGCCGTCCTCACCCCGGTCATGGTGACCCTCGCCCTCCGGGTCAGCCAGATCGTCCCCGAGGCCGACCGCGGCACCGCCCTCGGCCAGGTCCTCTCCCTGGGCGCGCTGCTGGCGATGCTCGGCAACCCGGTCTTCGGCGCCCTGTCGGACCGCACCACCAGCCGCTTCGGGCGCCGGCGCCCGTGGCTGGTGGGCGGCATGGCCGCCGGACTGGTGGGTCTCACGATAGTCGCCGCCGGCAGCAGCGTTCCCCTGCTGATGCTCGGCTGGGCGGTCGCCCAGCTCGGCATCAACGCCTGCCTGGCCGCGCTGACGTCCTGCGTCCCGGACCTGATCCCGCCCCGGCAGCAGGCCCGTGTCTCGGGCGTCATCGGCCTCACCATCTCCCTGGCCATGGTCGCCGGCACGGTCCTCGCCCAGGTCTTCAGCGACGCGCTCGCCCTGGCCTTCCTGGTGCCCGGCGCCATCGGCCTCGCCACCGTCGTCCTGCTCGCCGTGACGATCAAGGACCGGCCCGCCCGCCCCGGCGCCTTCGCGCCCTACACGGTGCGGACCTTCCTGCGCAGCTTCTGGGTCAACCCGCGCCGGCACCCCGACTTCGCCTGGAACTTCGCCGGCCGCTTCCTGGTCTTCACCGGCGCCTCCTGCGTCACGAGCTACCAGGTGTACTTCCTGATGGACCGCCTCGGCTACGACGCGGACGCCGTCACCGACAAGGTGCTCGTCGGCACCGTCGTCATGGTCGCCGCCACCATCGTGGGCTCCGTCCTCGGCGGCCAGCTCTCCGACCGCTCCGGCCGGCGCAAGCCCTACGTGCTGGGCTCGTCCCTCGTCATGGGCATCAGCCTGGCCCTGCTCGCCACCGCGCAGTCCTTCACCCTGTACGCCGTCTCCCTGGCCGTCTTCGGATTCGGCCAGGGGCTCTACCTCGCCGTCGACATGGCGCTCGCCGCCGCGGTGCTGCCCAACCCCGAGGAGTCCGCGAAGGACATGGGCGTGCTGAACATCGGCAACGCGCTCCCCCAGTCCCTCGTCCCGATCGTCGCCCCCGCCTTCCTGGCGATCGGCGGAGGCGGCAACTACGGCGCGCTGTTCCTCTTCGGCGGGATCGCCGCCGCACTGGGCGCCGGAGCCGTCCAGCTCGTCCGCTCGGTCAAGTAGCGCCTCACCCCCGTCAGGGCCCGCCCGCGCCATCGGCTCGGGCGGGCCCTGACGCACCGGTGCACGCGTCCTCGACCGAGTGGTGGTCACCGGGGCCCGCGCCGAGTGGCGGGCGCCGCCCCGGACGGCCCACCGGGCGTGCGCGCGGACGGGTGCGATGTGAGACTGCTGTCGGGATGACCCGGAGGCGAGGTGGTGACGGCGTGTCGGCTCAGCCTCGGGAGGAACCACTGGAGGAGTTCCTCGCCGACCGGCGGAATCTGACCGTCGACCTGTCCACGGCGGTCGCGCGGTGCGCCAAGGCGCTGGGACTGCACCACTGCGTGGTCTACCTCTCCGATCTCCAGCAGCGTCACCTCGTGCCGCTCACCGACGTGTCGTCCACACTGCCCGTCGACGGCTCGCTGGCCGGGTGGGCCTACCGCACCGAGTCACTGCGCGTACAGGAGTCCGAGGGCGAGGACGTCGTCACCGCCTGGGTCCCCCTGCTGGACGGGGCGGAGCGGCTGGGCGTACTGGCCGTCCACACCCCGGCGCTCACCGCCGCCACGCTGGTCCGCGGCAAGGCGCTGGCCGGGCTCCTCGCCATGATGATCACCTCGCGGCGGACGTACAAGGACACCTTCGTCCGGCGGACCCGCACCGAGCGCATGGAGCTGCCGTCGGAGATGCTGCGGGCCTTCCTCCCGCCGCGCACCATCGGCAACGCCGGCGCCGTGTCGACGGCGGTCCTGGAACCCGCCTACGCACTCGGCGGCGACGCCTTCGACCACTCGCTGACCGAGACCACGCTGCACGCCTCCGTCTTCGACGCGATGGGCCACAACCTGGCGTCGGGGCTGACCACCGCGGTGGCGCTGGCCGCCTGCCGCAACGCGCGCCGTACCGGAGTGGACCTGCCGGGGCTGGTGGAGAACGTGGACGACGCACTGGCGCAGTGGCTGCCGGACCAGTTCTGCACGGCGGTCCTCACCCAGCTCGACCTGCGCACCGGCGTGCTGCGGTGGGCCAACTGCGGTCATCCCCCGCCTCTGTTGATCCGCGATCAGCAGCTCCTCGCCGATGCCATGACGGGCGAGGCGGAACCGCCGATGGGGCTGGTGAACCTGCTGACGCGGCCCCGCCTCACCCAGGACATCCAGCTCGACCCCGGCGACCGGGTGCTGCTGTACACGGACGGGGTGACGGAGGCCCGGATGCACGACGGCTCCCTGATGGGCCTGGAGCGCTTCGCCGACTACGTCATCCGCGCCACGGCCACCGGCGAGCCGGGGCCGGAGACCCTGCGCCGGCTCATCCACTCCATCCTCGACTCCCAGGGCAGCGATCTCCGCGACGACGCCACGATCCTGCTGCTGGAGTGGCAGCCCCCAGCGCGCCGCTGACGCCTCCGCGCCGGTGGCGGGCGGTGCGCTCAGTACAGCGTCCGCAGGGCGCCGGGCAGCACGGTGGCGGTGACGGGCAGGTCGGCCTCGACCTCGCCGTCGGCGCCGTAGGGCACGGGGCGGTCGGCCTCGATGCGGACCCGCGCCCCGCGCAGGACGCTCACCTCGGGGCGGCGGACGTGGGTGCCCGACTTGAGTTCGTTCATCAGGGCGAAGAACAGGCGCCGCGGGGCGTGCCGGATCATGACGACCTCCAGCAGGCCGTCGTCGACCCTGGCGTCGGGGGCGATCACGCGGCCCGAGCCGTAGAAGCCGGAATTGGCGGCCACGACCGTGTATCCGCGGTGCGCGTGCTCCACGCCGTCGACCGTCACCCGGTACCGGGCCGGGCGCCAGGTGCCGACCGCGCGCAGCCCTCCGGCGTAGTAGGCGGCGGCGCCCCGCAGGAGTCGGGCGTGGTTGGCGTGGCGGTTGGCGAGCGCGTCGACGCCCGCGTAGACGCTGCCGAGGACGACGGTGCGGTCGTGCGCCGCGGAGCGCACCTCGATGGTGTCGACGGGCCGCGGCTCGGCGTCGAGCAGCACGCGGGCCAGGGCATCCGCCCCGGTGGGCAGGCGCAGGGCCCGGGCGAAGTCGTTGCCGCGCCCTGCCGGTACGAGGCCCAGGACCGCGCCGGTCCCGCTGAGGGCTCCGCCGATCGCGCCCGCGATGCCGTCCCCGCCGACCGCCAGCACCACCCGGCCGCGGTCACCGGCCTCCCGCGCGAGGTCCCGGGCGTGCGCGAGGCTGCGGCTGTAGACGGTGTCGAGTTCGGCGCCCGCCCCGCGCAGCAGCCGGGCCACGGCGAGGAGCGCCGCCGCGCCCGTGGCTCCGCCTGCGGTGGGGTTGACGACGGCGGTGAACTGTCGCATCGGGGGCCTCCGGGCTGTCGGCGGGCGGGCGGTGAGGGGCGCGCGTGGTGGGGGCGGTGGGCGGCTGTCAGTCCGCGGGCAGCAGGACTCCGGGGTTGAGCACTCCGGCCGGGTCCAGCCGTCGTTTGACGGCGCGCAGGGCGTCGACCGCGAGGGGGCCGGCCTCCCGCGCGTACCAGTCGCGGTGGTCGGCGCCCACGCCGTGGTGGTGGCTGATGGTGCCGCCCGCGGCGAGGATCGCGTCGTTGGCGGCGTGCTTGGCGCGGGTCCAGTGGGCGAGGGGATCGTCGCCCTGGGCGCTGACGACGGTGAAGTACAGGGAGGCGCCGTTCTCGTAGACGTGCGAGATGTGGCACATGACCAGGGGCGGGGTGCCCGCGTCGGTCAGGGTCGAGGTCAGGGCGTTCCGGACGGCGGCGTACAGCTCCGGCAGGCGGGACCAGAAGGCGGCGGTCTCCAGGGTCTCGGCGAGGGCGCCGGCGTCGAGCAGCGCGTCCCTCAGGTACGGGGCGGAGTAGCGGCCGCGCGCCCAGTGCTCGCCCGGCTCCTCCCCCAGCGGCGCTCCGCCGGCCTCGTGCAGCACCGCCGCCGCCCGGTCGCGGCGGTGGGCGGTGTCCTCCTCGGTGCCCTCGAAGCCCACCACGGCCAGGCATCCCGCGTTCTCCCGCGCGGCGGCGGAGCCGATGGCGTCGGGCCGGGCCAGGCCGACGAGGGTCTCGGTCTCGTCGGACAGGCGCAGCACCGTCGGCCGGGGCCCGTCCTGGGCCAGCCGGCGCAGCGCGTCGGCGCCCTCCTGGAAGGACGGGAAGCGCCAGCCCTCGTAGCGGCGGGCCGGGGGGACGGGGCGGACGCGCACGGTGACGGAGGTGATCACGCCGAACGCGCCCTCCGAGCCGAGCAGCAGCTGGCGCAGGTCCGGGCCGGCGGCCGAGCGCGGGGCGCGGCCCGTCTCGACGGTGCCCTCGGGGGTGGCGAGGGTCAGCCCCAGCACCATGTCGTCGAACCGGCCGTAGCCGGCGGAGGCCTGTCCGCTGGAGCGGGTGGCGGCGAACCCGCCGAGGGTGGCCCACTCGTAGGACTGGGGGAAGTGGCCGAGCGTGAAGCCGTGTCCGGCCAGCAGCGCCTCGGCGTGCGGGGCGCGCAGTCCGGCCTGGAGGGTGGCGGTCCGCGAGACCGGGTCGACGGCGAGCAGGGCGTTCAGGCGGCGCAGGTCGAGGGCGACGACGGCGCCGCGCCGGGCGGGCGCGAGGCCGCCGACGACGGAGGTGCCGCCGCCGAACGGCACCGCCGTCAGACCGTGTGCGGCACACGCCCGCAGGACGGCGAGGACCTCGTCGTGCCCGGCCGGGAGCACCACGGCCGCCGGGATGTCGTCGACCTCGCCGCCCCGGATCCGCAGCAGGTCGGAGGTGGACTTGCCGCGCGTGTGCCGGATGCGGGACTCGGCGTCGGTGCGTACGTGCTCCGCCTGCCCGCCGACGGCGGACAGCAGGGCGCGGCGCGCCTCGGCGCCGAGCGGGGAGGCGGGGACGTCGATCTCCTCCAGGGCGACCGGTCCGGTGCCGCGCGGCGTGACGCCCAGCAGGTCGCGCAGCAGCCCGGTCACCGGGTCGGGGAGCGGCGTCGCCGCGGCGGGGTCGCCCCAGCCGCTCCACAGCATGTCCATCGGTGTCGTCCTCCAGGTCGGTGTGCGGGACGCCGTCTCGGCACGGCCCCACCGGGCGTTACACTGTGACACATGACGCCTATTCGTCACAACCAGTCGGACGGCGACGCGGTGCTCGACGCGGTCCGCGACTGCGTCCTGGCCGTCGGGGTCCGCCGTACGACCCTCACCGACGTGGCCCGCCGGGCGGGGGTCTCACGGATGACCCTCTACCGGCGCTGGCCCGATGTCCGGTCCCTGGTCGGCGATCTGATGACCCGTGAGTGGATCGGCGTGGCCACGGCCGCCCTGCCGGAGCGCCGCCCGGGCACGCCGGCCCGGGCGCTGCTGGTGGACGGCCTGGTGGCGGGGGTGGCCGCCTTCCGCGCCCATCCGCTCTTCCGCAAGATCGTCGACGTCGATCCCGAGCTGCTCCTCCCCTACGTCCTCGACCGGCGCGGGGCCAGCCAGGAGGCGCTGCTGGAGCTGCTCGCCGACGGCCTGCGGGAGGGCCACGCCGACGGCTCGGTACGGCCCGGTCACCCGGAGCGGCAGGCCCGCTCCCTGCTCCTGGTGGTCCAGTCGTTCACCCTGTCGCTGCGGACCATGACCGACGAGGACGACCCGGAGCTCGACTCCGCCGCCTTCCTCACGGAGCTGCGGACCATCCTGGAGAGGACGCTGACGCCATGAGCCGCACCGGCAGCACCGCCGCACCCGCCCCGCCGGCCGCCGCCTCGTCGCTGTCGGCCGCCCGGCGCTCGCGCGAACTGGCCGCCGCCGTGGGCGGTCCGGTGGTGGACGTCCTGGTCGTCGGGCTGGGCGCGACCGGCGCCGGAGCCGCCCTCGACGCGGCCGCCCGGGGACTGACCGTCGCCGCCGTCGACGCCCACGACCTCGCCTTCGGCACCTCCCGCTGGAGCTCCAAGCTGATCCACGGCGGGCTGCGCTACCTCGCGTCCGCGCAGTTCGACGTCGCCCACGAGAGCGCGGTGGAGCGCGGACTGCTCATGGAGCGCACCGCCCCGCACCTGGTGCGCGCCGAGCCCTTCGTCCTGCCCCTCACCCCGCTGGTCTCCCGCGGCCAGGCCGCCCTGGCCTGGGCCGGTTTCCGGGCCGGGGACGCACTGCGTCTGGCGGCCCGCACCTCCCGGGCCACGCTGCCCGCGCCCCGCCGGCTCGCCGCGGCGGAAGCCCGCGTCCTGGCGCCGGCCGTACGCGCCGGGGGGCTGCGCGGCGGACTGCTGTCCTGGGACGGCAAGGTCACCGACGACGCTCGCCTGGTGACCGCCCTCGCCCGCACCGCCGCCGGCCACGGCGCACGGATCCTCACCCGGGTCAGGGCCCTGCGGCTGACCGGCTCCGGCGCCCTGGTCCGCGACGAACTCACCGGCGAGGAGGGCGAGATCCGCGCCCGTACGGTGATCAACGCCTCCGGCGTCTGGGCGGGCCGGCTGGTCGACGGCATCCGGGTCCGGCCGTCCCGGGGCACCCACCTCGTCCTGCGCTCCGAGCGCCTCGGCGCGCTCCCCGCCGGCCTGCACATCCCGGTCCCCGGCGAGACCAACCGCTTCGTCCTCGTCCTCCCCCAGGGCGACGGCCGTGTCTACGTCGGCCTCACCGACGAGCCCGTCGACGGCGACCTCCCCGACGTCCCGGCCGTTCCCGAGACGGACATCGGCTTCCTCCTCGACGTCCTCGGCTCCGTGCTGGACGTCCCGGTCCACCGGTCGGACGTGGCCGGCGCCTTCGCCGGGCTGCGCCCCCTGCTGGACACCGCCCCCGGCGGGGGCGGCGGCGGGACCGCCGACCTCTCCCGGCGGCACGCGGTCGTCGCCGGGGGCGACGGTGTGGTCACGGTGGTCGGCGGCAAGCTCACCACGTACCGGCGGATGGCCGAGGACGCCGTCGACGCGGCGGTCGCGGCGGGCCGCCTCACCGCGGCCCCCTGCCGCACGGGCGCCCTGCCGCTGGTCGGCGCGGCTCCCGCCCGGCTCCTGCGCACGATCCCCGCGCCGCGCCGTCTCGTCCGGCGCTACGGCACCGAGGCCGGCGCCGTCCAGGCGCTCGGCGCCCGGGACCCGCGCCTCGCCGCGCCCGTCCTGCCGGGCCACCCCGTCACCGGGGCCGAACTCCTCTGGGCGGTCCGCCACGAAGGGGCCCTCGACGAGGCCGACCTGCTCGACCGGCGCACCCGCATCGGGCTGGTACCCGACGACCGCGGCCCGGCCCTGGAGGCGGTACGCCACCTTCTGGGCGAGGCGTCGGACTGGGCGGGGTGACGGGCGCGGGGAGGCGCGGTCGGTGCGGACGCCGCGAGCAGGCAGACGTCGCCGGCGCGCCGACGTTGCGGGCGGGCGGACGTCGTTGCGGACGCGCGGACGGTGCGGGCGCGCGGACGCTACGGACCGTCCGGGGGCAGCGCCAGCGCGCCGCGCTCGCCCGCGCCCTGGCGGTCCGCCCGCGGGTCCTGGTCCTCGACGAGGCGGTGGCCGCCCTGGACGTCTCCGTGCAGGCCCAGAGCATCACCCTGCCGGCCCGCATCCGCGAACGCACCGGCGTGGCCTACCTGTTCATCACCCACGACCTCGGCGTGGTCCGGCACGTCTGCGACGACGTACTGGTCATGCGGCACGGCGGTGTCGTCGCACGCGGTCCGGCCGAGGCCGTCCTGCGGGCGCCGCGTCACCCGTACACCCGTGAACTGCTCGACAGCGTCCCCCGCCAGGGCTGGAAGGCGTGGGTGAGGGACGGGGAGAAGGTCATCGGGACGCTCCGTTCGGTGTCGCTCGCCGGGTCGGCCCTTCGTGGGTGCTGGACCAGTCGCCGCCCCCGGGCAGGACGGTGCCGTTCAGACGGGGGCCGCGCACGGTGCCGCCGGTGATCGGCGTGAACTCGGTGCGCTCGCCGGCTCCGTGGCCGACGTGCAGGCTCGGGGCGACGGCGGCGCGGATCTCGAAGGTGATCCGCTGCTACACGGTGGACTGAGCACCCGGCCCGCCGGCGTGCCCCGGCGCGCCCGTGTCACGGGCCTCGGTCAGTCGGGTCCGGCGGTGTGGTCGGGGTGGCCCGCGGTCCGGCGGGCCTCCTTCATCTCGGCCTCGTACAGGTGGTCGCGGCCCTCCGCCAGGTCGGCGAGGGCCTGCCGTTCCAGGTCCCTGAACGGTTCGTAGTAGGTGCCGTTGTAGGCCTCGACGATCTGGAAGGTCCAGTGCCCGGGGATGACGTTGCGGCCCAGGATCTCGCGCTGCACCCGGTCGGCCCACTCGGTGTGACCGGCCTCGCGCAGCAGGGCCACCGTCCGGTCCAGCTCCAGGTCCGCGCCGCCCGTCAGCTGGTGGAAGGCGTACAGGTGGCCGCGGGCCCGCTCGGTGGTCTCCAGGGCCTTCGACAGGGAACCGAGCGCCTCCACCGTGGTCCGGCTGACCCCCGGGGGACGGCGGTGGGCGGGGTCGGGGCCGTCGTCGTGATGGTTCATGCCCCGACAGGTCCCCGGGCGGGAGCGGGGCGGAGCCGCCCGGTGCGGATCTCGACCCGGCCGAGGCAGGAAAGTCACCCCGAAGACGGCACCCCCGTGTCAAGTCGGAAGCGACCGCGCGTGTCCGGACGGGGGGAGGGGGCACGCGGTCAACAGGAACCGAGAACGTGCCCTTCCGCCGACCCCCCGGGAGATCCCGATGATCATCGGAATCATCATCGCCGCCTGTGTCGTCCTGGCCGTGCTGGCCTTCTTCCTGCCCCGCCTCTCGCGCCATCCGCAGAACGGCGCGCAGCGCACCCTGGGCGCCGGGTCGCGGGCCGGAGCGAAGGCGCCCGGCCCGCTGGGGCGGCTGTTCAGCAAGCCGTTCAGCTCCAGCTCCCGAGCGGTCGGACGCAGCGGCTCCGCGGGACGGCGGGCGCGCGGCCGCATGCCCTTCTAGCCGCACTCCGGCGCGCGTCGCGGGCGACCGTCAGCACTGGCCGAGGAGACGATGGGGAGATGGCCGAGACACCACAGGGCCGGGAAGCCGCCGGCCGGCACGACGACGACGGGGAGCCGGACAGGCTGCTCGACGGCCTGAGCGTGGACGAGCGCCGGCCCGAGAAGCCGATCCTGCTCGACGCCGACGGACACCCCGTGCGGACGTGGCGGGAGAACTACCCCTACGACCGGAAGATGCGCCGGCCCGAGTACGAGCGGACCAAGCGCATCCTCCAGATCGAGCTGCTCAAGATGCAGCGCTGGGTGAAGGAGACCGGTCAGCGGATCGTCGTGCTCTGCGAGGGCCGTGACGCGGCCGGCAAGGGCGGCACCATCCAGCGCTTCACCGAACGGCTCAACCCGCGCGGCGCCCGCGTCGTGGCGCTGGAGAAGCCGACCGAGCGGGAGGCGGGCCAGTGGTACTTCCAGCGCTACGTGGCGCATCTGCCGGCCCGCGGCGAGATCGTCTTCTTCGACCGCTCCTGGTACAACCGGGCCGGCGTCGAACGCGTGATGGGGTTCTGCACGGAGGAGGAGTACCGCACCTTCCTCGCCCAGGCCCCGCTCTTCGAGCGGCTCCTCACCGACGACGGCATCCTGCTGGTGAAGTTCTGGTTCTCCGTGTCCCAGGCGGAGCAGCGCACCCGGTTCGCCATCCGCCAGGTCGACCCCGTGCGCCGCTGGAAGCTCTCCCCCACCGACGTGGCCTCGCTCGACCGGTGGGACGACTACACGGCCGCCAAGGTCGACATGTTCCGCGCCACCGACACACCGCACGCCCCGTGGACGGTGGTCAAGAACAACGACAAGCGGCGGGGCAGGCTGGAGGCGATGCGCAGCCTCCTCGACCGCTGCGACTACCCGGCGAAGGACCACGAGGCCATGGGCAAGCCCGACCCCCTGATCGTGGGCGTCGCGGACACCCTGCTGGAGGCGGGCGAGGAGCCCACCGACCTCTCCCCCACGCCCCTGGCCGGACACCGCAGGGGCCCCGGCATCCATCCGGCCGCCCCCGACCGGCCCCCCGGGCCGGCCTGAGCCGGGCGCCTGCGGCCCGGCCGGGGCCGGACGGGCGGCCGGGGCCCCTGCGGTGTCCGGGCGACGTCAGCGGCCGCCCGCCGCGTCCTCCCGGGCCTGAGGCGGCGTGCGCAGGGCGAGGACGGCGACGTCGTCGTCGTTGTCGGCCGGCCGGGCGCGCTCCAGCAGGCGGTCGGTGAAGGACTCCAGGGGCCGGTGCGCCAGGGAGGCGGCGTGCCGGCGGAGCCGGTCGAGCCCCTCGTCGAGGGAGCGGCGGGGGGACTCGATCAGTCCGTCGGTGTACAGCACGAGGGTGGAGCCGGGCGGCAGCGTGAGCGTCGCGTCCGGGCGGCTGCGGCGGGCACCGGTGCCCAGGAGGATGTCGTGTCCGTCGGTGAGGTAGCGGGCCAGGCCGGAGCGGGTGACCAGGAGCGGGGGCGGATGGCCGGCGTTGGTCCACGACAGCTCGTACCGCCCGCCGCTCCCTTCGGCCATCCGGGCGAAGATCATGGTGGCCATGGGGACGTCGGTGATGTGCATGACCGCGTCGTCCAGCCGTTCGACGATACGGCTGGGCGGTTCCTCCTGGGACCAGGCGTAGGCGCGGAGCATGTTGCGCACCTGGGCCATGCCGGCGGCGGCGTCCAGGTCGTGTCCGACGACGTCGCCGACGGCCAGGGCGGTGGCGCCGTCGGACAGGGTAAAGGCGTCGTACCAGTCGCCCCCGACATGGGACGCGTCGGGCGCGGGCAGGTAACGGACGGTCATCTCCACGCCCGGTACCCCCGGCATCTGGGGCAGCAGATGGCGTTGCATCGTCTCGGCGACCGCGCGCTGCCGCTGGTAGAGGCGTGCGTTGTCCACGGCGAGGCCGGTGCGGCGCGCGATGTCCTCCAGCAGCGCGACGTCGGCGGTCGTGAACCCGGCCGGTCTCTCGGAGCGGCCCAGGGTGAGCGCCCCCAGCACCTCGCGGGTGCTGCGGATGGGGGCGATGACCGCCGAGTGGATGCCGGTGGCCTCGAACAGCCGGCGCTGTTCGACGGCGATGCCGGAGTCGGGCGGGCCCTGGTAGGTGCGGGGACCGGCCAGGGCGGAGGCGACCCCGCGCAGCGCCCGGGAGAGCGGCATCGGGGACTCCTCGGGCACGGGCGGCATCGGCCCCTGGAGTTCCTCGTGGGTCACCAGGGCTCCCTCCTCGTGGTGGACGACGACGGCCCGCCGCACCTCGTCGCGCTCGGTGATCAGGTCGACGACGGCCCAGTCCGCGAGCCGGGGCAGCACCAGCGCGACCAGGCGGTCCAGCGCCTCGTCGACGTCGAGGGTGGAGGTGAGCCGGGTGGTGGTCTCGGCCAGGAGGGCCAGGCGTTCGAACGGCGGCAGGGATTCGTCGGCCCGGTCCCCTGCGGTGCGGGCGCCGTCGGACGGGTGGAAGAGCACCAAGGTGCCCCGCTGTCCGCCGCCGAGGTCGTACGGGGCGATCGTCCAGGAGATGGACAGCAGGGAGCCGTCCCCCCGTTCGAACCAGTCCTGCTCGGCCTGGGCCGTCCCGCCGGCGTGGAACATCGGCCGCATGCCGCACTGGGACCTCGCCATCGGCTCCCCTCGGGAGGTGCGGTGGAGCAGATCGTGCGCGTCGTGTCCCAGGAGCTCCGCGGCGGGGCGGGCCAGCAGGCGCTCGGCCGCCGCGTTGACGGCGACGATGCAGCCCTTGTCGTCCACGAGGTAGGCGCCGGTGCCGAAGGCGGCCAGGGCGGCGGAGAGCCGGTCCGGGAGCCCGCGCGTGGAGCCCTCCCGGCCGGCCTCCGTCTCCCCGGCCTCCGTGTTCCCGGGCTCCGTCACGTCCCTGCCTCCTCGACTCGCGTCCGCCGTGGGCGTCGTCCCCCGTAGGCGTCGTACCCCCGTAGGCGTCGTGCTCCCGTGCACGCCGTACTGCCGTACTGCCGCACCGCCGCACTTGCATACTTCCGTACCCGTCGTACCGCCGTACTTGCGTACTTCCGTACCGGCCCGCGCGCCGGATGCCCCGGTGCCGCGTCGGGCCCCGGCGGCTCAGCCCGCCGGGGCCCGGTGATCACAGCACTCCTCCCGGGGCCGGGGCACCGGGGGAAGCGGCGGCCGTCCGTCTCAGACGGTGGTGGGGAACCGTTCCCAGACCCGGTGCGAGCCGAGCAGGCCGGTCAGCTGTTCGAGCGCGCCGGTGCCGCTGTCGGCGACGACGACACCGGGCGCGCCGGTGGGCACGCCGGCCGCTTCGAGGGCGGCCGCGCCGCCCGCCCAGGCGCCGATGGCCTTGCCGTGCCGGAAGGCCTCCGCCAGGAGCAGGGCGACCCGGGGATCGACGGTGTCCGGTCCGCCGGGGGCCGGGGCGGCCTTGGCGTCACGGGCGCCGAACGCGTCGCTGCCCGCGGCGGGGGTGCCGACGACCAGCAGGCCGTCGAACTCGACCGACCGGGCGGTGGCGTACGTGCGCTGGACCGTCAGCGCACCGCCGTCCGCACCGAGCTTGCCTCCGGTCGGCGCGACGACGAGGGGGACCATCCCCGCTCCCAGCACGGCCTCGCGCACGGCGTTCACGCCGTCGAGGTCGCCGTCCGCGCCGGTGACGATCCCGATGACGCGGCCGTCGGTGGGCCAGGCGCGGCCGACCTGGGACAGTGCCGGGCTGGGCTCGACGTCCGCGAGGGGCACGGTGGGCTTCGGCGCCGGCAGGCCGAGGCCGTTCGCGACCTGCTCGCACAGCTGCGGGTCGATGTTGGCGAGGACCTCCAGGGCCCGCTCCTTGATCGCCTGCTCGTAGCACTTGCCGAGCTCGAAGGTGTAGGCGCCGATGATGTGCTCGCGCTCCACGGGGCTCATGCTCAGCCAGAAGCGCCGGGGCTGGCTGAAGTGGTCGTCGAACGACTCGGGGGCCTCGCGCACCTTGGTGGCCTCCGGGATCCGCACCGGCGTCTCGATGAAGGCGCCCGTGTCCGCGCCGGCGGTGAAGGGGCAGCCGCCGTCCAGCGAGTTGGGGCGGTACGGGGCGACGCCCCGGTGGACGGCGGTCTGGTGCATGCCGTCGCGGAGCATGTCGTTGACGGGCGCGTGCGGCCGGTTGATGGGGAGCTGCGGGAAGTTGGGGCCGCCCAGCCGCGTGATCTGGGTGTCCAGGTAGGAGAAGAGACGTCCCGCCAGCAGCGGGTCGTCGGTGATGTCGATGCCGGGGACGAGGTGGCCGACGTGGAAGGCGACCTGTTCCGTCTCGGCGAAGAAGTTCGAGGGGTTGCGGTCGAGGGTGAGCAGGCCGATCGGCTGTACCGGGGCGAGCTCCTCGGGCACGATGTTGGTCGGGTCCAGCAGGTCGATGCCCTCGAAGGTCTGCTCCGGGGTGTCGGGGAACGTCTGGATGCCCAGCTCCCACTGGGGGTACGCACCCGCCTCGATGGCGTCGGCGAGGTCCCGGCGGTGGAAGTCGGGGTCGACGCCGTTGATGATCTGCGCCTCCTCCCACACCAGGGAGTGCACGCCCAGCTTGGGCTTCCAGTGGAACTTCACCAGCGTCGTGGCGCCCTCGGCGTTGACCAGGCGAAACGTGTGGACGCCGAAGCCCTCCATCGTCCGGAACGAGCGGGGGATGCCCCGGTCGGACATGTTCCACAGGGTGTGGTGGGTGGCCTCGGTGTGCAGGGTGACGAAGTCCCAGAACGTGTCGTGGGCGCTCTGCGCCTGCGGGATCTCCCGGTCCGGGTGCGGTTTGCCGGCGTGGATGACGTCGGGGAACTTGATCGCGTCCTGGATGAAGAAGACGGGGATGTTGTTGCCGACCAGGTCGAAGACGCCCTCGCTGGTGTAGAACTTCGTCGCGAAGCCGCGGGTGTCACGCACGGTGTCGGACGAGCCCCGCGACCCCAGCACCGTCGAGAAGCGCACGAACACCGGCGTCTCCTCGTCCTCCGCGAGGAACGCCGCCTTCGTCACGGCCGCGGCCGTGCCGTAGCTGCGGAAGACGCCGTGCGCCGCCGCGCCGCGGGCGTGGACCACGCGCTCCGGGATGCGCTCGTGGTCGAAGTGCATGATCTTCTCGCGCAGGTGGTGGTCCTGCAACAGCACGGGACCGCGCGGCCCGGCCTTGAGCGAGTGGTCGGTGTCGTACAGCCGGGTGCCCTGGGCGTTGGTCAGGTAGCTGCCGGACTGCGCCATCCGCGCCTGCTCGGCGCCCGTCGGCTGCCCCGTCGGCGACACGGTGTCGGGGCCGGTCTGGTCCGGCTTCGGCGGCAGCGGCTCGCGGGGCTCCGTCGGCTCGGCGACGGACGGCGACTCGGGCGCCGGCTTGCCGGGGACACCCTCTTCCGGCCCCTGCCCGTCTCCCCGCACGCTCTCCGCCACCTTCCGCACCGCCTTCTTCACCGGATTGGGCTCGCTCATCCATGTCCTCCTCGGCGTCCTGGGCCACTCGGCCGCGGACGCGTACGTAAAACTGCCGACTTCCCGCACAGCCCGCTGTGCGACAGGCGTTCGCACGACGCATAGAACGGTCGGACCGTCCTCGCGGGGCACACCTCTCCCCACCCTCCGTCGGCCGGGCGGACCGCGCACGCCACGCGCGACGGGCGGGTTAACCGACCGGGCCGCCGGCGCCGGCCGAACCGGTCACCGGAGCGAACGCCTGTCGTCGTTCACGGGAACGGAGTAACCACGCGGGCCGGGGCCAATCACGTCGACTACCTGCACGGGGTCCGGGCTACCGCGCACGGGGTGGCGGGGCGACTTACGTACGAGGTGTACGGGATGGCGGGGCGACCGCTGGGCGGGATCGCGGGGCGACCGCCGGGCGGCGGAAGCACCGTCGTCCCGGCGCGCATCGGCGACCGCGCGCCGCGGCCGGCGTGGCCCCGGGAGGGCGGCTCCGGCCGGCCGGGCGGCGCCCGTTCTGATGGACCGTCGGCGGAGGCACGTGGCGGCGGATTCCCGACGCGGAGCGGCTCTCCGCCGTGCAGCGGAACGGTGTTCACCCACCTGAGCGCCTGGAGTGGTGGCGGTCCGGGTGCTGGCTGACGGTGGATCACGTCGGGGCCCGAGTCGGTTCAGCTGACGAGACGCCAGCTGCTCGGCCCTGGCGGAAGGACTCTCCCATGCG
>NZ_JBIAPF010000007.1:0-610031 GCF_042888135.1 Streptomyces sp. NPDC003247
ATGTGTTAAGCACGCCGCCAGCGTTCGTCCTGAGCCAGGATCAAACTCTCCGTGAATGTTTTCCCGTAATCGGGACGACACCACGAGAGCGGAACAGTCAGGCGGAATAGGCCCGACCGTTCACAGCGTCCTCGCTGTGTTTTTTCAAAGGAACCTCATCCTCGGCTATCACTGCCGGGGACGGGGTATCAACATATCTGGCGTTGATTTTTGGCACGCTGTTGAGTTCTCAAGGAACGGACGCTTCCTTTGTACTCACCCGAGAGACTCTCTCAGGCTTTCCTCCGGGCTTTTCCCTTCGGTCTTGCGTTTCCGACTCTATCAGATCTTTTCTCGATCCGATTTCCTCGGTGCTTTCCAGGTTTCCGCTCTCGCGGTTTCCTTTCCGGCGGTTCCGACTCTATCAGATCCTTTCGGCGTCTGATTCCCCGTCAGAGGGGGGTTGTCTTCCCGGCCGTTGGGCCGTTCCGACGTCTCAAACCTTAGCGGATCCGTACCGGCGAGCGCTAATCGAGCCGCCGGCCCCAATTCGAATTGCATTCGGGCATGCCGAATTCAGTCCCGTGGGGAGATCTTGCTGTGGTGTGAGGTGCCGCTTCAGCGGCGGAGGTGCTGTCGAAGAACCGTTACGGCTCCGCGGCAACCCGAAGAACTGTACGGATCGGGGAGGGGGGTGTCAAGCGCCCCCTGTCAAGATCTTTTAATCGAGGTCGGTGAGTCGTCCGCCGGCGTCCGGCTGGGCGTGCTCCACCCGGCGCAGCAGCCTGGTCAGGACGTCCCCGAGGGCCGTGCGGTCCTCCGCGGAGAGGTCCTGGAGCAGGTCCTCCTCGAAGACGGTCGCCAGGCGCATCGCCTCCAGCCACTTCTCACGGCCCTCGGGGGTCAGCTCCACGATGACCCGGACCCGGTTGGACTCGTCCCGCTCCCGGGTCACCAGTCCCTCGGCGACCATGCGGTCGATCCGGTGGGTCATGGCGGCCGGCGTGAGGCCGAGGCGCTTGGCGAGGTCGCTGGGGCCCAGTCGGTAGGGGGCGCCGGAGAGGACGAGCGCCTTGAGCACCTCCCACTCGGCGTTGCTGATGCCGAGGGCGGCGGTCTGACGGCCGTAGGCGACGTTCATACGGCGGTTCAGGCGGGACAGCGCCGAGACGATCTTCTCGACCTGGGGGTCGAGGTCCTGGAACTCGCGCTGGTAGGCGGCGATCTGCTCTTCGAGGGTCGGCTCGCCGCCGATGCCGGTGCTGCCGGAGGTGTCGCCCATGGGCGTCAGTATCGCACGCGGGTCGTTCGCGTTGAAGTTCTTCGAGGTGTACTGTTTAGCCTTGAAATTTATCTTCGAAGTCTTCGGTTCTAAGAACTGAGCTTCGCCACCAGTGAGCGACTACCTGAGAGAGGTGAACGTGACCAGGGCGATGGGCGCGGCGATGCGCCGGATCCACGTGGGCAACGCACTCAGCGCGTTCGGACTCGGTTTCACCGTCCCCTATCTGTACGTCTACGTGGCGCAGGTGAGGGGGCTGGGGGCCGTGACCGCGGGGCTCGTCCTCGCCGTCTTCGCCGTGGCCGCGCTGATCGTGCTGCCGTTCGCCGGTCGGGCGATCGTGCGGCGCGGCCCGCTGCCGGTCCTGATCGCCGCCCTGGTCACCGCCGCGGTGGGCGCGCTGGGCCTGGGGCTGGCCGGCAGCGCCACCGCCGTACTGGCCGCGGCGGCCGCGCTCGGGGCCGGGCAGGCCGTGATGCAGCCGGCGCTCGCGACGATGATCGTGGACTGCTCGACCGCGGAGACGCGGTCGCGGGCGTTCGCGACGCAGTTCTTCCTGCAGAACCTGGGGCTCGGCGTCGGGGGGCTGATCGGCGGGCACCTCGTCGACACCACGCGCGTGTCGTCGTTCACGCTGCTGTTCGCGATCGAGGCGGCGATGTTCCTGCTGCTGGCCGCAGTGGTGGCGACCGTGCGGATGCCGCACGCGCCACGGGTCGGGGACGCTCCGCGGGGATCCTCCAAGGGGAGCTGGAGGCAGTTGCTCGGGAACCGGGCGATGGTGCAGCTGTGCGTACTGGGCTTCGTCCTGTTCTTCGCCTGCTACGGACAGTTCGAGTCGGGGCTGAGTGCGTACGGGGTCGAGGCCGCGGGGATCTCCACGTCCGCGCTCGGGACCGCGCTCGCCGCGAACACGGCGGTGATCGTCGTCGCGCAGTTCGCCGTCCTGAAGTTCGTCGAGCGGCAGAAGCGGTCGCGGGTGATCGCCGCGGTGGGTCTGATCTGGGCCGTGGCATGGGCCGTGGCCGGGTACGCGGGGCTGGGGCACGGCAGCCGGGAGACGGCGACGGCGGCCTTCGTGTCGACGTACGCGCTGTTCGGGCTGGGGGAGGCGATGCTGTCGCCGACGGTCGCGCCGCTGGTCGCAGATCTGGCGCCGGCCGGGCTGGCGGGCCAGTACAACTCGGCGTTCGCGCTGGTCAAGCAGTTGGCGCTGGCGATCGGGCCGGCCGTGGGCGGGCCGATGGCTGCCTCGCTGCACGGGCCGTACGTGGTGACGTTCCTGGTGTTCTCGTTGGGGATCAGCGTCCTCGCCGTGCGGCTGGGGCGGCGGCTCACCCCCGAGCAGGATCGGCCGTGGCTCGGGCGGAACCGGGTGGTGGCCCGGGGCGCGGCAGCCACGGAGCCGGTCGGCGCCGAGGCGTGAGGCCGTCATGAGGACGCCATGAGGGCGTCATGTGGCTGTGTGGAGGCGGCCGTCGTCGTGGACGACGGGCGCCTCCGCGCTTTTTACGGGCCGTGGCGTCGTCAGTCCGTCGTGCGGGGCAGGACGAACTCGCACCACACCGCCTTGCCGCCGCCCGGGGTCCGTCTGCTGCCCCAGCCGGAGGCGATGGTGGCCACGATCGCGATGCCGCGGCCGGACTCGTCGCCCGGTTCGGCGCGGCGGCGGAGCGGCAGGTGGTCGTCGCCGTCGGTGACCTCGATGATCAGGCGGCGGTCGGTGCGGCGCAGACGCAGGCGCATGGGCGGGGTGCCGTGCTGGAGCGAGTTGGCGACGAGTTCGCTGGTGGCGAGGACGCCGAGGTCGTGCAGTTCGGTGGGGAAGCGCCAGCTGGTGAGGACGCCGGACGCGAAGGCACGCGCGCGGGGGGCCGCCTCCACGCCGCCGAGCAGATCCAGGGCGGCGTTGCGGAACAGCTCGCCGTCGGCGCCGGTGCGGTGCGGGTGCTGGAGGACCAGGACGGCGACGTCGTCGTCGTGGTCGGCGGTGACACCGGCCGAGCGGACCAGGCGGTCGCAGATCACCTGGGGGGTGCCGGTCGCGCCTGCCAGGGCGCGCTCCAGGGAGGCGATGCCCTCGTCGAGGTCCTCGTTCCTGCGTTCCACCAGGCCGTCCGTGTAGAGGACGGCCGTGGAGCCGGGGGTGAGGGGGACCGTGCCGGAGGCGTGCATCCAGCCGCCGGTGCCGAGCGGGGGGCCGGTGGGTTCGTCGGCGCGCCGGACGGTGCCGGTCTCGTCGCGGACGAGGATGGGCAGGTGGCCGGCGGAGGCGTACACCAGGCGTCCCTCGTTCGGGTCGTGGACGGCGTACACGCAGGTGGCGATCTGGTTGGCGTCGATCTCGGCGGCGAGGCCGTCGAGGAGCTGGAGGACCTCGTGCGGGGGCAGGTCGAGGCGGGCGTAGGCGCGGACGGCGGTGCGCAGCTGCCCCATGACGGCCGCCGCGCGGACGCCGCGGCCCATGACGTCGCCGATGACGAGGGCCGTGCGGCCGCCGCCGAGGGTGATGACGTCGTACCAGTCGCCGCCGACTGCGGCTTCGGTGCCGCCGGGCTGGTAGGTGGCGGCGATGCGCAGGTCGTCCGGTTGTTCGAGCTCCTGGGGGAGGAGGGAGCGCTGGAGGGTGACGGCGGTCTCGCGCTGGCCGCGTTCGCTGGCTCTGAGACGTTCGGCGGCCTCGGCGTGGTCGGTGACGTCGGTGGCGAAGATGAGGACGGCGCCCTCGCCGTTGTCCTCGGCGGCCGGGGTGCAGGTGAAGGTGTAGGAGCGGCCGTCGGGGGCCCTGCGGGACTTCAGGGTGCGCGGCCGGCCGCTGCGCAGGGCCTGGTCGAGGAGCGGCATCAGGCCCAGCTCGCGCAGCTCGGGGAGGGCCTCGGCGGCCGGTTCGCCGGGCGGCCGGACGCCGAAGGCCGCCGTGTAGGCGCCGTTGACGTAGGCGAGGCGGTGGTCGGGGCCGTGGACGAGGGCGACGAGGGCCGGGACGCGGTCGAGGACCTCGCGGACCGGGAGTTCGTCGACGGCGGGGACCGGGGGCGGCTCGTCGGTGAGCCGTTCGGCGCGGGCCGCGGGCACGGAGCCCTCGCTGCGTCGGTCGGTGGTGGTGACCGTGTGCTCGGCCCGCGCGTTGGCGCGGCGCTGTGTTCCGGGGAGCCGGGCGCTCCAGCGCGTGAAGTTCACGATTCCTTGCCTCGTGTAGTCGTCGTCGGCCGGCTCCGGGCCCGGCCTGGGCTCCGGGGGCCGCGCGGCGGTGGCCGCACATTGTCGCAGCACACCCGGGAAATGCAGCACGTGGAAACAGCCTCGTCGTGGGGCGGGGCGGGCAGTGGCCCGCCGTGGGCTCGGGAAAGGGCTCGGGAGGGTCGGGGGAGGCTCGGGGAGGGATGGGTCAGCAGTCTGGCAGGGGGCCGTCCGGGACGACATTCGTCAGACGCCGGGGCGGCCGGTGGAGTTCCTGGATCCGGCCAGGACTACCCGTTCGGGTTGCTGTTCGAGCCGCCCTTCGGGTCGTCCTTCTGGGTGTCCCGCCGGTCGTCCCGGCCGTCTTCCCGGCCGTTGTCCCGGCCGGTCTCTGGGCTGTCGTCCCGGCTGTCGTCCCGGCCGTTCTCCCGCCGATCGCCCTTCCCGTCGCCCTTCCCGTCGCCCTTCCGGTCGGCAGAAGGCTTTCCCCCCGCGGCCAGTTCGAACTCCGCACGGGGGTGTTCGAGTGAACCGAGCGAGACGATCTCCCGTTTGAAGAGGCCCGACAGCGTCCATTCGGCGAGCACGCGCGCCTTGCGGTTGAAGGTGGGCACGCGGCTGAGGTGGTAGGCGCGGTGCATGAACCAGGCGGGGTAGCCCTTCACCTTGCGTCCGTAGACGTGCGCGACGCCCTCGTGCAGTCCCAGGGAGGCGACCGAGCCGACGTACTTGTGGGCGTACGGCCGCAGGGGCTCGCCGTGCAGCGAGCGGACGATGTTGTCGGCGAGGGCCTTGGCCTGACGCAGGGCGTGCTGGGCGTTGGGGGCGGTGTACGTGCCGGGCTCGGCGGCGGTGACGTCGGGGACGGCGGCGGCGTCTCCGGCGGCCCACGCGTGCGTGACGCCCTCGACGGTCAGCTCGGGTGTGCATTTCAGCCGGCCCCGGTCGGTGAGGGGGAGGTCGGTGGCGGCGAGCAGGGGGTGGGGTTTGACGCCGGCGGTCCACACGACCGTACGGGTCGGGAAGCGGGCGCCGTCGCTGAGGACGGCCGTGCGGTCCGCGCAGGACTCCAGGCGGGTGTGGAGGCGGACGTCGATGTTGCGGCGGCGCAGTTCGCTGACGGTGTAGCGGCCCATCTCCTCGCCGACCTCCGGCAGGATCCGGTCGGAGGCCTCGACGAGGACCCATTTCATGTCCTCGGGCTTGACGTTGTGGTAGTAGCGCGTGGCGTAGCGGGCCATGTCCTCCAGCTCGCCGAGCGCCTCCACGCCCGCGTAGCCGCCGCCGACGAAGACGAAGGTGAGGGCCGCGTCGCGGATCGCGGGGTCGCGGGTGGAGGAGGCGATGTCCATCTGTTCGATGACGTGGTTGCGCAGGCCGATGGCCTCCTCGACGGTCTTGAAGCCGATGCCGTGGTCGGCGAGGCCCGGCACGGGGAGCGTGCGGGAGACGGAACCGGGCGCGAGGACGAGTTCGTCGTACGCCATCTGGCGGGGCCCGGTGCCCTCCTCCTCGGTGGCGAGGGTGGTGAGGGTGGCGGTGCGCTTGGCGTGGTCCACGGCGGTGACCTCGCCGACGACGACCCGGCAGTGCGGCAGGACGCGGCGCAGCGGGACCACGACGTGGCGGGGGGAGATGGCGCCGGCCGCGGCCTCGGGCAGGAACGGCTGGTACGTCATGTACGGGTCGGGGGTGACGACGGTGATCTCGGCCTCGCCCCGGCCGATGTCCCCTCTGAGCTTCCGCTGGAGCCGCAGGGCCGTGTACATCCCGACGTAGCCGCCGCCGACAACGAGAATGCGCGCACGTTCCTTCACCATCCCATGACGCACCCGGCGCCGGAGTTTGTCCACAGCCCCGGCACGGCGGGTGTCCGGGAGCGGGGCGGGCGCCGGGTTGGCCGAAACACCGGTGTGGAGTGCGGCGGCGCAGGTCAACCGGTGTGCGCCGGGGTGCGGGGAGAGGCGCAATCGGGACGTATGCGCCGCGTACTCCGATCGGGGGGCGCTCCGTGCGGAACCTGCCCCTTCTGAATTGAGTCCCGCTCAACTATGTTCGTGTGTCGACGGGGTGTAGGGGGAGGCGCTCCTCGGGTCCGCGACGGGCGGGTCCGGGTGGTCGCGGTCCCCGGTTTCCATCGCCCCGGCTTTTCGATGGCGGGGAGAGTCTCCGGGGGGAGACGTCATTACCGGGGGATCATTCATGCACATTCAGGACAGGCATTGGTCGTCCGCGTCCGCCCTTGCACCGGGCGGCGCGGTGAGCGCGGCGGCGGGCACGGGACGCGGGGACGGCCCGCGGACCACGCCGCTGCGCGTGGACGCACAGCGCAATCTGGAGCACGTGCTGCGCGCGGCGCGCGAGGTCTTCGGCGAGCTGGGGTACGGCGCGCCGATGGAGGACGTGGCGCGGCGCGCCCGCGTGGGCGTGGGGACCGTGTACCGGCGGTTCCCCAGCAAGGACGTGCTCGTGCGGCGGATAGCCGAGGAGGAGACCTCCCGGCTGACCGACCAGGCACGGGCGGCGCTCGGTCAGGAGGACGAGCCGTGGTCGGCGCTCTCGCGGTTCCTGCGGACGTCGGTGGCCTCGGGTGCCGGGCGGCTGCTGCCGCCGCAGGTGCTCAGGGTCGGTGTCTCCGACGAGGGCGGCGCCGAGGACTCCCCGGCCGACGCGGTGCGGGTTCCGCAGCAGCGGTCCCAGCCGGTCGGCGGTGAGCTGCGGCTGGTGTCCGAGGAGGGCGGTCCGGCGCCCGTGGACGACGCCGGGGCGGCAGCGCTGCTCGACGTCGTGGGCCAGCTCGTGGAGCGGGCACGCGCGGCGGGCGCACTGCGGCCCGACGTGTCGGTGTCGGACGTCCTGCTGGTGATCGCCACGGCGGCACCCTCACTGCCGGACGCGGCCCAGCAGGCGGCCGCTTCGGCCCGGCTGCTGGACATCCTGCTGGAGGGACTGCGGTCGCGGCCGGTCGGGTAGCGGGCGGTTCCGCCGGGGGCGGCGGACGGCTTCGTCGACCGCGGGCGGTTCCGTCGCCGGCCGGCTTCCGTCGGGGCCGGTTCCGCCGGTGACGGCGGGCCGGCTCGGCCGACGACGGTGGGCCGGCTTTGTCGGTGACGGCGGCTGGTTCCGCTGGTGACGGCGGCCGACTTCGCCGGTGACGGCGGCCGGTTCCGCCGGTGCCAGCAGCCCGTCCTGCCGGTGACGGCGGGCTGACTTCGCCGACGACGGCGGGCCGGCTCTCTCACCGGTGGCGGGCCGCATCCGTCAGCCGCGGCGGGACAGGTCCGTCCATGGTGGCGGGCCATGCCCGTCAGTGGTGGCGGAACAGGTCCGTCAACGGTGGTGGGCCGGTCCCTTCAGTGGTGGCGGCCGGATTCGTCAGCGGTGGCGGAAGCCGTGCGTGACTCGTAAGGGTGACGGTGGGGCGGGGCGTTCCGGCGCTCCGCCCCCGCCCTCCGCCACGGGCGTGCCCGGCGCGTCCGGCAGGCTGCGCGGCGTCTCTGCCGAGCGCGGCAGCCGAACCTTCCCCGTTCGGGTGAATTCCCGCACTGGAGTACGGCCAGCCCCCGAAGGACGGCTGGGTGGCCCGGTCGGTGGGGATCCCGGACGATGGCCGATATGGCACTCTGAGCCGGTGGTCGGGACCGGTTGGGCAGGCGGCGGGGGCTTTCCGCGATGAGCGTTGAGGGGCGGGACGGGTCACCGGGCGACGGTGGCGCGGAGGCCGGTGGCCGGATCGCACCGCAGGTGCCCAGTCAGGGCGGCCGCCCGGGTGTTCCCCGCGGCCGCGGTGCCGCGGCCGTGCCGCCGGACGGCGTCGGCGTTCCGGCACAGCGCGAGTGGCGGGCGGACGACAGCGTCCTGCCGCCGCCGGACGCGCCGCCGGCCGACGCCGAGCTGATCGGGCGGATGCGCTCGGGCGACGACACGGCGTACGAGGAGCTGTACCGGCGCCATGCCGACGCCGTACGCCGGTACGCGCGCACCTGCTGCCGGGACGCCCACACCGCCGACGACCTCACCGCCGAGGTCTTCGCCCGCATGCTCCAGGCCGTACGCCGCGGCTCCGGCCCCGAGCACGCCGTCCGCGCCTACCTGCTCACCTCCGTCCGCCGGGTCGCCGCCGACTGGACGCGGTCGGCGAAGCGGGAACAGCTCGTGGACGACTTCGCGGTGTTCGCCACGCAGTCCGGCCGGTCCTCCGAGGTCCCCGACAGCGACGCGCTCGACCTCGGCGCGGACGTGCGCGCGATGCACGAGGCCGATCGGTCCATGGCCATGCGGGCCTTCCGCTCGCTGCCCGAGCGCTGGCAGGCCGTGCTGTGGCACACCGAGGTCGAGGACGAGTCGCCGAGCGAGGTCGCCACGCTCTTCGGGCTCGACGCCAACGGCACCCGCGTGCTGGCCAGCAGGGCCCGTGAGGGCCTCAAGCAGGCCTACCTCCAGGCCCACGTCAGCGCCGCCCTCACCAGCGACGTGGAGTGCGCCCGGTGGGCCGACCAGCTCGGCACGTACGCCCGCCGCCGGCTGCGCACCCGCGCCGAACGGGGGCTGCGCAAGCACCTGGAGGAGTGCGCCAGGTGCCGGCTGGCCGCCCTCCAGATCGAGGAGGTGGCCGGAGGCATCCCCGCCGTCGTGCCGGTCGCGGTCATCGGCTGGTTCGGAGCCGCCGGGTACGCCAAGGCGGCCGCGCTCATCGCCGGCGGTGCCGGGACCGGGGCGGCGGGCGTCGCGGGCGGTGCCGCCGCGTCGGGCGGCGGATCGTCGGGCGCCGGGGGCGGTACGGCGGCCTCGGAGGGGCTGGGCGCGCCCGTGAAGGCCGGTGTCGCGGCCGGCGTGGTCGCGGTGGCGGCCGCGGCGGTGGCCCTCGGCCTCGTCGGCGACGACAGCCCCGCGCGGCAGCCCGTGGCCCATCCCCCCACCTCCGTCCCGGCCGTCCTGCCGGAGCAGCCCACGCCGGCGCCGACGCCCCGCCCCACCCGCACGCGGGAGGAGTCCACGCCGGCCCCCACGGTGATCGTCCCGGCCGGGGCCGCCACGCCGACGCCGAAGCCCACGTCCCGGACCGTCGGGAGGACGACGACCCCCACACCCACCCCCACACCGCCCTCCTCGCCCACCCCGACGCCCACACCCGCTCCCGACCCGGCACCCACCTCCACACCGTCTCCGGCACCCCCGTCGGCCCCGGCCGTCCACCGGTTCGACGAGCTGCCCTTCGACGTCTTCGGCGACGGCACCGGGCCGGAGATCCGCCTGGGCGGCAGCAGTTGGGTCTGGCAGCGCTCCGAGCTGTCCATCGCCGGCCGGCGCTACGCGCGCGGGGTGACCGTCCACGGGGACTCCTCCGTCACCGTCGACCTCAACCGCGCCTGCACCGCGTACGACGCCGTGGTCGGCGTCGACGACCTCACGGGGAAGCTCGGCAAGGTCACCTTCTCCGTCCACGCCGACGGGGACCGGCTCTGGACGTCCCCCGTGGTCGGGGGCGGTGACCCGGCCGTCCCCGTCCACGTGGACCTCACCGGGCGCCGGACGGTCCGGCTGGTGGTCGAGCCGCACGACCCCCTCGACACGCTCACGCTCGCGGACTGGGCGGAGTCCGGGTTCACCTGCTCCTAGGCCCCAGGAGGGCGAAGTCCCCCTGTCAGGAGGGCACAGTCCCCCTGGATCGTTCAGCCCCCGGAGGAGACCGCCCGCCTCTGGGGGGCGATCCCCGCGGGTACCGCACGCGCGCGGGCCGGGGTGCCCGTCCAGCAGGTGCCGCGGCGGGACAGCAGGCGGCGCAGCCACAGTTCCAGGGAGACCAGGTCGGCCAGGCCGTCGAGCGGGAGGGGCTCGCCCGCCGCCGCCCCCCGCAGGGCCTTGCGGACCACCCGGGCCTCGATCAGGCCCGCCTCGGCGAGGAGAGGGGCGTCGAAGAGGGCCAGCACGGGGTCCGTGGCCGTGCGCAGGCCCGCACGGGCCGCGGCGGTGGTGGAGCCGAGGGAGGGGGCGCCCCAGCCGGGCGGGAGGTCGGCCACGCCGGAGCCCTTCAGGACGGTGCGCAGGATCGCGGCACGCGCCCCCGGTTGCACGCGCAGGGTCTCGGGGAGCGCACGGCAGGCGCGCACGACCTGGTTGTCGAGGAACGGGGCGTGCAGGCGCTGGGAGCGGATCTCGGCGGCCTGCTCCAGGACGCGCAGATCGGCCGCGTGGCGGGCGAGGGCGGCACGCGCGCGGTAGTCGCCGGGACGCTGGCCTGGGCCCACGCCGGCGCGGTGCGCCATGGACTGGAGGCGAACCGATACTTCAGCCAGTGCCTCTCCGGTCAGCCAGCGCGCGGCCGGACCGGGCCCGCCCCAGGCGAGGGCCGCCAGCGAGGCCCCCACGGCGCCCGCGGCGCCCGCGGGATCGTCGAAGCGGCGGTGCAGCAGCCGTTCGGCGAGGCCCTCCACGCCCGCCCCGTACGGGGTACGGGCCAGCCGGCGGGCGGCGCCGTACACGCGCGCGGGGACGAGCACGGACCCCTCCGCCTTCGTCAGGGCGGCGACGGGCCGGACGAGGTGGCGTCTCTTGCGGTCCATCAGCAGGTCGGCGAGGCGGGCGGGGTGGGCGTCGAGGACCTGGCGGGCGCCGTGTCCGGTGAAGTGGTCCGCGCTGCCCGCGGCGAGGCGCGCGCGGTGGCGGGCGGCCGTCACCAGGCTCGGGCCGGGTTCGTCGGTCAGGGGGCCGTCCAGGTCGGCGTACGGCAGGGTCTCCTCGCCGCCGGCCACGACGACGTGGTGCAGGCGGGGGTTGGCCGCGAGGGTGCCGGCCCGCTCGACCTCGGCCTCGTGGCCGCCGACGGCCAGGTCGTTGAAGGTGACGGCCAGCAGGCGCTCGCCGGCGCCGGTGCCGTGCCCGAGGAGCGTGCCGGGCCTGCCGGGCAGGCCCGCCGCGAGCAGCGCCAGCGTCCCCGAGGCGGGACCGCCGGACAGGTCGGCGCCGATGCCCGGGACCGGCATCCCGCGCGCGGCCCGTCGCTCGGCGGGGCCCATGCCGGGGACGGGCCCGGGGTCGATGTCGGGGACGTGCCGCGGCGCCGACAGACGCGCGCGTACCGCTTCGACGAGGGCGTCGCGCACGGCGTCGACCGCGCTGTCCGGATCGGCCGGGGGCGCCGCCACGGCGAGGGAGGCGACCGGCTCGTACCCGGCGATCTCGCGCGCCCCGGCGCGCAGGATCAGCGCGTGCCCCGGCGGAACGCGTCGCACGCCGTCGTACGGCGTGGAGTCGTGCACGGCGGCCGGTACGTCGGGGGCGGCGAGGAGGGCCGCCAGGTGGCCGAAGTCGAGGTTGGCCTCGACGAGGTCGGCCAGCGGCAGCGCGGCCGTCGCGTACGCCGTACCGCCCGCCCAGGGCGTGTGGAACACCGGGCGGGCGCCCGCCAGATCACCGCAGACGGTGATGCGCCGACCGACCTGGACGATCGCGGTGTAACTGCCCGGCCAGGCCGTCAGATGGCGCAGTGCCCCTCCGCGCGCGGCGAACAGTCCGACGCGCAGCTGCTCGTCCGTCGCCCCGCAGATGCCGAGCACGGCGATCCGGGTCTGGGCGTCCGCCCGCACCACGCGCACCTCGTCGGGCCGCCAGTCGCCGACCGCCCACAGCGGATCGGGGTCGCCCCACAGCGGTTGGGAGCCCACGGGGTGCAGCGTCTCGCCGTCGTACCCGATGCGCCCGGCGTCCTCGCCGCGGCCGGCGTACCCGCCGCCGTAGCCGCCCGCTCCGACAGTGCCGGGACCGGTCCCTCCCGCGGCGGCGCTGCTCCATCCCACCAACCACCGCATCGACGCCTCCACAGGCTGTGGACAAACCAGTGCACCGCACGAACGGTTCACATGCTGCCACGAAGAACGCGCCGCAGAAGGAGGTGACGCCGCTTGAGATCCCCGGAGTGCGCCCCCGTGAACGCCCCCGCGCCGACCTGCGGGACCATGGGCACTCGCGCGCGCGGGGCGCTGGTGACCGCGCATGCCCTCGCCTGTGCGACGCGAATGCGCCCCCGAAACGCTCCCCCAAAACACCCCGCGCGCCCTCGATTTCCATGGTGGGAAGCGAATTCACCCACAGAACACGGGGTCGATTTTCGGCCAATTACCGGACGGCGGGCCGCCGTCGGGCCGCCGTCGGGCCGGACCCGCGCACGCTCCGTACACAGCCGCGCGCCTCGGACGGCGCGCCGGCCCGGGAGACGGAGCTCGCCTCCCGGACCGTTCCGCCGCCCGCGGGGATGGTGGCGGCGGTGTCCCCCAGCCCACTGGATCCAGTACAGCGGGCCGACCCACGCACGACCCATGGAACCGCTCCCCCCGTGGCCGGAGAAGAGCGCACGGACGGGCGCACGGCCACACAGCGGGAGCACGCCGCGACGGTGCGTACCCATGCCGGCACTTTGGTACGTGCCACAATCCCGCCATCCGGAAGAATGCCCCTTAACGCTTGGGATGCGGCGAACTACGCTGGGTTTACGAATGCCGCGTGGTTATGCCAGCGCGGCAGCCGTCTGTGTCGAGGGGTGGCGCAATGTCCAGGGAGCAACGCGGGCCGAACGAAAAGCTCGGCGCCGTTCTCGCCCTCGCGGGAATCAGCAACGCCGGACTCGCGCGACGCGTCAACGACCTCGGCGCCCAACGCGGGTTGACTCTTCGCTACGACAAGACGTCGGTGGCGCGCTGGGTGTCGAAGGGCATGGTGCCGCAGGGCGCCGCTCCGCACCTCATCGCGGCCGCGATCGGCCAGAAGCTCGGCCGCCCGGTGCCGCTCCACGAGATCGGCCTGGCGGACGCGGACCCCGCGCCCGAAGTGGGCCTCGCCTTCCCCCGGGACGTCGGCCAGGCCGTGCGCTCGGCGACGGAGCTGTACCGCCTCGACCTCGCCGGCCGCCGGGCCGGCTCGGGAGGCATCTGGCAGTCGCTGGCCGGCTCGTTCGCGGTCAGCGCCTACGCGACGCCCGCCTCACGGTGGCTGATAACCCCGGCCGACAGTTCGGTGGCGCGCGAGGTGAACTCCGCCGAGGGCTCCGGCGCACCGCTCAAAGTCGGCCACAGCGACGTGCAGAAACTGCGGGAGGCCGCCGAGGACGCCAGGCGCTGGGACTCCAAGTACGGAGGCGGCGACTGGCGTTCGTCGATGGTGCCGGAGTGCCTGCGGGTGGAGGCGGCCCCCCTGCTGCTGGGCGCGTACTCCGACGAAGTGGGCCGCGCCCTGTTCGGGGCGAGCGCCGAACTGACCCGGCTGGCCGGGTGGATGGCCTTCGACACCGGCCAGCAGGAGGCCGCGCAGCGGTACTACATCCAGGCGCTGCGCCTGGCGCGCGCGGCGGCGGACGTCCCGCTCGGCGGCTACGTCCTGGCATCGATGTCCCTCCAGGCCACCTACCGCGGCTTCGGCGACGAGGGCGTCGACCTCGCGCAGGCCGCCCTGGAACGCAACCGCGGCCTGGCCACGGCCCGCACCATGAGCTTCTTCCGCCTGGTCGAGGCTCGCGCCCACGCGCGCGCGGGCGACGCGCAGGCCGCCGGCGCGGCCCTGAAGGCCGCCGAGAGCTGGCTGGAGCGCGCCCGCGAGGGCGACCACGACCCCTCGTGGCTCGGTTTCTACTCCTACGACCGCTTCGCCGCCGATGCCGCCGAGTGCTACCGCGACCTGAAGGCACCACGCCAGGTGCGCCGCTTCACGGAGCAGGCGCTGTCGAAACCGACGGAGGAGTTCGTGCGCTCGCACGGGCTCCGGCTCGTCGTCTCGGCGGTCGCCGAACTCGAGTCGGGCAATCTCGACGCGGCCTGCGAGCAGGGGGTGCGCGCGGTGGAGGTGGCCGGACGCATCTCGTCGGCCCGCACCACCGAGTACGTCAAGGACCTCCTGCACCGCCTGGAGCCGTACGGCGACGAGCCCCGCGTGGTCGAGCTGCGCGAGCGCGCCCGGCCCCTGCTCATGGCGCCGGCGTAAGCACTGCGCCCTGGGGCGTCCCGGCACGGCACGCCGGGCCGGGCCGGGCCGCGCTGGGCCGGGCCGCGCTGGGCCGTGCCGCGCTGGGCCGGGCCGCGCTGGGCCGGGCCGCGCTGGGCTGTGCCGGGGGACGGCCGGGAGCGATGGGATCGCCGGGGCGCTCGGGACCAGCGGCCGGTGGGACCAGCGGGGCGCTCGGTGCAGGGGGGACTGCCGGGACCGATGAGAGCACCGGGGCGCCGGGGCCATGGGACAGCCGGGACGATGGGACCCGTGGGGCCCGTAGGGCAGGTAGGACCGCCGGGCCGCTTGGGATGCAGGGCACCCGTGCGGCGTGCCCGCGAGAAGTAGGACACGCTCCCGCGAGACGCGGGACACGGGGTAAGGGGCGCCGTCCGGGGTTTCAAGCCGTTGTCAGTGGCGCAGTGCACTATCGAAGCCGGGAGGTGGTGCAGGTGGCGCGGCAGGTGCCGGGGACTCGGGCGGTCGGCTACGACTGTGACGTGCTGGTGATCGGCGGCGGGATCGTCGGCCTGTCGACGGCGCACGCGATCACGCGGGCCGCGCCGGGTACACGCGTGACCGTACTGGAGAAGGAGCCGGGGCTCGCCCGGCACCAGACGGGGCGCAACAGCGGCGTCGTCCACAGCGGGATCTACTACCGCCCGGGCTCGCTCAAGGCGCGCTACGCGGTCCGCGGCGCCGCCGAGATGATCAAGTTCTGCGCGGAGTACGGCATCCCGCACGCCGTCACCGGCAAGCTGATCGTCGCCACCGACCGCTCCGAGCTGCCCCGCCTGCACGCCCTCGTCCAGCGCGGCCGGGAGAACGGCATCCCGGTCCGGGAGCTGGGCCCCGCGCAGATCACGGAGTACGAGCCGGAGGTCCGCGGCCTCGCGGCGATCCACGTCCGCACGACCGGCGTCTGCGACTTCACGGCGGTCGCCCGGCAACTGGCCGAGGCGTCCGGCGCGGAGATCCGCCACGGTACCCGGGTCGTCCGCGTCGACCGCCGCCCCGGCCGCGGCGTCGCCGTCCTGACCGCCCGCGGCGACATCGTCCGGGGACGCGTCCTGGTCAACTGCGCGGGTCTGCACTGCGACGAGATCGCCCGCCTGACCGGCGACGAGCCCGGGATGCGGATCGTGCCGTTCCGCGGCGAGTACTACGAGCTGGCGCGCCCCGAGCTGGTGCGCGGCCTGGTCTACCCGGTCCCCGACCCGGCGTTCCCGTTCCTCGGCGTCCACCTCACCCGCGGCGTCGACGGCAGCGTCCACATCGGCCCCAACGCGGTCCCGGCGCTGGCCCGGGAGGGGTACGGCTGGGGGGTCGTACGCCCGCGGGAGGCGGCGGCGACGGCGGCCTGGCCCGGGGTGTGGCACCTGGCCCGACGGCACTGGCGCCACGGCGCCGGCGAGCTGCGCCGGTCGCTGTCCAGGGCGGCCTTCGCGGACGCCGTGCGCCGGCTGCTGCCGGCCGTCGAGGACGGGGACCTGGTGCGCGCGGCGGCCGGAGTGCGGGCCCAGGCGGTGCTGCGGGACGGCGGTCTGGTGGATGACTTCCTGATCCGGGAGGGCCCGCGTACCGTCCACGTCCTGAACGCCCCCTCCCCCGCGGCGACGGCCTCCCTGCCGATCGGCCGGGAGGTGGCCCGGCGGGCCCTGGGGGCGCTGGCCGACGGCTGATCCCCACCGAGCACGCGCTCACCCCCGCCCCGACCCCGTCCACCCCGTCCACCCACGCACGTAAAATCGGCCCCACTGTGTCTGACTCCCTGAACACCCCCGACTCCCGACCCGCCCCCGGCGAGTCCCTCCGCCGTACCCGCGCCAAGGGCGAGCCCCGCTTCCCGGACGGCCCCAAGGCCGACCCCACCGGCTCGCACTTCGAGCGGCGGATCCGCAGCTTCCAGCCCCGCCGCAGCCGGGTGACCACGGGACAGGCCGACGCGCTGCAACGGCTCTGGCCGAAGTGGGGGCTCGACATCGACGGTCACCGCGTCGACCTCACCGAGCTGTTCGGGAACGACCACCCCGTCGTCCTGGAGATCGGCTTCGGGATGGGCGAGGCCACCGCGCGCATGGCGGCCGCCGCCCCCGGCACCAACCTCCTCGCCGTCGACGTCCACACGCCCGGCCAGGGAAACCTCCTCAACCTCGCCGACCGCGACAGCCTCACCAACGTCCGGGTCGGCAACGGCGACGCGATCATCCTGCTGCGCGAGATGCTGACCCCGGACTCCCTCGACGGCCTGCGCGTCTACTTCCCCGACCCCTGGCCCAAGAAGCGCCACCACAAGCGGCGCCTCATCCAGCCGGAGTTCCTCACCCTGGCCGCGACCCGCCTGAGGCCGGGCGCGCTGCTGCACTGCGCGACCGACTGGGAGCCGTACGCGGAGCAGATGTTGGAGGTGCTCACCGCGCACCCCGGCTTCGAGAACACGCAGACGGACGGCGGTTTCGCGCCCCGGCCCGAGTTCCGGCCGCTCACCCGTTTCGAGGGGCAGGGCCTGGACAAGGGTCATGTGGTGAACGATCTGCTGTTCCGTCGCGTACAGCACGGCTGACCCCGAGCACCCGCGCCGCCCGGGTCACCGCCCCCGGCCCCCTCCACCGCCGTCCTCTCCCTCGTTAGGGTCGATGCCGTGGCCACCAGTCCTCCGTACCCGCCGCACCCGCCACAGCCCCCGCAGCCGCCGCAGTCCGGCGCGGTGCCGGAGGGCGGTGGGGTCCGGCACGCGCACTGGTGGCAGCACACCTGGGTGCGGTACGGCGCCCTGATCACCCTGCTCGCCCTGTCCGGGCTGGTGATCCTCGCCCTGGTCCGCGAACAGACGGGCACCCAGGGGTTCCTGGTGGGACTGGGGCTGGCCGTGCTGCCCGTCCCGCTCCTCGTGGCCGTCTTCCGCTGGCTCGACCGGGTCGAGCCCGGACCCTGGCGGAACCTGGTGTTCGCGTTCGCGTGGGGGGCGTGCGCGGCGGCGCTGATCGCGATCGTCGCCAACAGCTTCGCCACCCGCTGGATAGCCACGGCGACCGCCGACCCCGCCGGAGCGGACACCCTGGGCGCGACGGTCGTCGCCCCGGTCGTGGAGGAGTCCGCCAAGGCGGCCGCCGTCCTGCTCGTCTTCCTCTTCCGTCGGCGGGACTTCACCGGGCTGGTCGACGGAGTCGTCATCGCCGGCGTCACCGGGACCGGCTTCGCGTTCACCGAGAACATCCTCTACCTCGGCAACGCCTTCGGCACCGACCAGCTCACCGGTGACGGCGGCATCGCCTCCGTCACCGCCGCGACCTTCTTCGTGCGCATCATCATGTCCCCGTTCGCGCACCCCCTGTTCACGGTCCTGACCGGCATCGGCTTCGGCATCGCCGCGCTCTCCGGGCACCGCCGGCGCGCCCGCCGGGTCCTGTTCCCGCTGGCCGGCCTGCTGCTCGCCATGGTCATGCACGCCCTCTGGAACGGCTCGGCGTCCTTCGGCGAGTGGGGCTTCCTCGCGGTGTACGGGGCGTTCATGGTGCCGGCGTTCGCGGTGCTGACCTGGCTGGTGGTGTGGACGCGCCAGCGGGAACTGGGCACCGTCCGCGAGGAACTGCCCGCCTACGCGGCCGCGGGGTGGCTCGCCCCCGGGGAGCCGTACGCGCTCGGCTCGATGCGCGCCCGGCGGCTGGCCCGCGACCACGCCCGCCGGTACCTGGGCAAGCCCGCCGCGCGCGAGGTGGCGCGGTACGAGGCGTACGCGACCTCCCTCGCGTTCCTGCGGCACCGGGGGAGCCTCGGCCGGGCCGGCGCCGACTTCGTCGTACGGGAGCGGGAACTGCTCAACGAACTCTGGCGGCGCAAGGACGTCGCCCGCCCCGCCCTGGAGCACGCGGCCCGCATGACGGCTCCCCCGGTCCCGTGGGCCGTGCCACCGTGGCCGGCGTACGGGGTCCACGGGCCCGGGCACCCCGGGCACCCCGGATACGGCGGGCCGGGCTACGGCCAGCCCGGTCAGGGACACCCCGGTCAGGTGCACCCCGGTCAGGGACCCTCCGGCCACGGACCAGGCGGTTACGGGTACCCGACGGGACCGGGGCCGTACCCGGGGCCGCACCCGGGGCCGTACCCGGGGCCGCACCCGGGGCCGCACCCGGGGCCGCACCCGGGGCACGGCCCCCACCACCCCTACCGGCCGTAAGAGCCGGGCCGGCGCGGTCCCCTCAGGCCGAGGCCTCGGTCAGTCGCGCGATCTCCCCCTCGGTCAGCTCCAGTTCGGCCACCCCCAGCAGCGCGGGCAGTTGCTCCACGGTCCGCGCCGAGGCGATGGGCGCCGCGACCGTCGGCCGGGCCGCGAGCCAGGCCAGTGCCACGGTGGCGACCTCGCTGTCGTGGGCGCGGGCGATCTCGTCCAGGGCGGCGAGCACCCGCCGGCCCCGCTCGGTCCCCAGGTGCCCGGCGGCCCTCGGGGCGCGGGCGCTGTCCACGGTCGTCCCGGGCCGGTACTTGCCGGTGAGGAAGCCGGACGCGAGCGCGAAGTACGGCACGGCGGCGAGCCCGGCCGCGGCGGCGAGGTCCTGGAGTCCGCCCTCGTACGTGTCGCGCGAGACGAGGTTGTAGTGCGGCTGGAGGGCGACGTACCGGGCGAGGCCCTCGCGGTCGGAGAAGTCCAGGGAGGCCCGCAGCCGCTCGGGCGAGATGTTGGAGGCGGCGATGTGCCGCACCTTGCCCGCCTTCACCAGTTCGTCGAGCGCGCCGACGATCTCCTCGACGGGCACCTCGGGCTTGTCGAAGTGGGTGTAGTAGAGGTCGATGCGGTCGGTGCCCAGGCGTCGCAGCGAGGCGTCGGCGGCGGCCTTGATGGTGGCGGCGGACAGGCCCTGGTAGTCGGGGTGCTGGCTCACCTTCGTCGCGATGACGACGTCGTCCCGGTTGCCGCGGGCCTTGAGCCACTTGCCTATCAGGGTCTCGGACTCACCGCCGCTGTTGCCCTCGATCCATGCCGAGTAGGAGTCGGCGGTGTCGACGAAGTTGCCGCCGGCGGCCGTGTAGGCGTCCAGGACGGCGAAGGAGGCGGCCTCGTCGGCGGTCCAGCCGAAGACGTTGCCGCCGAGGGCGAGCGGGAAGACCTCGAGGTCGGAGGAGCCGAGCTTGCGCAGAGACGTCATGCTCCATGGCAACGCCTCGGCCGGAGGCGTGTATTTCACGCCTCCGGCCAAGTGTTCGCAAACATCCGGGAGACCACCTCACCGGCCCCCGGAAGACTCAGGGCCTACGGGACGGCCTCAGGGGTTGAGCCCCTTGTCCCGGAGCCAGGCCGCGGGGTCGACGCCCGTGCTGCTGCCACCGGGGTGGACCTCCAGGTGGAGGTGGGCGCCGGTGACGTTGCCGGTGGCGCCGACGCGGCCGATCACGTCACCGGTGGAGACCTTCTGGCCGACGCTGACACTGATGGACGACTGGTGGGCGAACCAGAGTTCGGTGCCGTCGTCGAGGGTGAGCACGGTCTTGTACCCGTACGACCCGTCCCAGCCCGCCGAGGTGATGGTGCCGCTGTGGATGGCCTTGATCAGGGTGCCGGTGGGGGCGGCGAAGTCGAGGCCGGTGTGGTAGCCGGAGGACCAGTAGGCGCCGGCCTGACCGAACGTCGAGGTGATGGTGTACGAGGAGGTCGGCAGCGTGTACTGCTTGGCGAGCTCGGCGAGGCGCTCGGCCTCGGCCTTCTTCGCGGCCTCCTCGGCGGCCTTCTTCTTCGCGGCGGCGGCCTTGGCCTCCGCCTCCTTCTCCGCCTTGGCGGCCGCGTCGGCCTCGGCCTTGGCGGCGGCGGCCTCGGCGGCGGCCTGCGCCTTGGTCTCGAGCTGGGTCTGCTGCGACTCGGCCTGCGCCATGATCCGGCTGCGCAGCGCCTCGCCGGCGTCGGCGGAGCTGTCGCCGCCGTCGTCGTCGGCGGCCGTGGTGCCGAAGCTGCTGAGGGCGGACGCCGTGGATTCCTCGGGGGTGTCGTCGTCCGAGATCAGGGAACCCACGGAGGGGAGGTCCGGCATGGAGATGGAGACCGGGGGCTTGCCGGTGTTGGCGCTGGCCATGCCGCCCGCGCCGACGGCGGCTATGACACCGACGCCGAGAACGGTGGAGCTGCGGGCGAGTCCGCCGCGCTGCTTCGCGACGCGGTGCCGGCCGCGTACCGGGCGAACGGAATCCGCGGTGGGGTTCCACTCCTCCCAGGGGCCCTCGTCGGTGCGGTAGCCGCCGTAGCCGAAGGTCTGGCTGGGCGCGCTCGGGGCTTCTGGGGCAGGCCGGTTGGACGCCACGCGGGCGTACTCCTTTCCTTCCGTCGCCTACCGGGTTAGCTGACGGGTTCGGAGCGGGAAGGTCTCCTACGCGCGTATACCGGCCGTTACCTCACGGCGGCTCCGCGTGATTCACCCCAAGGTGGTGGTTCCCCGGTTCCCTTACGGGATTCGGCGCGTGCGCACGGAGCCGCCTCTTGTGACGGCTGGGACGACCGCGCTGCGTTATCGAACGTTAATAGACCCGGGGCTGGGTTTCCAAGCCGTTCCCCTTGATCAACAACATTGATGGCCTGGACTTATACCTCAGGGTCGATGAAATCAGGGCGAGTTGACCCGGTGTCGAACACGCTGCGCCCGCCAAGGCCTTTTTGATGGTGACTCAGTTGTTATGCGCAGGGCGCTCACCCGCTCACGTTCCGTGAGGGAGGCGCCGAAGACGTCTGGGCGGACGCCGAAGACGTCTGGGCGGACGCCGAAGACGTCTGGGCGGGCACCGAAGACTCGGGGGCGTGCGCCGGAGGCCCTGGGGGCGCGCGACGGCGCAACACACCGAGGGCCGGAATCCTGTGATCAGGATTCCGGCCCTCGGCCTTCAGTAGCGGGGACAGGATTTGAACCTGCGACCTCTGGGTTATGAGCCCAGCGAGCTACCGAGCTGCTCCACCCCGCGTCGGTATGACACCAGTGTACGCCATCCGCGGGGCCTGAAGCACACGGCTTCCCCGGGGCCGCCCCCCACGGGCCCCGGCCCGGCTCAACCGCCGTGCAGCAGATGCAGGTTGGGCTCCTTGGCCCGTTCCTCGTACTCGGGCAGGACGGCGACGTCGACGCCCGCGGCCGTCAGCAGGCCGGTGCCGTCGGCGTCGGTCACGAAGGTGTCGGGTTCGCGCCAGGCCGTCACCACCCTGCGGACGCCCGCGGCGAGGACGAGGCGGGCGCAGGGGGTCGGGCGGGAGGAGCGGCGGGCGCAGGGTTCGAGGCTGCTGTAGACGGTGGCCGTGGCCAGGCGGGGGTCGGCGGGGTCGATCTTCGCGAGGGCGGCCTCCTCGGCGTGGACGACGGGGTCGCCGGCCTCGCGGGAGTGGCCGCGGGCCAGCTCCGTCCCGTCCGCGGCCACCACCACCGCGCCCACGCTGAACGCGGTCCGCGACGGCGGGCAGGCGGCGGCCAGCTCACAGGCGAGGGCCAGCCAGTGCCGGTCGGCGGCGGTGGGGAGCGGGCCGGCGCCGGGCGCGGTGGGCTCGTAGCGCATCAGGACGACGTCGTCGAGGCGCCGTGTCTCGACCAGGCGCAGCCGTCCGCCCTGGTAGCCGCCGGGCCCGAAGAGCCGGGGCGCGTCCGGGTCGCCCACGAAGAGGGGCGCCAGGACGAGCTGGAGTTCGTCGGCGAGGCCTTCCCGCAGGAGCTGGCTGTGGATGGTGCCGCCGCCCTCCACCATGAGCCGGCGCACGCCCCGGACGTCGTGGAGGTGTTCCAGGAGCCGGCGCCAGTCGAGGCGGGGCCCGAGGGGGACGACGTCGGCGGCGAGGCCGAGCGAGCGGGCGCGCTCGGCGCCCGGGTCGGTGGTGTACACGACTTTCTCGCCGCCGGTGTGCCAGAACAGCGCCGCCGGGTCCAGTTCGCCGGAGCCGCTGACCAGGACCTTGAGGGGGTACTCCGGCCGGCCGGCCGCCCGGCGCGCGGCCCGGCGCTCGGGCGCGTTGACCAGGAGGCGGGGGTTGTCGGCGCGGAGGGTGCCGGCGCCGATCAGGATGGCGTCCACGGAGGCCCGCACCTCGTCGACCCGGTCGAAGTCGGCGGGGCCGGAGAGCAGCAGGCGGTCGGGGCCGGTGTCGTCGAGGTAGCCGTCGAGGGAGACGGCTGCGGACAGCAGGACGTACGGGTACGGCATCGGCGCGGCCTCTCCGGGGACGGTCGACGGGGTCATGGGGTGTGCACGGGGTCCTGGCGCGGCGGGGGTCGGCGGCAGGAGGTCCGCGACTCTTGGGAACTCTTGGTTCAAGTTTGAAACAAACCTACACTGGGAGCATGACGACCCGCTGGCTCACCCCTGAGGAGCAGCGCGCCTGGCGCGCGTACGTCGCCGGATACCTCCTCCTGGAGGACGCGATCGACCGGCAGCTCCAGCAGGAGGCCGGCATGCCCCACCTGTACTACTCGATCCTCGCCCACCTCTCCGAGGCGCCGCAGCGGCGGCTGCGCATGACCTGTCTGGCGGAGAAGCTGAAGATCACGCGGAGCAGGCTGACGTACGCGGTGGCGCGGTTGGAGAAGGACGGTCTGGTGCGGCGCGAGGAGTGCCCCCGGGACAAGCGCGGGAGCGTCGCGGCCCTCACGCAGGAGGGCATGGCGGTGCTGGAGCGGACGGCGCCGGGCCACGTCGACACGGTGCGCGCCTCCCTCTTCGACCGGCTCACGCCGGAGCAGGTGGGGCAACTGGAGGAGATCTTCACTCAGGTGGCGAAGGGACTCCAGGAGGGCGGCGGCGAGGCCGTGCCCGAGGACCTGCCGTGGCGGCGGCGCTCGTCGCCCTGTACCGACGGCCGCTGAGCCGCCCCCCGCCCCCCGCCCCCCGGACCCATTGCTTCAACTTTCAAGCATGAGGTAGGGTCCCGATCACCCAACTGCTTCAAACCTGAAGCAGATGTACGGCGGGCACGGCGGGGAACCGCGCGCTGCCCCGCGCACCGCCCGCGCCCCGCCCCCGCCCCCCTGACCCGGAGAACCCGCATGCCCGACACCCCCGCCGCCACCCCGCGTGCCCGCGTCCGGGTACCGCTGCGCTTCCACGACGGCTTCGCGGTCGACGCCGACCTGGTCACCTTCCACGGTCTGACCGACGGCCGGGAACACGTGGCCGTCGTCCTCGGCGAGCCCGGCCCCCGCCCGCTCGTTCGGCTGCACTCCGAGTGCCTGACCGGCGACGTCCTCGGCTCGGCCCGCTGCGACTGCGGCCCCCAGCTGCGCGAGGCGGTCGAACGCATAGCCGAGCGGGGAGGCGTCCTGCTCTACCTCCGCCAGGAGGGCCGCGGCATCGGCCTGTACAACAAGCTCGACGCCTACGCCCTCCAGGACCAGGGCCTGGACACCTACGAGGCGAACGCCGCGCTGGGCCTGCCGGAGGACGCCCGGGACTACACGGCCGCCGCCCAGATGCTGCGGGCCCTGGACATCACGGCCCTCGACCTGCTGTCCAACAACCCCGACAAGGCGGGCCAGTTGCGCGCGCTGGGCATCGACGTGCACGACCGCGTGCCGACGGGCGTCTTCACCACCCCGCACAACGTCCGCTACCTGCGCGCGAAGGTGCTCCAGACGCAGCACACACTGCCGCTGGCGGACCTCACGGGACGCGGCGTCGGCTGAGGCGCGCCCGCCTCACGTCGCCGTACGCCCTCGGCCCCCGTGCGCCCGTCCTCACCGGCGAGCGAAGGGCCCGTCGAGCGCGGCCCACTGGAGCAGCATGATCGTCTTGGCGTCGGCGACGGCGCCGGTGCGGATCAGGTCGAGCGCCTCGCCGAAGGGCAGCTCCACGACGGTGATGTCCTCGCCCTCCTCGGCCACCCCGGCGGTGTCCGCGCCGGGCGTCGACCCGTCGTAGGGCGCGGCGAAGAAACTCAGGCGTTCGGTGACGGAGCCGGGGCTCATGTAGGCGTCGAAGACGTGCTCGACCTCGTGGACGGTCCGCCCGGTCTCCTCCTGCGCCTCCCGGCGGATCGCCTCCCGCGGCTCGTCGCCGTCCAGCAGCCCGGCCGCGGTCTCCAGCAGCATGCCGTCGGGGTGCCCGTTGACGTAGGCGGGCAGCCGGAACTGACGGGTCAGCAGGACCGTACGGCGTTCGGGGTCGTAGAGCAGGATCGTCGCGCCGTCGCCCCGGTCGTAGGTCTCGCGCCGCTCCCGGCTCCAGTGGCCGTCGCCGTGCCGGTAGTCGAAGGTGGTGCGGCGCAGCACCGACCAGTCGCAGGCGAGGACCTCGACGTCGAGGACGCGGACGCGGGGATTGCCGGTCAGGTCGCGGCCGTGGCGGTCGAGTCCGGTACGGCCGCGGGGGTCGGGGACGTCGATGCCCGGACGGGCGGGGTTCCCGTTCCCGGCGCTCATCGGCCGGCCTCCGCCGGTACGCCGGTGAGGTCGGCGATCTCCGTGTAGATCTCCTTGCCCTGCGCGCGGGCCCGGGCCACCATCCGGTCGGCGCCCTCGGAGGGGCCGCCGATGCGCAGGACGGCGTCGCAGCGGTCGAGGAGGCGTTCGGCGACGGGGTGGAACAGCTCCGCGAAGAGCGGGTCGTCGGGGCCGGTGCTGCCCGCCGTCTCCAGGAGCGGCAGCGCGAGCGCCTCACCGGTGACGGGCAGGTGCCCGGCGCGGTGGAGGGCGAGGGCGGCCTCGTTCATGGCCCGTACGTTCGCGGCGAGTTTGGCGGGGTCGTCGCCGGTGCCCGAGCGGTACGGGCCGGCGACGAGGATCATCAGGGATGTCAACGGGACCTCCTTCGGAGGGCTGGGGGTCTTCGAGGGCTCACACGAGCAGCGTCTCGACGCCCGCCTCCCGCAGGGCGTCCAGGGTCTGCGGGCCGCCGGGGTGGGTGGCGGGGTCGGCCGCGGCGGCGTCGGTGACGAAGGTGTGCACGGCGTCGAGCGGGGCGACCTGGCTGAACGCGCGGACGCCCAGCTTGGTCGCGTCGGCCACGGCGACCGTGCGGCCGGCCTGGCCGAGCCCCGCCTGCTTCACGGCCGCGTCGTCCAGGGAGAACTCGGACCAGCCGTGTGCGGCGTGCACCCCGCCGATGGACATCACGAACACGTCGAACGCCAGCGACTCCAGCGTGCGCAGCGCCAGCGGCCCCACGAAGGACCGCTCCCCCGGCCGTGACCGCCCGCCGACGACCAGCAGCTCGATCCCCGGCCGGTCGGCGAGCCGCACGGCGGCCTGCACGCTGAGCACGGCGACCGTCAACGGCCCACGCGCGGCGAGGTGTTCGGCGACGTGCACGGTGGTGGTCCCGGCGTCGAGCAGCACCCGCGCGCCCGGCTCCACCAGCCCGGCGACGGCCGCCCCGAGCCGGTCCTTGGTGGCGGTCTGCCACCCGGCCCGCGCCTCGAACCCGCCCCCCTCCTCCCGCGCCCGATCGGCAACGGCCCCGCCGTGCACCCTGCGCACGAGCCCCTGCTTCTCCAGCGCGTCGAGATCCCGGCGCACGGTCATCTCGGACACCCCGAGCCGCTGCGCGAGCTCGGCGACGGAGACGCGGCCTTCGGCACCCTGGACGAGGCGGAGGGTCAGGTCGAGACGGTTGGCTACACCCATGCGGGTATTTCTACCATGAGAGTGTGCGAATGAACATTCACCTGTTCAGGTCGTGCCTCATGGCCGACGGTCCTCGCCGTCCGGCACCGGGAGGCGCATCCCCCGGGACTCCGCGACCCGCAGGGCGTCGACCAGGCACTCGGCGAGCCGGAGACCGGCGTACCGCACCTCGGTGTACGGCGAGCGCGGGTCGTCCAGCACCCTGCGCGCGAGGCCGAGCACATCGGCACCCATGGCGAGCTGCGTGGCCTCCATCTCGTCGGCGAGGCGGGACACATATCCGCCACCGCCGCCTGCGACCAGGTAGCAGGGCTTGCCGTCGGGGGACTGCCAGGGCAGCAGGCGGGGCGCGGTGGAGGCGGTCGCGGGGCCGGTCGTGTGCTCCATCACGCGGCCACCTCCTGTGCGCCGATCAGATGCCGGTCGAGGTCGGCAGCGGCGAGGAAGGGCCGTACGAGAGCGGAGTCGGCGCCGTCGAGGCGGGTGACGAGTCCGTAGGGGGAGCGGTGGCGGGGGAGGCGCGGGGGCGGGGGTGCGGGAAGGGCTACGGCGGCGGGGTGAGGCCGAGGGGAGAACCGGCCGCGAGCCCGGCGCCGTTCGCCCGCCCCAGGGGCGAAGAGAAGACGCAGCCCTTCGAGGGCGCGGCGGATAAGGTCGTGCATGTCGACGCTCCTTGTTCAGCGTTGGCCGTGCCCCGGGAGGTCTGGCCACCTCGCCGGGGTCTTCTGCGTCTCCGACGTTACACAGGGATGCAGCCCTCTACATACAAGTACAGAGGGATCCACACGATCGTGCACGTCACTACCGCTCTACGTTGGACACATGAGCGATACGGAAAAGCGGAAGGCCGCGCTGGACCCCATGAGCGCGAGGCCGCTCTACGTCCAGTTGGCCGACGTCATCGCCGAGAAGATCGCGTCCGGGCAGTTGGCCCCGGACAGGCCCATCCCTTCGGAGAACCACCTCGCCGACGAGTACGGCGTGGCCCGGCTCACGGCACGGCGAGCTGCACAGGAACTGCGCGAGCGCGGGCTGATCGTCACCGTGCGCGGCAAAGGGTCCTTCGTCGTCGAGCAGCCGCCCGGCGAGGGCGAACCGAACAACTGAAGGCGCCGAAACGACCGCGCCCCCAGCTCAAGTACTCCTGAGCTGGGGGCGTTCCGGTAGGCCCTGTGGGACTCGAACCCACAACCAATGGATTAAAAGTCCACTGCTCTGCCAATTGAGCTAAGGGCCCAGGCGATGTTGCCACCCTGAGCATAGCCGGAGGAGGCCGTGTCTCCGATCGGGTATCGGGGACACGGCCCTGCCGGAGGCGGAGAAAGGTCACGGATCCGTCGTTTCGGCCACCGGCCGCGCTCCTGCGGCCTCGCCAGAGACCTCACCGGCGGTCGCGTCGGTGGCCGTGCCGGCGGGGGCGGGCCGCAGGAACCAGTGCCGGGCGGAGACGATCCACCAGGCGGCGGCGAAGCCCAGGACGACGAGGACGGCCACGGGGGCGTAGTTGAAGGTCTCCCAGGTGACCGGGGAGACCTGGGGCAGCATGAACAGGACGGTGATGACGGCCACCCAGGTCACCGACACCACCCCCACGGCCCGCGACCACCGGCCGAGGTGCCAGGGCCCCCGGTCGAAGGCGTCGCCCTTGCGCAGCCGCAGCAGCGTGGGGATGACGTAGGCGATGTAGAGGCCGATCACGGCGATCGAGGTGACCGCCGCGTACGCCGTGACGTTGATCAGGTACGGCAGGCCGAGGAGCAGGGCGCCGCCGGCCGCCAGCCAGACCGCCGCGACGGGCGTGCGGGAGACGGGGTCGACGGTGCGCCAGACCCGGGAGAAGGGCAGGGCGCCGTCGCGGGAGAAGGCGTAGATCATGCGGCTGTTGGCCGTCACGGAGGCCATGCCGCAGAAGAGCTGCGCGCCGATCACGACGAGCAGCAGCAGTTTGCCCGCGGTCGCGCCGAGCGCGTCGAGGAGGATCTGGGCGGGCGGGGCGCCGGTCGGGGAGGTGAGGGCGCCCTCGTAGGACTGGATGGCGAAGGTGAAGCCGAGGAGGAGGACGAAGCCGGCGATCCACGACGTCCAGATGGACCGGACGATGCCCTTCGGGCCGGCCGTGGACGCGTCGCGGGTCTCCTCCGTCATGTGGGCGGAGGCGTCGTAGCCGGTGAAGGTGTACTGGGCCATGAGGAGGCCGAGCAGGACGACGTACGCCCCGCTGCCCCAGCCCGTGTGGTTGACGAACTCGCCGAAGACGAAGGACGCCGGCCGGTGCCGGTCGGGGACGACGGCGAGCGCGCCGACGATGACCGCCACGCCGATCACGTGCCACCACACGCTCACGCTGTTCAGCAGGGCGACGATGCGCACGCCGAAGGTGTTGAGCAGACCGTGCAGCACCAGGATGCCCGCGAAGAGCAGGATCGTCCGACCGGGCGTCACCTCGAAGCCGAACTGGAGGTTCAGGTAGGCGCCGAGGAAGGAGGCGGCCCCGAAGTCGATGCCGGCCGTCACGGCCACCTGGCCGAGCACGTTGAACCAGCCCGTGAACCAGGCCCAGGCCGCGGCCGTGCGCGCCGGAGCCAGGCGGTGGGCCCAGAAGTACAGGCCGGCCGAGGTCGGGTACGCCGAGCAGATCTCGGCCATCGACATCCCGACGAAGAGGGTCATCAGGCCGACGGCGATCCAGCCCCAGGTGATCACCGCCGGGCCGCCGGTGTTCATGCCGAACAGGTACAGCGTCAGGCAGCCGGACAGGACGGAGATGATCGTGAACGAGACCGCGTAGTTGGAGAACGCCGACATGCGGCGGGCGAGGACCTGCGTGTAACCGAGCTGGGCCAGCCGTTCCTCGTCGGACGGCCCGCCCGCTCTGGCGTCATCTGTCATGCCCCCAGCAATTCCCTCACCGGGGGCGTGACACACGCCACAACGTGACTAGAAAAGGCCCTTGTAGTTCTGCCACCCGGCGCCGATCTTCGTCCGCGCCCCGAACGTGCCGGTACCGGTGCCGTCGAGCCGGTACAACCCGCCCGCCGTGTCCCGCACGACGAGGTCGGCCTTTCCGTCGCCGGTGATGTCACCGGCCCCGACGACCGCGTTGTACGAGGCGCCCCAGTTCGCGAACAGCTTCCCCCGCGCGCCGAAGGTCCCCTTGCCGGTCCCGATGTACCGGTACAGGTTGTTCGCCTTGTCCTGGGCGATCAGGTCCCCGACGCCGTCCCCGTTGAGGTCACCGACGCCGACGATCTTCTTGTACGTCCTCCAGTCGTCGTACAGCTTCACGGGTGCGGCCAGCTTGCCGGCGGCCGTGCCCTTGTACAGGTAGACCCTGCCCGTCGACGGGTTGCGCGCGATCAGGTCGGGCAGGCCGTCCTTGGTCACGTCGCCCGGCGAGGTGATCACGTCGAACTGGTTCCAGCCGCTGGTGCCCAGCGTGGTGTACGGCGACGTGGGCCGCACCGCGCCGCCGCAGCCGGTCCGGTACAGCCGCAGTGCGCCGCTGCTCAGCCGGACGAGGACGTCGTTGCAGCGGTCGCCGCTCAGGTCGCCGATGGGCACCGCCTTGATGCCGCTCGGCCAGCCACCGCCGCTGACCTGGCCGGAGAACGTGCCCCGGCCCGTGCCCTGCTGGTAGGTCAGCGTGCCCGCGTACGGCATGGTCAGCAGGTCGCCCACGCCGTCCGGCTTCGCCCCCGCGCCCACGTAGTCGTGGAACACGGCGGCGCCGCCCACCAAGCGGACCGTGCCCCGCACCTGGAGCGGGGCGCCGGCCCCGTCCGTGGGCGTCACCGTCAGCGTCCAGTCGTACGAGCCGTTGGGGAGGAGCTTGCCGGTCGCGTCGCGGCCGTCCCAGCCGACGTTCAGCGCACCGCGCACGGCCCCGCCGTCCGTGCCGTCGACGCGCTTGCCCGTCGCCCCGCCGCGGACCTCCAGCGCCCAGCCGGCGGCCGGCTTGGACAGCAGGACGGACGTGAGGAGGCCGCCGGGGGAGACCTGGGCCTGGCTCTGAGCGGCCTCCAGCAGCCGCAGGGGCTGCTGCGGCACACCCGAGGGCACCAGGTGCACCCGCTCCTGGTCGTCGACGTAGGCCGCGTTGGCCCCGGACTCGTCGACGGTCCAGCGCACGTCGCGCTGCGAGACCCCGGTGTCGGGCAGATCGCCGATGACCCGGCCGGCGGCCGTACCGTCCGTGACGGTGGTGAGCGTGAGCTTCCCGGCCTGCCGGTCGTGCGTCACGACGTACCCGTCACCGAGCTTCGCCTCGCCCGCCGGCACCTCGACGGACCTCTTCGCCGTACGGTCGTAGACACCGGCCCGTCCGTCGCAGGTCCAGTACAGCCAACGGCCCAGCGCCTGGAGGTCGGTGGGGGTGCAGCCCGCGTCGGTGGTGAGGGTCCCGGTGGTGTTCTTCGCGCTCAGGTCGTACGCCGTGACGCTGCCCGGAGTCGTGCCCGGGGTCCACAGCGTGTCGCCGTCGAGGGCGGCGGGGCCCGGGGCGCGGGTGAGGACCGGGCCGCTGGTGACGGGACTGGTGAGGCGGTGGACGGACTGCTGGGTGGCGGTCGTGTGGATCACGTAGCGGCCGGAGACGTCCGTGATCCGCCCGCCCGCGGGCACGCTCCGTTCCTTGGCCAGATAGCCCGGCCCCCAGTTCCTGAGCTGGTCCCTGCCCGTCGCCGCGTCGTGGTCCAGCCAGACGAGCTGCCCGTCGGCCGCACCCCGGATCGGAGCGCAGGCGATGTCGTCGACGGCGCAGTTGCCCACGGCGCCGGCGCCCAGGAAGGTGGAGGACGGGCCGAAGGCGGGGGTGCCGGCCGGGGCGACCGTGCGCAGCCGCGTGGTCCGTATCCCACCGCCCGCGACGCTGCTCTGCTGGTCCGCCACCACCAGCAGGCCGTGGTCCAGCGACAGGCCCTGAATCTTCAGCGGCGGCTTGGGCAGCGCCTTCACCTGCGTGACGACCGGGCTGCCGTCCGGGCCAGGCTGGATGCGCTGGACGCCCCAGTCGTCGGTGGCCGCGGGAGTGCGGCCGACGGCGACGGCGGTGCCGTCGGACACGGCGGAGCTGCCGACATTCGACGCCGCCAGCAGGGTGACCTCGGGTCCGCCCGCGAGGGGCTGCGCGTACACCGCCGTACCGGAACCGGCCCGGTGCACCAGCCAGTCGCCGACCACGGCGAGGTCCCGCGCCGGGTCCACCCCGCCGCCCGTCAGGGTGACCTCGGCCGGAGCGGCCGACAGGTCGGCGCGGTCGAAGACCAGCACGGTCGCCTCGTCCAGGTCGAACAGCACCACGTGATCGCCGGTGACCTGTGCCTTGAGGTAGACCTCGGACCGCACCGGGGTCGAGTCCGTGACCTGCCCGGTCGTGCGGTCGACCATGACCGACCGGTACCCCTGCGCACCCGACCCGGCCTGGAACAGCAGCCCGTCGGCGTCCCCGCCCACCGGCGCCCCGAGGACCACGCCCTCGGGCACCCCGCCCACCGTCACGTCGCGCGTGCCGCCGTCGTCCGCCGGGGACAGCAGGTGCGTCTCCCGCCAGGTGCTCCCGCTCTCGTCCTCGACCGTGCGGTAGGCGACGACCAGGTCGCTGTAGACGGCGAGCCGTGACAGCTCGTCGGGCACCTGGACGCTGCGGGTGGTCCCGTCGGCCGCGTTCCACAGGTCGACCCGGCCCTCGTCGTCGTAGGTGTACGCCAGGACGTCGCCGCCGGTCACGCTGTAGCTGGAGTAGCCCTCCGGGTGGACGACCTTCACGGACCTGCCGTCCGAGTAGCGCGTCCACACCAGCCCGGAGCCCTCCAGGCTGTGGAACACGCCCTGGGCGCCCGCACCGTCGCGGCCGGAGTACGACGACGCGCCGTAGAGCGCGCCGGAGGTGTACGTGTCGCGCAGCGCCGCCGGCACCACCGTCTCCTGCGCCTCGTCCGCCACGGCGGTGGACGGCAGCGACGGAACCAGGCCGGCCGCCAGCACGGCGGAGGCGGCGACGAGACACAGACGTACGGAGCCATGACGGGCCACGAGAGTCCCTCCCCGGGAACACGGAGACGGGTCTGGGCGCCGCTACGGCGCCTCCGGCCCCCCGGCCTTCACATCCGTCTCACAAGTCTGCTGATCTTACAGTCGTTTCACAGCTTCGGGGCAGGGGAGAATCGCGCCGTCGGAAACGCCGTGGCCCCCACCGAAGAGTCGGTGGGGGCCACGGCGTTCACTCACACGGGCCTGCGCGGTCAGCCGTTGCGCTTCCAGCGCGGCTTGTCCTCGCGGCGACCGAAGGAACCGCCGCCGCGGTGGTCGTCACGACGGCCGTTGGGGCGGTCGTGGCCGGCAGCACGGAAGCCGGGGCGGTCGTCACGGCGGTCACGGTTGAACGGACGGTCGCTGCCCCGGTGCCCGCCGCGCTCGTCACGGCCGCGGAAGCCACCGCGGTCGTCACGGCGCTCGAAGGAACGGCCACCGCGGTCGTCGCGGTTGAAGCCGCGCTCACGGTCCCGGTCCCGGTCGAACGGACGACGGTCGTCACGGCGCTCGAAGCCACGGCCGCCGCGGTCGTCACGGCGCTCGAACGAACGGCCACCGCGGTCGTCGCGGTTGAAGCCGCGCTCACGGTCCCGGTCCCGGTCGAACGGACGACGGTCGTCACGGCGCTCGAAGCTCCGGCCGCCCCGGTCGTCACGGTCCCGGCCGAAACCACGGTCACGGTCGCGGTCACGGTTGAAGCCACCGCGGTCACCGCGGTCACCGCGGTCGTCCCGACGGAACCCGCCCCGGTCGTCACGGCGCTCGAAGGAACGCTCGCGGTCCCGCTCGAAGGGCCGCCGCTCCCGCCGCTCGTACGACGACGAAGCCGCCGCCCGCTCCTCACGGCCGCCCCGGTCGCTCCGGTCGATGTCCCGCGCGGCCGGCTGCTCCGGCACGGAGACCTCGGCCACCGGCGACGCCTCGACGGCCTCCACGGCAGCCGCCTGCGCCTCGGCCACCGCGGCCTCGGGGTCCTCGCCCCGCTCACGGGCGACCCGGGCGACCAGCCGGTCGGCCTCCTCCCGCAGCTCGCCCGCACGGCGCTGCGCACGCTCCAGCTGCTTGGTGAGCTGGGCGACCTCACGCTCGGCCTGCTGCGCGGCGTTGCCCGCCGACTCGGCCTGGACCTCGGTCATCGACCGGGCGCCGGTGATCTCGGCGACCTCCGGGTCGAAGGCCGCACCGCCCTGGATGATGTGCCGCCCGGCGTCGACGCCGGCGTCCTCCATCAGGCGGAAGATCTGGCGGCGCTGGTGCGGCAGGGACAGGGAGACGACCGTGCCCGTGCGCCCGGCGCGCGCCGTACGGCCGGCGCGGTGCAGGTAGTCCTTGTGGTCACCGGCCGGGTCCACGTTCAGGACCAGGTCGATGCCGTCGACGTGGATGCCGCGCGCGGCGACGTCCGTCGCGACCAGGACGTTGACGTAACCGTCCTTGAAGTCGGCCAGGGTGCGGGTGCGCGCGCCCTGGGTCATGCCGCCGTGCAGCGCGTCCGCCTTCACGCCCGAGTCGCGCAGCTGCTCGGCGACCCGGTCGGCGCCCAGCTGGGTGCGGACGAAGATGATCGTGCGGCCCTTGCGGGAGGCGATCGCGGCCGTGACCGGCGCCTTGTCCTTCGGCTTCACGATGAGGATGTGGTGCGACATCGTCGTGACGGCGCCCTGGGCGGCGTCGACCTCGTGGCTGACCGGGTCCTTCAGGTACCGGTCGACGAGGGTCTTGATCTCGTTCTCCATCGTCGCGGAGAACAGCATCCGCTGGCCGCCCGCCGGAACCTGGTCCAGCAGCTCCGTCACCTCGGGCAGGAAGCCCAGGTCGGACATCTGGTCGGCCTCGTCGAGGACGGCGATCCGCACGTCCTCCAGGGAGCAGGCGCCCCGGTTGATGATGTCGCGCAGACGGCCGGGGGTGGCGACCAGGATGTCGACGCCGCGCTCCAGGGCGTAGATCTGGTTGCCCATCGACGTACCGCCGCAGACGACCTTCATCCGCAGGCCGAGGACGTCACCGTAGGGCTGGAGCGCGTCGGCGACCTGCATCGCCAGTTCGCGCGTCGGGGTCAGGATGACCGCGCGCGGCTTGTGCTTCTCGGTGCGGCCGCCGGCCAGCGTGGCCAGGGTCGGCAGTCCGAAGGAGAGGGTCTTGCCGGAGCCGGTGCGGCCACGGCCGAGGATGTCCTTGCCGGCCAGGGCGTCCGGGATGGTCGCCGCCTGGATCGGGAAGGGGGTGGTCACGCCGTTCTGCGCGAGCTTGCGCACGACGCCCTCGGGCAGACCCAGGTCCGCGAAGGTCACCTGGGGCGCCTCGTCGGCGTCGGCCTCGACGACGTCGGCGGCCTCGACGGCCTCGACGGCCTCGACGGTCGAGACGGCCTGGGCGGTCTCGACGGCCTCCGCGGCCTCGTCGTTCTCGGGCACGACGGCGTGATCAACAGGGGAAATGGACATGCGTATGCGAAACCTTCCGGAGTCTCGTCGGCACGCGCCCGTCAACTCCGTGTTCGCAATACGACCGCCTCAATGCGGTCAGCCACGGCAAGGGAGAGTACGCGCCACACGGCGCGCTCTGCGGTGGCGCCGGGCAAATGGGATCAAACGATCTACCACCATACGCACCCACCACCCCCGAAGGCAAACCGAACCCCGTAGACGTAGGTCACACGCAGCCCTGGAACACAGCCCGTGAACGCAGCCCGTGAACGCAGCCCGGAACACGGCCCGCACCAGCCCCGGAAAAGGCTCCGAGCCCAAGCCACCGCCGACCACCCGCCCCCTACACCGGCGCCCCCGCCTCCGGTGCCGGCTCCCGTTCCACCAGCTGTGGCAACGGCTCCTCGTGGGCCGACGACGACGGTTCCGCGACCGTCGGCTCGGGCGCCGGCGACGGCGGGGGCGGTGGCGGCTCGGGCGACGACGGCGGCTCCGGATCGGCCGACCGCGAGGGCGTGGGCTGCTCCTTCGACGGCTCCGGCTCCCCCGGCTTCTCGCTGCGGCCCGGCCGCGCCCCCGGCGAGGCCGCGGCGCTCGCGCCGGGCGACGCGGAGGAGGCCGAGGGAGCCGCCGATCCGTCCGGCCCGCCCTTCCCGCCGCCTTTGCCGTGCTCGCGCCGGCCGTCACCGCCGGCCGCGCCGAACCCGTGGCCGCCGACCGGCCCGGCGGGCCCGCCGCCCGCCGCCTCACCGCCCCGGTGCCCCGCCGAACGCGACGGCTCGGCCCGGGTCCCCTCCCCGTCCCCCACGCTCATGCAACCGGCGGCCGCGGCGACGGCCATGACCGTGGCGGCCAGTCGAACGGGTACGTACAAGGGGCGCACGGGCCACCTCCGGAAGCAGAAACAGGAGTCGACCTCCCCAACTCCCGCCGCCCACAGGAGGACACGCGTCCCGCACGCCGACGGCTCAGCCGTACCCCAGCGCGTGCAGCCGGGCGTCGTCGATCCCGAAGTGGTGCGCGATCTCGTGCACGACGGTCACCTCCGTCTCCTCGACGACCTCCTCGCGCGTCTCGCACATCCTGAGCGTGGGCCCCCGGTAGATCGTGATCCGGTCGGGCAGCACACCCGCGTACCACTCGCCGCGATCCGTCAGCGGAGTCCCCTCGTAGAGCCCGAGCAGCTCGGGATCGTCCGCCGGCGGCTCGTCCTCCACGAACACGGCGACGTTGTCCATCAGCCGTGTCAGCTCCGGCGGGATCCGGTCCAGCGCCTCGGCGACCAGTTCCTCGAACTCCTCGCGCGTCATCTCCAGCACAGGCTCATTCTCCGGCACGACACCGCCGTACGAGCCACACGAACGGCCCGCATATCCGGGCGCGCACTTGGGCATACGGGACCAATGGTCCGCGCCCGCCTCCCCACCGCCCCGCATTCCGTGAACCGTCCGCACCGCCAAAACCGCCGCCGCTCCCCCCGCACGACCCCCGAACTCGCCGCCCGCCCCCGGCCCTGGGTCCGCGCCCTCGGACTCACCGCCGTCGTCCTCCTCGGCGCCTGGCTCGGCCTGCTGGTCGTCGGCGACGTCCGCGCACCCGTCGGCCCCATGAACACGACGATGACCCTGCGCCCCTCCCTCACCGGCGGCACCAAGATCAACGTCTCTCCCCTGGGCGCCCTCCACCTCGACAGCCACACCGCTCCCGTCCGCCTGGACGTCAACGTCGACCAGCTCGACCCCGCCCGCGCCCAGGCCCTCGTGGACCACCCCGAACGCCTCTCCGGACTCCAGGACGAGATCGCCCGCGACGTCGGCCACGGCACCCTCGACCTCGCCGCCCGCTCCTGCGTCGCCGTCGTCACCGGCGCGACCGCCCTCGGTCTCGCCGTCTACCGCCGCCCGCGCCGCGCCCTCGCCGCCGGCGGCCTGGCCCTCGCCCTCCTCGCGGCCTCCGGCGCCACCGCGTACGCCACCTGGAACCCCAAGTCCGTCCTCGAACCCCGCTTCTCGGGCCTGCTCTCCTCCGCCCCGTCCCTCGTCGGCAGCGCCCGCAGCATCGTCACCGAGTTCGACGTCTACCAGCGCGAACTCGCCCGCCTCGTCACCAACGTGACCAAGCTCTACGACGTGACCTCCACCCTCCCCGTCTACCAGCCCGACCCCACCACGGTCCGCGTCCTGCACGTCTCGGACATCCACCTCAACCCGGCGAGCTGGAAGATCATCGCCTCGCTCGTGGAGCAGTACAAGGTCGACGTCATCGTCGACTCCGGCGACACCATGGACCACGGCACCGCGGCCGAGAACGGCTTCCTCGACCCCATCGCCGACCTCGGCGCGCCGTACGTCTGGGTGCGCGGCAACCACGACTCGGCCCTCACCCAGCGCTACCTCGACGGGATGAAGAACGTCCACGTCCTCGACGACGGCCGCGCGGTCACCCTCGCGGGCCTGCGCTTCGCCGGCGTCGGCGACCCCCAGTTCACCCCCGACCGCTCCACCGCCCCGGGCGGCGAGGGCGTCCAGGAAGCGGCCGGCGACCGCCTCGCGGACGCGCTGCGCGCCCAGCGGGCCGCGGGCACCCCCGTCGACGTGGCCGTCGCCCACGAACCCGCCGCCGCCCGCCGTACCGACGGCACGGTCCCCCTCGCCCTGGCCGGCCACCTCCACCACGCGGACATGGAGGTCCTGAAGAAGGGCACCCGGCTGCGCACGGAGGGCTCCACGGGCGGCAGCGGTCTGCGCGCCGTCGAAGGGAAGTACCCCGACCCCATCGAGGCGTCGATCCTCTACTTCGACCGCGACACCCGCCGCCTCCAGGCCTGGGACGCGATCAAGCTGGGCGGCCTGGGCCTGACGACGGCCGAGGTCAGCCGCCACCTCCCCAAGGAGAACCAGCCGGGAGCCACCCCCTCTCCCACCCCTTCCCCCACGTCCACCGCCACCCCGTCCCCCACGCCCTCCGGCACCGCTCCGTAAACCGTTTTGGCGATACCTCCCGCCATCCCATATGCTTCTCACGTCCCCGACGCGCTGAGAAGCGCGCAGGCGGGCCGATAGCCCTCATCGTCTAGCGGCCTAGGACGCCGCCCTTTCAAGGCGGTAGCACGGGTTCGAATCCCGTTGGGGGCACGCAACACCGTGTGCGACACTGTCGTACACAACAGCTTGGTCCTGTGGAGCAGTTTGGAGTGCTCGCCACCCTGTCAAGGTGGAGGCCGCGGGTTCAAATCCCGTCAGGACCGCTGAGGTTCCCTTGGGAATCTCGTGGCTGGGTAGCTCAGTTGGTACGAGCGTCCGCCTGAAAAGCGGAAGGTCGCCGGTTCGACCCCGGCCCCAGCCACAACCGCTGAACAGCGGAAAGACCCCCGTCGGGAAACCCGCGGGGGTCTTTCGTGTGTGCGGGCCGCGCCTGCCCGCGCCACGCACAGCGCGGAGACGGGGTCCGCGTCGACCGGAGCTCACTTGACCGCGAAGCCGGCCCAGAGCCCTGCCGTCCCGACGATCAGGGCTCCGGCGGCCGCACCCGCCAGAGCGATCCACAACTGCTTGCGGGTCTCCGAACTCAGCTTCCGCACTTCGCTCTCGTTCCGCGGAACGATGCGAACCGTTCCGGTGCGATACGCGAATGTGCTGTTGAATCCGAAGGTGACGAAGCAGGCCCCGAGGAAGGACGCCAGCGCCGCCCGCCAATCGCCGAAGACGAAAAACGAAGACGCCGCCAGGGCGATTCCACTGATCAGGAGCACGACGTCATGAGTACCGTCGAGCCACTGATAACCTCCCCGGAGGCTGCGTTTGGCGTCGACGAATTTCTTGATCCCCTCCGCCACCGCTTTCCCTTCGGCGTCGGACGCCTGAGCGGACACATCGGCGTTCTCCGACCAGAGGTCGACCGAGATCAAGGGCGCCTCCACCGAGATACGGACCCGTTGCAGTTCACCGGGGGTGGCGTCCCGCAGGTCCCCGGGCGCGTCCGCCGTCGCGTCCCGTGCCGTGATCCGCACCTCGGCCGCCACGGTGTTCAGACTGTCGGCCCGCTCCTTGGCCGCCTTCACCAGCGTCGTGTGAATCAGCTCGACATCGTTCAGATACAGCCTCGAAGGACCCAGCCGGTAGCGCACGAAACCCGGGTCGCCCTGTTGTGGGATTTCAATTTCTCGATGTAACGCCATCCGCCCCTCCCCCGTGCGCGACCCATTCGAGTCGATCACGCATTATACGAACGACCGGCACCATGCGCCATCCCTCGGATCGGCCTTCACCAGCCGTCGCTCCATTGGATATATATGACCGCCCACCTGAACAGAACAGGGCGGTAAGAGATCGATTCCGATCGGAAACAGGCCCCGTCTTTCCCGTTCGCGCGCCCGGTACCGCCGGTCCGTCGGGCGGGGCCTGGTCCTCCCCGTGCCCCCGCAGGCCGGATGCCGAAGGGGGGACGGGGGAAGACCGTCCCGGGAGCCGTCACCCGCCCCACCCCACGAACCGCCCCCCGACCGGAGACAAAAGCGTTCGCCACGTTTTTCTCCGGGATGAGATCCTGGATCGCGTATGTCTACGCACCCTGCCCCCGCCCTGGGCGCCCTCGCCCCCCGCCTGGCCGAGCTGTCCCTGCGTGACGCGCACCGGCTCGGGCGCAGGCTCGAAGGCGCGCGCAAGATCCGCAAGCCGGAGGCCCGGGCCGCCGTTCTCGCCGAGATCGAGGCGGAGGTCGCCCAGGCCGAGGAGCGGATGGGAGCACGGCGCACCCGTGTGCCCGCCGTGACCTATCCGGAGCAGCTCCCCGTCAGCCAGCGGAAGGACGCCATCGCGGACGCCATCCGCGATCACCAGGTCGTCATCGTCGCCGGTGAGACCGGGTCCGGCAAGACGACCCAGATCCCGAAGATCTGCCTGGAGCTCGGGCGGGGCGTGCGCGGGATGATCGGGCACACCCAGCCCCGCCGGATCGCCGCCCGGACCGTCGCCGAGCGGGTGGCCGACGAACTGCGGACGCCGCTCGGGGAGGCCGTCGGCTGGAAGGTGCGCTTCACCGACCAGGTGAACCCGGACGCCACCTTCGTGAAGCTGATGACGGACGGCATCCTGCTCGCCGAGATCCAGACCGACCGCGAGCTGCGCGCCTACGACACGATCATCATCGACGAGGCCCACGAACGGTCCCTCAACATCGACTTCCTGCTGGGCTACCTCGCCCAGCTGCTGCCGCGCAGGCCCGACCTGAAGGTCGTCATCACCTCCGCGACCATCGACCCCGAACGGTTCTCCCGGCACTTCGGGGACGCGCCGATCATCGAGGTCAGCGGCCGGACGTATCCGGTGGAGGTGCGCTACCGGCCGCTCCTGGAGGAGGACTCCGAGGACGCCGACCGGGACCAGATCACCGCGATCACCGAAGCCGTCGAGGAGCTGATGGGGGAGGGGCGGGGCGACATCCTCGTCTTCCTCTCCGGCGAGCGGGAGATCCGGGACACCGCGGACGCGCTGGAGAAGAAGAAGTACCGGTTCACCGAAGTGCTGCCGCTGTACGCCCGGCTGTCGCACGCCGAGCAGCACCGCGTCTTCCAGCCGCACACCGGACGCAGGATCGTCCTGGCCACGAACGTCGCCGAGACCTCCCTGACCGTGCCGGGCATCAAGTACGTCATCGATCCCGGCTTCGCCCGGATCAGCCGCTACAGCCACCGCACCAAGGTGCAGCGGCTGCCCATCGAGCCGGTCTCGCAGGCCAGCGCCAACCAGCGCAAGGGCCGCTGCGGACGGACCAGCGACGGCATCTGCATCCGGCTGTACTCCGAGGACGACTTCACCGCCCGCCCGGAGTTCACGGACGCGGAGATCCTGCGCACCAACCTGGCCTCCGTCATCCTCCAGATGACCGCGGCCGGCCTCGGCGACATCGACAAGTTCCCGTTCATCGACCCGCCGGACCACCGCAACATCCGTGACGGCGTGCAGCTGCTCCAGGAGCTGGGCGCGCTCGACCCGGAGCAGAAGGACCCGCGCAAGCGGCTCACCCAGACCGGCCGGAAGCTGGCCCAGCTGCCCGTCGACCCGCGGCTGGCCCGGATGGTCCTGGAGGCCGAGAAGAACGGCTGTGCCCGCGAGGTCATGGTGATAGCCGCCGCGCTCTCCATCCAGGACCCACGGGAGCGCCCGGCCGACAAGCAGACCCAGGCCGACCAGCAGCACGCCCGCTTCCGGGACGAGACGAGCGACTTCCTCGCCTACCTCAACCTGTGGCGGTACGTCCGCGAGCAGCAGCGGGAGCGCGGCTCGTCGTCCTTCCGCCGCATGTGCCGCCAGGAGTTCCTCAACTTCCTGCGCATCCGCGAATGGCAGGACATCTACACCCAGCTCCGCACGGTCGCCAAGCAGATGGGCATCCACCTCAACGAGCAGGACGCCTCCGGCGACAGCGTCCACGTCTCCCTCCTCGCCGGCCTGCTGTCCCACATCGGGATGAAGGACGTGAAGGACGGCAACAAGAACGAGTACCTCGGCGCCCGCAACGCCAAGTTCGCGATCTTCCCCGGCTCGGCGCTGTTCAAGAAGCAGCCGCGGTTCGTGATGTCGGCGGAGCTGGTGGAGACCAGCCGCCTGTGGGCCCGCGTCAACGCGAAGATCGAACCGGAGTGGGTCGAGCCGCTCGCCGGGCACCTGCTGAAGCGCACCTACAGCGAGCCGCACTGGGAGAAGGACCAGGCGGCGGTGATGGCGTACGAGAAGGTCACGCTGTACGGCGTGCCGATCGTCGCGCAGCGCAAGGTGAACTACGGGCGGATCGAGCCCGAGGTCTCGCGGGAGCTGTTCCTCCGCAACGCCCTGGTGGAGGGCGACTGGCGCACCCACCACAAGTTCTTCGCCGACAACCGCAAGCTGCTCAGCGAGGTCGAGGAGCTGGAGAACCGGGCCCGGCGCCGGGACATCGTGGTCGACGACGAGACGCTGTTCGACTTCTACGACCAGCGGGTGCCCGAGCACGTGGTGTCCGGTGCCCACTTCGACTCCTGGTGGAAGCGCAAGCGGCACGAACAGCCCGACTTCCTGGACTTCGAGCGGGAGATGCTCATCCGGGAGTCGGCGGAGGCGGTCACCAAGGCCGACTACCCGGACACGTGGCGGCAGGGGCAGCTGACGTTCCGGGTCACGTACCAGTTCGAGCCGGGCGCGGACGCGGACGGTGTGACCGTCCACATCCCGCTCCAGGTGCTCAACCAGGTCACGGACGACGGCTTCGACTGGCAGATCCCCGGCCTGCGGGAAGAGGTCGTCACCGAGCTGATCCGCTCCCTGCCGAAGCCGGTCCGCCGCAACTACGTGCCGGCGCCGAACTTCGCCAAGCGGTTCCTGGACCGGGCGGTGCCCCTTCAGGAGCCGCTCACCACGGCGATGGCGCGCGAGCTGAAGCGGATGGTCGGCGTCCCCTTCGAGGCGGACGACTTCGACTGGTCCAGGGTTCCCGACCATCTGAAGATCACCTTCCGGATCGTCGACGAGCGGCGCCGCAACCTGGCCGAGGACAAGGACCTCGAGGTCCTGCGGCTGCAGCTGAAGCCGAAGGCCCGCCAGGCCCTCTCCCAGGCCGCCGCGGCCATCGCCGAGCGCCGAGGCGGTGAGTCCCTGGAGCGTTCGGGCCTGTCCGACTGGACGATCGGCTCGCTCACCCGCGTCTTCGAGACCCGCCGGGCCGGCCAGCCGGTGAAGGCGTACCCGGCGCTGGTGGACGACGGCGACACCGTGTCCGTACGCCTCTTCGACACGGAGGCGGAGCAGGCGGAGGCGATGTGGAAGGGCACGCGCCGGCTGATCCTGCGCAACATCCCGGTCAACCCGGCGAAGTTCGCGTCCGAAAAGCTGACCAACGCTCAGAAGCTCGCCCTGTCGGCGAATCCGCACGGCTCGGTCCAGGCGCTGTTCGACGACTGCGCGATGGCGGCGGCGGACCGGCTGATCGGCGACTTCGGCGGCCCGGCGTGGGACGAGGAGTCGTACCGGAAGCTCTACGACAAGGTGCGTGCCGAGATCGTGGACGTGACCGTACGCACGGTTGGTCAGGTGCAGCAGGTGCTGGCCGCCTGGCAGGCCTGTGAGCGCCGTCTGAAGGCCGTGGGCAGCCCCACGCTGCTGGCGAACCTGACGGACGTGCGCAAGCAGCTGGACGCGCTCGTACGGCCGGGCTTCGTGACGCAGGCCGGGCTGCGCCGGCTGCCGGACCTGATGCGGTACCTGGTGGCCGTGGACCGGCGCCTCCAGCAGATGCCGACCAACGTCCAGCGGGACACCACCCGTATGGAGAAGGTCCACGAGATGCAGGACGAGTACGCGTGGCTGCTGGAGCAGTTGCCCCAGGGCCGCCCGGTCCCGTCCGCCGTCCTGGACATCCGCTGGATGATCGAGGAGCTCCGGGTCAGCTATTTCGCCCACGCGCTGGGCACGGCGTACCCGGTCTCCGACAAGCGGATCGTGAAGGCGATCGACGCGGCCGTGCCGTGACGGTCCCGGTGCGGAGGGTGAGTTCGACCAAGGGGCTCACCCTCCTGTACAGTCCTTCTCGCAGCACAACGCAACACCAAGTGCCGCGAAACCTGGTCCTGTGGAGCAGTTTGGAGTGCTCGCCACCCTGTCAAGGTGGAGGCCGCGGGTTCAAATCCCGTCAGGACCGCAGTATCGAGAGCCCGGGTCTTCGGACCCGGGCTCTCGTGTGTTCCGGCCTCGGCTCCAAAGCCGGTTCCGGAACCGGGGCCAGGTCCGGTTCCGGGGCCGCGGCCGGTCGGCGAACGCAGGGCCGCGCCCGTCGGCGGTCGTGCCGCAGGGCCGTTCCGGCCGGCGCGAGGGGCCCCGTACGGGCTCACCGTCGCCGTGCACGCGCCGCGCTCCCTTGACGGCGTCACATTCGCCCGGTACCCCAGAGTTCAAGGCTCTGTTCCCCGCGTGGACCTCTCGGAGGTGGCGTATGGCGGCATCGGCCAGGCACGAGACGCGGGCGTTGCTCCGCGCGCATCTGTCGGCCGCGTCGTCCTACCGACATCGGACCCGTCACTGCCCGATCTGCCACCGCCTGCTGCGACTGGCGATGGACGGCGCTCCACGGGCCGCCCAGGCCCCCCAGGAGGCCACCGAGGGGGACGGCACCCCGTCGACGTGACGGCCCCACGACACCTCGGGAGCGGGACCGCGCGCAGGCCGCGTCCGGGACCGCGTTCGGGACCGTAGACGCCCAACACCCTTGCAGGCGTGGGCTGCTGGGGCGCGAGGCGGAGCAAGCGGTTCCTCTAGCGCAGACGCGGCGACGTCGACAAGGCCAGTGGCATGTGACGGGTGTCACCGCATGAGTTTCCGAAAACCGGGTTCTTACTCGTCTCCTACAACCGGTCAATTTAATATGTGCAATTGCACCACTGTGGAGGATGCTGCCCACAACCCTCGCGCAACCTCCCAGAGACTCCCCAGACTCGGACAAGGCCACTCACAGAGCCACCTGCTAGACAGGCTCCGGCGCACAAAAAAGATCGCGCTGGACCCGGCGGAGTCCAGCGCGATCGACGACGTACCGTGTGGGCGAGAGGCCTGTTGGGGCAGGCCCACGTCGTGTGGAGCAGGTGGTTCGGGCGTTCCGGCAGGTTGGGGGACCTGGCGTTCTGCCCGGTTATTCAGTTGTTCAGGCCTCGCTGCGCTGCTGCGGGATGCCCGCCAGCAGGGCGCGGACCTCGGCCTCGCGGTAGCGGCGGTGCCCGCCGAGCGTGCGGATCGACGTGAGCTTGCCGGCCTTCGCCCAGCGCGTGACCGTCTTCGGGTCCACGCGGAACATGGTGGCGACCTCAGCCGGGGTCAGCAGCGGCTCAGCATCAGGGGTGCGAGCGGTCATGAGCGGCCTCCTCGGGAGAACCGAACCTTCTCGGTTCTTTCCTCTAAATTCTGCACCTTGACCCGCGTTGCCCGAAATGGCGGACGCGAGTCGAGTCGGTTATAGGACGAACGGCTTGTCCTCGGCACTACAACTACACCATCTGTCCAGCCGCGTCGGCCAAACCGATGGAATTGCCCCCCAGGTGTTCATCGGCGACGGAAGCCGATGGACCGTGCCATAGCGGACAGTCACGCCAGTGTGACGATCAGTCACACGGCGATCAGGAGTCACCAGACCCCCCAAAGCGTGCAATGCTGAGATCCCGCCCACGTCGGAACACAAGCGGACGGAGGAGCCCTCCCCGGACTCCTTGTCCTATTTTGGCACGAGGAGGGGCAAGCGGCGCAAGGGCCGCGTACGTGCGGTCCATCACCCTTGGCGGTTCTTGCGGCTATACGCCCGGATCGGGGCCGGTGCCCGGATCAGGCCCGACGTCCCGTCAGTTCCGTGAGGTGCGGTCGACCGTACGCTGTTCGAAGGCCTGGCGGCCGTGACGTACGTCACTCATCAACCGTATGTCGTATCTGTCACACCGTCAGTTCGCCGAGCGCCGGTCCCGCACCGACCGCCACCGCTCCACGAGCCGGGCGTACGCCTCGCCCGCCGCCGCGCCGTCCCCCCGCCGCAGGGCGTCGATCCCGGCGGCGACGTCGGCGGCCGAGTGGTCGTTCTCCAGGTCGCCGGCCGGCAGGGCGTGCACCAGGCCGCCGTAGTCCAGCTCGACCAGCGAGCGCGGATGGAACTCCTCCAGCCAGCGCCCCACGTCCACCAGCCCGTCGATGAGCGGCCCCTCGTCCATGGCGTCCCGCAGGGCCCGCAGCCCCCGGGCCACCCGGCGGCGGGCCTGCACCATCGGGGTGCGGTAGCGCAGCACCGGCGGCAGCTCCGCCGTCCCCTTGTCCCACTCGCGCTCCTCGTCGGAGACGAGCACGAACCAGTGCAGCGGGATCTGCCAGGCCGCCGTGCGGATCCAGGGGCGGGCGTCCGGGTTCCGGGCCAGCCAGCGCTCGTAGTCCTGGGCGGCCTGGAGGCGGACGACGGGGGGCAGCACCGCGTCCAGGACCGGTCCGGGCAGTTCGTCGCCCAGCTCCTCCAGGGCCTGCCAGCCGCGCAGCCGGGTGCGCCAGGGGCACACGCAGACCACGCCGTCCACGTCGAGCACGAAGGCGTCCCCGCTCTCGTGCACCGGGACCGCGACCGGCGGGGTGGGCAGCAGGTCGGACAGCGAGCGGCGCAGCTCGTCCTGGTACGTGGGGCGGTCGGGGCGGTTGGCGTAGCGCACCCAGTGGCCGCGCTCCGGTTCCGGGAAGGCGGCCAGCGGCTCGTAGACGCGCAGATAGACGGCGTACGGGACGATCACCGAGGACACCTGGGGCACGCCTCCTCCCTCCCCCTCCGGCCGTGCGGGAAACCTTCCGGACCGCTCGACCGGGAGCCGGAAAACATACAAATCGTCCCACGGCCTTACTCCGCAAGAAGGTGATCCGGAACACCACGCGTGCGGCGGCCCGCCCAGGCTCTACGCTCGTCCCACAGGCCCCGCCACCCGTACGGGAGCCCTTGTCCCGATCGCCGCTAGTTACCCAGGAGTCACCACAGTGACCGACGTATCCGGCGCCTCTTCCGATGTCCTGCACACCCTGTTCCACTCGGATCAGGGAGGCCATGAGCAGGTCGTGCTCTGCCAGGACCGGGCCAGCGGCCTCAAGGCCGTCATCGCCCTGCACTCCACCGCCCTGGGCCCCGCGCTCGGCGGTACGCGCTTCTACCCGTACGCGACCGAGGGAGAGGCCGTCGCCGACGCCCTGAACCTCGCGCGCGGGATGTCGTACAAGAACGCCATGGCCGGGCTGGACCACGGCGGCGGCAAGGCCGTGATCATCGGCGACCCCGAGGTGATCAAGACCGAGGAGCTGCTGCTCGCCTACGGCCGTTTCGTGGCCTCGCTCGGCGGCCGGTACGTGACCGCCTGCGACGTCGGCACGTACGTGGCCGACATGGACGTGGTGGCGCGCACCTGCCCCTGGACGACCGGGCGGTCCCCGGAGAACGGCGGCGCGGGCGACTCCTCCGTCCTGACCGCGTTCGGCGTCTACCAGGGCATGCGGGCCTCCGCCCAGCACCTGTGGGGCGACCCGTCGCTGCGGGGCCGTACGGTCGGCATCGCGGGCGTGGGCAAGGTCGGCCGCCACCTGGTGGAACACCTGCTGACGGAAGGCGCACAGGTGGTGATCACGGACGTGCGCCAGGAAACCGTGCGGCGGATCGCCGACGAGCACCCTTCGGTGGGCGTGGTCGCCGACACCGAGCGCCTGATCCGGATCGAGGGGCTCGACATCTACGCCCCCTGCGCGCTGGGCGGTGCCCTCGACGACGACTCGGTGCCGGTCCTGACCGCCGCGGTCGTCTGCGGCGCGGCCAACAACCAGCTCGCCCATCCGGGCGTCGAGAAGGACCTCGCCGACCGCGGGATCCTCTACGCGCCGGACTACGTGGTGAACGCCGGCGGGGTCATCCAGGTCGCCGACGAGCTGCACGGCTTCGACTTCGAGCGGTGCAGGGCGAAGGCGGCGAGGATCTTCGACACCACGCTCGCCATATTCGCACGTGCGAAGGCGGATGGGATTCCACCGGCCGCGGCGGCCGACCGCATCGCCGAGCAGCGGATGCACGACGCGGCCCGGGCGGGCGGGCGGTGAGACGGAGGGAAGGGTTCCGCTGACGGCCCGGGGCGCCCCGTCCCCGCCCTCGCCCCCGGTTTGCCGGTACCTGCCGACGGAAAGTTAGAGAGAACTCTCACTCTTCCCGGCGGGTCGCCCGCCGATAAGTGGTTAAAATCGCCACTGACCAGCGAGGACGGGGCGCCTCGAAGGTTCTGTGCACACGCGCGTGCCACGGGCGACGTACCGTATGGGTGCGGGCTCAGGTACCGTGGAAGCCCTACGGACCGGCCTCTCTGCGGAGAGTCCGTTCCGGATCATGAACGCGTGTCAAGACTCTGGGGCCGTCGAGCCCCGTCGTTGAGGGGGTCGAGCCATGGGGCGCGGCCGGGCCAAGGCCAAGCAAGCGAAGGTCGCCCGCCAGCTGAAGTACAACAGCGGCGGGACGGATCTCTCACGCCTGGCCGAAGAGCTGGGCGCATCGTCTCCGAACATTCCGCCGAATGGCGAGCCGTTCGAGGACGATGAGCAGGACGACGACCTCTACAGCCGGTACGCCGACCTGTACGAGGACGACGACGAGGACGAGGACTCCTCGCAACAACACCGTCGCGGCGCTTGACCTTGTACTGAGCACCCACCCGGTCGGTGACTTCGGTCATCGACCGGGTCTTGTGCTGTCCGCACGGTTCCGCGGGCTCCCCCGGGCCCGCGGGTTCCATGAGGTCAGCCGGCGTAGTCCCCGACCAGGGTGGCGCCGCCGGTGTGGTCGCCGCGCTCGGTGATCTCGCCCGCGACCCAGGCGTCGACCCCGCGGTCGGCCAGGGTCGCCAGGGCCACGTCCGTCGACTCCGGCGGGACGATCGCCAGCATGCCGACGCCCATGTTCAGGGTCTTCTCCAGCTCCAGCCGCTCGACGTTCCCGGTCCGGCCGACGAGGTCGAAGACGGGGGCGGGCGTCCAGGTGGAGCGGTCGACGGTCGCGTGCAGTCCGTCCGGGACGACCCGGGCGAGGTTGGCCGCGAGCCCGCCGCCGGTGACATGGCTGAAGGCGTGGACCTCGGTGGTGCGGGTGAGGGCCAGGCAGTCCAACGAGTAGATCTTCGTCGGCTCCAGCAGCTCCTCGCCGAGGGTCCGGCCGAACTCCTCGATGTGCGCGTCGAGGGAGAGGCCGGCCTGGTTCAGCAGGACGTGGCGGACCAGGGAGTACCCGTTGGAGTGAAGCCCGGAGGACGCCATAGCGATCACCGTGTCACCCGTGCGGATGCGATCGGCGCCCAGCAGGCGGTCGGCCTCCACGACGCCCGTACCGGCGCCGGCGACGTCGAAGTCGTCCGCGCCCAGCAGGCCCGGGTGCTCGGCCGTCTCACCGCCGACCAGGGCGCAGCCGGCCAGCACACAGCCCGCGGCGATGCCCTTGACGATGGCGGCGACGCGCTCGGGGTGGACCTTGCCGACGCAGATGTAGTCGGTCATGAACAGCGGCTCGGCGCCGCACACCACGATGTCGTCCATGACCATGGCGACCAGGTCGTGGCCGATGGTGTCGTAGACGCCGAGCTGGCGCGCCACGTCGACCTTGGTGCCGACGCCGTCCGTGGCGGAGGCGAGCAGGGGTCGCTCGTAGTGCTTGAGGGCGGAGGCGTCGAAGAGGCCGGCGAAGCCGCCGAGGCCGCCGAGGACCTCGGGGCGCTGCGTCTTCTTCACCCACTCCTTCATCAGTTCGACCGCGCGGTCGCCCGCCTCGATGTCGACGCCGGCAGCCGCGTAGGAAGCACCGGGAACACCGGTACGGGTCTCAGACATTGCCTGGGATCTTTCGGGTTGGTGATACGTACGAGGCCTACGGGCGGCGGATCGCGTCGGACGCGGCCGTGGCGGCCGGGCCCGCGGCCAGCTCCGTCTCCAGGAGCTGCTTGCCCAGCAGCTCGGGGTCGGGGAGCTCCATCGGGTACTCGCCGTCGAAGCAGGCGCGGCACAGGTTCGGCTTGGCGATGGTGGTCGCCTCGATCATGCCGTCGATGGAGATGTACGCCAGGGAGTCGGCGCCCAGGGAGGTGCCGATCTCGTCGATCGACATGCCGTTGGCGATGAGCTCGGCGCGGGTGGCGAAGTCGATGCCGAAGAAGCAGGGCCACTTCACGGGCGGCGAGGAGATCCGGATGTGGACCTCGGCGGCGCCGGCCTCGCGGAGCATGCGGACCAGGGCGCGCTGGGTGTTGCCGCGGACGATCGAGTCGTCGACGACGACCAGGCGCTTGCCCTTGATGACTTCCTTCAGCGGGTTCAGCTTCAGGCGGATGCCGAGCTGGCGGATGGTCTGCGAGGGCTGGATGAAGGTCCGGCCGACGTACGCGTTCTTGACCAGGCCCGCGCCGAAGGGGATGCCGGAGGCCTCGGCGTAGCCGATGGCGGCCGGGGTGCCGGACTCCGGGGTGGCTATGACCAGGTCGGCCTCGGCCGGGGCCTCCTTCGCCAGGCGGCGGCCCATCTCCACGCGGGAGAGGTACACGTTCCGGCCGGCGATGTCGGTGTCGGGGCGGGCCAGGTACACGTACTCGAAGACGCAGCCCTTGGGCTTCGCTTCCGCGAACCGGGAGGTGCGCAGGCCGTTCTCGTCGATGGCGACGAACTCGCCCGGCTCGATCTCGCGGACGTAGCTGGCGCCGCAGATGTCGAGGGCGGCGGACTCGGAGGCGACGACCCAGCCGCGCTCCAGACGGCCGAGGACCAGCGGGCGGATGCCCTGCGGGTCGCGGCCGGCGTAGAGGGTGTGCTCGTCCATGAAGACGAGCGAGAAGGCGCCCTTGACCTGCGGGAGGATCTGGTGGGCGGCCTCCTCGATGGTCAGCGGCGTGCCGTCCTCGCCGACCTGGGCCGCGAGGAGCGCGGTGAGCAGGTCGGTGTCGTTGGTCGCCGCCACGCGCGGGGTGCGGCCCTCCTGCTTGGGCAGGTCGGCCACCATCTCGGCGAGCTGGGCGGTGTTGACGAGGTTGCCGTTGTGGCCGAGCGCGATCGAACCGTGCGCGGTGGCGCGGAACGTCGGCTGGGCGTTCTCCCACACGGAGGCGCCGGTGGTCGAGTAGCGGGCGTGTCCGACCGCGATGTGACCCTGGAGCGAACCGAGCGAGGTTTCGTCGAAGACCTGGGACACGAGGCCCATGTCCTTGAAGACGAGGATCTGGGAGCCGTTGCTGACCGCGATTCCCGCGGATTCCTGGCCCCGATGCTGGAGGGCGTAGAGCCCGAAGTACGTGAGCTTTGCGACCTCTTCGCCCGGAGCCCAGACACCGAAGACGCCACACGCGTCCTGGGGGCCTTTCTCACCGGGGAGCAGATCGTGATTGAGTCGACCGTCACCACGTGGCACGTCTTCGAGTGTAGGCGAGATCGACCACTGGTCCGAATTGGGGATACTTGCCAGTAACTCGATCATGACCTGGGGTCCCACTCCGAGATCGCTTCGTTTGCGCAGGTCAGATCGGTGTGGCGGCGATCGGTTCGGGTTTCGGGAGCGCTCCCGAGGTGGCCGGACGGTGGCTTGTTCCCGTGATGTGAGTGAGGTGTCGCACATCAATCGGCCGCTCGCGCGTCAGGACATCAACGGCAGCAGCGCCGTGAGGTCCGACCGCTCCCCGCTCGCGCTCACCCGGGCCTCCTCGACGGCGTCCTTCCAGGTCAGCCGCCCGGTCGCCAGCCGCATCCAGGTCAGCGGGTCGGTCTCGACGACGTTGGGCGGGGTGCCCCGGGTGTGCCGGGGGCCCTCGACGCACTGCACGACGGCGTACGGCGGGACGCGCACCTCCGTCGCGCCGCCGGGCGCCTTGACGGCGAGGGCGTCGGCGAGGAGCCGGGTGGCCGCGGCGAGCGCCTGGCGGTCGAACGGGACGTCCAGACCGGGCACGGCGGCGTTGAGGTCGTCGGTGTGGACGACGAGTTCGACGGTGCGGGTGACCAGGTAGTCGGCCAGCGGGAGGGCGCCGACGTTGGTCTGGAGCAGCCGGCCCCCCGGGTGGGCGTCGAGCAGCTCGCGCAGGCGCCGGTCGATGTCGGTCAGGTAGGTGACGAGGTCGGGGTGGGTCTCGGCGACGCCCCGGGTGAAGTCGTCGATGGCCGGGGCGTTGGCGGCGGTGGCGAACGGCCAGTCGAGGAGCACGGCGTCCTGCCGTGCCGGTTCCGGCTTGTCGAGCGCCCGGTGCACGGCCGTGACCGCCATCCCGATGTGCGCGACCAGCTCCCGTACGGTCCAGTCGCCGAGCCGGGTCGGCAGCGCGAGCTGTTCGGGCGTGAGGGTGCCGGCCGCCTGCCGTACGGCGCCGAGCTGGGCCAGTACGGCGGTACGGGTTCTGGCCGGGTCGTAGGTCCTGGTGCGCTTCTTGGCCGGGGGCATGGCGGTGAGCCTATGCGCCGGCGGCAGGAGCGTTGCGGACTTTTCCGAACGGGCGGTCGAGGGAGGGCCCGGACCGGCCGCCGGTTCAGGATCCGGGATCGGGATCGGAATCGGCCGCGACCGCCGTCACGGTGTCGCCGTCCGCGCCGGTCAGGGTGAGGGTGCGGTGGTCCAGGCGGTAGGCGACGGTGCCGTCGAAGAGGTTCAGCAGGCGCCGTTCGGTGTCCATGAGCGGGCCGGGACACAGCTTGCGGGTGGTGGACGGGGCGCCCAGGGCGATCCGGCCGTCGCGGACGGTCGCCGACGCGTGCACGGTGTTGCAGCCGAGGCTGCCGCCGACCTTGCCGTTCTCGTCGAAGGTGAGGTGGGGTTCGGCGCCGGCGGGGAGGGACTCGGCCGCGCCGTCCGCGGCGCCGAGTGCGGTGACCTTCCAGCGCGTGCCGTACAGCGGGGCGGCCGGCTCCTCGGTGAGCCGGACGGTGTCGCCGCCGTCGGTGGTGAGGGTCAGCCGGCCGTCCTCGACGGTCGCGGTGAGGGTGCCGTCGGCGAGCGTGCGGGCGAGGGCCGTCTCGACGGCCGTGGACCGGCCCTCGCAGGCCATCTCGGTCGCCGCGGTGTCGCTGAGCCGGAGCCGGTCGCCGTCGAAGTCGGCGCGCGCGCTGAAACGGTTGCATCCGTAGCTGCCCTGCGCCCGGCCGTCGTCGTCGATCCGGACGGTGGCGCCCGCGGGTGCCTCGTGGGTCGTGCCCCCGACGGTGACGTCGGCGACCTTCCAGTGGACGCCGGTCACCCGCTCCCCCACGCCGACGGAGCCGCTGCCGCCGGCCGTCTCGCTTCCACAGGCCGCCAGGAGCGGGACGAGAGCCGCCACGGCGGCCAGGATCAGTCGCTGCTGCTTCCTGGACATGTCGGTTCGACGGGGCGGGTGGGGTGAACGGTTCCCCTCGCCGGGGGGAAGGCCGCGGCCGGGGGGCGGGCCGCGACCGGGGGTGACGGGTCGCGACCGGGGGTGAGGTGTCGCGCGCGCCGCCCGCGGAGGACGACGGGCCGCGACCCGGGGGGTGGCGGACCACAGCGGGCTGCGCCCAGGGGTGACGGGCGGCAGCGCGCCGCGCCCGGAGGGCGACGGGCCGTGACCCCGGGGGCGGCCACGGGCTGCGCCCTGAGGACACGGGCCGCAGCGCGCCGCCCGCGGGGAGCAGCGGTCCCCGAGCGCCGCGACCGGGAGACGGCGGCCCGGACCGAGCCGCGACCGGGAGGTGGCGGGCCACAGCGAGCCACGACCGGGGGCGGCAAGCTTCAGCGAGTCGCGACCGAGGGGGCGGCGGGCCGTATCGAGTCGGCGTGGGGGGCGCAGGCCGAGGGCCGCCGGCCAGGTCCGGGGGCGGTACCTGGACGGCGGCCCTGGGTGTCGTACGGGCCGGGCGGCGGAACCCGCTACGCGAGCAGCGCCGGGATGGTGGCCTCGTGGACCTCGCGCAGCTGCGCCAGGGGGAGCGAGAACTCGCCCTGGAGCTCGACCGTGTCGCCGTCGACGACACCGACGCGGGTGGCCGGGAGGCCGCGGGCGCCGCACATGTCGTTGAAGCGGACCTCCTCGGAGCGCGGCACGGCGACGATCGCGCGGCCGGCCGACTCGGAGAAGAGGAGGGTGAAGGCGTCCAGACCGTCGGGGACGATCAGGCGGGCGCCCTTGCCGCCGAGCAGGGCCGACTCGACGACCGCCTGGACCAGACCGCCGTCGGAGAGGTCGTGCGCGGAGTCGATCATGCCGTCGCGGGAGGCGGAGATCAGGATCTCGGCCAGCAGGCGCTCGCGCTCCAGGTCGACCTTCGGGGGCAGACCGCCGAGGTGGTCGTGGACCACCTGCGACCAGGCCGAGCCGCCGAACTCCTCGTGCGTGTCGCCGAGGAGGTAGAGCAGCTGGCCCTCCTCCTGGAAGGCGACCGGCGTGCGCCGGGCCACGTCGTCGATGACGCCGAGGACCGCGACGACCGGCGTCGGGTGGATGGCGGCCTCGCCCGTCTGGTTGTAGAGCGAGACGTTGCCGCCGGTCACCGGGGTGCCGAGCTGCTGGCAGGCGTCGGCCAGCCCGCGGATGGCCTCCGCGAACTGCCACATGACGGCCGGGTCCTCGGGCGAGCCGAAGTTCAGGCAGTCGGAGACGGCGAGCGGCTTGGCGCCGGTGGTGGCGACGTTGCGGTACGCCTCGGCGAGGGCGAGCTGGGCGCCGTGGTACGGGTCCAGCTTGGCGTACCGGCCGTTGCCGTCGGTGGCGATGGCGACGCCGAGGCCGGTCTCCTCGTCGATGCGGATCATGCCGGAGTCCTCGGGCTGGGCGAGGACGGTGTTGCCCTGCACGAAGTGGTCGTACTGCGAGGTGATCCACTTCTTCGAGGCCTGGTTGGGCGAGCCGACCAGCTTCAGGACCTGGTCCTTCAGCTCCTCCGAGGAGGCGGGCCTGGGCAGCTTGTTCGCGTCGTCCGCCTGGAGGGCGTCCTGCCACTCGGGGCGGGCGTACGGGCGCTCGTAGACCGGGCCGTCGTGGGCGACCGTGCGCGGGTCGACGTCGACGATCTTGCCGCCGTGCCAGAAGATCTCCAGGCGGTCGCCGTCGGTCACCTCACCGATGACGGTGGCGATGACGTCCCACTTGTCGCAGATCTCGAGGAAGCGGTCGACCTTCTCCGGCTCGACCACGGCGCACATGCGTTCCTGCGACTCGCTCATGAGGATCTCCTCGGGCGAGAGCGTGGAGTCGCGCAGCGGTACGTCGTCCAGGGTGACGCGCATGCCGCCGGAGCCGTTGGAGGCGAGCTCGGAGGTGGCGCAGGACAGGCCGGCCGCGCCGAGGTCCTGGATGCCGACGACCAGCTTCTCCTGGAAGGCCTCCAGGGTGCACTCGATGAGGAGCTTCTCCTGGAAGGGGTCGCCGACCTGGACGGCGGGGCGCTTGGAGGGCTTGGCGTCGTCGAAGGTCTCGGAGGCGAGGATCGACGCGCCGCCGATGCCGTCGCCGCCGGTCCGGGCCCCGTACAGGATGACCTTGTTGCCGGCGCCGGAGGCCTTCGCGAGGTGGATGTCCTCGTGCCGCATGACGCCGATGGCACCGGCGTTGACCAGCGGGTTGCCCTGGTAGCAGGCGTCGAAGACGACCTCGCCGCCGATGTTGGGCAGGCCGAGGCAGTTGCCGTAGCCACCGATGCCGGCGACCACGCCCGGCAGGACGCGCTTGGTGTCGGGGTGGTCGGCCGCGCCGAAGCGGAGCGGGTCGACGACGGCGACCGGGCGGGCGCCCATCGCGATGATGTCGCGGACGATGCCGCCCACGCCCGTGGCCGCGCCCTGGTAGGGCTCGACGTAGGAGGGGTGGTTGTGCGACTCGACCTTGAAGGTGACCGCGTAGCCCTGGCCGACGTCGACGACGCCGGCGTTCTCGCCGATGCCGACGAGGAGCGCGTCGGACTGCGGGGCCTTCTCGCCGAACTGGCGCAGGTGCACCTTCGACGACTTGTACGAGCAGTGCTCGGACCACATGACGGAGTACATGGCGAGCTCGGCGCCGGTCGGGCGGCGGCCGAGGATCTCCACCACCCGCTCGTACTCGTCCTTCTTCAGGCCGAGTTCGGCCCAGGGCAGCTCGACGTCGGGGGTCGCGGCCGCGTGCTCGACCGTGTCCAGAGGCGTCCGGCTCATACGTTGACCAGCTTCTTGAGGATCGAGGTGAAGAAGGGGAGGCCGTCGGTGCGGCCGGTGCCGATGAGCGGCTCCACGGCGTGCTCCGGGTGCGGCATCAGGCCGACGACGTTGCCGGCCTCGTTGGTGATGCCGGCGATGTCGTTGAGCGAGCCGTTGGGGTTGAAGTCCACGTAGCGGAAGGCGACCCGGCCCTCGGCCTCCAGCTCGTCCAGCGTGTACCGGTCGGCCACGTAGCGGCCGTCCATGTTCTTCAGCGGGATGTGGATCTCCTGGCCGGCCGTGTAGTCGGTCGTCCAGACGGTGTCCGCGTTCTCCACCCGCAGCTTCTGGTCGCGGCAGATGAAGTGGAGGTGGTCGTTGCCGAGCATCCCGCCGGGAAGCAGGTGGGCCTCGGTGAGGATCTGGAACCCGTTGCAGATGCCGAGGACCGGCAGACCGGCCTTCGCCTGCTCGATGAGGGTCTCCATCACCGGCGAGAAGCGGGCGATGGCACCGGCACGCAGGTAGTCGCCGTAGGAGAAGCCGCCGCACAGCACCACGGCGTCGACCTGGTGGAGGTCCTTGTCCTTGTGCCAGAGGGCGACCGGCTCGGCGCCGGCGAGCCGGATCGCGCGCTGGGTGTCCCGGTCGTCGAGGCTGCCCGGGAAAGTGACGACGCCAATACGAGCGGTCACTTCACGGCCTCCGCGACAGCGTCCTCGGACTCGACCTTGACGGTGAAGTCCTCGATGACGGTGTTGGCGAGGAAGGATTCCGCAAGATCGTGGATGCGGGCGAGCGCGGCCTCGTCGACCGGGCCCTCAACTTCCAGTTCGAATCGCTTTCCCTGACGTACGTCGGAGATGCCTTCGAAACCCAGCCGCGGCAGTGCGCGCTGCACCGCCTGGCCCTGGGGGTCGAGGATCTCCGGCTTGAGCATGACGTCGACTACGACGCGTGCCACTGGCACTCCCGGTGGTGTGGTGCTGAGCAGGTTCCTGATGGTGTCTCCAACAGGTGTCTTCAGACTACCCGCACAAAATTTCTACGCGAGTAGAGTTGTAGGAATCTACGTGAGCGTCATCACGATCAGGTCTCGGGGGCCCACTCCGGCGAAAAGTTCGGGGAAAGATCCCGGATTGGTGGACGAGGGGTATTGCGCCCGGACACGCGGGAAGATTTAGTCGGGCTTCCCAATGCATTGCGGGCACTGTACAAATGAATTGGCAATAGCCGATACTCGGCACGCCATCGCAGATGAGCTGTATGCCGTGCCACACGAAGGGACCGATATTCGTGGCGCAGAAGGTCGTGGTCACTCTCTTTGACGACATCGACGGCTCGGAAGCGGCGGAAACGATCGCCTTCGGACTCGACGGCAAGTCGTACGAGATCGACCTGAATGAAACCAATGCCGAGAAACTGCGTAAGGCGCTCGCGCCGTACGTGGAGGCCGGCCGCAAGCGGTCGAGGTCCGGCAGGGCGTACCAGCAGACGGAGGTCGCCCCCGACCCGGCGGCCGTCCGCGCCTGGGCCCAGGCGAACAAGATGGACGTACCCGCCCGCGGCCGGATCCCCAAGAAGGTCTACGAGGCGTTCGCCGAGGCGCAGTGAGCCGTTCCCCGGCAGGTTCCCGGGGTCCGTCAGCGGCCCCCGGGGACAACCGACTTGCGCTACCCCCCACATGGTCGGCTAATGTCTGGAGCACGCCGCCGGGCAGGGTCGAAAAGCCCAGCTCACGGAGGCCGTGCGGGTGTAGTTCAGTAGCAGAACATCCCCCTTCCAGGGGGAAGGCGCAGTGTGCGATTCCTGTCACCCGCTCTGCATCGCCGTCCCGACCACCTCGGTGGATCAGGTAGGCTGGTGCTCGCGCCGGTCGGTGAGAGCCGATCGGAGGCAATGCGGACGTAGCTCAGTTGGTAGAGCGCAACCTTGCCAAGGTTGAGGTCGCGAGTTCGAGCCTCGTCGTCCGCTCGGGAATGAGACCCCGGTCCACTGGACCGGGGTCTTTTCGTGTGCCACCGGTTCCCCGGGCGTCCCTTTTCCCCGCGCCTTCTGACATTTGTCATGCGGAGTGATGACGTCGCGCACTGCCGCCCGCGCCCGACGGCAGGGACGCTGACGTCATGGACACCGGGGAAGCAGCCAGGACAGCCGGGCCGGCCGGGGAGACCGGGGGCACGGCAGAGCATGTGATCGAGGTCACCGACCTCCGTCGGGTGTACGGGGGACGGTTCGAGGCGGTGCGCGGGATCTCCTTCCACGTCGACCGGGGAGAGATCTTCGCGCTGCTGGGCACCAACGGCGCCGGGAAGACGTCGACGGTGGAACTGCTGGAAGGGCTCGAACGGCCCGACGGCGGGCGGGTCAGGGTCCTCGGCCACGACCCGCACGCCGAGCGCGCCACCGTACGGCCGCGGACCGGGGTGATGCTCCAGGAGGGCGGCTTCCCCTCCGAGCTGACCGTGGCGGAGACCGCGCGGATGTGGGCCGGATGCGTGAGCGGGGCCCGCCCGGTCGCGGAGGCGCTCGCCCTGGTCGGACTGCCCGGCAAGGCCCGGGTACGGGTCAAGCAGCTCTCCGGGGGCGAACGGCGGCGGCTCGACCTGGCGCTGGCGCTGCTCGGGGAACCGGAGGTGCTGTTCCTCGACGAACCGACGACCGGCCTGGACGCCGAGGGGCGCCAGGACACCTGGGACCTGGTCAGGACCCTGCACGAGGCCGGGACGACGGTGCTGCTGACCACGCACTACCTGGAGGAGGCGGAAGGACTCGCCGACCGGCTGGCCATCCTGCACGCCGGGCGCATCGCGGCCGCCGGGACGCCCGCCGAGGTGACCGCCGCACAGCCGTCCCGGATCTCCTTCCGCCTGCCCGAGGGGTACTTCGTCGGCGATCTGCCGCCGCTGGCCGAGCTGGGGGTGTGCGACCACGAGACGGACGGGCGCCTCGTGCGGCTGCGGACCCGTCAGGTGCAGCGGGCGGCCACCGGGTTGCTGGTGTGGGCCGAGCGGACCGGCGTCGAACTGCGGGAGCTGGACGTGCGGTCCGCGTCGCTGGAGGAGGCGTTCCTCGGCATCGCACGCGCCGCCGGGGCCGGGAGCAGGGAGGTCGCGGCATGAGCGGCGCCACGGCCGGGGGTCCGGTGACGAGGGGCGTCAGGAGGAGCGCGGTGGGCGCGGGCAGGGGTGCGGGGACCACGCCGGTGAGCCGGATGGCCGCCCTCGCGCGGGCCGAGCTGGCGCTGCTCGGACGGAGCCGGGCCACCCTCGTGACCGCCGTACTGGTGCCGCTCGCACTGCCGTTCAGCCTGCGGTCGGTGGTCGACGAGATGGACGTCGGCGAGGCCGGCCTCACCGTCGGGGTGGTGCTGCTGCCCGCCGCGATCGGGTTCTCGCTGCTGTTCGGCGTGTACGGGGCACTGACCGGGATCTACACCGCCCGGCGCGAGGAACTCGTGCTGAAGCGGCTGCGCACCGGGGAGCTGCGGGATGCGGAGGTGCTCGCGGGTTCCGCGCTGCCGGTGCTCGCCACCGGGCTGGTGCAGTGCCTGGTGCTGGCCGCGGCCTGTACGGCCTTCCTCGACGTGCCCGCCCCCGAGGCGCCCCATCTGGCGGTGCTGGGGGTGCTTCTGGGGCTGGTGATGTGCGCGGCGCTGGCGGCGGTCACGGCGAGTCTGACCCGGACCGTGGAGAGCGCGCAGGTCACGACGATGCCGTTCGTGCTGGTGTCGATGGTCGCCTCGGGGGTGACCGTACCGCTGGAACTGCTGCCCGACCGGGTCGCCTCCCTGTGCGGACTGCTGCCGCTGAGCCCGGTCGTCACCCTCGTCCGCGGCGGCTGGACCGGCGACCTCTCGGCGTCCGGGACGCTGGTCGCCCTGGCCACCGCGCTGGCCTGGACGGTGGCGGCAGTGTTTGCTGTACGGCGGTGGTTCCGGTGGGAGCCGCGGCGCTGAGCGGCCATCCGTCTGGACGGATGGCCGGAGGGCCGGACGGCAGGGCCGGAGGGCCGGAGGGCAGGGCCGGAGGGCAGGGCCGGGGTCCCGGGGCGCCGGAAGGGACCGGGGAGACCGGGCGCGCCGGGGCCTCGGTCCTCCGGGTCGCCTCGCGGGCGGCGGCCGGAGCGGCGGGACGGTGAGGTTGCGGAGACCGCGGAGAACCACGGGAAACGGCGAGGACCGGCAGAGAACGGCAGAGAACAGCGGAGAACGGGGGAGGTCGTGCCGGTGCGCGGGACGGGGGGCTGGTGGCGGCGGAAGAGCACGCCGGCGAAGGTGGAGACGTACACGCGGTGGTCGTACCTCGTCTTCCCCGCGATCGAGGTCGGGACCTTCGGTCCGCCGGTCCTCGGCGGGGTCGGCGCACCGGCGGGCGGCTGGCTGTTCGTCCTGCTGCTCGCCCACGCGGTGCTCGCCACGGTGACCGCCCTGCGGGCGCTGGACTGGGTGCGCGGGCGCCGCGAGCAGCCGGTGCGCCTGATGTGCGCGCTGGCCGCCGTCACCGGCGCGCCGGCCCTGCTGGCGCTCGCCGTCACCGACGGGCGGGACGAGCACACGGACGCGGTCTCCGCACTCGGCGGGATATTCGTGGGTGTGCTCGTCTTCGGCGCCGGCACGATCGCGCTCGGCATCCGGCGGCGCAGCCGAGTGCTGTACCTGGTCGCCGGGTTCGGCGCGGGGGCCGCCGCCCTGGCGCCGGCTTTCGGCGCCGCCGGGACGGAGGTGCTGGCCACGTCGCTCGCGGTGCTCCTCGGTTCCGGCTTCCTCGCCTTCACCTCGGTCTTCTCCGTCTGGCTCCTCAACGCCGTCTACGAACTCGACGAGGCCCGCGAGACCCGCACCCGGCTCGCCGTCGCGGAGGAACGGCTGCGGTTCGGGCGGGATCTGCACGACGTGCTGGGGCGCAACCTCGCGGTCATCGCCCTGAAGAGCGAGCTGGCGGTCCAACTGGCCCGGCGGGACCGGCCGGAGGCGGTCGAGCAGATGATCGAGGTGCAGCGGATCGCGCAGGAGTCGCAGCGCGAGGTGCGCGACGTCGTACGGGGCTACCGGGAGGCCGATCTGGGCGTGGAACTCACCGGCGCGCACGGCGTGTTGACGGCCGCCGGGATCGAGTGCGAGGTGCGGGCCCCGGCCGGGTCGGCCGACCGGCTGCCCGCCGGGGTGCAGTCGGCGCTCGGGTGGGTGGTGCGGGAGGCGACCACGAACGTGCTGCGGCACGGGGACGCCGCACGGTGTTCCGTGAGACTGCGGGTGACGGAGGGACATGTGGTGCTGACGGTGGAGAGCGATGGGGTGGAGCCCGGGGGTGGTGAAGCGGGGGCCGTGAGTGGTGAAGCGGGGGCCGTGAGTGGTGGAGCGGCACTCGTCCGTGGTGGCGCGGATTCCTTCGGGGGCGGGGGCGCGGGGGGTGCGGCGGGAGGGGGCCGGGGCGGGTCGGGGCTCGCCGGGCTGCGGGAGCGGCTCGCGGAGGTGGACGGCACGCTGGAGGCCGGGTTCGCCGGCGCCGGGCGGTTCCGGGTGGTGGCCGAGGTGCCCCTGCGGGAGACGGCCGCCGTACGGGAGGTCACCGCGTGACCGTGCGGGTGCTGCTCGCCGACGACGAGCATCTGATCCGGGGCGCGCTGGCCGCGCTGCTCTCGCTGGAGGACGACCTGGTGATCGTCGCCGAGGCGGCCACCGGCCCGGAGGCACTGGCCATGGCGCGGGCGCACGCGCCGGACGTGGCCGTCCTGGACCTCCAGATGCCCGGCGCTGACGGTGTGAAGGTCGCCACATCGCTCCGGGTGGAACTGCCCGCGTGCCAGACGCTGATCGTCACCAGCCACGGCCGGCCGGGGCATCTGAAGCGGGCGCTCGCGGCGGGGGTGCGCGGGTTCGTCCCGAAGACGGTGAGCGCGCAGCGGCTCGCCGAGATCATCCGGACCGTGCACGCCGGCAACCGGTACGTCGACCCCGAGTTGGCCGCCGACGCCATCGCCGCCGGGGACTCGCCGCTGACCTCGCGCGAGGCCGAGGTGCTGGAGCTCGCCGCCGACGGGGCGCCCGTCGCGGAGATCGCCGAGCGGGCCGCGCTGTCGCCGGGAACCGTACGGAACTACCTCTCGTCGGCCGTCTCCAAGCTCGGGGCGGAGAACCGGCATGCGGCGGTGCGGCTCGCACGCGAGCGGGGTTGGGTATAGTTGCTCTCGCGCCACGGCGCAACGCGGACGTAGCTCAGTTGGTAGAGCGCAACCTTGCCAAGGTTGAGGTCGCGAGTTCGAGCCTCGTCGTCCGCTCGCGGAGAAAGCCCCCCGGCTTGTGTCGGGGGGCTTTTTCGTGCCTTCTCGCGCGTTCCCGCGCGTTCTCGCGCTCTTTGGGCGCCTGCTCTGTGGGGCGGGGCGGGGCGAGGGCGTGGCCCGGGTCGGGGCCACGCCCTGGTCGGCCCTACGCCCAGCTGGTGCCGGTGAGGCGTTCGTACGCCTCCACGTACTTCGCGCGCGTGGCGTCCACGATCTCCTGGGGCAGCTCCGGCGGCGGCTGCTCGCTCGCCCGGTCCCAGCCCGAGGCGGACGAGGTCAGCCAGTCGCGCACGAACTGCTTGTCGTACGACGGCTGCGCGCGGCCCGGCTGCCACTGGTCGGCCGGCCAGAAGCGGGAGGAGTCCGGGGTGAGGACCTCGTCGGCGATGACGAGGGTGCCTCCCTCATGGCCGAACTCGAACTTGGTGTCGGCGAGGATGATGCCCCGGTCGCGGGCGATGGCGCGGGCCCGGCCGTAGACGGCGAGGGTCGCCTGGCGCAGCTGGGCGGCGGTGTCGGCGCCGACCTGGCGGGCGACCTCCTCGTAGGAGACGTTCTCGTCGTGCTCGCCGACCGCGGCCTTGGTGGCCGGGGTGAAGATCGGGGCGGGGAGTTCACTGCCGTCGACCAGGCCCTCGGGCAGGGCGAGGCCGCACACCGTACGGGACTCCTTGTACTCGGCGAGGCCCGAGCCGGTGAGGTAGCCGCGGGCCACGCACTCCACCGGGACCATCCGCAGCGACTTGCAGACCAGGGTGCGGCCGGCCCAGTCGGCGGGGGCGCCGGCCGGGAGCTCGGTGCTGAGGACGTGGTTGGGGACCAGGTCGGCCAGCTGGTCGAACCACCACAGGGAGAGCTGGGTGAGGATGCGGCCCTTGTCGGGGATCTCGGTCGGCAGCACCCAGTCGAAGGCGGACGTACGGTCGCTGGCGACCATCACGAGATCGCCCGCCTCGTTCCGGTACAGCTCACGCACCTTGCCGGTGTGGAGGTGCACCAGGCCCGGCACCTGAAGCGGCTCGGGCTTTTCTACGAATCCGGACACGGTTCCTCCCCGTGGTTCTGTCCAATGACTTGATTCTCCCTTAGACCGGGATCGATCAGGACAGAGGGTCGGGTGGTCGGGGCGGGGGTTCAGTCGCGCTTGCAGATGCGGTCCAGGAGGTTCGCGGTGGCGCGCTGGACGCGGGGGTCCACATGGCCGGGGCGGTCCAGGGCCGGCGACCAGGCGAAGGTGCCGGAGGCGAAGACCAGGGCGCCCGAGCGGGCCCGGTACAGGGAGGTCTCCTGGTGGCGCAGGACGCCCCCCGTGTCGGTGTACGGCGAGTGGGCGAGGAGGGTGCGTTCCTCGTGGTCCGGGAGCGGGGTGCGGGGGAAGTAGCGGTCGGCCTCGCCGGCGACCAGGCCCTGGATCCCCTCGCCCTCGTGGGTGCCGGTCGCCTCCCACAGCCAGTGGCCGGCGTTGCGGACGATCAGCGGGCGGGGTTCGGGGACCCGGCCCGCGTACTGGATGCCGAGCAACTGCTGCTCGGCCCGGTCGATCTCGCGCCACAGGACGGAGCGGCCGGGGCCCTTGCGCTTGCGGCAGGTGAGCAGGCGGCCGGGGACACCCGACGGGGACGGGCCCAGCTCCACCTGCCAGTACAGGGTGTTGGCGGAGAGGAAGACCAGCGAGGTGCCGCTGTCACGGGCGCGCTCCACGGCGCGGCGCATGGTCTGCGACCAGTACTCGTCGTGGCCCGGGAAGATCAGGCCGCGGTAGCGGGTGGGGTCGATGTGGCCGACGTGCAGGTCGCGGGCGTCGGCGTAGGCGAGGTCGTAGCCGTAGCGTTCGGCCCAGCGGATGACGTCGTAGGCGTGGCCGACGTGGAGCGGGAGGCCCGCGCCGGCGTAGGGGCGGTCGAAGGAGACGGTCGTGGCGGCGTCGGCCTCGCCCAGCAGGCGGCCCTTCTCGTCCCAGGCGTGGTAGAGGCTGGCGCCGGTGCGGCCGTCCTCCGGGTAGAGGTTGTAGGCCTGCCAGGTGATGTCGGGGAGCAGCAGGAGCAGGTCGGCGGGGCGGCTGTCGCGGACGGTGAAGGGGATGTGGGAACGGTGGCCGTCGGCGGTGGTGAGGACGGCGACGTAGGCCCCGATGTTCCAGTACGACGGAACCTGAAGCCGCCAGGAGAGCCACCAGTGGTGGCAGGAGACCGTGCGGTCGGCGGTCAGCGGCGGGGGCTGGACGATGCCGGACAGCCGCGGGCTGGTGGTGATCTTCGCCGCGCCGTCGCCGTCGTAGTGGCCGATGCGGTAGATGTCGACGGCGAATTCCTGGGGCGGGTCGACGGTGATGTGGAAGTCGAGGGCGTCGCCGGGGGCGACCGCGCCGGTCGAGACGAAGCCCTTGATCTGGCGGCGTACGTCGTCGGCGGAGCGCGGGCCGCCGGAGGCGCGGGGGGACGGGATGCGGGGGGCGGCGTCCCGGGCGTGGCCCGGGGCGGGGGCCGGGTCGACGTACCAGGGGACGACCTGGCCGGTGTCGTCGAAGTAGGTCTCGCTGCCGCGCAGCCAGGGGAGGGGGCCCTGTCCGAACGGGTCCGTCACGGCGTGCGCCAGCGCTCCCGACTCCCACCGGCGGATGTGGTCCTGTCCCATGGTGCTCCCCTCCCTTTGGCCCCCGTGGTGGTCGTGCCAGGTGGTGGTCGTGCCAGGTGGTGGTGCGGCGGTCCGCCGTGGTGGCGGGGGTGGTCCGCCGTCGTGGCGGGGGTGGCCCGCGTGACGGCGTGGTGCCGGTGCGGTGACTGTTGCCCGATGGTGGGGTGACGTGGTTGTCCGTTTGTCCTATGTCGCGCGCCCATGCCATGGGCTCGTTCGGTCCCAGCACATCACATGACGCGCTCAGACAGTCACCATTCGGTGCGAATCGACTGGAAGTGGAATCAACCGCTCCGTCAGTGGTTCGGGCGGTCCGGGGTGGCGCCCGGGTGACCACCCCTGGCGACGCCCGGGTGTCGCCGGGGGTGGTGCCCGGGTGTCGCCGGGGGGGTGCCCGGGTGTCGCCGGGGTGCGTCAGCCGAGGCGTACCGGCTTCTCCGGGCGTATCCCCAGCTCCACCAGCCAGCTGCGCAGCGGGGCCGCGTCGCCGTCCTCCACCAGGCTGAGCACGCGGGGGGCCAGATCGGTCACGCGTTCGCCGTCGACCAGCAGGGACGGGCCGTCCAGCCAGTCCAGGCCGGGGGTGGCCCCCACCGTGTCCATCGCGGCGCAGCAGACCATCGCGGTGACGTGGTCGGTGAGGAGCTCGCGGTCGGTGCGCGGGGGCTGGAGGGGGAAGAGCGGCAGCGTGCCGCCGTCCCAGAGGGTGGCCGGGTCGGGGCCCGGCCCGGGCGCGGGGAGTTCCGGGGCGGCCGCGGACGGCTCGGTGCCGGCCTCCTCCCGGGCCAGCTCGGCACCGAGGCGGGCGGCGAGGGCGGCGCTGCGGGGGTTGGGGGCGGGCAGGTTCTCGTCGTCCTCGCCGGGCGCGGGGGTGCCGGGTGCGGCGGCGGGCGAGGGGGTGGCGGGCGTGGGGGTGCCGGGTGCGGCGGCGGGCGAGGGGGTGGCGGGCGTGGGGGTGCCGGGTGGCGCGGTGGCGGGGTGCGGGGCGGCGGGGTCCTCCGGGCCGGGGAGCGCGTGTTCCACGCCCGTCAGGTGGTCCAGGACCCGGGCCAGCGTGGGGCCGTCGGAGGAGGCCCCCGTCAGCCGGTCGGGGACGCGGCGGACGCCCAGGGTGTCCAGGACGCGGTGCAGGCGGGCCGCGTCGGTGCGCCACTTGCGGTCCACGACCTCGTCCGGATAGTCCTGCCAGCCCACCGGGGACCAGTCCGGACCGGGTTCCGCCGGGCCGCCGTGGAAGAGACGGGCGGCCAGCAGGGAAGCGGCCTCGTCGACCGCGCCGGGCTCCTCCAGCAGGTCGCAGGCGGGACGCTCCCCGAGCCGGGAGGCGAAGCCCTCGGCGAGGCGGTCCCGCCGGGACAGTTCGGTCAGGGCGGCGACGACACCCGCGTCCAGCCGGGACGGCCACCGGCCCATCCGCCAGGCGGGCAGCGCCACCCGGGTGAGGAGCCGGTCCCAGCCCGCGTACGCCAGCCCCACCTGTTCCTGCGCGACGATCCGCAGGCCGTAGTCCACGCTCTGCGCGCGCTCGGCCGCCGCCGCGGCCACCCCCCGCTCCATCTCCGCCGCGTGGACCTGACAGCCGCGCAGCAGCAGCCGCGCGACCCGGCCGACGCCCGCGCAGACCAGGCGTACGCCGGGACAGCGGCCGCGGCCGCGGTCGGAGGAGACGGCCACCGCGGCGTCCAGCCCCCGCACGAAGCGCCGGGCGGCGGCTATGTCGGGGTGCGCCGAGGGTCCCGTACCGGCGACGACCGGGGCGAGGACGGCCCGCAGCTCGGCCACCCGCATCCACCACAGGAACGGCGAGCCGATGACGAGGACGGGCGCGGTCGGTGTACGGCGGTGAGGGTTCCGGCCCGGCCCGGCTATCTCGTCCGGGTCGCGCGGCGCGGGCGGGCCGTGGGCCGGGTGGGCCCGGTCCTCCAGCCAGCTGTCGCAGTCCGGGGTGAGCGCTATGGCCGACGGCGCGGGGACGTCGAGCCGCTCGGCGAGGTCGCGCACCAGCCGGTACAGGTCGGGAGCCGCGCGCTCGGCGATCGCGACCGTGGGACTGACGGCGGGGCGGGCCCGCGCGACGACCAGGGCGACGACACCGGCGGCGGTCAGCACGACGAGCGCGAGCGCGGACACGACCCCGCGGGCGACGTCCCAGCCGGGGCCCACCAGGTGCCCGGAGGAGGCACCGGCCAGCAGGATCGCGGCGGCCGCCGCCGGCAGCAGCGCCACCGCCAGCGCCCAGCCGCGGATGCGCAGGACGGCCAGCGCCCGGGCCCTGGCGGCCTGCGCGCCCGCTTCCCTTCCCCTACCGGTCACGGCCGGACCTCACCCCCTCCCCTCGATCCCGGCTGTCCTGTCCGGCCCAGCCCGCTGCGTTTCGCTCACTCCCCCACTGTGGCACCCGCGACTGACATCGCAATGCCGATGGGCCAAGTGCCGGAGAGCTTGCGCCGCACCCTAGTTGGCCCTCCGGCCCCCGTCAGCCGGATGCGGTAGCGCTCACTCGATGGAATGGCTTTGGGGAAAGGTGTATGACGGAGGGCAACGAAAAGGCCCCGGATTCCAGAGGTGTTCACCTGCTGGAACCGGGGCCCGAAAGTGCCTGCTGGTCGGCCTGTTACGCCTTCGCCGCCGCCTCCGCCGCGGCCTTCGCCGCGATGTCGGTGCGGTGCTGGGAGCCGTCGAGACCGATCCGCGCGACCGACCGGTACGCCCGCTCGCGGGCCTGGGTGAGGTCCTCGCCCGTGGCGGTGACGGACAGGACCCGGCCGCCCGCGCTGACCACGGCGTCGCCGTCGACCCGCGTACCGGCGTGCAGGACGTAGGCGTGCGGGGCGTCCTCGGCGGCGACCTCGGCGAGGCCGGTGATCGGGTCACCGGTGCGCGGGGTGCCGGGATAGTTGTGGGAGGCGACGACCACCGTGACGGCCGCCTCCTCGCTCCAGCGCAGCGGCGCGAGGTCGCCGAGGGTGCCGGTGGCGGCGGCCAGGAGGACGCCGGCGAGCGGGGTCCTCAGCCGGGCCAGGACGACCTGGGTCTCGGGGTCGCCGAACCGGGCGTTGAACTCGATCACCCGCACACCGCGGCCGGTGATCGCGAGGCCGGCGTAGAGCAGGCCGGAGAACGGGGTGCCGCGGCGCCGCATCTCGTCGACGGTCGGTTGCAGCACGGTCCGCCTGACCTCGTCGACCAGCGCCGGATCGGCCCAGGGCAGCGGGGAGTACGCGCCCATGCCGCCGGTGTTGGGGCCCTCGTCGCCGTCGAGCGCGCGCTTGAAGTCCTGGGCGGGCTGGAGCGGGACGACCGTGTCGCCGTCGGTGATCGCGAAGAGGGAGACCTCCGGGCCGTCGAGGAACTCCTCGATGACGACCCGCTCGCACCCCGCCGCGTGCGCCTTCGCGGCCTCGAGGTCGTCGGTCACCACGACGCCCTTGCCGGCGGCCAGGCCGTCGTCCTTGACGACGTACGGGGCGCCGAAGGCGTCGAGGGCCTCGGCCACCTCGTCGGGCGTGGTGCAGACGTAGGACCGGGCGGTCGGCACGCCGGCCGCGGCCATCACGTCCTTGGCGAACGCCTTGGAGCCCTCCAGTTGCGCGGCCTCACCGGAGGGACCGAAGACCGGGATGCCCGCCGCGCACACGGCGTCGGCGACCCCGGCGACGAGCGGGGCCTCGGGCCCCACGATCACGAGGTCGGCGCCGAGCTCGGTGGCGAGCTCGGACACGGCCTTGCCGTCCAGGGCGTCGACCTGGTGCAGCTCGGCGACCTCGGCGATGCCGGCGTTGCCGGGCGCGCAGTGCAGCGCGGTGACGGCGGGGTCGAGGGACAGTGAGCGGCACAGGGCGTGTTCGCGGGCGCCGCTGCCGATGACGAGGACGTTCACGGGGCCAGCCTAACGGGCGGCGGGCGGAGCGGTTTGTGCGGGCTTCCGAGGGCGACGGGGCGCATCCTTCGTAGGTTCCTCCGAGGGGAGGCGCGTCGACGGGACTCGGCTCGCGGGCGGTTCCGGGTCGCTGGTCCGCCGGTACTCGGCTCGCGGGCGGTTCCGTGACGCCGGTCCGCCGGTACTCGGCTCGCGGGCGGTTCCGTGACGCCGGTCCGCCGGTACTCGGCTCGCGGGCGGTTCCGTGACGCCGGTCGTGCCGTGGTGGCGTGCCGGTTCTCGGCCGCCCGCCCGGCCTTCCATGCGACGCCACGCGTGACGTCACGCCTGTCGCTCCGGCTCGGCCGTCCCGCCGGGTGCGCCGTCCGGGCGGGTGCGCCGTGAGGCCGGGGGTGCTGTACCGGCGGATCGGGCTGCCCCGGCGCGTGTGCGGGCCCGACAGGTCGGCCTGTCGCGGCGGATCGGGCTGTCCCGGCGGATCGGGCTGTCCGGCGGATGTGCGGCCCGCTACTCGTTCGTGAACTCCTCCATGACCGTCGCCCCCAGCTCCCGCACGATCAGTTCGTGGCCGGAGAGGGCGGACTCGTTGAGGTCGGGGTCGTCGTCCTCGGGGATGTCGTCCTCGAGGGCCACGGGCTCCGGGGCGGACGTGGGCTGCGGACGGGGTGCCGCAGGGGCGGGGGCCGCCGGGGCCGCGGAACGGGCCGGGACGGTGCTCGGGCCGGTGGACGCGCCCGGGGAGGCGGACTGGGGAGCGCCACCGCCGTAGCCACCCGATGAGCCGTAGCCGCCGGGCGTGCCCTGACCGCCGCCCGGGGCACCGCCACCGCCGCCGAAGGCGGAGGAGCCGCCGGAGCCGGAGAAGCCACCGGGACCACCGGGACCGGACGGGCCACCGGCACCGCCGTAGCCGCCGAGACCGCCGGCCGGAGAGGCGGGTCCTCCGTAGCGGCCTGAGCCGCCTGAGCCGCCTGCGGCCTCGACGATCGCCTCGATCTTCCATTGGACGTTGAACTGCTCGCCCAACGCCTGTCGCAGCACGTCCTCGCTGCCGCTGCTCGCGAAGTTGTCGCGGGCGCCCGCGCTGGCGAAGCCGAGCTGGAGTGTGGTGCCGTCGAAGCCGGTGATCTGGGCGTTCTGGCTGAGGAGGATCCAGGTGAAGCGGCGACGGTTCTTGACCGCCTCCAGGATGTTCGGCCAGAGCGTGCGGGGGTCGAGGCCGCCGGCCGGGGGCGCGTAGGCGGCGGGCGCGGGGCCGGCCGGGGGCGCGGTGGCCGGGGAGCCGGCGGGCGGGGCCGCGGGGGGCGCCGAAGGGCGGGCGCCACCGCCCGCGGGAGCGGCCGTGGGCCAGCCGCCGGGGCGGCGTCCGCCGCCCGCCGGAGCGGCCGTGGGCCAGGCACCCGGGGCGGGGGCCGAGGGGGCGGCCGGGGCGGGAGCCGGTGCCGGGGCGGCTTCGACGGGCGCGGAGGCGGCCGCAGGGGCGGAAGGGGGAGCGGAGACGGGTGCGGGCGCGGGCGCGGGCGCGGCAGCCGGTGCTGCGGGCTGCGGCGCGGACGGAACGGGAGGCGGAGCGGCGGCCGGGGGCTGGGACTGGAAGTTGGGCTGGGGCTGGGGCTGGGCTCCCGGGCCGCGTACCGCCGCGCGGGCGGCCGCCGCGCCGCCACCCGGCGGGATCGGTGCGGCGGCGGGCACCCCGGCCGCTCCCCCATGCCCCTCGGGACCGGGCACGTACCCCATGGCCGGCATCCCGGTGGCACCGCTCGCGGCGAAGTTCACCCCGCGCTCGATGCGGTCGAGGCGGGCCATGACGGACCGCTCGTCGCCGTAGGCGGCGGGCAGCAGGACGCGCGCGCAGATCAGCTCGAGTTGGAGGCGGGGCGAGGTCGCACCGCGCATCTCGGTGAGGCCCTCGTTGACGAGGTCGGCGGCGCGGCTGAGTTCGGCGGCGCCGAAGACGCCGGCCTGGGCCTGCATCCGCTCGATGACATCGGCGGGGGCGTCGATGAGGCCCTTCTCCGCCGCGTCCGGGACGGCGGCGAGGATCACCAGGTCCCGCAGCCGCTCCAGGAGGTCGGTGACGAAGCGCCGGGGGTCGTTGCCGCCCTCGATGACACGGTCCACGACCTCGAAGGCGGCGGCCCCGTCACCCGTGGCGAAGGCCTCGACGACGGAGTCGAGCAGCGAGCCGTCCGTGTACCCGAGCAGCGAGGTGGCCATGGCGTACGTCACGCCGTCGGCGCCCGCGCCGGCGAGCAGCTGGTCCATGACGGACATGGAGTCACGCACGGACCCCGCGCCCGCGCGCACGACGAGCGGCAGCACCCCGTCCTCGACGGGGATGTCCTCCTTCTGGCACACCTCGCCGAGGTACTCCCGCAGGGTGCCCGGGGGGACCAGGCGGAACGGGTAGTGGTGGGTCCGCGAACGGATGGTCCCGATGACCTTCTCGGGTTCGGTGGTGGCGAAGATGAACTTCAGGTGCTCCGGCGGCTCCTCGACGACCTTGAGCAGCGCGTTGAAACCGGCCGACGTGACCATGTGGGCCTCGTCGATGATGTAGATCTTGTAGCGACTGCCGGCTGGCCCGAAGAAGGCCTTTTCCCGCAGGTCACGGGCGTCGTCCACACCGCCGTGCGAGGCGGCGTCGATCTCGATGACGTCGATGGACCCAGGTCCGTTCCGCGCCAGGTCCCGGCACGACTGGCACTCCCCGCAGGGAGTCGGCGTGGGCCCCTGCTCGCAGTTCAGGCACCGGGCCAGGATGCGCGCGCTGGTCGTCTTGCCACACCCGCGCGGCCCGCTGAACAGGTACGCGTGATTGACCCGGTTGTTCCGCAGCGCCTGCTGCAGCGGGTCGGTGACATGCTCCTGCCCGATGACCTCGGCGAAGGACTCCGGGCGGTAGCGGCGGTACAACGCGAGAGACGACACGCCTACGAGGTTATAGGCGCCCACCGACAACCGGACTCGCCCGAGGTCCATGGCCTCGGCACGCACGGCTCGCCGGGGACACCACCCACCCAGTGGAAGCTCACCCCAGGCGCGAAAGCCCGGGGGGACCCGGAACCCGGGGAGACCCGGGGGGCCCGAGGAAACCCGAGGGAAAAGCAAGCGCCCCCCACGCACCCGCCAGAGCCGACCTACCCTTGCTGCCTTCCGGCCCTGGGGGAGTTCAGTCAGATAGCGCCGCGTGAGGGGCTGCGCCAAGGCTACCTGATGTCAGGGGCGGGGAACGAGTTCGCGAGCACTCCTCTCGGTCATGTAATGTTCCCACCGGAGGATTCGCCTAGAGGCCTAGGGCGCACGCTTGGAAAGCGTGTTGGGGGCAACCCCTCACGAGTTCGAATCTCGTATCCTCCGCCAGTGCCTCACCGGGCACGATGTCGAAGGGCCCCACCGTTCGCGGTGGGGCCCTTCGACGTGGTCCGTCTCAGTTTCCGTCTCAGTTCGTCGTCGGAAGCTCCCAGAAGATCAGGAAGTCGGGTTCGGGCTCAGCGGTCCGCCGGCCGGCGAGGCGAAGACGTGCCCCTTGCCCTCCCAGTCGGCGCCGGCCGCGGTCGGGGACGCGTCCGCGGCGCACCGCTTCCCGAGGGCCACCCGGATCGTCCGGTGGACGTGGTGCGCGGTGCCGGCGGAGCTCCCGAAATCCTGCACCTTCCGGTAGCAGCGCTCCGGGTGCTCCGGCTCCAGGCGGTCGAGCCGGTGAGCGCCGAGGCCGGGCACAAGGTGAACGCGGACATCGACCTCGTACCCCGTCGTACGTGTTCTGGGAGACGTACGGCTTGGCGATGTTCTCCACCCAGTGCTCAAGCCGGCTCTGCACGGTCCACTCCTTGCCGGGCTTCTTGACCTTCTTGGCATCCCGCGCCCGTTCCATCTCGCGGACGGCCCGGGTCACCTCGGTCTTGGCCCTCCGCTCGATGTGCCGACGGTCGGGCCTACCGTCGTCCCGGACGCCGACCGTCACCCGGCCGTGCCATTTCCCGTCCTTGCCGAGGCCGTGCCGTTTCCCGTCCTTGCCGAGGCCGTGCCATTTCCCGTCCTTGCCGAGGTGGACGGACGAGGCCCCATTGGGCTGCCGGGTGCGCAAGGCCCGCGCACGGCGCGAGCGCGCGCCGCCTCTGCGGTGCGGCCTGCCTCAGTCGCTTGCCCGAGTGGCTCCGGCGGAGTGGCCGCCCCGCTCTTCGGGCCGTCCGTGCCAGGAGCGTCACGAGAGGGTGCCGTACTCCCCGCGGATCCCGTGGGTCCGGGACCTGCGCGAGGCGTTCCAGCAGATCCGGGAGGTCGCTCCCGGAGACTTCCGGATGCGGTCTGAGCCGTTCAGAGGCGGGGGAGAGCAGAGATGACGCGTCGGCAGGCGCGGGCAGTCCAAGGTCACAGAGCGTAGAGAACTCCGTGATCGCGGACGTCCGTGCCTGCTGTGTACCGAACCCCGCCCAGCATGACGAGATGTCAGCAACCGGGCGTCAGCCGACTACGCCGAAGCCCTGGCCGAGGAGGGCGCGGTAGTGCGTGACTTCCGGTTCGCGCTCCATCCAGATGATGCCGGTGGGGGGTCTCCGTTGTTGCGCTGTCGGACCATCCGCTTGGTTTCCGCTGCGCTCTTCGAGATGCACGACGAATGGATCGCCTTACCTCGCCGCCACCTCCCCGAAGGCGATATGGGTGATATCTACCGTAAACTCTCTTTTAGTTCCTCTGCGCCACCCAACGCACCGAAATGCAACCGCCAGTTGGCCCCCAACACCATGACGAGGGACACTACCCGGCGGATGCGCGTTCCCGACCGAGTGGCACTCGCTTCGGTATCCTCCCGTGCAGGTCATCGGAGGCCATTTACCCAACGATTACTGGGCAGTTGACCTCAGGGTTTCGTGGTAGCGTCCCTGCTCGGAGGGACAGTGCAACCTGAAAGGGAAATCGTGAACACGGAGAAGATCGCCGCTCGCCGCCTCTCGCTGGAAGAGGTGACGAAGCTCGGCGTGAAGGACAGGATCTTCATTTCCGCCGACACGGCAGAACTCAAGCTTCCCGACTGCTATGTCCCTGCTTTCCTGACCAAGTCCGGCGAGAATTTCGAGGGCGGTTCGATCACGGCGCGAACCGTATTCCAGGAAGAGGTCTCCTGCCTTCCCGACGACGAGAATGAAGCCGGAATCTACCTGGCCGACGAGAACGGCTCGGTGACCATCGAGGTCCTCCAGTCCGCCGGTGTCGTGCTGGACCTGGCACTTTTCGTCCCCGGTGGGGACAAGGGGGCCCTCACGGCCCTTTACGCTGCGGCCCGGCAGGCGTTCGGTGCCGACATCGTGCAGATCTGGCGCCAGGGCCTCAAGGAGGTTCCCGACGTGAAGGTCGACATCTTCGAGGAGCAGATTCCCCGGGGGCGCAAGGGGAACGACAGCCCCAAGCGTGACCGTCGCGCGATCGACACCTACCCCACCCGTGCGGACTTCATCGAGTTCTCCGCGGGGTGGAAGCCGGTCATTGAGGTTCACAGGCCGATTGTTGACGACACCCCGACCATCTGAGGCGGCGTTACCTCTCGGCCTCGGCCTGAGAGAACGCCGAGAACGCATGCGCCGGATCCGGTCGACCCCGGAGCGGCCCAGCGAGCCGTCGGGAAATAACTCACGAACGCCGAAGCGCCGTTCCACTCGATGACCTCGCGAGACAGCCCGCCTGACCGAGGTCAAAGCCTGAAGTTGTTCTGCGACAGCTCCCAGGGCTTCGGCGTAGTCGAGTGGAGTCCGCCCGGCGCCCTGTTGAGACACAGCCACCGTCGCTGTCGAACGCGGTGCAGCCCCCCAGGACCGCAATCCGCCTCAGACGATGAAACGGCGACGCGGATTCGGGGACGGAGACGACGGCCTGGCCGGCGTACTCGCCCGTGTGGAACCGCGCCGCCTTTGGCGAGCGATGTCGGTACGACTGTGAGACCGCGGGGCGAAGCGCCCTGCATGACCGGCCTCGCGCACCCACGAGGCCGGTCATCTCCCGTACGCGCGCTTCCAGCGTGCCCGGTGCCGGGAGTCTCCCTGCCCTCTGCCGTTCACCTCGCTCACGGACAGCAGGGAGGCCCCGTTGTTCCACATGCCGAGGTGATCGCGGTGCACTGCGAGGATGCCGTGCTGCACCGCGAATCTCTCGGAGGGCCGGCTGAAGCGCGTGGTCGTCACGAACACTGCCAGGTCGGCCCCGAAGTGCACCTTGGCACCCAGCAGATCGCGTAACTCGCGACTCGCGATCGTGCTGCTCGGCGCGTAGCGCTTGCACTGGATCACCATGGTCCGCCCGTCCGGGAGACGGCCGACGACGTCGGCGCCGTTGTCGTTCGCACCGCCCACCCGCCGCACCTGCGTGCAGCCGTCCCGGCGGCACAGGCTTGCGACCAGATCCTCGAACTCGGTGCCGGTCATCGCGTCCACCTCGGCGAGAGTCCGGTACCCGGCCTTCACCGCCTCTTCCTGCCGCCACAGACGGTCCCGCCCGCGCACGAGCCGGTCCGCACGCCACAGCCACCAGGCCGCCGCTCCGAGGCCGCCGAAAACCAGTGCGCCCGTGACGTACGGCCACACGGCCGACCAGAACACCACCAGCAGGACCAGCGCCAGAGCACCGCCGGCCGCCGGCGCCTTCAGCCGCGCCGCCCGACGCCGGCGGGCAGCCGCACCCCGTCTACGCCCAGCCACGATCGAAGCCCCTCCCCCACAAGTCCGTGTACGGCAGTCTGAGCAGCCTGAGGCGACGGCAGAAGGGCGCGAGTCGGCCATGGCCGGATTGGTTTCCGTTGGTCACACCCGTCACAAGTTCGAACCTCGTATGCTCCGCCAGTGCCTCACCGGGCACGATGTCGAAGGTCCCCGCCGTTCGCCGTAGGCCCCTTCGGAGTTGGGCGTCTCGGTTTCCGGTTCGCCGATCCGGCGATATCCCGTTCGGCTGCCTGCCATGCTGGGCATCATGTCCATGATCACCACCACATCGGCCGCGGCCTCATCCGACCCGGCAGGGGTCCTGATCTTCCTTGCAGCCCTGGGGGCCGCAGCCGTCTGCTTCGGAGCGAGGTGGACCTTCAACCTGCGCGGTGCCGTCGACGCAACGCTGGCCCGCCGACGGGCCGCTCTGGAGCTGAAGGGTCAGCGCACAGGCGATCTGAGCCTCGCGGACACCGAGAGCCTCGGCCCCGGGTTCTTCAAGCTCATCGGCAGCGTCATAGCTGTGGCAGGGCTTGCCTTGCTGGCACTGAGCCTGATCCTCGCGACCCACTGAGTCGGCACCCGGTGAACGCGGCTGAACGGCTCTGATCAGGCTCTGATCAGGCTCTGACCGGCATGAACAGACCCCTGAAGTAGATATGGGGCAAGTCGTCGAGGGTTCACATTCCTCCACTACCGCACGTGAGCGAAGGGCTCGTCCGCTGGACCGGGCTCTTCGGCGTGTCCGCTATCGGCTTCTTGCCGACGTAGGCCCAGACGAGGGCGGCGAAGAGCGAGCCGTTGAGGAGGAAGAGCAGCCACAGCAGCTTCGGTACGAAGCGGACGCGGTCGGCGGGGGTGCGGACGCAGTCGATCAGCGCCCACAGCGAGAGGGCGGCCGCGAGGGCGATCAGCACGAGGGTCGGCAGGTCCATCATGTGCAGCATTCGTCTTCTCCTTGCTCGGACTCGGGCTCCGTCTCGGAGCGGCGTTCACTCCCTCATCGCACGAGCCCCTCCGATCGGTTCACGCACGGGCGCGGTGTGTGCCGGCCGGTGCGTACCGCCTACAGTCCCCGCATGGACTGGACCGCTCCCCTCAGCGCCATGGCCGGTGCGCTCGCCGGCATCGTCGCCACGTTCGTCGTGGACCGGGACCGCTGGAGGCGGGCGCAGAAGGCGGAGGCACAGACCGTTCTGCGGGAGGCGTTCGTGACCTATCTCGCCCACCTGGCCCGTGCGACCGAAGGCATGCGCTTCGCCGCGGAGGCCACCTACGAGACGGCCGAGGAGCGCAGGCGCGCGGTCCGTGCGGCGTTCTCCGAGTCCGGTCTGTTCGAGCAGCGCTTCGCGCTGACGATGCTTGCTCCGCCCCGCGTGGTCGAGCTGGGCGTCGAGGCGTTCCGCACGGTCCGCACGATGCGGGACCTGCTGGCGGACGGCGAGCAGGTGACGGGCGGCACCTTCCAGACCGCGCAGCACACGTACTTCGTGGCCGTCCAGGACACGGCGGCCGTCATGCGCCAGGAGCTCGGGATTGCGGAGCTGCCCTTCGTTCCCCTGGCACCCAGTCACGACGGCGACCGGGTCGGACACGGGTGAACGCGCCGGGCCGCGGCCCGGCACCCTCCTGGACATGGCGATCACCGAAGGCCCACCTCACTTACCCGTACGGCGAGTTGAGGGTGCGGGACCGCACGGTCGCGGAGGCGGTCGGCGTACGGACCCGGCCCGTCGCTGCGGCCGTCAGGCCGTCCGATAGCGTCGCTGCCGCCCGTTCTCCCTGGTCAGCAGGGGTGGGAGGGGCAGTGAACAGGTACGACAGGACGGCGGGCGCAGTGGATGTGAAGGGCGGCTCGATAGCCGAGGACCCCGGGAGCGGGATGGTGCTGATCCCCGCAGCCGAGGCCAAGTTCTCCGTCGGGGTGGCGCTGTGGGACGACACGGACGCCGTGTACCGGTCGTTCCTTCGCGGCAGGCTCACGGAGGGCTGGGAGAAGGACACCTTCCGGGCGTCCGTCGCCGGGCGGGGCCACCGGCAGACGCTGCTGCCCGTGCTGGTGCAGCTCGTCCCCCGGCCGGACAACGACTACAACCCCGCGGCGATCAGCGTGGCCGCTCCCCCGGCGCTGGGCGGGACGGACCACGAACGGCACATGGGCTACCTGTACGAGCGGAACCTGGTGTCGCTCGGGGGCCCCGTCCGGGCTCTGGCCGCCCTCGGCGACCGCCCGGTCGGCTGCCACGGGATCGTCGTGGTCGACGAGGTCGACGAGGTCGACGACGATCTCTGGGACGAGCAGGAGGAGCAGGACGAGGAGTCCGGCCATTTCCTGCGGGTCCGGAGTGCCGGGCGGACGTACTCGGTGGCCTCCCTGCGGCTGCGGCTGCCCTGGTGGGAAGACCTCCAGGCCATGACGGTCGCGTACGCGCGGAGGATGCGGCCGGAGCTGATCCTGCCGTTCACCGGCCACTGGACGTCGTACCGCGAGGGCGCTCACGACGAACTGCTCCGCCGGACCGACCGGAAGGCGTTCCCCGTCACCCTCCGCGCCGAGGGTGACACGCTCACCGCGTTCTACGAGGACCTGGAACTGTCCGTCCTCGTGCCCTCCGGCCGGGACTTCTTCGACCGCACCCTGCTCCGGGTCCGGGAGCTGGGCGGTACGGCCACGGCCCACGCCCAGGAGCACCGCGGGGCGCTGAAGGTGTTCGTGGAGGACCACACGCCGGTCGGCGCCTCCTGACCCGTACGGGGCCCGTCGGCGCGCGGGGTCCGGGCGGGCGGTCCGTTCACCGTACGATCCGCACCCTCGCCGTCTCGCTCACCTGGTCGATCTCCGACGTCCGTACCGTCACCTTCATCTCCCAGGTGCCGGGGGCGGGCAGGGTGAAGGACGGCGCGGTCCAGTAGCCGCCGCGGTCGGTGAGCCTGGCGTCGAGGGGGCCGACGTCCTGATCGGGGAGGGTGAACGAGACGCGGAGTTCGGGGACGGCCGCGAAGCCGCCGTCGGGGCCGTAGACCACGGCCTGGAGGGAGTTGCTGCCGACACGGCCGGGATCGAGGGTGAGCTGGACCGTGCCGCGGCCGCCGGTGGCACCGGCGTCGAAGGGAACGGTGGTGACGGAGGCGACGGGCAGGCCCGTGGACCGCCCCGCGGTGGCCGCCTCCGCCTCCGCGCGGGCCGGCAGGGTGCCCGTCAGCACCGTGGTGAGCCCGAGCACCACCACGGAGACGACGACCTCGGCCAGTACGGAACGGCGCAGGGCACGCCGGTGGGCGTCCTCGACCGGCGGGAACGGCGGCTCGGTCGGGGGAAGCGGTGGCTCGGCCGGCAGGAGCGGCGGCTCGGCCGGGGGGAGCGGTGGCTCGGCCGGTGGGAGCGTGTCCGGCGGGGAGAGCCGGGTGTCCGAGGGGCGGCCGTCGGCGGGCTGCGGAATGCGGTCCCGCAGCTGTGCCCGGGGGCTCGTGCCTGCGTGCGCTGCCACCGTCACCGTGACCGCCGCCGTAACCGGCGTCGCCGTCCCAGTCTCCGTTTCCGTCGCCTCCGCCGTCTCCGTCGTCTCCGTCGTCGCCGGTGTCTTCGACCGCATCTTCGTCCGTTCCTCCGCCTCCGCCACCCGTGCGGTCCATCGTCGGGACAGTGCGCCCGCCGTGAGGAGCAGTGCCACCGCGGCCAGCTTGGCGAGCAGGAGACGGCCGTAGGGGGAGCCTGTCAGCGCGCCGAGGGAGCCGAGGCCGCGCCAGGACTGGTAGACGCCGGTGACCGCCAGGACGGCGACCGAGGCGGCGGCCACTCGGGAGAAACGGGCCGCCACGCGGGCCGGGAGGGCGTCCCGGCGGAGCAGGGTCAGCAGAGCCGTCAGGCCACCGAGCCAGGCCGCCGTCGCCAGCAGGTGCAGCACCGACGACGCCATCGCCGCCGGGACCTGGATGCCGGCCGACGCGTGTTCGGCGGCCGCCCAGGTCAGGGCGAGGGCCACGGCGAGGACGGCACCGGCGGCGAGGGTCGTCCGGGGGACCCTCGCGCGCCCGCGCTGCCGTACGAACAGGACGGCGGCCACGGCCAGCAGGGCCAGCCGTACCGCCAGGGCGAGGCCGGGGCGGCCGGTCAGGGTGCGGGTCAGGCCGGACGGATCCAGGGCCCGGGCCGGGCCCGCGCCCGTCTCGTAGGGGGCGCGCAGCAGGAGCAGCAGGACCGTCGAGCCGGTGAGGACGGCCCAGCCCGCCAGCAGGGGCCGGCGCAGGGGACGGGGGTCAGGCGGGCGGCAGACGGCGAGGAACGCCGCCGTACCGATGAGGACTGCCGCCGCGCCGTACGCCAGATAGCGGCCGATCTTGAAGAGGCCGGCGGTGGCCGGGTCCTCGGCGGGGCCGGCGGGCGGGGTGGCGCGGGTCGCGGACGGTGCGCCGACGGAGAAGGTGAAGGCGCCGCCGATCGGGTGGCTGTCGGCGGACACCACCCGCCAGACCACCGTGTAGGTGCCGTCGCCGAGCGTGGCGGGCAGGGTGGTCCGCGCGGTGTCGGCCCGGCCCCGCGCGTGCCGTGCCGGGCCCGTTCCGACGCGCCGGTTGTCGGGGTCGAGGACGCGGAAGGAGTCGTCGAGCAGGCCGACGGACTCGGTGAAGGTCAGGGTGACGGCGCGGGGCGCGGACCGGACGACGGAGCCGTCGGCGGGGTCGGCGTCGCGGAGGACGGCGTGGGCGGATGCCCGGCCCGCGCCCGGGAGGAGGAGCAGGACCAGCAGGGCGCCCAGCAGCACCAGCCCCTGAAGCCGTCGGCCCCCTCGATCCCCTCGGCCCCCTGGGCCCCGTCGGGCTCGTGGACCCTGTCGGCCCCGTGGTCCCCGTCGGGCCCGTGGTCCCGCCGTCCCGGTCCCCGGGCCGCTCCGGCCGCCTCCGGACCACCTGCCGGTCGTCCGCGCGGCTCCCGACGCTCCTGGGGCAGCTCCTGGTACTCCCGGGGTTCCCGCGGCTTCAGCGACTCCCGCGACTCCCGCGGCTCCCGCGGCTCCCGCGGCTCCTGGGGCTCCTGGGGCTCCTGGGGCTTCCGCGGCTCCCAGGGCTCCCGGGGCTCCCAGGGCTCCCGCGGCTGCGGCGACTCCCGCGGCTCCCGAGGCTCCCGGGGCCCCCGAGGTCGCCGTCGTCCCGTCCCGTCGTCCGTCGTCGTGGCCTTCGCTCACGCAACCGCTCCGTACCTCGGACTCGTGTGCTCGGGGATACGTACGGACGGCGGGGCGGTCCTGCTCACCACGACGGGCGGACCGAGACGCCTCCGTCCACCACCAGGTCGTGGCCGGTGATCCAGGAGGCGAGCGGGGACGCGAGGAAGACGCAGGCGTCGCCGACGTCCTCCGGGCGGCCCAGCCGGCCGACGGCGACCGCCTCGCGCCACCGCCGCACGCCCTCGGGCCAGGCCTCGGCGAGACCCTCCCGTTCGATCAGACCGGGCGAGACCGTGTTGACGCGGATGCCCCAGGAGCCGTACTCCCGCGCCGCCGCGCGGGCGTGCATCACGACCGCCGCCTTCGAGGCGGCGTAGTGGGCGTGGTGCTCGGCGGGCCGTCCGGCCTCGACCGAGGCGATGTGGGTGACGGTGCCGCCGCCGTCCTGTCCGCGCATGACCTCGGCGGCGGCCCGGGTGCAGGAGAAGACACTGGTCAGGTTGGTGTCGAGGACGACCCGCCAGTCGGCGTCGGACATGTCCGCCAGCGCCTGGACGGGCTGTACGCCCGCGTTGTTGACCAGGTCGGTCAGCCGTCCGCCGCCCCACTCGGCGGCCTCCCGCACGAGCCGCCGGCAGTCCTCGGGGCGGGACAGGTCGGCCTGGAGGACGACCGCCCGGCGGCCCGTCCCGGCGACCGCGCGGGCGACGTCACGCGCCGCCTCCACTCCTCGGTGGCAGTGGAGCGCCACGTCCGCGCCCTCCTCGGCGAACCGCAGCGCGATCCCCCGGCCGAGTCCGCCGCTCGCTCCCGTGACCAGGGCCAGACGGCCCGTCAGCAACGTCATGGACGGCAGAGTCGCTCGATCAGGGCCGCCCGGTCCGGGTGGCGCGCCGTGAGGCCGGCCGCGTCGCCGTGCTCGTAGTCCCCGTAGGTGAACCCGGGGGCCATGGTGCAGCCGAAGAACGTCCAGGCGCCGCCCGCCGTGACCCGCGCGCCCATCCAGGTGCGCGCGGGGACGGTGAGCTGCGGATGCTGGCCGCCGAGGACGTCCGGGCCGAGCACGGCCGTCCGGGAGGTGCCGTCGGGGGCGAGGAGCAGCAGCTCCAGCGGGTCGCCCAGGTAGTGGTGCCAGACCTCGTCGGCGGGCAGGCGGTGCAGGGCCGAGAAGTCGTCCGCGGTGAGCAGGGCGACGATCGCGGAACCGGCGGTCCGGCCGTCCGGCCCCTCGGGGCCCGTCCAGGTACGGCGGAACAGTCCCCCCTCACGGGGGATCGGCTCCATCCCGTAGTGGGCGACGAGGTCTTCGGGGGTCACCGGGCCTGGGGAGGTCACCCGGGGAAGGCTACCTCCCGGCGGAGGAAGGCCAGTTGCGCCTTCTTCTCCGGCAGGTACACGTCCGGCAGGTCGATCTCCGGCAGCGTGACGAGCGGCCCGGCCTCGAATCCGTGCCGCAGGAAACGGCCGACCGCCTTCTCGTTGCGCACGTCGGGGTCCACGACGATCCGCCGCCGGTCCAGCCCGAGCAGCGCGTACGCCGTGAAGGCGTCCAGCAGCGCCGACGTCCAGCCCGGCCGCGGGCCGTCGCCGCCGGCCGGCGCGAGGAGCAGGTGGATGCCGATGTCCCCGGGCTCGACGTCGTAGCACTCGCTGACCCGGTCCTCCGTGGGCTCGTACGTCTGGAGCAGGGCCACCGGGGTGCCGTCCAGCTCGACGAGGAAGGCGTGGTGGGTGTCCAGGCCGGCCATGTGGGCGTAGATCTCGGCGACCTGGTCGCGCGTCAGGCCGGTCATGCCCCAGAACGCGGCCCGTTCCTCGCGCACCCAGCCGTGGACGACGTCCGCGTCGCCCTCGGCGTCGAGGGGCCGGATGCCGACGGTGCCGAAGCCGTCGGCCGTCCGCTCGAACAGGTAGGCGGGCGGGTGCTCGGACGTGGTCGGCTCTGACGAGCGTTCGGACGTGGTCCACCCTGACGAGTGCTCGGACGGGTGTTCGAACGGGCGTTCGGAGGGGTGGTCGGGCGTGGTCCCGGACCCGGGGCGGTCAGACATCGCTCTCCTTCTTCAGCTGCGCCCAGTCGGTGACGACCGGGGCCAGCTCGCCCGTGAGCCAGAGGGGCAGCTGGTCGTGGTGGTGGGGGCTGTCGGGGTGGCCGTCGGCACCGTAGGGCACGACCCAGGAGCTGTCCTCGCGGCGGGCCAGGTCCCAGACGTAGCGGGCGGCCGGGCCGCGGGCGGCGAGGTCGGTCCAGCCGGGCACGGCGGAGGTGCACAGCACGCAGTCGTGGTCGCCGGAGAGGGCCGGGGCCTCCTGCGCGGGGTCGGGCAGGGCCCGCCAGGGCGCGAGGCGGTGCGTGTCGCCCCAGCGGGCGGCCGGCTGCCCGGCGACCTCCTCGACGGCCTCCCGGAGCAGGGCGGTGCGGTCGATGCCGTACAGCTCCTCGGCGCGCAGGAGGTGTTCGAGGGCGAAGCCGACCCGGGGCAGCAGGGCCAGCCAGGGCAGGAAGACCTCGGGGTAGGCGGGCGGGGCGGTCAGCGGGGCGAAGGCCGGCTGGGTGGCGAGGCGGCGGACGAGCGCGCCGCGCAGGGCCGCGAACCGTGCGGCGTCCTGGCTGCCGGCGTCCATGCGGCGGTCCCAGCGCAGGAGGTGCTCGCGCAGGTCGGCCGCCGGGCCGGTCAGGTCGTCGAGGGCGGCGAGCCGGTCCAGCAGGGGGGCCGCGGACGCCAGGTGGGTGTCCGTGTGGATCCCGGGCATGTCGGCCGCGGACCAGTCACGGCGCCGGTCCAGCAGTTCCCGGATGCGGTCGGCGCGGTGGGGCGGGGCGAACTCGACGCCGAGCGGGCCGGCGGGGCCGCGCTGGTTGGCCATGACGGCGATGCCGTCGGTGAGTCCGGCGCGGGGGGTCTCGTGCCAGCCGGTCCACTCGTGACCGGGTTCCCAGGCGGCCACGAGCCGGGTGCGGTTGGCCCGGGAGCGGACCGGGACGCGGCCCGCGACCCGGTGCAGGAGCCCGCCCTCGGTGTCGGCGGCCTGGACGACGTTGACGGGCTCCGCCCAGACGTCGAAGGCGCGGTCCACGTCGGCGACCCGGCGGGCGCGCAGCAGGGGCAGCAGGGCGCCGAAGCCCAGGTCGCCGGTGACGCGGGGCGGGTAGCGCAGGGCGAGGGCGAGCGGGGTGCCGTCGTCGAGCCCCTCCGGGCCGCCGGCGATCACCGGGCCGCGCTCGGTCTCCAGGACCTCCACCTCGACGGTCTCCTCGCCCGCCACGCGGACCAGTTCGGTGTGCCGGGCGACGCGCCGCCAGACGCCGTCCGGGCCGAGGGCCTCGACGCCGGCGCCGGTGCGGCGCAGCCGTTCGCGGTAGAGGTCCTGGTAGTCGGCCATGGCGTTGGTGATGGCCCAGGCGACCGTGCCGGTGTGCCCGAAGTGGGCGATGCCGGGGACGCCCGGCACGGCGAGCCCGACGACGTCGAACTCGTCGCAGGCCAGCCGGATCTGCTGGTAGACGCCGGGATCCTCGATGAACCGGTGCGGGTCGCCGGCGATGACGGCCTGTCCGGTGCGGGTGCGCTCGCCGGCGACCAGCCAGCCGTTGCTCCCGGAGGTGCCGGGTCCGTCGGTGGCGAACAGGCCGACGGCGTCCGGGCCGAGGTGGCGGACGGCCTCCTCGCGCCAGAGCTTGGCCGGGAAGCCGGCGAAGAGGATGTGGGTGGAGAGCCAGACGGCGAGCGGGGTCCACGGCTCCCAGCGGCCGGGGGCGAGGCCGACGCGCGCGAACTCGGGCGCCGGGCCGCCGGCACGGTCCAGGTCCAGGCGTGTGCCGACGCCGTCCTGGCCTGCGCCTACGCCTACGCCTACGCCTACGCCTACGCCTAGGCCTAGGCCTACGCCTACATGGTCCAGGCCTGCGCCGACGCCGTCGAGGGCTGCGCGGACACCGTCGAGGCCTTCGTTGACGCCGTCGACGTAGGCGCGCACCCAGTCGGCGGTCTCCGGGTCCCGCTCCTCCAGGGTGGTGAAGCAGCGCCGGGCCGTGTCGTCCAGGCGGGCACGGCGCACGAAGCGGTCCCAGGAGAGGGCCTCGGGGCCGAGGAAGGACGCCGAGGTGCCGCGGGCGCGATGGCGTTCGACCTCCAGCTGCCAGGCGCGGTCGCGCGCGGTCACCCGTCCCTGGAGGCGGGCGAGGTCCCGGGCGCTGCCGGCGCGCAGGTGCGGAATGCCCCAGGGGTCCCGGAAGACGCCGTCAGGAATGTCGGTCTCGCTCGTCACCCTGCATCCTCGCATCTTTAGGTTAGCCTTACCTAACAATTCGTGGAGAAATCGTACGCGAGGGGTGAAGACGCCATGGCGCAGGGGCCGGGTTGGGAAGGCGCGGTCCTCAAGATGATGCGGGCGAAGTACTTCACCCTCACCGTCACGGGCGCCGGGGACGTCACCCCGCACTATCGCAGGCTGCACCTCGCCGACGGCGGCCTGCTCGCCGCGACCGGCGTCCACCCCACGATGTGGGTGCGGCTGTGGTTCGCCGACGCCGGGAAGCCTCACCAGCGGGCGTACACGCTGGTCGACCGCGGCGCGTGCCCCGGCGCGACACGGGGGCCGCGCTGGTGGACCGGGTGAAGGCGGAACTCCCCGACCTCCTGACGGCCACCCCGCACCCGTACGTCCGGATCGCCCGCGACACCCGCACCACCCGCACGCTCTCGGCGCACGTACGCAAGGACCTGGACGTCCCCAGGGAGCGGACCCACGCGCTGGGGTACCGGCGGGCGGGCTGAGGCCGGCCGAGCCCGCCAGGCCAGCCAAGCCGGCCAGTCCCGCCAAGCCAGCCACACCCGCCAGGCCCGCCGAGCCTGCGAGACCCGCCAGACCAGCCAAGCCAGCCACACCCGCCAGGCCCGCCACCGAGGTGCCGGTGGGCACGCCGCCCTCGTGCGCGGGATGATCGGACCATGGACGTCACTCTTCACCTCGCCCAGGACCCCGAGGCCGACGCGCTGCTCGGGCGCTCGCCGCTCGCCGCGCTGGTCGGGATGCTGCTGGACCAGCAAGTGCCCATGGAGTGGGCGTTCAAGGGGCCCCGGACGATCGCCGACCGGCTCGGCGCCGGCGATCTCGACGCCCACGAGATCGCCGCCCAGGACCCGGAGGCCTTCGCCGCCCTGCTCTCCGAGAAGCCGGCGGTGCACCGCTACCCGGGCTCCATGGCCAAGCGCATCCAGCAGCTGTGCCAGTACCTCGTCGAACACTACGACGGTGACGCGAGCGCCGTCTGGGAGGGCGTCGGCACCGGCACGGAGCTGCTCGCACGGCTGGAGGAACTGCCCGGCTTCGGCAAGCAGAAGGCCCAGATCTTCCTCGCGCTCCTCGGCAAGCAGCTCGGCGTGCGGCCGACGGGCTGGCGGGAGGCGGCCGGCGCCTACGGCGAGTCCGGCTCCTTCCGCTCCGTCGCCGACATCACCGGACCGGAGTCGCTGTCCAAGGTGCGGGCGCACAAGCAGGAGATGAAGGCGGCGGCCAAGGCGAGGAAGCAGTCCTCGGGCGGCTGACGCCGACCAGGGCCGAACGGGTGGTTCTCGCCCCACCATGCTGAACGATCGGCGTGTCGCGGGGAGACCACCTCCCATGAGCAGCACGCGAAGCCTCCCGTTCGGCCCCGCCTGGCTACGGGTCGTCGTGCTGCTGCTCGTGGTCCTGGTGCCGAACGCCCCCACCGGGACGGCCGCGATTCCGCCCGTGGCCGCCGCGGAGACCTTCGAGTTCGACGCCCTGGACACGGCGCTGCGCCCCACCTCGGGCGGCTCCCACCGCACCGTCGCCCCGCCGCCGCGCTCCACGCCCGGGCGGACGCCGACGCCCGCCGTTCCCCCGGGCCGCCGCGTCCCCCCGCCGCACGGGGCGCCGTACGCCCCGGACGCCCTGGTCGCCCTGCGCACCGTCGTCCTGCGCTGCTGACCGGCCGCCGCCCGCCACCCGGCCGGGCAGGGACCAGCCAGCACTACGCGAGGAACATGCGAGGGAACCAGCCATGCCCACCGACCCCTACGCGGTCCTGCGCGCCCTGCTGCGCGCCGAGGCCGTGCGCAGTACGCCGAAGCCGCAGCTGAAGGTCACCGACCAGGAGAAGCCGCAGCGGGCCCCGAAGAGCGACCGGGGCCGCTGACCCTCCGGCGGAGGCGGGCTACCGCCTCCGCCGCGCGGTACCGAAGAGCGAGCGGGTGATCTCCCGGCCGATCTGCGTGCCGATGGACCGCGCGAGCGACCGGAACACGCCGCTGCCGACGACCTGTTCGACGACGGAGGGCTCGTCCCGCCCGGCCGCCGATCGCGACCCCGACCGAGCCTCCGACCCCGACCGCGCCTCTGGCTCCGACCGCGAGCCGGGCTTCGACCGCGAGCCAGGCTTCGAGGCCGGCTCCGGCTCGGAGACGCGGGCGCGGGCGCGCGCCGCCAGCATCTCGTGCGCCGACTCTCTGTCCACAGCCTGTGCATACCGCCCGTACAGCGGCGACGCCCTCACCGCCCGGTCGAGGGCCGCCCCGTCGACCGGGCCCATCAGGGACTCGGGGGCGCGCAGGCGGGTCGCGGCGACGGGGGTCGGGGCGCCGTTCTCGCCGAGGACCGTGACGACGGCCTCGCCGGTGCCCAGGCCGGTGAGGAGTTCCTCCAGGTCGTAGGCCGAGTCCGGGAAGGTCCTCACCGTGGCCCGGAGCGCCTTCCGGTCGTCCGGGGTGAAGGCGCGCAGGGCGTGCTGGACGCGGTTGCCGAGCTGGCCGAGGACGTCGGCGGGCACGTCCTCGGGGGACTGCGTGACGAAGAACACGCCGATCCCTTTCGAGCGAATGAGGCGGACGGTGCGGGTGACGGACTCCAGGAACGCCTTCGAGGCACCGTCGAACAGCAGGTGCGCCTCGTCGAAGAAGAAGACCAGCCGGGGCCGGTCGGCGTCGCCGATCTCGGGGAGGTCGTGGAAGAGGTCGGCGAGGAGCCACATCAGGAAGGTCGAGAAGAGCTGCGGCCGGTCCAGGACGGCGGGGAGTTCGAGGACGGAGACGATGCCGCGCCCGTCGTCCGCCGTACGCAGCAGCTCGCTCGTGTCGAACTCCGGTTCGCCGAAGAACCCGGCCATGCCCTGCGCCTCGAAGGCGGTGAGGGAACGGAGGATCACCCCGGCCGTGGCCGGCGACAGGCCGCCGATGCCCTTCAGCTCCCCCTTGCCCTCGTCGGAGGTGAGGAAGGCGACGACCGACCGCAGGTCCTTGAGGTCGACCAGCTCCAGCCCCTTCTGGTCCGCGTAGTGGAAGACCAGGCCGAGGGACTGCTCCTGGGTCCGGTTGAGCTGGAGCACCTTGGACAGCAGAAGCGGACCGAACCCGGTGATCGTGGCCCGGACGGGGACGCCGTCGCCGAGGCCGCCGAGGGCGTAGAACTCGGCCGGGAAGCCGGCCGGGCGCCACTCCTGACCGACCTCGGCGCAGCGGGAGGCGACCTTGGCGTTCGGGGCGCCCGGCGCCGAGATGCCCGACAGGTCGCCCTTGACGTCCGCGAGGAAGACGGGCACGCCGTGCGCGGAGAGCTGCTCGGCGAGGAGCTGGAGCGTCTTGGTCTTGCCGGTGCCGGTGGCGCCCGCGACCAGGCCGTGCCGGTTGAGCAGCGGCAGGGGCACGCGCACGCGCGCGCCGGGCTCGCACACCCCGTCCCACAGGAGGGCGCCCAGTTCGAGGGCCGGGCCGGTGAAGGCGTACCCGGCGGCGATCCCGGCGGCATCGGTCGGCGCGTGCATCAAGAGCCCCTCATTCCCTTTTGCCCCGTTCGCCACTTCTTTTTCAGCGTCGCACTCGGTCGCCATGGCTGCGCCCGGAACGTCGGGCCCGGTAGGCTTTCCGTGTGATCTTCAAGCGCATCGGAAACGGCCGGCCGTACCCCGACCACGGCCGGGAAAGCACCCGCCAGTGGGCGGACGTCGCGCCGCGCCCGGTCCGCCTCGATCAACTGGTGACCACCAAGCAGCAGCTCGACCTGGAGACGCTCCTCGCCGAGGACTCGACGTTCTACGGCGACCTCTTCGCCCACGTCGTGAAGTGGCAGGGCGACCTCTACCTCGAGGACGGCCTGCACCGCGCGGTGCGCGCCGCCCTCCAGCAGCGCCAGGTGCTGCACGCCCGCGTCCTCGAACTGGACTGAGCCTCCGGCCGCCGCCCCTCAGCCCACGCCCAGGGAACCCTCAGCCGGCCCCCGGCCGACTCCCGGGCGACCCTCGGCCGTTTCCCGGTTGGCCCTTTCGGGTCGTCCTGCGCGGTGTCGAATGATCATCTAGTAGGCACGGCCGTCCAGGCCCACTACGCTGCGCTCATGAGCATGCTGACTCCCCCCGGCATGGGCGGCAAGTACCGGATCACGGGGGACAAGTACCCCAGGATGCGGCCCCACCGGCGGCGCGGGCGGCTGGTCGGCGTGGTCGTCGGCTGCGGGGCCGTGCTCGGCGTGGCCGGGTGGGGCACGGTGCAGCTCATCGACGTCTTCTCCGGCGGCGGCGAGGCCTCGGCGGCCGGCTCGGGGACCGCCTGCTCGGTCAGGTCCGGGGCCACGGCCACCGCTTCCCCCGCCGCACTGCCCCGGCCCGCGCAGATCACGGTGAACGTCTTCAACGCCACCACCCGCAGCGGCCTCGCCAAGACCACCGCCGACGAACTGAAGAAGCGCGGCTTCGTCATCGGCGAGGTCGGCAACGCCGGCAAGGAGTACGACAAGAAGGTCGCCGGCACCGGCGTACTGCTCGGCCCGGCGTCCTCCCTGAACACCTCGCTGCCCGTCCTCGCCACCCAGCTCACGACCGCCGAGCGCCGCACCGACGCCGCCCGCACGGGCACCGCGATCGATCTGATCCTGGGCAACGGCTTCAAGGCCCTGACCGGCCAGGCGCAGGCCGCCCAGGCGCTGACCGCCCTGGCCTCGCCGCAGCCGACGGCGACCCCGGACAAGCACTGCTGACGCGCTGCGGCCCCACTGGACGGACCCCGCTCCCGGGCAGCTCCCGGTCCGCTCCCGAGCCACTCCCGGTCGCCCTCCGGCCGTCCCCGGCCGTCCCCGGCCGTCCCCGGCCGGAAAACTACTCCGCGGCCCCGTACAGCCGGTCCCCCGCGTCGCCCAGACCGGGGACGATGTAGCCGAGCTCGTTGAGGTGGTGGTCGACGGCCGCCGTGACGACGGTGACCGGGGCGCCCGCCAGCTCGCGCTCCATCAGCTCCACGCCCTCCGGCGCGGCCAGCAGCACCACGGCGGTGACGTCGTCGGCGCCGCGCCGGATCAGCTCGCGGATCGCCGCGACCAGCGTGCCGCCGGTGGCCAGCATCGGGTCCAGGACGTACACCTGACGGCCGGAGAGGTCCTCCGGCATGCGCGTGGCGTACGTGGACGCCTCCAGCGTCTCCTCGTTGCGGATCATGCCCAGGAAGCCCACCTCGGCGGTCGGCAGCAGCCGGACCATGCCGTCCAGCATGCCGAGGCCGGCCCGCAGGATCGGTACGACCAGCGGACGCGGGTGGGAGAGCTTGACGCCGGTGGTCGTGGCGACCGGGGTGGTGATGTCGACCTGTTCGGTCCGCACGTCGCGGGTGGCCTCGTAGGCGAGCAGGGTGACCAGTTCGTCGGCGAGACGGCGGAAGGTCGCGGAGTCCGTGCGCTGGTCGCGCAGCGTGGTGAGCTTGTGGGCGACCAGGGGGTGGTCGACGACGTGGAGACGCATGTCCACAACATTAACCGGGCCCCACCGGCCCGGCGTCCGCACGCACGGTGACCCTCTCCCCCCTGATGGGGCCGTTCGTCGGCATCAATCCCCCCGAGCGGGGGAAGGTGGTGGGGACGGACCAGGGTGGTGGACCTATGCCTGACCTGCCAGACCGCGCGGCGCACGACGCGGGCGAGCCGCCGGAGACGGACGCCGAGCGCCGCCGACGACGCGCCCGGTTCCTGCGCGAACTCGCCGAGGCCCGCGCGCTGCGCGACCGGGTCCAGCCCCGCCGCGCCAAGACCGCCCGCCTGCGACACGCGATGCGCATGCGAACGTTCCGCTGGTAGCCGCCCGCCCGTTGCCCGCACGGGAAAGATCGCCGCCGCCATGGGCGTTGCGGGGGTGGGCGTGCGTGGACGCATCCGAAAGCCGCGTACGATCCGCACGTGGCGGCAACGAGTGCGCTGGTGGGTTGCTTGCGGACGTGCGCACCGACGTACGCGCCGGCCCGCGATCAAAACAGCCGGACACAGGGAGCCGAAGACGTCCCCTGGACGCCTTGTTTCTGCCACGATTCCGAGTGGGTGGGGCTCGGAGCACAGCTCTCTCCGCCCGTAACCTCCGCCGGGGGGACCCCCAACCGGCACGCCTATGACCAGTGGGAGAGTCACGGTGTACTTCGCCGCACTGCTCGCGCGCACCGAAGACGGGTGGGAAGCGAGCGACACAGAGCTCGACGATGTGGAGACCCTGTCGGATCTGGCCGACCTGGCTCGGGAAGCCTCTCCCGACGAGGACACGGTGCTCGTGCTCATCGAGCAGGAGGACTCGTGGTTCGGGGTCGTCCGCATCGACGGCGAGGACGACCCTCGCATCTACGTCTCCGACGCCGCAGCTGCCGCCCGCAGCTCGTACGGCGAGATCCTGCTCACCGACGAACTGCTCGGCCGGGACACGGACTCCGGTGACGACCTCGACTCCCTCGACCTCGACGGCACCGAGGACGGCGAGGACGACGACGGCGAGGACGACGGTTCCGCCGCCGAGGCCGTACCGCACGGCCCGGTCGGTGACGCCGCCGTCCTCGACGACCTCGGCGTCAGCGAGAAGGAGCTGAAGTCGCTGTCGGAGGACGCGCTCACCGAGATCGCCGAGGCCCTGGGTGCCTCGGAGGTCCTGGAGACCGTCCGCTGACCGCACCCGACCCGCGTCGGGGAACCGAGGCCGACAGGGCCACCGAGGCCGACGAGACCTCCGTGGCCTCCGGTCCCGTACGTGACGCCGACCTCGTACGGGACCCCGGTCCGGCACCCGCCGGTGACCCCGCACACGACACCGGACAGGGACGTGAACCCGTTCCCGGCCCCGGCCCCGACCCCGGCCCCGACCCCGACCCTGTCCGCGACCCCTGGCGGGCCGCGATGCGGCTCGCCCTGGAGGAGGCCGTCCGGGCCGGCCGGGGCGGTGACGTTCCCGTCGGTGCCGTCGTGCTGGCCGCCGACGGCACGACCGTCCTCGCGACCGGCCACAACGAGCGGGAGGCCGGCGGCGACCCGACGGCCCACGCCGAGGTCCTCGCCCTGCGGCGGGCCGCCGCGCGCGTGGGCGAGTGGCGCCTGACCGGCTGCACCCTCGTCGTCACGCTGGAACCCTGCACGATGTGCGCGGGCGCCCTCGTCCAGTCCCGCGTGGACCGGGTCGTCTACGGCGCCCGCGACGACAAGGCGGGCGCGGCCGGCTCCCTCTGGGACGTCGTCCGCGACCGCCGGCTCAACCACCGGCCCGAAGTGATCGAGGGCGTCCTCGCTGACGCGTGCGCGGGGCTGCTCACCGAGTTCTTCCGCTCCCGCTGAGAACCGATTTCGAAGCAGCGCCCGCCGTACTGTAAGGTCTCCCTCGGTAGCGTGTCCGAGCGGCCGAAGGAGCTCGCCTCGAAAGCGAGTGTGGCGCAAGTCACCGAGGGTTCAAATCCCTCCGCTACCGCTCGAAGTGAAGGGCCCGGTCCGTTGGACCGGGCCCTTCATCGTCTTCGGACGGCATCACGGTTACACTCGCGCCCGGCAACAGGGGGCCCGCAGCACAGCACGCACGCCCCGCAGGCAGTACTCACAGGGGAGGCCGCGGTGGCGGTGAACGCAAAGAAGATCGCCGTCTACCTACTCGTGGTCTTCGTGCTCTACGTGATCATCACGGACCCGGCCAAGGCCGCGGACTACGTCCAGATAGGGTTCGAGGGCATATCGGACGCCGCGAAGGCCATCGGCGACTTCTTCACCTGGCTCGCCGACGGGGCGCAGTAGCGGAAGGGGCGGCCGCGGCCGTCGCACAACGCTGGGAGTGCCCATGATCCGCCACCTGGTCCTCTTCAAGCTCAACGAGGGCGTCGAGCGCGACGACCCCCGGGTCGCGCAGGGGGAGGCGGCCTTCCGGGCCCTGGGCGACCAGATCGAGGAGCTGCGCTTCTGGGAGCTGGGCTGGAACATCAGCGAGCGCCCCATCGCCTACGACTTCGCGATCAACTCGGCGGTCGACGACACCGATGCCCTGAAGCGGTACCTGGAGCACCCGGCCCACCAGGCGGGCGTCGCCCTGTGGCGCGAGTTCGCCACCTGGGTGGTCGCCGACTACGAGTTCTAGGCCGCACGGCGCCACACGGCACCGCGCCGCACCGCCCACGCACCGCACCGCACCGCGCTGCCCGCCCGAGGCGCGCGCCCGGGGCGCGCACCCGGCGCGAGCGTGCCGCCGGCCGAACGCCCCTCAGCGCCCCTCAGGGCGCGCCCCGAGCCCTCCGCCGGAAACAGCGGGGGGCTTTCGCCTGCCCGCCCCCCTCCACCCCCTCTGCCCCCTCCACCCCCTCTGCCCTCTCCGACCCCTCAGGTCCCTCCGCCCCCCAGATCCCTCCCGCCCCTTCCACCCCTTCCACCCCTTCCGCCCCCTCCGTCCACCTCCTCGGCCGCACCTCAACTTGGTCCCTCAACACGGACTTATGGGGTGCTTGCACACAGTGCACATGTCTTGTGATGCTATGACCGCTTTTGATGGATGAGTGGGCCGATGACGTTCGATGCAGCCCGACAAAGACCGATGAGGACCGATGAAGAGGTGGCGTTGACCGTGTCGGCCAGTACTGCGCCGCCCCAGGAGGAGGCACCCGCGCCTGCCCCCGTCCCGGAGAAGCGTCGCGGCGCAGACACCCGGGCACTGACCCAGGTGCTCTTCGCACAGCTCAAGGAGCTCCAGCCGGGCACGCCGGAGCACGACCGGGTGCGCGGGGCGCTCATCGAGGCCAACCTCCCGCTCGTGCGCTACGCGGCCGCCCGCTTCCGCTCCCGCAACGAGCCGATGGAGGACGTCGTCCAGGTCGGCACGATCGGCCTGATCAACGCCATCGACCGCTTCGACCCGGACCGGGGCGTGCAGTTCCCGACGTTCGCGATGCCGACCGTCGTCGGCGAGATCAAGCGGTACTTCCGCGACAACGTCCGCACGGTCCACGTACCGCGCCGGCTGCACGAACTGTGGGTGCAGGTCAACAGCGCGACCGAGGACCTCACCACCTGCTTCGGCCGCATCCCGACCACCGCCGAGATCGCCGAGCGGCTGCGGATCAGCGAGGAGGAGGTGCTCTCCTGCATCGAGGCGGGCCGGTCGTACCACGCCACCTCCCTGGAGGCCGCGCAGGAGGGCGACGGGCTGCCCGGCCTGCTGGACCGCCTCGGCTACGAGGACCCTGCGCTGGACGGGGTGGAGCACCGCGACCTGGTCCGCCACCTGCTGGTCCAGCTCCCGGAACGGGAACAGCGCATCCTGCTGCTGCGCTACTACAGCAACCTGACCCAGTCACAGATCAGCGCGGAACTCGGCGTCTCCCAGATGCACGTCTCCCGGCTCCTGGCGCGCAGCTTCCAGCGGCTGCGCTCGGCGAACCGGATCGACGCCTGACCGGCCGACGGCCGCGGCGCGTGCTCCGTCCGGGTGGTGATCCGTAACCGAACGCCGGATCGGAGGATCACCGGTGCGAGCGAATCGCTCACCTCGTCGGATCCCGACAGATCCATGCTGAAACACCGTCACACCCCCTCTTTCCAGGGCCGATTCATGACCTGGATGTCGACATGTCACTACAGCGTGTTGCCGACATGTGACATTCTGCCGGAAGCGCGTTTGCCGAGGCTTCGGCTCCGGTATTCAGGTGAAGGCTGACCTTCCTCCCCGGGAGAGTCCGCCGCGACCGTCCCGCGACCCAAAGGGGGTGGCATGTCCGCAGACCAGGGCAGCTCGAAGGTGCTCACGCTCACGAAGAGCGAGTCCGCGCCCGCCGAGCCCGTCACGCCCGTCGAGCCCGACCTGCTCGACGACGTCACGGCCCTCGAGGCCGCGCCGGCCCCGGCCCTCCCGGCCACCACGGGGGCCATCGACACCCGCACCCTGTCCCGCTCCCTGTTCCTGCGGCTGGCCGCCCTCGACGAGGACAGCCCCGAGCGCGCCTACGTCCGGGACACGCTCATCGAGCTCAACCTCCCGCTCGTGCGCTACGCCGCGGCTCGGTTCCGCTCGCGCAACGAGCCGATGGAGGACATCGTCCAGGTCGGCACCATCGGCCTGATCAAGGCGATCGACCGCTTCGACTGCGAACGGGGCGTGGAGTTCCCGACGTTCGCGATGCCGACGGTCGTGGGCGAGATCAAGCGGTTCTTCCGCGACACCTCGTGGTCGGTGCGCGTGCCGCGCCGCCTCCAGGAGCTCCGTCTGGCCCTGACGAAGGCCAGCGACGAGCTCTCCCAGAAGCTGGACCGCTCCCCGACGGTCGCCGAACTCGCCGCGGTGCTGGGCGTGTCGGAGGAGGACGTGGTGGACGGCCTGGCCGTCGGCAACGCCTACACGGCCTCGTCCCTGGACTCCCCGGCCCCCGAGGACGACGGCGGCGAGGGCTCCCTGGCCGACCGTCTCGGCTACGAGGACACCGCCCTGGAGGGCGTCGAGTACCGGGAGTCGCTGAAGCCGCTGCTGGCCAAGCTCCCGCCCCGTGAGCGCCGCATCATCATGCTGCGCTTCTTCGCCAACATGACCCAGTCGCAGATCGGCGAGGAGGTCGGCATCTCCCAGATGCACGTCTCCCGGCTGCTGACCCGCACGCTGGCCCAGCTCCGCGAGGGCCTGATCTCCGACTAGCCGACGGAGCCGCCGGCGGCAGCGACGGAACCTCCGCCGACAGGACGCCGAGGAGGAGCCCCGGCGGCAGGACATCGAGGAGGAGCCCTGGCGGCAGGACGCCGGGGAGAATCTCCGCCGCGGAGCCCGGGAGGGCTCCGCCGAGACGGACGGCACGAAAAGGGCCGCCGACGCGCCGTACCGGGCGCGCCGGCGGCCTTCGTCGTGCGGTGGGGCGGGGACGTGCCGGTGCGGCGGGGAGGAGAAGACGGCGAGCCCGGCTCGCCGTCGGTGTGCTACTTCAGCGCCAGCCAGGCCACCACCGCCACGACCACCACCGCGACGACGACGCCCACGATCAGACCGGTGCGGGGACCGGCCGGCGCGGGGGCCTGGCGGGAGGACTGAGGGGCGCCATCGTCGACGAACGCGCGGAACATCTGGGTGCTGCCTGCGGGGTCGTGGGTGCCCTGGGGGCCCTGCGTGTTAGCCATGCCCCGAGACACTAGCGAAAACGGCGGGGACGGCCCAAGTGGGGGTCGCCACAACCCCGTTCCCCACGCCCCGCGGGACGCCGTCCGCGTCACCCCACCTCACCAGCGCATTTACTGTCGCAATACTTGCCTTTGCCAACTTTTTGCGAGGCTCACGGCCGTTTTATTTGCCTGTAGCAACCAAGCTCTTCTATGGTTGCCCTAAGCAACAAACGTGGGAGGTGTGATGGCCGGGCAGGCGCAGTACGAGCAGTACGAGGAACTGGTGCGTCAGCTCAGCGCCGTCGGAGCCGTGAAGCGAGACCTCGGGCGCATCCTGCCGCCCGACTGCTCGGCGGGCTCGGCGGCGGTGCTGACGCTGCTCGGCCGCCACGGCGACCTCCGTATGAGCGCCCTGTCCGAGCTGCTCTCCGTGGACATGTCGGTGACCAGCCGGCACGCCGCGCACCTCGCGGAGCGGGGCTGGATCGACCGGTCCCCCGACCCGGCGGACAAGCGCTCCCGCATCCTGCGCCTCACCCCCGCCGGCCGGGCGATGCTCGCCGAACTCTCCCGCCGCACCGCCGACCTGCTGGCGGAGCGGCTGGGCGACTGGACCGAGGACGAGGTCGGACAGCTGATCCGGCTGATGACCCGGCTGCGCGCCAGCTTCGGCGACTGCCGCTCGGCCCCGCACCGGGCCCAGCCCCCACCCCACGTTCCCGTACGCGAATCGACCACCCGTACACCCGCACAAGCTACGTAAGAGAAGGAAGCCCATGGCAACGACCACACCAGCCGGTGTGCGGGCCCACGCCAAGCACGGGGGAGGCTCCTCCGGGCACTCCGGCGACGCGCCGATGACACACCGGCAGATCATGGAGGCCCTGTCCGGGCTGCTGCTCGGCATGTTCGTGGCGATCCTGTCGTCCACGATCGTCTCCAACGCCCTCCCCGAGATCATCGGCGACCTCGGCGGCGGCCAGTCCGCCTACACCTGGGTCGTCACCTCCACGCTGCTGGCGATGACGGCGGCCACCCCCCTGTGGGGCAAGCTCGCCGACCTCTACAACAAGAAGGCGCTCGTCCAGACAGCCCTGGTCATCTACGTCCTGGGCTCGATGGCCGCCGGCCTGTCGCAGAACGCCGGCATGCTGATCGCCTGCCGCGTGGTGCAGGGCATCGGCGTCGGCGGTCTCTCCGCCCTCGCCCAGATCGTGATGGCGGCGATGATCTCCCCGCGCGAGCGCGGCCGTTACTCCGGCTACCTCGGCGCCACGTTCGCGGTCGCGACCGTCGGCGGTCCGCTGCTCGGCGGTGTCATCACCGACACCGAGTGGCTGGGCTGGCGCTGGTGCTTCTACGTCGGCGTGCCCTTCGCCGTCATCGCCCTGATCGTGCTCCAGAAGACCCTGCACCTGCCCGTCGTGAAGCGCGACGTGAAGGTCGACTGGGCCGGCGCGCTCTTCATCTCCGCCGCCGTCTCGCTGCTGCTGCTCTGGGTCACCTTCGCCGGTGACAAGTACGACTGGCTGTCCTGGCAGACGTACACGATGGTGGCCGGCTCGGTCGTGCTCGCCCTGATCTTCGTGTTCGTCGAGTCCCGGGCGAGCGAGCCGATCATCCCGCTGCGGCTGTTCCGCAACCGGACCATCACCCTGTCGTCGATCGCCTCCCTGTTCGTGGGCGTGGCGATGTTCTCCGGCACGGTCTTCTTCGCCCAGTACTTCCAGCTGGCCCGCGACGAGTCCCCGACCATGTCGGGTGTGCTGACCATCCCGATGATCGGCGGTCTGTTCGTCTCCTCCACGGTCTCCGGGCAGTTCATCACCCGCACCGGCAAGTGGAAGGCCTGGCTGGTCAGCGGCGGCGTGCTCATCACGGCCGGCCTCGGACTCCTGGGCACCATCCGCTACGACACCGACTACTGGAAGACCGCGGTCTTCATGGCCCTGCTGGGCCTCGGCGTCGGCATGATGATGCAGAACCTGGTGCTCTCCACGCAGAACCAGGTGGAACCGAAGGACCTCGGCTCGGCCAGCTCGACCGTCACCTTCTTCCGCTCCCTCGGCGGTGCGATGGGCGTCTCGGCGCTGGGCGCCGTCATGGCCAACCGGATCACCGACTACGCCAAGGACGGCATCGCCGGCCTCGGCCCGGAGTACGCCTCCCTGGCGTCGGGCTCCAGCGGGTCGATCCCGGACATGGACACGCTGCCCGCGCCGCTGCGCACGGTCATGGAGAGCGCGTACGGCCACGGCATCGCGGACGTCTTCCTGATCGCGTCGGTGATGGCGCTGCTCGCCTTCGTCATCACGCTGTTCATCAAGGAGGTCCCGCTGCGGACCGCGGGCGCGATGGCGCAGGCCGCCACGGCCGCCCAGGAGGCCCCGGCCGCCGCCGCGGCACCGGCCGCCGACGAAGAGCAGTCCTCCGACCGGTTCGTCGTCGCCTCCGCCACCGAGGCGGGCACCGAAGCGGGCCCCTCGGGCACGCAGCGGCTCGCGGCCGTCGCCACCCTCGACGCCCCCACGGCGTCCACCGGCAACGGCGGCATCCCCGTCCACGGCTTCGTCCGCGGCACGGAGAACACGCCCGTCCCGCAGGCCGCCGTCACCCTGATCTCCCTCGCGGGGCGGCAGCTCGGCCGGTCGGTCGCGCAGGCCGACGGCTCCTACGTGCTGGACGCGCCGGGCACGGGCTCGTACGTCCTGATCGCCTCCGCCGACGGGTTCCAGCCGCAGGCGTCGACGATCGTGGTGAACGGCGAGCCGGTCGCCTACGACATCCTGCTCAGCGGCACCAGCGGACTCCTCGGTGTCGTGCGGGCGGCGCAGTCGGGCGATCCCGTCAAGGACGCCATGGTCATCGTCACCGATGTGCGCGGGGACCTGCTGGCCACCGGAACCTCCGACGAGCAGGGCGCGTTCTCCTTCGCGGAACTGGTGCCGGGAGCCGTGACCGTCGCGGTGAACGCCGCCGGGTTCCGGCCGCGGGCGCTGCCCGTGGAGATCGGCGCGACCGGTGTGACCCGGATCGAGGCCGTCCTCGACGCGGGCGCCCAGCTCCAGGGTGTCGTCCGGGCGCCGCACGGCCCGCTGGCCGACGCGCGGGTCACCCTGGTGGACGCGGCGGGCAACGTGGTCGGCACGGCCACGACCGGCGCGGACGGGGCGTACGCCTTCGCCGACCTCGACGGCGGCGAGTACACCGTCATCGCGACCGGCTACCCGCCGGTGGCCACCGCGCTGACCGTCGGCGGCACCGGCGTCGACGGCCACGACATCCAGCTCGCCCACCCCGGCGAGTGACCGGCCGGCACCACCGGCAGCACTGAACCCCGGCCCGTGCCGGGCGCGCACTGAGCGGAGGCGCGTCCGCCACGGGCCGGTCCTCTTCCTAGGAGTTACCCGAGATGGCACTGACCGCCAGGATCCGCACCCGGGACGGATGGGCCGTGTCGCACGCGGTCGTCACCGTCACCGACATGACGGGCACGCAGGTGCTGCGCGCCGAGGCCGACGCGGAGGGCGCCGTCCGCGACACGACGGCCCTGGCGCCGGGCGCGTACGTCGTGATCGTCACGGCCGTGGGCTACGCGCCCGCCGCCTCCAGCGCGCTCGTCACCGCGAGCGGACGCGCCGAGGTCGGCACGGTGACGCTGGCCCGGCAGGGCGGCACCGAACTGCCGCCGCCCGGCCCGTGGACCGTCGACCCGGCCCACTCCACGGTGGGCGCGGTCGCCCAGCACCTGGGCATCTCCAGCGTGCGCGGCCGGTTCACGGAGTTCTCGGCGAGCGTCGAGATCGCCCCCGACGACGTCACCAAGTCCCGGGTGGAGGCGGTCATCCGGGCCGCCTCCATCGACACCGGCAACGGCATGCGCGACACCCACCTGCGCTCCGCGGACTTCCTCGACGTCGAGACGTACCCGGAGATCACCTTCCGTTCGGCGGGGCTGACGGCGGCGGGCCCCGACCGGTGGACCGTCCACGGGGAGCTGGCGATGCGCGGCGTCGTCCGCCCGGTCGACCTGGACCTCGCCTACCTCGGCACCGGCGCCGATCCGTGGGGCGGCGTCCGCGCCGCCTTCCGCGCGACCGCGGAACTGCACCGCGAGGACTTCGCCATGAACTACAACCAGGTCGTCCAGGCGGGCATCGCCGCCATCGGCACGACGCTGAAGGTGGAGCTGGACATCCAGGCGGTGCAGGGAGAGGCGCTTCCCCAGGACGGACAGGGGCAGGGAGAGGCGCTTCCCCAGGCGTAGGCCCGACAGGGGCAGGAACGGCGGCCCGGCCCGCCCCTACGCTGGTTCCATGGCACCGAACATCGCGACCAACACCTCCGTCACCCTCGACGAGCTGCTGGACTTCGTACGCCCCCGCCACCGCGCGATCCTGCTCACCCGGCGGGCCGACGGCAGCCCCCAGGGCTCGCCGCTGACCTGCGGGGTCGACGACTCGGGCCGGATCGTGGTGTCCACGTACCCGGAGCGCGCCAAGACCCGCAACGCCCGCCGCGACGAGCGGGTCAGCGTGATCGTCCTGAGCGACGACTGGAACGGACCGTGGGTGCAGGTCGACGGCACGGCCGAGGTCGTCGACGCGCCGGACTCGGTCGAGCCGCTGGTGGAGTACTACCGCAACATCGCCGGTGAGCACCCGGACTGGGACGAGTACCGGGAGGCGATGCTGAAGCAGGGGAAGTCGATCATCCGGATCACGCCGGAGCGGTGGGGTCCCGTGGCGACGGGCGGCTTCCCGGCGCGGCTGGCTCCGGAGGCGTAAGGGCCGCCCGAGGGGCCGGCCGAGCGGCTGTCCGAGGGATCGGGACGCGGTATCGGGGGCGGGCCCCGGGTGGGGGTCCGGGTGGGGGGAGTCCGGTCGCCCGTCACCGCGGTGGCCGAGCGGTCAGCCCCGGTCCACCATCGCCTCGATGCCCGCCACCAGCAGGTCGAGGGCGAAGGTGAAGTCCCGGTCCAGCATCTCGGCGACCGTGTCCCCGCCGCGCGCCGCCATCAGGTCCCGGGACTCCGCCACGACCTCGGCGGCCTGCGGGGCCTCGGTCACCGAGGTCATGGCGTGCTGGAAGTACTCGTCCGCGGTCATGCCCGTGTCCGCGACCCGGCCGAAGAAGTGGCCCTCGATCGTGCCGTAGCCGTACACGAACTGGAAGACGGCGGCGATGGCGCTCGTGATGCGGTGCGCGGGCAGGCCGGTGCGGCGGACGACCTGCTGGACCGTGCGGGAGAACGCGAGGGAGTTCGGGCCGACGTTGAGGTAGCGCCCGGCGAGCGGCGACAGCCAGCGGTGGCGCACCAGCAGCGTGCGGTACGCCGTGGCCAGCGCCCGCAGCTGGTCGCGCCAGTCCGCGTCCCCGGCCGCCGGGTCGGGCAGCTCCAGCTCGCCGAAGGCCGCGTCCAGGGCGAGTTCGAGGAGGTCGTCCTTGGTGTCGACGTACCAGTAGACGGACATCGCCGTGACGTTCAGTTCGGCCGCCAGCCGCCGCATGGAGAACCTGTCGAGCCCCTCGGCGTCCAGCAGCCGCACGGTAACCTCGGTGATCCGCCGCCGGTCGAGGCCCGACGGCTGCCCGCCCCCGCGGCCACGTCGGCGTGCCCTGTCGTCCAGCCACACGCTGGCCCGCGCGGCCTTGCCGGCAGCAGCCTGTCCCATGGGGCACCTTCCTCCGAGTCCGGTGAGTCCGGTGAGGTGAGTCGGTCACCGGTGACGATGGTGACGATGCTAGGTGTGTTGCCCGCCGGCGTCGTTTCACGCGGCCAGGGCCCCCGCCTCCGTCCGCTCCGCCCTGCGCAGCAGCCCGGCCGCCACCACCCCGCCCAGCAGCACGGCCACCGCTCCGACCAGCTGGCTGGTCACCAGCCCGGAGGAGAACGCGTCGGTGATCCGCTCCTTCTCGCCGGGCGAGTCCGCCGCGGCGAGCGCCGCGGGCAGCGACGCCGCGCCCACCGCGACCAGCGCCGCGAACCGGGAGGTGAGCACGGCCCCGAGGACCGCCACGCCCAGTCCGTTGCCGAACTCGGCAAGCGTGCCGTTGATCCCGGCCCCCACTCCCGCCTTCGCGGGCGGGATCGCGCTCATGACGGCGTGCGCCATCACCGGGTTGGCGACCGCCGCGCCGACGCCGATGAGGACCAGTCCGAGCAGGGTGCCGGCGTAGCCCCGCGCCGCGAGGAGGGCGATCGCCACCAGACCGCCGGACATCAGCACCATGCCCAGCAGGATCGACCCCGGCGTCCCCAGCCGCGCCGTCCACCTCGCGGACAGACCGGTGAAGTTGAGGGCGACGACCGCCAGCGCCAGCGGCGCGGTGCGCAGGCCGGCCTCCAGCGGGCCGTAGCCGAGCACGAACTGGAGGTGCTGGGTGAGCAGGAAGAGCGCGCCTCCCATGCCGAAGGTGATGAGGACCGTGCCCGCCACGGCTCCCGTGAACCGGCGGTCCCGGAAGAAGCCCAGGTCGAGCATGGGGTACGGGATCCTGCTCTCCCAGTACGCGAAGAGGGCCAGGACGACGAGCGCGACGGCCGCCGTGGCCGTCACCCGGCCCGACGTCCAGCCGTGCTCGGGGCCGGAGATGATCGCGTACACCAGCGCGGTCATGCCGATCGTGGAGAGCAGGGCGCCCGGCAGGTCGGGGCGGTCGCCCCGGGGGTTCCTGGACTCGGGGACCAGGGCCACGACCGCGACCAGGCCGAGGGCCGCGACGGGCAGGTTGATCAGGAAGATCGCGCCCCACCAGAAGTGGTCGAGCACGAAACCGCCGATGAGCGGGCCGGTGGCGAAGCCCAGCGCGTTCACCGCGGACCAGATGCCGATGGCCTTTGGCTGCTCGGCGGGCGTGAAGATCTGCATCGCCACCGCGAGGGTGGTGGTCAGCAGCAGCGCCCCGCCGACGCCCATGCCGGCGCGCGCGGCGATCAGCTGGCCGCTGGTCCCGGCGAGGCCGGCCACCAGCGACCCGGCGCCGAACAGTGCCAGGCCCGTGATCAGCATCTTCTTGCGGCCGTAGCGGTCGGCGGCGCTGCCCGCGGTGAGCAGCAGACCGGACTGCACCAGCGAGTAGGCGTTGATCATCCACTGGACGTCGGAGGTGGCCGCGTCCATCTCCCGGGTCAGCGAGGGGATCGCCACGTTCAGGACGGTGTTGTCGAGGAGCACCGTGAGCTGGGCCAGGCAGATCACCCCGAGGATGAGCCAGCGCTGGGGGTGGCCTTCGGGGGAGTCGGCGGTGGGCCGGGGGGAGGGGTGGGGAGAGGGACGGGGAGCCGGGTGCGAGGCGGGCATGCTGTACACCGTAGAGGAGTTCCTATACGGCGTACAGCGCTTAATGCCGGGCCCGCCCGACGGAAAGCGGACCGCGCCCGACGGAAAAGGGCGGTGGGGCCGGGGGGGAACCCCCCGCCCCCCCCCCCCGGGGGGGCCGGGGGGGGGGGGGGGGGGGGGGCGCCCCCCCGGGGGGGGGGGGGGGGGGGGGGGGCCCCCCCCCCCCCCCCCCCCCCCCTTCTGCGAACCCGTTGTCCTGCGTGCCTCAGTCGCTCGCCTTCTGCGTGAGGTCGTAGAAGGTGGCCGAGCCGACCGTGACCTGCTTGAAGTTGGCCTCGACCCACTCGGTGATCTGCGACGAGGTGCCGTCGCTGCTGCCGCCCATGCCACCGCCCGAGCCGCTGCTGACGAAGTAGTGGATCTTGCCGTCGGCGACGTACTGCTTGAACTGCGCCAGCGTCGGGGACGGGTCGGTGCCGTTGAAGCCGCCGATCGCCATCACCGGCTCGCCGGTGGCCAGCTGGTAGCTCGCCGCGTTCTGGGCGCCGATCGCCGCCGCGGCCCAGGTGTACTGGTCGGAGTCGGCCTCCAGCAGCTTCTTCGCCTCGTCGGTGACCGTGGCGCCGTTGATCAGGCCGCCCATGGCACCGCCGCCGCCCATGCCCCCGCCCTCGCCGGTCTGGCCACCGGGGAAGCCGTTGCCCTGCTGACCCTGGCCCTGGCCCTGCTGGTTCTGGGTGGTGCCGTTGCCGTTCTGCTGGTTCTGGCCGGGCATACCGCCGCCGGGGAAGCCACCGCCGGGGAAGCCACCGCCCGGGAAGCCACCGCCGTTCTGGCCCTGGCCCTGGCCCTGCTGGCCGGGCATACCGCCGCCCATGCCGCCACCGCCGCCGGGACCGCCGCCCCGTCCGCCGCCCATCATCGACGCGCCCGACGGGCCGGCCGTCGGGATCGAGCCGGTGTGCGCGGAATTCACGGTGCTCAGCGTGTACGCCGTCGGTCCGGCCAGCGCCGCGACCACGCTCACGGCCGCCGCCGCGAGGGCCAGCTGCCGGGACAGCCGCCCCACGAAGACCAGGCCGAGCGCGCCGGCCAGACCGCCGACCAGGACCAGCCACTTCAGCCAGGGCAGGTAGTCGGAGGTGCGGTTGAGCAGGACGTATCCCCAGACCGCGGCCGCCACGGAGGCGGCGGCGAGGGTGATCGCCGCCCAGAGCTCGGACCGCTTCTCCCACAGGATGCCGGCGCCCATGCCGATCACGGCCGCCAGGTAGGGGGCGAGGGCGATCGTGTAGTACTGGTGGAAGATGCCCGCCATGTAGCTGAAGACCACCGTGGTGATCAGCAGCGAGCCGCCCCAGACCAGGAACGCGCCCCGGGTCGCCGAGGTCCGCTTCGCCCGGCGGGTCGCCACCAGGCCCGCGACCAGCAGGATCAGCGCGGCCGGCAGCAGCCAGGAGATCTGGCCGCCGATCTCGGAGTTGAACATCCGGTCCCAGCCGGTCTCGCCCCACTGGCCGGTGCCGCCGCCGGCGCCGCCACCACCGCCGACACTGCCGGTCTCCTCGCCGTTGAGGCGGCCGAGACCGTTGTAGCCGAAGGTCAGCTCCAGGAAGGAGTTGTTCTGCGAGCCGCCGATGTACGGGCGGGAGGAGGCGGGCCACAGCTCGACGATCGCGACCCACCAGCCGCCGGAGACGACCAGCGCCCCGGTGGCCACGGCCAGCTGTCCGAAACGCTTCTTCAGCGACACCGGCGCGCAGACCGCGTACACGACGGCCAGCGGCGGCAGGATCAGGAAGGCCTGGAGCGTCTTGGCGAGGAAGGCGAAGCCGATCGCGACACCCGCCCACACCAGCCACCTGGTGCGGCCGTCCTCCAGGGCACGGGTCACGAAGTAGCAGGCCACGGCCATCAGCAGCGCCAGCATCGCGTCCGGGTTGTTGAACCGGAACATCAGCGCGGCGACGGGGGTGAGCGCGAGCACCGCGCCCGCGATCAGACCGGCGGCCGGGCTGAACCGGCGGCGCACGCCCGCGTAGACGACGGCGACCGTGCCGACGCCCATCAGGACCTCGGGAACGAGGATCGCCCACGAGTTCAGGCCGAAGACCTTCACCGACAGCGCCATCGGCCACAGCGAGGCCGGGGGCTTGTCGACGGTGATGGCGTTGGCCGCGTCCAGCGAGCCGAAGAACAACGCCTTCCAGGACTGGCTGCCGGCCTGGACGGCCGCCGAGTAGAAGGAGTTGGCGTAGCCGGAGGCGCTGAGGTTGTAGAGGTAGAGGACGAGGGTGGCGAGCAGCAGGCCGAGGAAGGCCGGGCGCACCCAGCGCGGGTCCTCGGGACGGCCGCGCCACAGCCGGCGCGCCAGGGGCTGCTTCGGCTCCCCCGCCTCGGGGGCCGGGCCGGCCGGATCGGACGGGTGGGCCGGATCAGCGGTGTGGGGTGGATCAGACGTGTGGGATGGATCAGCCGTGTGGGCCGGGTCGTGCCCCTCGGGGGTCACGGTCTCCGGCCGGCTCCAGGAGTCCGTCCGGTCGAGGTCGGTGGTCATCGGGCGTCCCTCGGATCGGTGTCGTGGGGGCGCACCGGCTGCAACTGCATGGTGGCGTCCCTCCAGGTGCCGTCCGCGGCTTCGCCGGCGCGGAACTGGGTGGGGTCGTGCGGTGCGTAGGCGCCGTGGGCCGTGCCGTGGCCGTACGCCACCGGTGCCTGTGCCTGTGCCACCGGTGCCTGCGGGGCGCCGCCGGCCGGGTACGCCGTCGGCACCGGGACGGAGGAGGCGACGACGTGCGTCGGCCGGCTCTCGCCCTCCCGCCGGTCGGAGAAGACCCACACCCGGAAGAGCAGGAAGCGCAGCACGGTCGCCGCGAGGTTGGCGGCGATCAGGACGGCCAGTTCGGTGGAGTGCGCCGGGTCGGAGGTCGCCGCGTTGAGGGCGACGAGCGAGCCGCTGGTCAGCGCGAGGCCGATGCCGAAGACGACCAGGCCCTGGGCCTGGTGACGGGCGGCGCCGGCGCGTCCGCGCACCCCGAAGGTGAGCCGGCGGTTGGCCGCCGTGTTGGCGATCGCGGAGACGAGCAGCGCGAGCGCGTTGGCGAACTGGGAACCGGTGAACTGCCGGAAGCCGCTGTAGAGCAGCAGGTAGAAGAGGGTGGACAGGCCACCGACGACACAGAACCCGACGAGCTGCCGGGCCAGTCCCTTGGGTACGTCCATGATCTCGCGGTCGCGGGGGTCGTCACCGAACGGCCTGGTCAGCCGGTCCAGCGGCAGGGAGCCGGTGGCCAGTGCCCGGCCCACGCGCCATACCCCCTTCAGATCGTCGGTCGCCGTCTTCACGATGTGCACCGTGGAGTTCGGGTCGTCGACCCAGTCGACCGGCACCTCGTGGATACGGAGACCGGCACGCTCGGCGAGGACCAGCATCTCAGTGTCGAAGAACCAGCCGGTGTCTTCCACCAGGGGGAGCAGGATCTGCGCGACGTCCCGGCGGATCGCCTTGAACCCGCACTGCGCGTCGGAGAAGCGCGCCTGGAGCGAGCCGCGCAGGATCAGGTTGTACGAGCGGGAGATGAACTCGCGCTTGGCGCCGCGCACCACGCGGGAGCTGCGGTTCAGCCGCGAGCCGATCGCCAGGTCGGAGTGGCCGGAGATCAGCGGCGCCACCAGCGGCAGCAGCGCGTTGAGATCGGTGGACAGGTCCACGTCCATGTACGCGAGGATCGGGGCGTCCGAGGCGGACCAGACGGTCCGCAGCGCACGGCCGCGGCCCTTCTGTTCCAGCCGGAAGGACGTCACCTCGGGGATGCGCGACTCCAGCAGCCGCGCCACGTCGGGGGTGGTGTCGGTCGACGCGTTGTCCGCGATGGTGATGCGGAACGGGTACGGGAACGTCCGCGCCAGGTGGTCGTGCAGTCTGAGGACGCACGGCTGGAGGTCCTTCTCCTCGTTGTAGACGGGGATCACTACGTCCAGGACAGGCGTACCGGCTGCGTCGGCCGGGAGGTGCTCCCGCGCCGGCAGGGTGCCGGGAGAAGAGTCGGTTCGCATGTCAACGACCTTCGTCAAGTGCCCTGTTGCACCCATGTGGTGGCACTGTGGTGTACCTGTGAGTCAAGTTGCCAGTTCGTTTCGGCGGCCGGCTGGGGAACGGGCGGGGCAAGCGCGGGCAAATACACGGTGAACACGGTCTGTCCGGGCACGCTGTCCACGGTGACGGCACCGCCGTGCGCCGTCGCGACGGCCTGCACGATGGCCAGGCCGAGGCCGGTCGAGCCGGTGGAGCGGGAGCGCGCCGAGTCGCCGCGGGCGAAGCGTTCGAAGACGTGCGGGAGCAGGTCCGGCGGGATGCCCTGGCCGTTGTCCTGGACGTCCACGCACAGCCACGGGCCGCGCCGCTGCACGCGTGCGGTGACGGTCGTCCCGGGCGGGGTGTGCGTGCGGGCGTTGGCGAGCAGGTTGACGAGGACCTGTTGCAGGCGGGCGGCGTCGGCGGAGACGAGGGCCGGCTCGTCGGGCAGGTCCAGCCGCCAGACGTGGTCCCGGCCGGCGGCGCGGGCGTCGCTGATGGTGTCCACGACCAGCGGGATCAGGTCGGTCTGCTCGAACTGCAACGGGCGGCCCGCGTCGAGGCGGGCGAGCAGCAGGAGGTCCTCGACGAGCAGGGTCATCCGGCCGGCCTCGGACTCGATCCGGCCGAGGGCGTGCCGGGTGTCCGGCCCGACCTGTTCCCGGCCGCGCCGGGTGAGCTCGGCGTACCCGCGGATGGACGCGAGGGGCGTGCGCAGCTCGTGGCTGGCGTCGGCGACGAACTGGCGGACCCGCATCTCGCTCTGCTGGCGGGCGTGCAGGGCGCCGTGGACGTGGTCGAGCATCCGGTTGAGCGCGGCCCCGACCTGGCCGACCTCGGTGTGCGCGTCGGTCTCGGACTCCGGGACGCGCTCGCTGAGGTGGACCTCGCCGGTGTGCAGGGGCAGCTCGGAGACACGGGTGGCGGTGGCGGCGACCTTGCGCAGCGGACGGGTGGCCACGCTGACGAGGACGAAGCCGGCGATGGCGGCGGCGACCAGACCGGCCGCCGTGACGCACACCTCGGCGACGATGAGGGTGGTGATGGTGTTGTCGGCCTCGTCGGTCGGGATGCCGACGTAGTAGTCGCCGTTGTTGCCCTGGACGAAGCGGACCCGGTAGTCGCCGAGACCGGGGATCTCGACGGTGTGTTCCTTCTCGTCCTGGGCGACCGTGCCGAGCGCCTTGATCTGCGTCTCGGTGAGGGCCTTGTCGTTCAGCCGCGGGATGTTCTGGTCGTCGTTGGACTTCTCGCCGATCTTGGCGTCGGTGATCGATCCGTTGTCGACCTTGGCCGCGAGGGTGCCGCTCGGCTGCGGGGCGCGGGTGACGAAGTCGGCGAGGTCGGTCGCCTTGGCCTGCTCGGGCACCATGGTGCCGTCGCCGTCCTTGCCGCCGCCCTTCTGCTCCCCGTCCAGGCCGACCGGTCCGCCGGAGACCCGCATGGCGGCCTCGCGCAGCGAGTTGTCCAGCTGCTCGTACAGGTGGGACCGCAGCGCGAGGGTGGTCACGGTGCCGATCACCGCGCACACGACCGCGATGAGGGCCACGGACGCGACGACGAGCCGGGTCCGCAGGGTGCGCGGCTGTCCCGCTCGTCGCTTCTGCGGACGCGGCCGTCGTCGCCCGCTCATGACGCCGCGGGCTTGATCAGGTAACCGGCGCCGCGCCGGGTGTGGATCATCGGCTCACGCCCCGCGTCGATCTTGCGCCGCAGGTACGAGATGTAGAGCTCGACCACATTGGCCTGGCCGCCGAAGTCGTACGACCACACACGGTCGAGGATCTGGGCCTTGCTGAGCACGCGCCGCGGGTTGCGCATCAGGAAGCGCAGCAGCTCGAACTCGGTGGCGGTGAGGTGGATGTTCACCCCGGCGCGCGAGACCTCGTGGCTGTCCTCGTCGAGGGTGAGGTCCCCGACGACCAGCACGGAGTCGGAGCGGCGGTCGGCGGCGCCGGAGCGCCGGATGAGCCCGCGCAGCCGGGCGACGACCTCTTCCAGGCTGAACGGTTTGGTGACGTAGTCGTCACCGCCGGCGGTGAGACCCGCGATCCGGTCCTCGACCGCGTCCTTGGCGGTCAGGAAGAGCACCGGGACGTCCGGCAGCTCGCGCCGCAGCCGGCCGAGGACGGTCAGTCCGTCCATGTCGGGCAGCATCATGTCCAGGACGACGGCGTCGGGGCGGAACTCGCGCGCGGTCTGGATGGCGCCCGTGCCGTCCCCCGCACTGCGGATCTGCCATCCCTCGTAGCGGAGGGCCATGGACAGCAGCTCGGTGATCGACAGTTCGTCGTCCACCACAAGCACTCGGACGGGGCTCCCGTCCGGCCTCAGCAGTTCGGTGCGCCCCTGGGGCGAGGTCGTGGTCATGGAGGACACCATGTCGCCGTCCTCTGAGAGCACGCTTTTCGCTGTCTGTGATTTTCCTGAGAAACACACAGGCAGCTCTTAGGAAAGACCTAACAAGCACTCTCTTTGTTCATCTATCGACCGCTTTGCCCACCCCTTTCAGGGGGACGGATGTCCTGATTACTCGACCGAAGTCCTTAAAAAAAGCTGTCACCGGACCTGCCCGCTCTCATCTGCGCCGGGTCAGAACAGCTCTGCGCCGGGTCAGAACAGCCCGTCCTGGAGCCGCCGCCCCTCTCCCCTGAGCTGCCGCAGGGGCAGGGGCGGGGGCAGCCGTGGTGTCCCCTCGCCGCCGTCGGCCGTCACCGGCACCAGCTCCCACCCCCTCATCAGCCGGGTGTCGAGCACGACGACTCCCCGCGCGGTCACCAGGTGCAGATCCGGTCCGGCGGCCGCCAGCAGTTCCCCGTCGACCGCGGCCCCGGCGACGAGCTCACTCACCTCCGCGACGGCGGGCGGGGCCCCGGCGAGCCCGAAGGCGTGGACATGGTCGACGGCCCGGAAGGGCTCGCGGACGAGCGTCTCCGGCCAGCCGGTCAGCGCGACGGCCCGCGCATGCAGCTCCGCCGTCTCGGCGGCCCGCTCCGCCTCACCCTCCGGCAACGCCGCCCGCACCGCCCGCTTCTCGGCGTACGGGATCCGGTCGGGCACGCCCAGGGCGGCCCGCAGCAGCTCCTCCGTACGCCGGGCGGCCATCAGCGGGCCCGTGCCGAGCCAGCTGAAGCAGACCGCTCCCTGCTCCAGCAGCCGGGCCGTCCCCCGTTCGACCGCCGTGATCCCGACCTTGACCAGGCCGGGCCCGAACCAGGCGAGGTACACGCGGTACGGCCGGGGGTCGTCGGCGATCCCGTCGGCGGCGACGGAGTGCGCCCGGTCCAGCCGCGCGCACTCCTCGCACCGGGCCCCCGCGCTCCTCCCCGGCACGACCGCCCGCACCGGACACGGATGCCCCCGAGCCCCCACACATCCGCGCACACCCCCTTCCGCGACCCCGAAGGCCACCCGCTTCCCCCACGACAGCGGGCTGCGGCGCCCGCCGTCCCACATCAGCACGGGACCCTGCGCCGACCACCGCAGCCCCGTGCACCTCCACACCCGTGCCATCACCCACCACGGTAGGCCCCGCCACTGACAACGCCCCCTCACTCGGGCGTCCCCGCACCCCACCCTCCTCGCGACGCCGCACACCCGACGGCGTGCCCCGTCCCGCCGGGCGGACTGCCCACGAGGGCCGGAAAACTCGGCCCTCCGGTCCCGGGCCCCCGCGCCCACGAGGGCACCGGTGACGGCCCCCTCCTCACCCTCACCCCCTCGGCCGAGAGCGGACCGCCACGACCACCAGGCGCCTCAACAGGGGGTTCCGCCGGAGACCGAAGCGATCCCCCACATCACACCAGCCCCTCCCTCAACACCTTCCTCACACAGTTTCTGTCCATTCCGTTGACAGCTTGCACACCCGCTCCTAGGGTCACACGCCACGCCAACTCCCCGCCTGCGTGACGGTATTTCGAACGGTTGAAAGGCGAGTGCCCTGCGCATCCCCGGAAAGAGCACACGTGTGTCCGCGACGCGGTTATGCGGCCTGACGTACGTACAGGCGCACACCGGCAGAGGGACCACACGAGCCGGCGAGCCCCGGGTGCCCGGCCGTACCGGCGCCGACGCCCGCACCGCCCGCACGGACGCCGACACACCGACCGGCGCTCCGCGGAACACCGCGACCCCTGAGCACCGGCTCGAGCGACGAGTCCGCCGACCTGGCCCCCCATCACCTCGGCACCGCGGGACCGCCGGACGGATCCGCCGCGGCACACCGCTCCAGCCGACGGACGACCCGTCCAGATCACCCGGCACCCGGCCGTAAGGAACCCCTACGGCACTGCCCCCGCACACCGCCCGGGAACGAGCACGGCACGCCCGCCGCACGCCCCCTGCTCACCACCAAGCCCCGGCCCGCTCCATCGCGCACCACCGCTCGGCACCGGTCTGATACGCCGTCATCCTCTCAACGACGAGAAGAACCAGGAACGATCACCATGCGCAACCGAAGAGCCGCCCTCGCCGCCCTCGCGGGAGCCACGTCCCTCGCCCTCGTCCTGTCCGCCTGCGGCAGCCAGGACGTCGGGGCGAGCTCCGAGGGCGGCACCATCGGCATCGCCATGCCGACCCAGGCCTCCGAGCGCTGGATCATCGACGGCAAGAGCGTCGTCGACGACCTGAAGGCCAAGGGGTACCAGGCCAAGCTGGTCTACGGCGAGGACGACCCGGCGACCCAGGTCTCGCAGATCCAGAACCTGATCAAGCAGGGCGTCGACGCACTGATCATCGCCGCCATCGACAACAAGTCGCTGAACGACGTGCTCGAGCAGGCCGCCGCCGCGGACATCCCGGTGATCTCCTACGACCGGCTCATCCTCGGCACCGAGAACGTCGACTACTACGTCTCCTTCGACAATGAGCAGGTCGGCCGGCTCCAGGCCCGCTACATCATCGACCAGCTCGGCCTGGAGGACGGCAAGGGTCCGTTCAACATCGAGCTGTTCGCCGGCTCCAGCGACGACAACAACACCAAGTACTTCTTCGACGGCGCGATGCACCTGCTGCAGCCGTACCTGGACAGCGACCAGTTGGTCGTCCGGTCCGGCCAGACCGCGCTCGACGAGGTCACCACCCTGCGCTGGGACGGGGCCACCGCGCAGAAGCGCATGAGCAGCATCCTCGCCGAGTCGTACGGGAGCAGACAGGTCGACGCGGTCCTCTCGCCGTACGACGGCATGTCCCTCGGCATCCTGTCCGCGCTGAAGGCGGACGGCTACGGCTCCGGCGACAAGCCCCTCCCGATCATCACCGGGCAGGACGCCGAACTGGCCTCGGTGAAGTCGATCAAGGCGGACCAGCAGGCACAGACCGTCTTCAAGGACCCCCGCCTGCTCGCCGAGGTCGCCGCGGACATGGCCGACGACATCCTCAACGACAAGACGCCGAAGATCAACAACCGCAGGGCCTACAACAACGGCATCAAGGCCGTCCCCGCCTACCTGCTGCAACCGACGAGCGTCGACAAGACCAACTACGACTACGTCCTGATCGCGGGCGGCTACTACACGGACGCCGACCTCAAGTAGCCGCACGCCCGGCCGGGGCGGAACCCCGGTGCACGCTCCCGGCGGCCGGCCCGCTGACGGCGCCCGCACGACGGCTCCCGTCAGCGGTGGACGCGTGCCTGTCCCCTGTCCTGTCACCTGTCCTGTCACCTGTGCGGAGTCGGCACGCCCGGTCCGGACGCTCGGTCCGGACGTCCGGCTCGACGCGCGGCACCGGTCGGGGCTGCCTACGCTTGAGGGGCAAATCGCCCGGCGCGCAGGGGATTCCCGCGATCAGCGGGGTGCGCGTCCGGCTTCCCACCGCACCGGAAGGCGGTCCGGACATGGCCACTGCGTCTGAGACTCCCGTCATCGACACGATCGCCGCCATGACCATCGACTCCATCGAACATTGCCACATGGACAAGCGGTCGCTGATCCAAGCCCGCATTGCCGCACTCGTGGCCATGGACGCGCCGGCGATCTCCTACATGGCCCACATCGACCCCGCGATCAAGGCCGACTTCACCGTCGAGCAGTTGCAGGATCTCCTCGTCGCGATCGCTCCCGTCGTGGGGACGGCACGCGTCATGTCGGCGGCGACCCACATCGCTCAGGCGTTCGGTGTCGCCATCGCGCTGGCCGAAGCCGAGGCCGAGGCCATAGCCGAGGCAGAAGCCCACAGCCGCGGCAATCCCTGACGGGGGCCAGCCTGACGGCCCGCCGCAGCGGCGACGGGGTCCGGTCGCGGGCGCTGTACGTCGCTGCCGTACGCCCATGAAACGCCAGAGGCCCCGGATCTCTCCGGGGCCTCTCGCCTGTGTGCACTCGGCAGGATTCGAACCTGCAACCTTCTGATCCGTAGTCAGATGCTCTATCCGTTAAGCTACGAGTGCTTGTCATTTTTCTTTTTTTTGTCTTTCCGCTCCCGGCCCTTCCGGCCCGCTCGCGGCGACAGGAAGAACATTACATGACTGCCGCCGTCATGTGAAATCCGATTCCCACACCCGTTGTGACCTGCGGAAACGTCCACGAGGGGGGTTCCCGGAGGGTTCCGGTGGGCAACGACGAAGCCCCGGTCGGGAGGACCGGGGCTTCGGGTGAGGGCGGAGGCGGAGGGATTTGAACCCTCGATGGGCTTTAAGGCCCAAACCGCATTAGCAGTGCGGCGCCATAGACCGGACTAGGCGACGCCTCCAGCACATCCCCTCGCGTGTGCGAGTGGTGCGTGCAGATGATGACACAGTCGAGCGTCGTGTCACCAATCGGCCTCTACGGTACTAGGCAGTCGGGCCGCAGGGCAAAGACTTCGCGGGGCGGAACGTCGTCGTGGTCGAGGCGTTAGTCAGGGCATGTTGCCCGTCGCACTCGACACCGCGGTCCAGGTCACGCCGTTCCGTCGGCTCGGCCTCACCCTCTCCGCCGTTTCCGTCCTCCTCGGCTCCCTGGCCGTCGGCCCCGGGCCGGCCGTGGCGCACGCGTCGCGGGGGGAAGGTGATCACCTCACGGTCGTCGTGAAGGGAGCGGGACGGGGGCTGGACGGCACGTTCGAGGTGTACTGCCGTCCGGACCGCGGAAGCCACCCGGACGCGCCCGGAGCCTGCCGGGCGGTGGACCGGAACACGCGGTGGGGCAAGGACGTCTTCGCGCCGGTGCCGGACGGCAGCATGTGCACCATGCAGTACGGCGGGCCGGCCACCGCACGCGTCACCGGGCGCTGGGCCGGGCGGACCGTCGACACCACGTACGACCGCCGCGACGGGTGCGAGATCGAGCGGTGGGACCGGTTCGTGCCGCTGCTGCCGGACGTGGGGCCGGCCGTCGCACGGTGAGCACGGCTGTGACCGCGTCCGTGACCGCGGCTGTGACCGCGGCTGTGACCGCGTCCGTGCCGCGTCCGAGACCGCCTCCGCCGCTCGCACAGCTCGCTCATGGCAGAGGCACCCGTCCCGTAAACGTCGCGCGAAGGTGCCGCGCAGCCGGAGCGGGTGGTCACGGGTTCCGTGTCACCTCGTCGTGCGAGCTCCCTCTCATCCGGCGCCCCGAGCGCCGCCCCAGCCCTTAGACTCCCTCGCGTGACACGCTGCGGGACGGTTGGCAAGATGGCCCGAGCGGTCGGCAAGGTGCGGTAACAGGGAGGAAGCGACTCGTGAGCAGCAGGCCATCCCGAGGCGCTGCTCGCCTCGCAGCCATACTCGACGCGCTTCCCGACGCGTTGTTGCTGGTCAACGCCAACGGGACCGTCGTGAACGCGAACACGATCGCGTTGGAGGCGTTCGAGGCGCCCGGTACCGCGCTCGTCGGCCGGGGGCTCCTCGATCTGCTGCCGCAGTTCGACTCCAAGCTGATCCCGGGGTCCATGCGGCGGCCCGACCACATGGATCCGCGCGGCCGGACCAAGCCGACGCGGATGGTCGCGCGGCGGACGGACGGCAGCGAGTTCCCCGTCGAGGTCACCAGCGCGAACCTGGAGAACGGGCAGCAGGCCTACGACAGCTACGGCTACGCCAGCGACGAGCTGCTCATGCTCGTCGTACGCGACCTGTCGGGAACCGTCGACACCGAGGCGGAGCTGGCGCGTTCCCAGCGGCAGACCGAGATGATCCTGCGGGCCGCGTCCGAGGGCGTCGTGGGGACGGACACCGACGGGCGGATCGTGCTCGTCAATCCGGCCGCCGCGCAGATCCTGGGCTACCGGGCGAGCGATCTCGGCGGCAAGGAGCTCCACACGCTCATGCTGCACTCGCGCGCCGACGGCTCGCCCTTCCCGTACGACGAGTCGCCGCTCGCCGACACCCTGCGGTCCGGGCGCAAGCACCGGGTGCGCGGGCAGGTGGTGTGGTCGAAGTCGGGGGACAAGGTCTCCGTCGATCTGACGACCGCGCCCGTGCGGGACGGCGACCAGCTGGTCGGCGCCGTGATGACCTTCACCGACCGGCGGTCCTTCGACACCCTCGCCGAGGAGAAGGACGCCCTCGAGAAGAAGCACGCCGCCGAGCTGGAAACGCTCTCCGAGGAGCACGCCTCCGACCTCACCGCCCTGCGCCAGCAGCACGTCACCGAGCTCGAGGAGCTGCGCGAGCGGCACGCGGAGGAGCTGTCCGCCGGCGAGGAGCGCTACGCCGCCCTGGGGGAGCGGGAGAAGGACCGGTACGAGGCCCTCGCCGCCCGGCACGAGCAGTTGCTGACCCTGCTGGGGCGGTCGCTGCGCGGGCCCCTCGACGAGCTGCGCCGCGAGCTGTCCACGCTCGCCGCGGACGACGCGGGGCAGCTGTGGCCCGAGGCCAACCAGGTGCTGCACCACCTCTCGGCGGGCTACGCGCGCATCACCACCCTCATCGACAACGTCCTCGGCTACCAGCGGCTCGACGCCGGCAGTGAGGGCATCCACCGTACGAAGGTGATGCTCGACGCCGTCGTCGCCGCCGGTGTCGACGGGGCCGTCGAGCTCGTCGGGCCGGGGCGGGTGCAGTTCGCCGTGCACGCGCCGCCCATCGAGGCCGAGGTCGACGCGCGGCTCCTCGCGACCGCGCTCGCGCACCTGGTGGCCGACGTCGCGGGCGTCGACGCCACCGGCAACGCGCCCGTCTCGGCGGGCGGTTACATGGACAACACGGTCGTGGTCGCCGCCGCGCAGCGCGGTGAGGTGGTCCGGATCGAGGTACGCGGGCCGTACACCGGGGGCGACCCGGTGCACGAGCCGATCGTGCGCGGGATCGTGCGGGCGCACGGCGGTGTGCTCCAGACGCACGAGGTGCCGGGGATGAGCGGCAACGCGTACGTCCTCGAAGTGCCGTTGGGCGGGGGCGCGGGAGCGGTCGCCGCCGGACAGGCCGCCGCGGCAGGTGGCGGCGCGGTCGCCCTGCCGGCGGTGGCGGGCGAGGCACCGGTCCAGGGCCAGGTGCCGGCGGTGGCGGGCGAGGCACCGGTCCAGGGCCAGGTGCCGGCGATGACGTCCGAGAGGGCGGAAGCGGGCGCCGCGGAGGGTGCCGAGGCCGGGCACGGTTCCGGCGCGGGGCGGCGGCGGGCCCGGCGGTCGTCCGTCGACGCCTTCCTGGAGAGCGAGGTCGCGGGCCCGGGCGCCGGCGCGGCCGACGGTGCCGAGGCGGAGTCCGTCGCGCCGACCGGACGGCGTCGCCGGCGTGCCCTGGCCGCCGACGAGGTGCCGGCCATCGGTCCGGTGGACGACGTGGAGGCTCCCGGCAGCGCCGACGGAGCCACCGGTGGAGCCGGAGGAACCGGGCGACGGCGTGGACGGCCGGCCGAACCGGCCGGTCAGGGCGGTGGCGCCGGAACGGGGGTGGCCGAGGGGGCCGTCGTGACGGCCGCCGAACACGCGGCGGGCACCGCCGCGTCGGGTACGGGCCTCGGCGGCACCGTTCCGCCGCAGGGAGTGCCCCAGTCCGCCGTACGTCGAGCCGCGGACGAACCGCAGGCCCTGCCGGCCGCCCTGCCCGCGGTCGTCGGCGGCGAGGCGCAGGATCCCGCGGAGGGCGCGGAGGGCGCGGAGCCGACGGGACGCCGACGGCGCGCGCTGGCCGCGGCGACGGAACGGGCCGCCGCGCAGGAGGCGGGGCCCCGTACGGTGTTCGCCCTGCCGCCGGCCGAGGCGGACCGGACGTCCGACGGACCGGACGGTGCCGTCGAGGCGCAGGCCGGGGGGCAGGCCGTGGGGCAGGTTCCGGCCGCCGTGCCGCCCGGGATCTCTCCCGTACCTCCCGGGACCTCTCCCGTGCCCCCGGGGGTCAGCGCGGTTCCCCCTGCCGGGCAGCCGCTTCCCCTTCCCGGTCAGCCGGTGCCTCTTCCGGGTCAGCCGGTGGCGGTTGCCGGTCAATCGGTGCCGGTTCCCGGTCAGCCGGTGCCCGTGCAGGGTCAGCCGGTGCCCGTTCCTGTTCCCGTTCCCGGACAGCTGCCGGTGCCGGGGCAGGTGCCCGTTCCGTCGCAGGCCGTGGCGCCCGTTCCGGGCGTGGCCGAGGACGTGTCGAACGACCACGGCCGGCACGACGCCGTACCGCACGACCAGGACGACGACCACACGCCGCCGCAGCCGCATCCGACGAACGCTCCGACCGGCCGTCGGCGCCGGGCGGTGTCCCCGTCGGCGGAGGCGGCCCAGGTGGAGGGGCAGCCCCAGGTCCAGGACGGTGCCGGTCGAGCGGTGCCGGGGCAGCGGGCCGCGGTCGGACAGCAGCCCGGCGGGGCCGGTGAGGCGACTCGTTCGCAAGTCGGCGTGCCCGTACCCGCGCAGCCGGTTCCCGGTCAGCCGGTGCCCGGCCGGCCCTCGCCCGCGCAGCCCCTGCCGGAGCCGTCGGCCGCCGGTCAGCCGGTGCCCGGACAACCGGCCGCCCTCGCTCAGCCCGCGGGCGCTCCGCTGCCGCCGGCGTCGGGGCAGGTCGGCGTGCCCGCGCAGGACTCCGTCCAGGCCCCCGGCGCGCAGGTTCCCGCAGGCCGGGCGCCCGCTCCGGGGCAGCCCCTGCCCGCCGAAGCGGTCCCGGCCGCCGCGGCCGGGATCCCCGCTGCGCCCGCCCCGGGCACCGCGCCGTCGAGCACCAACACCCCGAGCACGGGCACCCCGCTCCCGCCCGAGGCCGTCGCACAGGCACAGGCACAGGCGCAGACACAAGCGCAAGCGCAAGCACCGGCGCAGACGCGGGCCGCGCAGCCGTTGCCCGCCGAATCCGCGGCGGCCGCGGCAGCAGCCGCAGCCGCCGCGGGCGTGGACCCCAACTCCACGCAGGGCCGGTCGATCAGCGTCCGCACGCTCGGCCAGGGCGTGCCCTTCACCCGCCAGGCCGCCCAGGTCCCGCAGGTCCCGCAGGTTCCGCAGGTCCCGCAGGTCCCGCAGGCGCAGGTGCCCCCGTCCACGGCCACCCCGGCCCCGCACTCCCCCGGCGGTTCAGGGCGGCGGCGCAAGCTGGGCACGCCGCCCGACCCGGACGCGCGACCGGAGCAGACGGCCCGCCCGCACCCGTCGGCCGAGCAGCCCGCCGTACCGCAGCCCGGTGTGCCGAAGGCGCCCGTGCCGCGGGCCGCCGGGCCCCAGGCAGCGGCGGCGCCCGTCGCTCCGCAGCCGGCCGTGCCGCAGCCGTCCCTCGCGGGGCAGCCGCTGCCCGGGCAGGCGCCGGCCGGACAGGTGCGGCCCGCGCCCGGGACCGAGGGCGTCGGCCGTTCGTACGCCATAGGAGCGCCGGACGAGAACGCCGCCGAAGGGCCCGAACCGCTCGACGGGCCGGGCGGTGCCGTCGAGGTGGCGGACCCGCCGCGGCCGCAGCCGATGGACGACGAACTGCCGCCGGAGCCGTTGGACAACCCGCGCCGGCTGCTGGTGTGGCCGGCTCCGGACGTGAGCACCCAGCAGGCGCTCAGCGACCGCGGCTACCGGCCCGTCATCGTGCACTCGCGCGAGGAGGTCGACGCGCAGATCGCCGCCTTCCCGGCCGCGCTGTTCGTGGACCCGCTGACCGGACCGATCACGCGGACCGCGTTGCAGTCGCTGCGGCAGGCCGCGGTGGCCGCCGAGGTGCCGGTGCTCGTCACGGCCGGGCTCGGACAGGCCTCGCGCGACGCGGCGTACGGCGCCGATCCCGCCGTTCTGCTGAAGGCGCTCGCCCCGCGGGACAGTGAGCAGCATCCGCCGCGGGTGCTGCTGATCGAGGAGCACGCGGAGATAGCGCTGGCGCTGACCGCGACGCTGGAGCGGCGCGGGATGCAGGTGGCGCGGGCGGCGAGCGACGCGGACGCGGTCACGCTCGCCTCGCAGCTGCGGCCGAACCTGGTGGTGATGGACCTGATGCAGGTGCACCGGGGCCGGGCCGGGATCGTCGACTGGCTGCGGGCGAACCAGCAGCTCAACCGCACCCCGCTGGTCGTCTACACGGCCGCCGTCGACCAGGCGGACCTGCCCCGGCTGGCCTCCGGCGAGACGGTGCTGTTCCTCGCGGAGCGGTCCACCAGCGCGGAGGTCCAGTCCCGGATCGTGGACCTGCTCGCGCGGATCGGCACCAACTGAGTGGTGGCCCGGCCGTCGGCCAGGATCTGGTCCGAAGAGGCGCGGCGCCGGACGGCTAGAGCGCGACCAGCCTGCGGGCCGCCTCCTTCACGGAGGCGCGCAGGCGGGCGCGGTCGTCGTCCTCGCCGCCCACCAGGATGCGGCTCATCTGCGGTACGGCGGTGGCCCAGTTCGCCAGGGCGACCAGCAGGAACATCAGGTCGCGGGCCGGGATCGCGTCGCTGATCACCCCGCGGTCCTGGCCGTCCTGGACGGCGGCGACCTTGCGGGCGTAGTGCTCCTGCCGTTCCGTCTCGTCGGGCAGGTCGGCGGTGCCGTACTCGATGCCCTCCCAGTAGAGGAGGCGCAGGAGTTCGGGGTGGGTGGCGTGGTAGTCCATCAGCCGGTCCATCCAGCCCTCGACGTCGTCCGGGTCGACGGGGACGGAGGCGGCGAGGTCCACCATGCAGCGGCCGAGGACCTGGGTGAACAGCTCCGCCTTGTTGCCGAAGTACGCGTAGATGAGCTGCTTGTTGGCCCTGGCCTCGGCGGCGATGCGGTCGATGCGGGCGCCCGCGATGCCGTACCGGGCGAACTCGGCGACGGCGGCCTCGAAGATGCGCGCCTTGGTGGCCTCGGGGTCGCGAGGGGTGGTGCCGCGGGGGCTGCTCGTTGCCATGGGGACATGGTAGCCACGCCAGGCAACCAACTGGTTGGTTGACAGGGAATGGACGGCCGTTCGAGACTGTTCCTCCCCTCGTCCAACCAACTGGTTGGTTATCAGTGCTCGGCACTCAGCGCCGACTCGAAGGAGCATCCGCCGCCATGCCGTCCGCCACCCCGCAGCAGACCCGACAGGCCCCGCAGGCCCCGGGGGTCCAGGACACCGAGCAGGGCCGCACGGCCCGGCCGGCCCCGGCGCCCGCCCGGGGCACCGGCCTCTTCTCCGGCCGCCTGTTCCTCCCCCTCATCGCCGTCTGCACCGCCGTGACGGCCGGCAACATCTACGTCGCGGCCCCGCTGCTCCCCCTCATCGCCCGGGACTTCGGCTCCACGTCGTCGGCGGTGGCCTGGATCGCCTCGGTCGCCCAGTTCGGCTACGCCGCCGGCCTGCTCTTCTTCGCCCCGCTCGGGGACCGTGTCAACCGGCGCCCGCTGGTCGCCGTGCTGTCCCTCGTCGCCGCGGCCGCGCTGGTCGCCGGCGCCCTGGCCTCGGGGACCACCGCGCTCGCCGCCGCCGTGCTCATCGCCTCCGCGGCGACCGTCGTCCCGCAGCTGCTCGTCCCGCTGGTCGCCGAACGCGCCCCCGCCCACCACCGCGCCCGCCATGTCGCCGCGGTCGTCGCCGGGCTGTTCACCGGCATCGTCGCGGCCCGCGTCCTCGGCGGACTCGCCGGGCAGGCCTTCGGCTGGCGGGCGGTGTTCGCCGGCGCGGCCGTCCTCACCACCGCGCTCGGCCTGCTGACCGCCGCCGCCCTGCCCTCCGAACGCGGCCGACGCCGCACGGGCGGCCTCTTCACCGGCCCGCGCGACATGCCGGGCCTGGTGCGCCACTCGTCCGACCTGTGGCGGGCGTGCGTGCGGCAGGCCGGCATGTACGGCGCCTGGAGCGCCCTGTGGACGTCGCTGGCGCTGCTGCTGACCGGCCGGCCCTACGGCCTGTCCACCGCGACCGCCGGCCTCTTCGGTCTCTTCGGCCTCGCCGCCAGCGTCGTCGCACCGCTCGCCGGCGGTCTGGTCGACCGCTTCGGCGCCGCCCGGGTCGTCCGCACCGCGTACCTGCTCGCCGCCGTGTCCGTGCCGCTGTTCTGGCTGGGCGGCCGGGTGATGCCGGCGCTCTTCGTGGCCGCCATCGCCATCCACGCGGCCCTCGTCGCCTCCCACGTCGCCAACCAGACCCTCGCCCTGACCACCACCTCCGAGCCGGCCACCGCCAACAGCGCCTACGTCGTCGCGGGCTTCGCCGGCGGCGCCACCGCCTCGGCCCTGGCCGGCCTCGCCTTCACCCACTGGGGCTGGAGCGGTGTGGTCACGGTGGCCGGGGTGTGGCTGGCGGTGGGGTGGGGGACCACCGCGGTACGGCGGTGACGGTACGGCCGAGCCGGTACGGCGGTGACGGTACGGCCGAGCCGGTACGGCCGTGACAACGGCTCCCTGAGAAACACAGCAGCCACTGGGCAGGCCTTCGAGGACCCGCCCAGTGGCTGTGCGCCGTTTCAGTGGCCGTGCGCGCCGTTCAATGGCCGTGCGCCGTGCAGTGGCCGCGCGCGCCGTTCAGTGGCCGCGCGCGCCGTTCGATGGCCGCCGCCCCTGGCTGCGCACCACCCCTGACCGCGCGCCGTTCACAGCCGCGTGACGTCCAGCGTCCCCTCCGCGTACTGCCGGCGCAGCACCTTCTTGTCGAACTTGCCCACGCTCGTCTTCGGGACCGCCTCGATGATCGTCCAGCGCTCCGGGAGCTGCCACTTGGCGATCTTGCCCTCCTGGGCGAGGAAGGCGCGCAGGGTCTCGAAGTCGGCGGTGGATCCCTCCTTCAGTACGACCGTGGCCAGCGGGCGTTCGCCCCACTTGTCGTCGGGGACGGCGACGACGGCCGCCTCGGTGACGTCCGGGTGGGACATCAGCGCGTTCTCCAGCTCGACGGACGAGATCCACTCGCCGCCGGACTTGATGACGTCCTTGGCGCGGTCGGTGAGGGTGAGGAAGCCGTCGGGGGAGATGGTGCCGACGTCGCCCGTCTTCAGCCAGCCGTCCTCGCTGAACTTGTCGGCGGGACGCAGGGGGTCGGCGTCGGGGCCGTTGTAGTAGGCGCCGGCGATCCAGGAACCGCGGACCTCCAGTTCGCCCGCGGACTCGCCGTCCCAGGGGAGGCGTTCGCCGCCGGGACCGGTGAGGCGGGCCTCGACGCCGGCCGGGAAGCGGCCCTGGGTGAGGCGGTAGGCGAACTCCTCGTCGGTGCCGACCGCGTGGGCCGGCGGACGGGCGATGGTGCCGAGCGGGGAGGTCTCCGTCATGCCCCACGCGTGGCAGACGCGCATGCCGAGGTCGTCGAAGGCCGTCATCAGGGAGGGCGGACAGGCCGAGCCGCCGATGGTGACCTGAGTGAGGGAGGAGACGTCGCGGGGCCTGGCGGTCAGTTCCGCGAGCAGTCCCTGCCAGATGGTGGGCACGGCGGCGGCGTGGGTCGGCTTCTCCGACTCGATCATCTCGGCGAGCGGTGCGGGCTGGAGGAAGCGGTCCGGCATCAGCATGTTCACGCCGGTCATGAAGGTGGCGTGCGGCAGGCCCCAGGCGTTGACGTGGAACTGGGGCACGACGACCAGTGTCGTGTCCTGGTCGGTCAGACCCATCGACTGGGCCATGTTGACCTGCATGGAGTGCAGGTAGATCGAACGGTGGCTGTAGACCACGCCCTTGGGGTCGCCGGTCGTGCCGGAGGTGTAGCACATCGCGGCGGCCCGGCGTTCGTCCAGCTCGGGCCAGTCGTAGGAGGTCGGCTTGCCGGCGATGAGGTCCTCGTACTCGTGCACCCGGGCGCTCGCGCCCGCGAGGAGGGAACGGTCGCCGGGGCCGGTCACGACCACGTGCTCGACCGTCTTCAGGTGCGGGAGCAGCGGGGCCAGCAGCGGCAGCAGCGACCCGTTGGCGATCACGACCTTGTCGGCCGCGTGGTGGACGATCCAGATGAGCTGCTCGGGGGGCAGGCGCAGGTTGAGGGTGTGCAGGACCGCGCCCATGGAGGGGATCGCGAAGTAGGCCTCGACGTGCTCGGCGTTGTTCCAGGCCAGGGTCGCGACCCGGTCGTCGTCGACGACCCCGAGGTCCTCGCGCAGGGCGTGCGCCAGCTGGGCCGCGCGGGCGCCGATCTCGGCGTAGGAGCGGCGCTGCGGGGCGCCCTCGCCGGTCCAGGTGGTCACCTGCGAGGTGCCGTGGATCGTGGACCCGTGGGTCAGGATCCTCGAGATCAGCAGCGGTACGTCCTGCATGGTGCTCAGCACGGCGTCCTCCCAGGTGCGGCGACATTGCCTACGCGGTGGTAACGGTTGCGCTGATTCTGCGCACATACCGCGCGGTATGTCACTAGGGGGCGCCGATCGATCAGGTCACGTTCGGGGCGCGGTGCGCTAAGCGTCCGCGCCGGGCCGTCTCACCGGACGACGTCGAGTTCGGGGTCCTCGCGGAGCTTGCCGAGGGCGCGGGACACCGCCGACTTCACCGTGCCCACCGAGACGCCGAGCACCTCCGCGGTCTGCGCCTCGCTGAGGTCCTCGTAGTACCTGAGGACCACCATGGCCCGCTGCCGGGAGGGCAGCTTCATGATCGCCCGCCACATCGCGTCGTGCAGCGCCTGCCGCTCGGCCGGATCGTCGTCCCCGGGCTGCGGCTCCGGCTCCGGCAGCTCGTCGCAGGCGAACTCGTCGACCTTGCGCTTGCGCCACTGTGAGGTACGCGTGTTCAGCAGGGCCCGGCGGACGTAGCCGTCGAGCGCCCGGTGGTCCTCGATCCGCTCCCACGCGACGTACGTCTTGGCGAGCGCGGTCTGCAACAGGTCCTCCGCGTCGCTCGGGTTCGCCGTCAGCGACCGGGCGGTGCGCAGCAGCACCGGCTGACGGGCCCTGACGTACGACGAGAAGGACGGGTACGGGGAGGGCCGCGTCATGCCCTTCGAGGCGCTGGTGCAGACGGGTGTGGTCATGCCTCCACGCTAGGAGCCGCCCCGGCCCGGCGGATCGCCCGCAGGTGCCGAAGCGGAGTCCCCCTCAGGTTGTAGGAGTGGGGCCCGCCCCACCTCCTGAGGGTGGACGAGCGGGAGAGGCGCACCGGGGTTCACCCCTGGGGGGCGCGGGCCGCCGGAAGGGGTGGAACGCGCCTGCGCGGCGGTACCGAAGTACCGCCGCGCAGGAACGCGTTCACCCCACGAAGCACACCCGACACGGAGATCGGCGGGCCGGGCACCGCCCCCTCAGGTCATGCGGGTCACAGCCACAGCGGGGCGAAGGTGAGCACCACGTTGCTGTTGCCCTGGTTGACGGACGTGAAGGCGGAGTCGTCGACCTGCGCGGTGTTGCTCTGGTTCGAGGCCCCCGACCCGACCGCGTTCTGCTGCGTGGTGGAGGAGTTGCCGTTGTTGTCGTCACCGACGCCGCTGCCCACGACGCTGGCGACACCCGCGTTCGATCCGTCGTCCGCGAAGCCGCCGTTGTCCGCCACCGCGACGCCGGTGAACAGGGCGACTGCCAGCGGAAGAGCGGAGACGGCGGCGATGACGCGGGCGGTACGGATGCTTGCCATGTTGTTCCTCCAGAAATCCGGAAACCATGGATGAGGGTTTTCCGCCAGGCAGTTGGCCGACCGTCCCGGCGCTGTGACGACGTCGCGAGACCAGAGTTGCCCACCGCATCCCGGCGAACCACCTCGGACAGCGCCATTCGCACGCAAGCGTGATGACAAGTCGATAAACCCCTTGCGCCCCTTTTCCTGCCCGGCACACCGCGACTCCGGGCAAGCCGGACACCCCACTCCCCAAGCCCCCCAAGAGATGAAGCGTTCCGCCATCTTTCCGGCCGATTCGAGCCGCCTTCGGCGCGTCGCCACCCGCCCCTCTTCCCTTTCTCGAACGTGCGTACGAACATGAATCCATGGCCACCACCGACCGGCACTCCCGGCAGGCCACCCCGCCGGCCCTCGCCCACGCCCTGGCGGCCGCCGAACGCGGCCTGGCCGTCATCCCCCTGTCCCGGACGAAACTCCCGGCCCTGCGCTCCCCCCACCGCGACGACCCGGCCGCCCCGCGCTGCCACGGCGAGTGCGGCCGCCCCGGCCATGGCGTGTACGACGCCACCGCCGACCCGGCGCGCCTGCGCGCACTGTTCGCCGCCGCCCCCTGGGCCACCGGCTACGGCATCGCCTGCGGCCTGCCCCCGCACCATCTGATCGGCGTCGACCTGGACACCAAGCCCGGCGCGGACTCCACGGCCGCCTTGCGCGAACTGGCCCTTCGCCACCTCTTCACGATCCCGCCCACGGTCGTCGTCCTCACCCCGTCCGGCGGCCGCCACCTCTGGCTCACCGGCCCACCGGACGTCGCCGTCCCCAACTCGGCCGGCCGCCTCGCCCCCGGCATCGACATCCGGGGCGCCGGCGGCTACCTCGTCGGCCCCGGCTCCCGCACCGCACACGGCGTGTACGCCACCGCCCCCGGCACCGCGCACCTCGCCCCCGCACGCTGCCCGCGCGCCCTCCTGCTCCTTCTGCTCCCTCCGCCCCGCCCGCACCCCTCCACGCCCCCGACGCCGGGCGGTGCCCACGGGCGCGGCCTGGTCCGGTTCGTCCTCGCCGCCCACGAGGGCCAGCGCAACACCCGGCTGTTCTGGGCGGCCTGCCGGGCCTACGAGGACGGCATCGGCCCGGCCCTCACCGAGCCCCTCGTCACCGCGGCCGTCCACACCGGACTGACGGAGCGCGAGGCACGCGCGACGGTGGCGTCGGCACGACGCCTGACGGGGCGAGGGCCCGAAGCCTGACGGGGCGGGGACGGGAGACCTGAGGGGGAGGAAACGGGAAGTCGCCCGCCCCCGTCCCCGCCGCCCCCGTCCCTGCCGCCGCCGTCCCTGCCGCCGCCGCCGTCCGCGTCAGCGCTCCCCCGACGCCCTCCCGTCGGCGGACCGCCACTCGCGGTCGAGGATCGCGTGCACGACGGAGTCCCGCCAGGCCCCGGCCTTCAGCACGTGCTCGCGGATCACGCCCTCCTCGACCATGCCGACGGCCGCCATCGTCCGGGCGGAGGCTTCGTTGAGGGGCGACCTCGCTCCCCAGACGCGGTGCAGGCCCAGGTCCTCGAACCCGACGCCGAGCAGCAGCCGCACGGTCTCCACGCCGTACCCCACGCCCCAGGCGTCCGGACGCAGGGCGAAGCCGATGGTGGCTCCGCCCTGCTGGTGCGGGTCGGTGGCCAGACGCCCGAACCCGATCAGCCGGTCCGTCGCCCGCTCGACCACGGCGAGCGCGTACTCGGTGCGCGGGGCTGCGGTCGCGGCGGCGACGGACCGGCTCAGGATCCGGGCGACCTGGTCACGGGTGCGCGGCTCGAACGACAGGTGCGCGGTCGCCTCGGGGCTGCCGTAAACGGCGTGCACCGCGTCGAGGTCGTCGACGGCGAGCTCACGGAGGCTCAGCCGTGCACCGGAGCGGGTGACCGGATACATGCCGGGAGCCTACCCACGGCGGGCTGGGCACGCCCCGCCCGCCGCACCGGAACCGGCATGCGCGGCCCGTTCACGGTGCTGACGGAGCCCGAGCCGGTGGCCCGCTCAACCGGCTTCCGGTGCGGTGTACGAGAAGTCGTACGCCGCCCAGTCGGCGAGCGTGCGATAACCGAGGCGCTGGTAGAGGGCGTTGCTGGTGGGGTTGGCCAGGTCCGCGAACAGGACGACGTCCCTCGCGCCCGCGGCCAGCGCGGCTCGGCTCACCTCCGCCGTCACGGCGCCGGCATAACCGCGACCGCGCAGGTGGGCCGGGGTGTAGACGATGTCCACCTGGATCTGGCCACCGATCAGCGGGTTCATGCCCGCGATGGAGACGGGCGTGCCGTCCGGGGTCTCCCAGAGCGTGTAGCGCTTGTCGGCGAAGCGTGTGCCGGCCCACGTGTCGGCGTCGATGGAGACGTCCTCCCCGACGGCCTTGGCGAACTCACCGCACCAGAACATGACGTGCTCGAGGTCCTGCTCGCCCAGGACGCGGCCCCGGCCCGCCGGCAGCGGCTCGGGTGGGGTGAGCGTGCCGAGGCGGTACAGACGGAGCCTCGTGTCGCGGAGTTCGGGCGTCGCCCCGGTGTGCCGCTGCCACGCCTCGGCGAAAGCGGCGGCGGTGCCGTGGTCCGCGCCGGCGGAGGGAAGGGCGTGTCCGAGGGCGGCCAGGCGAGCGGCGAGGGAGTCGGCCTGCTCAGGTGAGAGGGGGGAGAGGCCCACACCGCGGGGCGGAAGGTAGTGGAAGGTGGCGTGCACCTCGCCCGCTCGCTCCAGCGCGCCGAAGACGGGGGTTCCGGTGCCGAACGTCTCCGCCCCCCGCGCTCGTACTCTCTCGGCCCACGTCAGCTGCATGACGTGCGGGCCGGGCCGTGAGCGCAGGAAGTCTCCGGCTCGGGCGAGGAAGTCGTTCACGTCGTCGGTGAGGTGCCAGTCGTCCGGTCGCATGCTTCATGCTTTCGCACGCCGCAGGCCCGCGCCCCTGATTTCCCCTACGCGACGGACCCACCTCCAGGCGAAACAGGCCCCACGCGGAAGGGGCGCCCCTCCGGAGAGAGGCACCCCTTCTGACCTGCGACGCTCATGACCTGAGCGGAGGCGGTGGGATTTGAACCCACGGTGACATCGCTGCCACGACGGTTTTCAAGACCGTTCCCTTCGGCCGCTCGGGCACGCCTCCCCGCGCCGTGAGTGGTCCGCGGCGCGGGGACAAGAGTAACGGGTGGGCACGCGCGCGTGTGGTTCGGTCGTGGCCGAACCGGGGAGGTACGCGCGCGTGGGCCGGATCAGCTGTCGCCCTCGCGGGAGCCGAGGGTGAGTTCGACGGTGTGGGACTTGCCGTCGCGCTCGTAGGTGATGGTGACCTTGTCGCCGGGCTGGTGGGTCCAGATCTCGCCGATGAGGGTCGGGCCGCTGTCGATGACCGTGTCGTCGAGCTTGGTGATGACGTCGCCGGGCTGGAGGCCGGCCTTGTCGGCGGGGCCGCCCGACTCGACCGCGGCGGAGCCGCTCTGGCCCTCGTCGGTGATCTTCGCGCCGCCCGCGGTGTCCTCCAGGGAGACGGAGGCGCCGATCTTGGCGTAGACGGGCTCGCCCGTCTCGATCAGCTGCTGGGCGACGTACTTGGCCTGGTTAATCGGGATGGCGAAGCCGAGGCCGATCGAGCCGGACTGGCTGGTGCCGCCCATACCGCCGCTGCCGGTGGACTGGATCGCGGAGTTGATGCCGATGACGTTGCCCTTGGCGTCCAGCAGCGGGCCGCCGGAGTTGCCCGGGTTGATGGACGCGTCCGTCTGCAGGGCGCTCATGTAGGAGGAGGAGCTGCCGGTGCCGTCGGACGAGGCCACCGGGCGGTTCTTCGCGCTGATGATGCCCGTCGTCACCGTGTTGGACAGGCCGAAGGGCGCACCGATCGCGATGGTGGAGTCGCCGACGGCGACCTTGTCGGAGTCGCCCAGCGCCAGCGGCTTCAGGTCCGAGGGGGCGTTCTTGAGCTTGATGACCGCCACGTCGTAGCCCTGGGCGTGTCCGACGACCTCGGCGTCGTACTTCTTGCCGCTCGGGAAGGTGGCCGTGACCTTGCCGCCGTCGACCGCGTCGGCCACCACGTGGTTGTTGGTGACGATGTGGCCCTGGGTGTCGAAGACGAAGCCGGTTCCGGTGCCGCCCTCACCGCTGCTGGACTCGGCCTCGATGGTGACCGTGCTGGGCAGCGCGGTGGCGGCGACCGCGGCGACCGTGCCGGGGTCGCGCTTGACCGAGCCGCCGCTGTCGGAGGCGGAGACGGTGGTGGAGCCGGAGTCGTCGTCGTTCTTGGCGAGGGTGTAGCCGAGCCCGCCGCCCAGGCCGCCGGCGACCAGCGCGGCCACCAGGACCGCGGCGGCCAGCGCGCCGCGCCCGCGACGGGCCTTGGGGGGCGCGGGCTGCTGGTAGGCGGCACCCCAGACCGGCTCACCGGCGGCGTGGGCCGCGTGGTCGGAGGGGACGGCGTGGTCGAAGTGTGCGGTGGGGGCGGTGGGGCCGGTGAGAGCGGCGTGGTCGGGGTGACCGGGCTGCCCCGGGTGGACGGGCTGCTCGGGGTGACCGGGCTGCTCGGGGTGGCCGGGCTGTCCCGGAGTCCCGCCGAGGCCGTCGGCGTACGGGGGAGTGGCCGGCGGCTGGGGCGGCGGCCAGTGGGCCTCCGGCGCGGACGAGCCGGGCGCGGCGGCACCCTGGGGAACGGTGGGCGGAGGCCAGTCACCCTGCGGCGCGCCGGCCGCGGCCGGCGCCGCGCTCACGGGCGTCGGCGGCAGGGGGGTGGTGGGCGCGCCGGTGTCGGGCACGGGCGGCTGCGCCTGCGGCGGCTGCTGTGCCTGCGTCTGCGGTTGGGGGGCGGCCGAGGGAGAATCCACCGGCACGGGGGGTGCGGACGGGGCCGGGGGAACCGTGGTGCCCTCGTTGGTGCCCTCGTTCTCGGTGCTCACAGCTCTTCTCCTCGATCCACGGCTGTTGTCCTCGGTCGCACTCGGTCACGCTCGTTCACGCTTTTCGTCGACCCGGCGCGCTGCAGCTGTGCATGTGCTTTTGTACGTCTCAGCTTTTCCCACGGGCCGTCAGAGCACCATAAGCGGTGGCTGTGGGTTCATGGCCATTCTTTACATGGGGTAATCTTCTGCAATTCGGGCACTTCATCAGAACATCTCAGGCGGTTCTCAGAGGGTTCTCAGAAGACCGGTCCCCGATGCCCGCATTCCTTCGCCGGACGCGTACCCCGCCCCGGTGGCACCATGACGCGGTGACCCACGCACGGCAGCAGCACATGATCCAGGTCGTCGCCCACCGAGGAGCCTCCGAAGAGGCCCCCGAGCACACGCTGGCCGCCTACAGGAAGGCGATCGAGGACGGTGCGGACGCCCTCGAATGCGACGTACGGCTGACCGCGGACGGCCATCTGGTCTGTGTGCACGACCGCCGGGTCAACCGTACGTCCAACGGCCGCGGTGCCGTCTCCGCCCTGGAGCTCGCCGACCTCGCGGCCCTCGACTTCGGCTCCTGGAAAGCACGGGACGCGCGCGAGGAGCCCGACTGGGAGGTCCGGCCCGAGGACCGCGAGGAGACCTCCGTACTGACCCTGGAGCGACTGCTGGCGCTCGTCGCCGACGCGGGGCGCCGGGTCGAGCTCGCCATCGAGACCAAGCACCCGACCCGCTGGGCCGGACAGGTGGAGGAACGGCTGCTGCTCCTGCTGAAGCGGTTCGGCCTGGACGCGCCGGCCACGCCGGCCGAGTCCCCGGTACGGGTCATGAGCTTCTCGGCCCGCTCCCTGCACCGCGTGCGGAGCGCCGCGCCGACACTGCCGACGGTCTACCTGATGCAGTTCGTCTCGCCCCGGCTGCGCGACGGACGGCTGCCCGCGGGTGTGGGCATCGCCGGCCCGTCGATCCGGATCGTGCGCAGCCACCCCACCTATGTGCGACGGCTGAAGCGGGCCGGCCACCAGGTGCACGTGTGGACGGTGAACGAACCGGAGGACGTCGACCTCTGCGTCGAGCTGGGTGTCGACGCCATCATCACCAACCGCCCGCGCGCGGTGCTGCACCGGCTGAACCGGGGCTGAGACGAGCGGCCCGACGGCGGGGCAATACCTCCGAGAGAAACCACAGAAGTCACACAAGTCCCTCTCAGACCCCTTGACCACACTGGTCACCTGAAGGATCCTCCGTTATCAGCCATACCGAAAAAATCCAGCCACCGCAGACCGTGCCGTCACGGGGAGTGCTCCGGCGCGTTCGGTCCGTATTCGATCGTCGCGAGTGCCCCACAGCACATGGATTGGCCGGTTTCCGGTACAGGCCAATGGGGCATCCACACCGTGGCGTGGGGCGAAGGAGGTCTCGGGGGTGGCGTTGGTGGTGGCACAGGAGGTGCCCACGTCGTCGAGCATGGCCGTACCCCATGGCCCTGCGGGCGTGGGGAAGGCGAGACACCGCATGCGCGACCAGCTGCGCAGGGGCGGGGTGCCGGAAGCGGTCATCGACGACGCCGTACTGATCCTGTCGGAGCTTCTGAGCAACGCGTGCAAGCACGGTCGGCCCTTGGGCGACGCCCTCGCCGGGGACGGTGACGTGCGGGCCGCCTGGCGCGTGGATCCCGGCGGCCGTCTGGTCGTCGAGGTGACCGACGGCGGCGGCCCGACCCGGCCGGCCCCGGCGACCCCGTCGGTCACCGCCCACGGCGGCCGCGGACTCAACATCATCACGGCCCTGTCCGACGACTGGGGCGTCCGCGACGACGCCCGGGGCGAGGTCACCGTGTGGGTCGTCGTCCACGACGACGTGCACGACCCCGACGCCGGCGGACGACGCGACGACTTCGCCTCCCGGATCACGGCCCCCGCGGTGGTGTCGATCCCCGGCCTGGACTTCGCGGACGTGTTCGACGACCTGGACTGACGGCCTGGGCCGGCGGCCTGGGCCGGCGGCTTGGGCTAACGGCCTGGGCTGATGGCCCGGGCCGGCGGCTTGGGCCGGCGGCCCGGACTGGCGGCCTGAGCCGACACCTCGGCCCAACGGCCGCCTCAGGGCCATCCGCAGTCACCTGCGGGCACTCTCCCGGGTCCACGAGCCCGTCCGTTGTCCACAGGTTCCCGTGACGGAGCGTACGAGCGGCTAGGCTCCCGCCGTACCAGACGAGCCGTACCCGGGAGACACCCAGATGGCCAAGAAGCGACCCCAGACGAAGGCCGGCCGGCCGCAGATCACCGACGGGGAGATCCCGGTCGTCGGTGCCCGGGAGCCCTGCCCCTGCGGCAGCGGCCGCCGCTACAAGGCCTGTCACGGCCGGGCCGCCGCGCACGCCGTCACCGAGCTGGTGCAGCGTCCGTTCGAGGGCCTGCCGGGCGAGTGCGACTGGGTGGCGCTGCGCGAACTGGTGCCGGCCGCCACCGTCGAGCTGACGCTCAAGGACGGACTGCCCGAGGGCGTCCCGTCGGTCACGCTCGCCACGGTCCTGCCGATGGCCTGGCCCGCGCTGCGCCGCGACGACGGCTCCGTCCTGCTCGGTCTCCAGAACGACACGGCGTCGGGCGACCTCAGCCGCGACCTCGCCGACACGCTCCGGCGCGCCCTCGAGGCGCAGCCCGGCACGCCCGTGCAGGGCCGCCGCGCTCCGGCCGACGGCCCGCGGATGCAGGACCTGCTCGACCCCGAAGGCGCGTTCGAGCCAGTTGTGCACGCCGGCTTCGAGTTCTGGGTGCCGGATCCGGAGAACGCCACGCCGGAGGTGTCCGCCTCCCTGGAACGGGCCAACGCGGCGGCGATCCCGACCGTGAAGCTGACCGGCGTGGACGCCGCCTACTGGTGCGAGACGCCGGAGAAGAACCACCTGCGCTGGGTCATGCCGCACGCGGAGGAGCGGCTTCTGGACGCCCTCGCGCGGCTGCACGCCGCGGGCCGTTCGAGCCTCGGCGAGGGCACCCGGCTGGTGGGCTCCTTCCGGGCGCACGGCCTGACGGTGCCGGTCTGGGACCTGCCGAGCGGGGTCTCGGCCGAGGACGTGGAGAAGCCGGCCGCGGAGTTCGCCGAGCGTCTCGCCACCGCCCTGGCCTCGGACGCTCCGCTCACCGCCGACGAGCGCCGCGCGCGCGGCGGCCTGACCAACCGACAGGTGACGCTCAGCTGAACCGTGGTTCCGGACACCGGCGTGCTGACCGACCGGTCAGCACGTCACCACCGCCGGTCGGCGTGACTGCGCTCACAACTGCCCGGCGGACAGGGCGAGTCGAGGCCGGAAGCGGCCATCTTCCGGTGTCCGGAAAGGGAATGAAAACAAGAGATCGAATTTGCCTGGGGCCGATCTCTTGTTACCGTTCCAGTAGCCCGGTTGCTGGTGCATCCCCCGTCGCCAGCAACCGGGTCTTTGCATGCCCGCGCACGCCGTCACGGCAGCCGCCCGCCCTCAACTTCCCGCGCGCTCCGTCACGTTGCCGAACGAGTGGCCGGCCGCGTCGCTCGACGCGTTGCTGCCGGACCGCAACAGCAGCGGCCCGGTGCCGCCCGCTGCGGCGAACTCCGCGACCGCCGTGTATTCCGCCGGCCGGCCCCGGAGGCGCTCACGGGGCGTCTCACAGGTCCCCGGCTCGTCGTCGGCGCTCACCGCGCAACGCATCCGCACCGTGCGCCCCTGGGGTTCCATGAAGCTCAGAACGACGTCCAGGAACCGGCCGGTCGCGTTGCGGTAGTACGTGCGCGCCCACGTCTCCTCGCCCTGGACCAGCACGCAGGTCTGCGCCTCGACACCGTCGGGGGAGCTGAGTTCGGGACCGCAGCGGGCCGCGGTGGCCAGACCGTGGCCGAGCAGGAGGGGGGAGCCGGACGGCCCGGCCGGGACCGCCTTGGCGTCCGCGCGGAAGTCCGCCTCCGCGCGGCGTCCGCCCTCTGCTCCGGTTCGGTCCTCCGCCACGATTCCGCGGCCATCGTCCGCATCACGGACGTCGCCGTTCGCACGGTGGTCACCGCGCGCGCCCCGGTCGTCGTCCGTGGACGGGTCGTCATCCGTGGACGGGTCGCCGTCGGTGGGTCGGCCGCCGTCCGTACCGCCGCCGGTACCCGTACGGTTCTCGGCGTCCGTACGGTTCTCGACGCCCGTACGGCTCTCGGTCACCGCACCGCGATCGGTCACCGCGGGCAGCCGCACCGCCGGCCCCCCGCCGTCCCCCACGGATCCCGCGGACGCCATGGCCAGAGGAAGTGCGACCGCGCACACCACAGCGCCCCCGAGGGCGAGCAGACGAAGGTTCATGGAGCGGAAGATAACGAGCGAAGTCGGGCGTCCCCTCCGCGCACGCCCGACACCCTCACAACTCGGGCGCGCTCACACCCGTACGAGTGAGGACGTCGACGACCGCGTCCACCACGGCCTCCACGTCGGGCACCCAGGGCGAGGCCGAGCCGGGCAGCGGGGCCCGCTCCCAGCGGATCTCCCCCTGGCCGGTCTCGGACGGGGGCAGGGCGAGGTAGCCGCCCTCGCCGTGGAAGCGCAGGGAGCCCGGCACGAAGTCCTTGGCGTACAGCAGCTCGCCCAGCTGCTCCATCGAGTAGGGCCGGACGAGGATCGCCCAGCGGGTGGGCGAGGCGACGACCGGGCCGAGCCGCATGCCCTGCCGGTCCAGCGCCACGAGCGCGCGGGAGCCGGCGAGCGCGGGCAGGCTGACCGCGCAGGGGGCCGTGCCCCCGGTGGCCAGGACGATCGGCGCCGTCGGGCGGTTGCTCCACCACCAGCGCACCATGCGGGCGTCGGTCGTGGCCGCGAGGAGGCCGGGGTCGAAGGGATGAGCGCCGGGCACCGAGCACTCCGGGTCGGGGCAGCCGCAGCGGGAACGTCCCTGCGGGTCCGCCGTCACACCCGGGAGCACGGGCCACTGCCATTCCGTCGCGAAGGTCAGGGCCGCGTCGATCAACTCAGGCCCCCCGTCGCTGCGCTGGGACAGGAGCCTGCGTCGCCTTCCGAGGATCTCGCGCATGAGCGCTCGTTCCTTTCCGTTGCACCGCTGGCAACACCGTGGGCCACATCACACCATGGGTCGATCACTTCACTGTGCGTACCTGTTGGCGCATCACACCCCTGTCATGGACAAGGGGAACCCCTGGGGTTCGATCGTCCGCTGCTTCCGCGGCCACTCCGTCCATACTGCGCCCGTCTCGAACACGGGCATGGCGTGGGGTGGCGAAGTCTGGCGTTTTGCCGTGCGCGTGGTTCTCTCCGCCTCCGCCGCGGGAGGATGGGGCACGGTCGTCGATGGCTAAGACGCCCGGGTCGGTCACCAGGTTCCGGGTGGCTCCCGACGACCCCTGGTCCTTACCGAGTACGTACCCATCACGACCGCTGTGACGCTCCGTGGAGCAAGGCCAGTCGACCGCAATAACCGTTTACCCGAGGCATTTTTAAGCCAACTTTGCTTTTTCGCAAGGGAGCCGGACCAACGTGCGCGACAACCCCACCGGTCCCACGGACACCAGCAATCCCCGCAGGACAATGCTGGACATCCCCTCACGAGTGCGTGTACATGTGGAGACACCGCCAGCGGCGCAGAATGACATGGGGGTTTGCGATGTTTTCGCGCAATACGTACCGGTCCGAGAGCCGGACGCCATGAACGCCCCTCACCCTTCGAAAGTGGCTGGAATCGACTCAACGGTTCCCTCTCCCGCACACACTGTCGCGCCCGCGCCCGCCGCCCCGGCCGCCCCACCGGTTCCCCCCGCCGCGGGAGCGCTCCTCCAGGACCGCCTCGCCGGCTGGGTCTCGGACCTCACCACGCTCCACGAGCTCACCGAGCGCCTGGCCCGGACGGACACCCTGGCCGACGCCCTCCAGGAACTGCTGCACGCCGGAGCCGCCCTCGTGGGGGCCCGGCGCGGTCTCGTCGTCCTGGAACCCCGCGACGGCCTCGGCCCGGACACCACGATCGGCCTCGGTCTCGGGCGCGCCGATCTCGGTCACATCGAGACCGTGCCGCGCAGCGCCCTGTCCTACGGCCGGATCCTCGACGGGCTGCCCGGCGGCGAGGACGGGATCGCCCAGCCCGACCTGTTCGCCGAGGACGGCCTGCACCCCCGCCACCGCGAGGTCGCCGCCCGCCTCGGCTACGCCGCCAGCTACGCCCTGCCCCTCACCGCCGGGAGCGCGGGCGGGCTGGGCGCCGCCGTGTGGCTGTACGACGAACCCGCCGAACCGGTCGAGCGCCGGCGCCACCTGGCCCGTCTGTACGTCCGTCACGCCGCCGAGCACCTCGCCCGGATCGTCGAGGTGGAGCGCACGCGCGCGGCCATGGCGACGATGGTCGACGAGCTGCTGCCCTCGCGGCTGCCGAGGGTGGCCGGCGTCCAGCTCGCCGCCCGGCACCGCACCGGTCCGCGCGCGGGCGGCGACTGGTTCGACGCGCTGCCGCTGCCGGACGCGGCCCTCGGCCTCGCCGTCGGCTCGGTCAGCGGATCCGGGCCGAGCGCGGTCGCCGCGATGGGCCGGCTGCGCGCCTCCCTGAGGGCGTACGCCGTGATGGAGGGCGAGGACCCGGTCGCCGTCCTGTCCGACCTGGAGCTGCTGCTGCGGCTGACCGAGCCCGCCCGTTCCGCCACCGCCCTCTTCGCCTACTGCGAGCCCGAGCTGCGCAGGATCACCCTGGCCGGCGCCGGCCACTGCCCGCCGCTGCTCGTCGGCGCGCGGCGCACGGAGTTCGTCGAGACCTCCGTCTCCGCGCCGCTCGGCATGCTCGCCTGCTGGGAGGCGCCGAGCTCGGAGCTGGAGACGGAGGCCGGCGAGACCGTCCTGCTCTACACCGACGGGCTGCTGCACCGCACCGGCGACCCCGTCGACCGGGCCTTCGCCCGGCTGCACGCGGCCGCGGCCGGCGTCCCCCGGGCACTTCGGAACGACCCCGGCGCGATCGCCGACCACGTCCTGCGGACGGTGCTGCCCGACGGGCAGGACGCCACGGGCGGCGCGGAGGATGTCGTCCTGCTGGCGGCGCGCTTCGAGTAGAGGGCACCGGCCGGCGCCCCGGACAGCCGGAGCGATCGGATAACCGAGGCACCCGGACAGCCGGAGCAACCGGACCGCCGGAGCAACCGGACCACCGAGGTACCCAGACCGCCGGAGCAACCGGACCGCCGGAGTACCCAGGCAGTCGGAGTACCCAGACCGCCGAGGTACCCGGACCGCCGAGGTAACAGGTACTCGGGCCCTGGGCCCCCTTCTGTACGACCGTACGATGGAGGGGGCCCAGTGCCGTACCTAGGAGGATGAACGTGGCAGAAGAGCTCATTCCGGAGACCCCGGAAGCTGTTCTGGACGATGCCGCCGCCGACGCGGGCGAGCAGCCGATCAAGCAGCGCAAGAACGGCCTGTACCCGGGTGTGTCCGACGAGCTCGCCGAGAACATGAAGTCCGGCTGGGCCGACACGGAGCTGCGGGACCTGGAGCCGATCCCCCAGGCCGCCGAGACCGCCGCCCGTCGTGCCGCGCTCTCCGCGCGCTTCCCGGGGGAGCGCCTCGTGATCCCCGCGGGCAACCTGAAGACCCGCTCGAACGACACGGAGTACGCCTTCCGCGCCTCCGTCGAGTACGCGTACCTCACCGGCAACCAGACCGAGGACGGCGTCCTCGTCCTGGAGCCGACGGGGGAGGGCCACAGCGCGACGATCTACCTGCTGCCGCGCTCCGACCGCGAGAACGGCGAGTTCTGGCTCTCCGGCCAGGGAGAACTGTGGGTCGGCCGCCGCCACTCCCTCACCGAGGCGGAGAAGCTGTACGGCCTCCCGGCCGCGGACGTGCGCGAGCTGCCCGACAAGCTCCGCGAGGCCACCGGCCCGGTGCGGGTGGTGCGCGGCCACGACGCCGGCATCGAGGCCGCGCTGACCGACAAGGTCACCGCCGAACGCGACCAGGAGCTGCGCGTCTTCCTCTCCGAGGCCCGTCTGGTGAAGGACGACTTCGAGATCGGCGAGCTCCAGAAGGCCGTCGACTCGACGGTCCGCGGCTTCGAGGACGTGGTCAAGGTCCTCGACAAGGCGGAGGCGACCTCCGAGCGCTACATCGAGGGCACGTTCTTCCTCCGCGCGCGCGTGGAGGGCAACGACATCGGCTACGGCACCATCGCCGCGGCCGGCCCGCACGCCTGCACCCTGCACTGGGTGCGCAACGACGGGCCCGTGCGCTCGGGCGAGCTGCTGCTGCTCGACGCGGGTGTGGAGACGCACACGTACTACACGGCCGACGTCACGCGCACGCTGCCGGTCAACGGCCGGTACAGCGAGATCCAGAAGAAGATCTACGACGCCGTCTACGACGCCCAGGAGGCCGGGATCGCGGCGGTCAAGCCCGGCGCGAAGTACCGGGACTTCCACGACGCCGCCCAGCGGGTGCTGGCCGAGCGGCTCGTGGAGTGGGGGCTCGTCGAGGGCCCCGTGGAGCGGGTGCTCGAGCTCGGTCTCCAGCGGCGCTGGACGCTGCACGGCACCGGGCACATGCTCGGCCTGGACGTCCACGACTGCGCCGCCGCGCGGACCGAGTCGTACGTGGACGGCGTACTGGAGCCCGGCATGGTGCTGACGGTCGAGCCCGGACTGTACTTCCAGGCCGACGACCTGACCGTGCCCGAGGAGTACCGCGGGATCGGCGTCCGGATCGAGGACGACATCCTGGTGACGGAGGACGGGAACCGCAACCTGTCCGACGGGCTGCCGCGGCGCTCCGACGAGGTGGAGACCTGGATGGCGTCGCTCCGGGCCTGACGCCGGGACGGCGGGACGACGGCTTCGCGCCGGCCCCTGATACGGGGACGATGGCCGGGTACTGGTGAGGTGCCCGGCCATCGCCGTACCCGGACAGTGCCTTGTCCGGCCGGCACCGTGCCCGGCCGACGCCGCGTATCGGGTGGCCGTCACGGCCGGATCGTGCGCGGACGACGTACCTAGGGGGAGGAACCACGTGAACGACTTCTGGCCCGGTGTCGGAGTCGATCTGCTGTCGGAGTCCGACGACGGCGAAGGGCGGCGGGCCGGGCTGGAGCGGGCGCTGCGCGACGCCGTGCGGGACGGACGGCTGGCACCCGGGACACGGCTGCCCGCCACCCGACGGCTCGCGGCCGAGGCCGGCCTCTCGCGCAACACCGTGAAGGCCGCCTACGACCAGCTCGTCGCCGAGGGGTACCTGACGGCCCGGCAGGGCTCGGGCACCCGGGTCGCCGCGCTGCCCTCCGTCACCGCCGAGCCGCCGGACGCCCGCGCACGCGCGCGTGAACCGCGTTTCGACCTGCGGCCCGGCAGCCCGGACGTCGGGGCGTTCCCGGCGGCCGCCTGGCTGCGGGCGCTGCGCCGCGCCATCGCGACGGCGCCCTCGCCGGCCTACGACTACGGGGATCCGCGGGGGCGGGTGGAACTGCGCACGGCGCTGTCGCGGTACCTGGAGCGGGCGCGGGGCGTCATCGCGCCACCGGAGCGGATCGTGGTCACCTCCGGGTCCGTCCAGGGTCTCGCGCTGCTCACCCGGGTGCTGGAGGGCACGCGGATCGCCATGGAGGACCCGGGGCTGCCCTTCCACCGGGACGTCGTGCGGCACAACGGCGGCGAGGTGGTGCCGGTGCCGGTCGACGAGCGGGGGGTGTGCGTGCGGGAGCTGGGGGACGCCGGGGCCGTGGTGGTCACGCCGGCGCACCAGTACCCGACCGGGGTGACCCTGCACCCCGCCCGGCGACGGGCGCTGACGGACTGGGCGCGCACGCGGGGCGCACTGATCGTCGAGGACGACTACGACGGCGAGTTCCGCTACGACCGGCAGCCGGTCGGCGCGCTCCAGGGAATGGCACCGGGGGAGGTCGTCTACCTGGGCACCGCCTCCAAGACGCTCGGGCCCGCGCTGCGCCTGGGCTGGATGGTGCTGCCACCGCACCTGGTCGACGCCGTGGCCGACGCCAAGCTCCACAGCGACCACCACACCGAGTCCATCGGCCAGCTCGCGCTCACCGAACTGATCGACAGCCAGGCCTACGACCGCCATGTGCGCGCCTGCCGGCTGCGGTACCGGCGCCGCCGGGACCTGCTCCTGGACCGGCTGGGCACGCGCCGGGGCGTACGCGGGATCGCGGCCGGGCTGCACGCGCTGGTGGAGGTCCGCGACGAGGAGGAGGCGATGGCGCGGGCGGAGGCGGAGGGCCTCGCGGTCGGACGCCTCGGCGAGCACTGGCACACGCCCGTCGAGGACGCCGGGACACGCCCCCAGGGGCTGGTGGTGGGCTACGGAACGCCCCGGGAGCGCGTGTATCCCGACGCGTTGGACGTACTGGCGAAGGTGCTGGAGGGGAACGGGAACCGATCGGACCGCCGAGGCGGACACCACTGAAGCGGGCACCACTGAGGGACCACTGAGGTACCACTGAGGCGAATACCGCCGGGGCGGACAGCACCGGCGCGAGCATGCGGGCCCGGCTCGGACCCCGAGGCGTGCCGGAGAGCGCGGGCGCCCGGCCCGGACGGAGACGCGCCGCCGTGCCGCGCCGGAACGGGCGGTCCGTTCGCAGGACCCGCACGCCCCGGCGCGTACCCGCACGTCCCCGCCGGGCGGGATCAGGCGGCCCGCGCGGAGGTGTGCACCGGCAGCGCGTCCACGAACAGCGCCCCCGCCAGCAGTCCCGCGCTCCCCCGCGGGCTCCACGCGCGCGCGTGCAGGTCCGCGTCGAACGCCGACAGGGCGTCGCGGCCGGCCGCCGTCGCCGTACCGCCCGCTTCCAGGACGGCACGGGCGCCCGCCTGGACGTGCCGCAGGCCCGCCGGGCCGGCGGTGTGGAGGAGTTCGGTGTCCTGGAGGGTGGACATCACGGTGAGCAGCGCGTCGAGGCGGGCCTGGGGCTCGTCGGCGCCGGCGGTACGGGCCTTGGCCAAGGCGTCCAGGGCACGGCGGACGTGCGGGAAGCCGGCCCGGGCCTCGCCGCGGGCGCCGGCCGCGCCGTACTTCGCCGAGACCGTCGAACCCCGCGACGGGCGCCGGGGGGCGGCCCGGTCGGTGTGGGCGGCGATGCGTTTGGCGGTGGCGGCGACCTCGGCGCCCCGCGCGCGGGGATCGAGGGCGGCTGCCGCGACCAGCAGACCCAGCGTCCACAGCGCGCCCCGGTGCCCGCCGCCGGCCAGCCCCACCGAGTGCTCGGTGCACCGCCCGATCGCGCCCAGCTCGGCGCGGAGCCGGGGCGTGGGTTCGCCGGTGCGGCGGGCGGCGGCGGCCATGGCCGCGAGGCCGGGTGCGAGCGCCTTGGCCGACCAGCGCAGGGCGCGGTGGTCGACGCGGGTGACGCGGGCGGAGAGATCGCGCGGGTCGGGCAACCCGGGCTTGGGGACCAGGGCGAGCTGCCCGGTCAGCGCGGACACGGCGGCCTGTGCAAGGGCCTCGTCCTCACGGCTCGTCACGGCCGGGCCCTACGACGACGAGGACGTCGAGGCCGACGCCGAGGCCGACGGGACGTCGCTCGGCGGGGCACCGGTCGGGGCGTCGCCCGGCGGCGTGCCGCCCTCGCCGCCACCGCCGCCGCTGCCCGCGCCGGTGTTCTCGGCGTCCGGGTCGATGCCGACGGTCAGGAACCCCTTGTACCCCTTGGACGGGTCGGCCTTCTTCACGGCCTTGAGGGTGAGCAGGCCGCTGGAGGCGCCACCGTCGTCGTAGACCATGTCGTCGGCGAGCTTGGTGTACGTGCCGGAGTGCTTCGAGTACGGCTCCAGGGTGAAGATCTCCTGGGCGATGTCGTCGTCGAAGAAGAGCTGGCCGGTGTAGTTGACCTTGCCGCCCTCGTAGGTGCCGTCCTCCTTCTGGCCGCCGGTGTGCACCTTGAGGTGGATGTGGCAGGTGCGCGGCGTGTACCAGCCGGGGAAGATCGTCTCGAACTTGACGACCCCGTTGGCGTTGGCGATCTGGTAGCCGCGCAGGTAGGTGTCGTCGTCGGCGGTCGAGCCGTCCTCGCTCTCGGCGGGGGCCGAGCCGCCGGGGTTGGCGGTGGTGTAGCCGGAGTAGTAGCCCCAGGCGTCGCAGTGCCAGATCTCCACGGCCGCGCCCGGGACCGGGGTGCAGCCGTCGGTGGCGTCGACGACGGTCAGGCGCAGGGTGAGCGGGACGCCGCTCTTGCCCTCGGTGATGTCCTTGCGCACCAAGGCACCATCGAGGTAGTACGGGCCCTCCGTGACGCTCGTCATCAGCGTCATGCAGCTGCCGCCAGTCGAGGTCGCCGAGGCCGACGCGGTCGCCTCGCCCTCCACGGCCGTGCCGGCGAACGCCGACTGGTAGCCGACGACGACGAGCCCACCCGCGGCGGCGGTGCCGCCGGTCACCGCCAGGGCGCGGCGCCTGGTGATCGTCTTGTTCTCATGGTTTCCCGTCATGCGGACGAACGTAGGAACGCCACCCGTCAGGGAGGTGGGGTGAGGCTGTGAGCAGGCTGTGAGTGCTGTGGAACCTGAAGACGGCCGGCCGGCGTCGGCCACCGCGTCACACACCCCGTCACACAGCCCGTCGCACAGCCCGTCACACAGCCATCAGCGGAGCGCCCTTGCGCCACTTGAGCATCTTGTCGAAGCTCACCACGGCCCCGGTCCGCCCCGGCTTGTTGCTGATGTGGACGTGGTCGGCGAGCTCCTGGATGAGGAACAGGCCGCGGCCCGTCTCGTCGTCGGCGCCGGACACCTCGTAGGCCTGGAACGGGCGCACCTGCCGCTCCGCGGCGAAGCCCGGGCCGGAGTCGGCGACCTCGATGCGGCACTTCTCGCCGTCGAGGTAGGCGGTGACGCGGTACGCCTCCGAACAGCCGCCGTGCGTGGCGCCCCCGCCGTGCTCGACGGCGTTGGCACAGGCCTCGCTGAGGGCGACGGAGAGGTCGTAGGAGACGTCCGGGTCGACGCCCGCCGTCTCCATGGTGCCGAGCAACAGGCGCCGGGCGAGGGGCACGCTCGCGGCGTCGCGCCGCAGATGGAGTGACCACCAGATGCTCATGCTCCAGCCTCCTGGCCGCGGCTCGACATACCGATAGGTATTGCCGCCCGGGCCCTTCGGTAAGCGCGGATTCAGCGTGATGCCGCCCATATGGGGGATGCGCCACGGCGCCGAATCGGTGTATGCGGGCGTTTGCGGGGCCTGGAGTGGCGGTCTCGCCGGGCCCTCCGGTCCCACTGGTCCCACCTGTCCCGCCGAGCACCCTCTCAGGCTCCACTTGCCCCAGGGACCACCAAAAGGTGATCTTCCGGACCACCGGCATGTTGCGGACCTGCCGTGTGGGCGCCGTAAGGCCAGTGGGATGATGAGCCCGCCATGACTGACCCCCACCGGCGCCCGGCGCGCTCCGGAGGTTCTCTCCGGCTGCTGCGGGCCGCGGTGTTCGCCGCGGTCTGCGTCGTGCTGGCCGGGGCCGGGCACTCGATGGCCGCCTGCGCCGCCGTTCCGCTGTGGACGCTGGGGGCGGGGTTCGCCGGGGCCCTCGCGGTCGTCGTGCCGCTCGCCGGACGCGAGCGTTCCCTTCCCGGCGTCGCCGCGCTGCTCGCGGTGGGGCAGACCGTACTGCACACCCTGTTCGGGCTGGGTCAGCACGGCACCACGGCCGTGGCGTCGACCACGGCGGACGTCTCCGACGCCGCACTGGTCGAGCAGGCCGCACGGCTGCTGTGCGGCACCACGGCCGCGGCACTCAGCCCCTCCCAGGCACAGCGGATCCTCGTCGAGGCACGGGTCTACGGGAACGGCACCGGTACCGCCGGCACCGGGAGCGGTGACGTCGGCATGAGTGCCATGCACCATCCCGCGGACGCCCTGTCCACCGCCGGCTCGTCGGTGTCGCTGCTGCCCTCCCTGCCGATGCTGCTCGGCCACGTCCTCGCCGCGGTGGCCGCCGGATGGCTGCTGCGGCGCGGTGACACCGCCCTGCTGCGGCTGATGGACCTGTCGGCGCACGGCGTCGCCGAAGGCGCGCTCGTACGGGCCCTGCGCGGGGCGCTCGCACTGGTCCGTGCCCTGCTCGCGGGGCTGCCCGGGACGCCCGCGTGGTACCCGCGCACCCCGCGCACCGCCCTGTCCACGCCGCTCAAGCCGCCCGCCGAGGCACTCCAGCACACGGTGATCAGGCGCGGCCCGCCGGCCGCCGCGCTCCTCGTCCTCGCTGCCTGACGCGACGCGACCCGTCACTCCACGACACACCGGGAGGGGCCGCCGTCGTGCGGCACGCGCGCGTGCGCACGTTTTCCGTGCCCACGCCCCACCTCACCGCAGACCTCACTCGGAGTGGAGTGCTTCGCCGTCATGAAGATCTCTCGTCTCGCCGCCGCCGCTGCCGTCGCCGGCTCCACCGTTCTGGTGCTGTCCGCGCCCGCCTTCGCGCACGTCAGCGTGCAGCCGGAGGGAACGGCCGCCAAGGGCGGGTACGCCCTCGTGAACTTCCGCGTCCCCAACGAGCGTGACAACGCCTCGACCACCAAGCTGGAGGTCAACTTCCCGACCGACACCCCGCTGGCCTCGGTGCTGCCGCAGGCGATCCCCGGCTGGAAGATCGTCGTCACCAAGAGCAAGCTGGCCAAGCCGCTGGAGCTGCACGGACAGCAGGTGACCGAGGCCGTCTCCAAGGTCACCTGGACCGCGGAGGACAAGGGCATCCAGCCCGGCTTCATCCAGCAGTTCCCGGTCTCCGTCGGCGCGCTGCCCGAGGACACCGACGAGGTCGTCTTCAAGGCGATCCAGACGTACTCCAACAACGAGGTCGTGCGCTGGATCGAGGTGCAGGAGGAGGGCGCCGAGGAGCCTGACACCCCGGCTCCCGTGCTCACCCTGTCCGACGCGGCCGACGACGACCACGCGCACGCCTCCGCCTCCGCCTCCGCTTCTGAGGAGGACGACGACGCCGAGGCCGCCGCCGCCACGACCGAGGCCTCCGACTCCTCCGGCGACACCGACACCACCGCCCGCGTCCTGGGCGTCGTCGGCATCGTCGTCGGCGCCGCCGGTGTGGCGTACGGCGTGCTCGCCGGCCGCCGCCGGACCGGAACCGGCGACGCCTCCTGACGTCAGGCCGCCCGTGGTGCGCGCCGGGGCCATGCCCCGGCGCGCACCGGAATCACCACATCTGGGAATTTTCATCCATGCGCAAGACGACGTTCGCCGCGGCCGCGCTGCTCGCCGCCGCCTCCCTCACCCTCTCCGCCTGCGGCAGCAGCGACGACAGCGGCTCCAGCCCCGTCGCCGCCGTCGCCGAGGACGGCTCGCAGCAGGCCGCGACCGTGCTCGACCAGCCCTTCACCAAGCCGGACCTGGTACTGACCGACACCCAGGGCAAGCAGTACGACCTCCGCGAGGAGACCGCCGGCCATCCGACGCTGCTGTACTTCGGCTACACCAACTGCCCCGACGTCTGCCCGCTGACGATGAGCAACATCGCCGTGGCGAAGAAGCAGCTGTCCCAGGCCGAGCAGGACGAGCTGCGCGTCGTGTTCGTCACCACCGACCCGGACCGCGACACCTCCGCCGCGCTCGGCGCCTGGCTGAAGGGCATCGACCCGCAGGTGGTCGGACTGACCGGTGACTTCACCACCATCCAGACCGCCGCCCGCACCCTCGGCATCTCCATCGAGGCGCCGCACAAGGACAAGAACGGCAAGACGGTCTCCACCCACGGCACCCAGGTCATCGCCTTCTCCCCCAAGACGGACGCCGGCTACCTCCTCTACGGCGAGGACGCCACGGTCGACGACTACACCAAGGACCTGCCGAAGATCCTCAAGGGGCAGAACCCGTGAGGCGGTTCACCGCCTGCGCGACCGCCGTCCTGGCCGGGAGCCTGGTCCTCGCGGGCTGCGGCTCCGACGCCTCGGCGGCCGAGCTGTCCGTGAGCGGCGCCTACATGCCGCAGCCCGTCTCCGACTCCATGGCGGCCGGATTCCTGACGATCACCAACGAGGGCGGGACGACGGACGAACTGACCGCCGTCAGCAGTGACATCGCCGGCAGCGTCACCGTCCACGAGACGGTCGACGGGGCGATGGAGGAGGCCGACTCCCTCGACGTGCCCGCGCACGGCCGGCTCGTGCTCTCCAGCGGCGGGAACCACCTGATGTTCGAGAAGCTGACGCGCAAGCCGAGCCAGGGCGAGAAGGTGACCGTGGAACTGCACTTCGCCGAGTCCGGGACCGTCGAGGTCGAGATGCCGGTGGAAGCGTCCACCTACACCCCGAAGACCGGGAACTGAGGGAAGGACCACCGTGAGCCAGACCATCGCCCCCGGTGCCCGGAGGCCGAACGGCACGCCCAGGACCCGCAGGCCGGGCACCGCCGCGGCGGCCGGGGTGCGGACAGTGGTGCTGCTGTTCCTCGCCGTCGCCGGCACGCTCCTCGCCGGCGCCGGACCGGCGTCCGCGCACGCCGCGCTGACCGGCAGCGACCCCGCGCAGGGGGCGGTGGTCGACACGGCACCCGCGCAGGTGTCGCTGACCTTCTCCGAACAGGTCGCGATGAACGGCGACTCCCTGCGCGTCCTCGACCCCAAGGGCACACGCGCCGACACCGGCGAGCCCACCAACGTCAGCGGCACCACCTACGCCGTGCCCCTGCACTCGGGACTGCCCGACGGCACGTACACGGTGACCTACCAGGTGGTGTCCGCCGACAGCCACCCCGTCGCCGGCGCCTACACGTTCTCCATCGGCTCCCCCTCGAAGACCAGCGTCTCGGTCTCCGCGCAGGAGGCCGGCGGCGGAGTCGTCGGCGGGCTGTACGGGTTCGGACGGTACGTGTCCTACGCCGGCTACCTCGTCATGGTCGGCGGGGCCGTGTTCGTGCTGGCCTGCTGGCCGCGCGGCACGGGGGTGCGGGCCGTGCAGCGGCTCGTGGTCTCCGGCTGGCTCGCGCTCACCGCGGCCACCCTGTTCCTGCTGCTCCTGCGCGGCTCCTACACCGGCACCGGGAAGGTCGCCGACGTCTTCGACCTCGACCTGCTCGGGCAGGTCCTCCAGACGAAGACGGGCGCCGCGCTGGTCTCCCGGCTGCTGCTGCTCGCCGCGGCCGCGCTGTTCATCGCCGTGCTCTTCGGCGCGTACGACAAGCGGGAGGACGAGGAGAAGCGGGACCTGACCTTCGGGCTGGCCGTCGGCGGCTCGGTCGTGGCCGCCGGTCTCGCGGCGAGCTGGGCGATGGCGGAGCACGCCTCCACCGGGCTCCAGCCCGGCATCGCGATGCCCGTGGACGTCCTGCACCTGCTGGCCGTCGCCGTCTGGCTGGGCGGGCTGAGCGCGCTCCTCGTGGCGCTGTACCGCTCGGACGAACCGGTCGGGGCGCCGGCCGTCCGCCGGTTCTCACAGGTCGCCTTCGCCTCCGTCCTCGCCCTGGTCGTGACCGGCGTCTACCAGTCGTGGCGCCAGCTCGGGTCCTGGTCGGCCTTCACCGACACCCGCTACGGGCAGCTCCTGCTCGTCAAGATCGGGCTGGTGGCACTGCTGGTCGGCCTCGCCTGGATCTCACGGCGGTGGACGACGCGGATGACGGGGACGGCACCCGTGGCCGCCTCCGGGAAGACGTCCGTCGCGGCTCGGTCCGCGGCTCGGTCCGCGGCGCGGGAACCCGCCTCCGTGAAGGTGAGCACGGCCGGTGCGGGGAAGGCCGCCGACGCCGGGAGGGCCGCAGGTGCGGAGGACGTCGCCGGTACCGGGGAAGCCGGTGCGGGTGAGGCCGGCGCGGGTGAGGCCGGAGCCGGAGCCGGGAAAGCCGGTGCGGGTGAGGCCGGCGCGGGTGAGGCCGGAGCCGGAGCCGGGAAAGCCGGTGCGGGGAAAGCCGGTGCGGGGAAAGCCGGTGCCAGGGCCGGGAAAGCCGGTGCCAGGGCCGGGAAAGCCGGTACCGGAGCCCGCGACGAGGACGACGAGCGGACCGCGCAGCTCGCCCGGCAGCGGGCCGCCGTGGAGGCCACGCGGCAGAAGCGACAGCGCGACGCCGACCCGAACCGCTTCGGCCTGCGCCGCTCGGTGCTCGCCGAGGCGGGTGTCGCCGTCGTGCTGCTCGCCGTCACCACCGCGCTGACGTCCACCGAGCCCGGCCGTACGGAGCAGGAGGCCAGGGCGGCCACGGCGGCCTCGTCGTCGTCCCCGGCGGCCGGCTCCGGCGCCCTGACCCTCGACATGTCGTTCGACACCGGCGGCACCGACGGTCAGGGCGTGGTCAGCGTGAACCTCGACCCCGCGCGGACCGGCGCCAACGTCATGCACGTCTACGTCACCCGCCCCAACGGCCGCGCCTTCGACGTCCCCGAGGTGAAGATCGCCCTCACGCTCGAGGCCAAGGACATCGGGCCGCTGCCCGTCGCGCCCGACCACATCACCACCGGCCACTGGTCGGCGGACGGAGTGCAGATCCCCGTGGCCGGCGAATGGAAGATCGCCGTGACCGTACGGACCTCCGACATCGACCAGGTGACCGTCTCCAAGAACGCGCAGATCGGCTGAACCGCACCATGCCCGACCAGTCCACCAGGGCGGCCCGCACGCCCGACGCCGACACCGGAACCGACCGCAAGACCGACTCCCCCGGCGAGCCGGTCCCCGAGGCAGTCCCCTCCGGGGCCTCCGCTCCCGGGAGCCTGTCCCGGCGCAAGCTGCTCGGCACCGCCGGTGCCACCGGGCTGGTGCTCGGTGCCGCGGGCGCGGGCGCCGGGTATGCCGCCGCGCCCGCCCAGGCGACCCCGCTGTCCTCCATCGGCTCCGAGCAGGCGATGTTCCACGTGAAACATCAGCCCGGCATCACCCAGGGCCTCCAGGCACGCGGGCACCTGGTCGCCTTCGACCTCGCCGCCGGAGCGGGCCGCAAGGAAGCCGCCGCGCTGCTGCGCCGCTGGTCCGAGACGGCTCGGCGCCTGATGGCGGGCGAGGAGGCACCGCACGACGACACCGGCGTGGCCCGGGACGCCGGTCCGTCCGGGCTGACCGTCACCTTCGGCTTCGGCCACAGCTTCTTCACCCGCACCGGCCTGGAGAAGCAGCGCCCGGTCGCGCTGGACCCCCTGCCGGACTTCTCCGCCGACCAGCTCGACAAGTCCCGCAGCAACGGGGATCTGTGGGTGCAGATCGGCGCGAACGACGCCCTGGTGGCCTTCCACGCCCTGCGCGCGATCCAGAAGGAGGCGGGCAGCGCCGCCACCGTCCGCTGGCAGATGAACGGCTTCAACCGCACGCCGGGCGCCACCGCCCACCCCATGACCGCACGCAACCTCATGGGCCAGATGGACGGCACCCGCAATCCCCGCTCGACGGACGCCGACTTCGACGAGCGGATCTTCGTGCCGGCGTCCGGCTCGAACGACCCCGCCTGGATGGCCCACGGCTCCTACGTCGTCGTACGCCGCATCCGCATGCTCCTCGACGACTGGGAGAAGCTGTCGGTCAAGGCTCAGGAGCAGGTCATCGGGCGCCGCAAATCCGACGGGGCGCCGCTGACCGGAGGCACCGAGACCACCGAGATGGACCTGGAGAAGACCGACGCCGACGGCGACCTGGTCGTGCCGCTCAACGCGCACGCCCGGATCACCCGGCCCGACCAGAACGGGGGCGCGGCCATGCTGCGGCGGCCGTTCTCGTACCACGACGGCATCGACGCGGACGGGGTGCCGGACGCGGGGCTCCTCTTCGTCTGCTGGCAGGCGGACCCGTTGCGCGGCTTCGTCACGGTGCAGCGCAAGCTGGACCGCGGGGACGCCCTGTCGGCGTACATCCGCCACGAGGCGAGCGGTCTCTTCGCGGTGCCGGGCGGGGCGGCGCAGGGGGAGTACGTGGGGCAGCGGCTGCTGGAGGCCTAGAGCGAACCCGACCGCCGCCCGAGTCCCGGCCGAGAGGCGTCGCGCGACCTGCCGAGAGCCTTGTACGGCAGCTGTCGAGAGCTTTGTGTGGCCGGTGTCGAGAGCCGTTTCCGGAAGCTGTCGAGGTCGCGCGGATTCACTCGGGGGAACGCCCGGCGTGAGATGCGTGCGTGCGGTTCCACAAGCGCCATTAGGGTGAGGTCATGCCAGCGAGCTACGCGTACCTCGGCCCCGAGGGCACCTTCACGGAGGTCGCCCTGCGCACGCTGCCCGAAACGGCGACCCGACAGCTGGTCCCGTACGTCTCCGTACAGTCCGCCCTGGACGCGGTGCGCACGGGAGAGGCCGAGGCCGCGTTCGTGCCGATCGAGAACTCCGTCGAGGGCGGGATCACCACCACCCTCGACGAGCTGGTCGCCGGCGCACCGTTGATGATCTACCGCGAGGTGCTGCTGTCGATCACCTTCGCGCTGCTGGTCCGGCCCGGCACCGAGCTGTCGGACATCAAGACGGTCACCGCGCACCCGGCCGCGCAGCCACAGGTGCGCAACTGGCTGAAGGCGAACCTCCCGGACGCGGTGTGGGAGTCGGCCGCCTCGAACGCCGACGGCGCCCGTCTGGTGCGGGAGGGCCGCTACGACGCGGCCTTCGCGGGCGAGTTCGCGGCGGCCCGGTACGGCCTGGAGGCCCTGGAGACCGAGATCCACGACGCGGAGAACGCGCAGACGCGGTTCGTGCTGGTGGGCCGTCCGGCCCGGCCCGCGGCACCGACGGGGGCCGACAAGACGTCCGTCGTGCTGTGGCAGCGCGACGACCACCCCGGCACCCTGCGGGACCTGCTGGGCGAGTTCGCCACCCGTGGCATCAACCTGATGGTGCTGCAGTCCCGGCCGACCGGCGCGGGCATCGGCAACTACTGCTTCTGCATCGACGCCGCCGGCCACATCACCGACCGGCGGATGGCCGAGGCGCTCATGAGCCTGAAGCGGATCTGCCGTGATGTGCGCTTCCTCGGCTCGTACCCGCGCGCCACCGTCACCGCGGCCGATGTGGGGGCTCCGCTGCCCGGCACCTCGGACGAGGAGTTCGTGGCGGCGGCGGACTGGGTCGCGCGCTGCCTGGACGGCCGTTTCTGACCCACGGGCCGCGCCCCCTTCGGGGCCCCGCGTCCCCGCACCGCCCTCACCTCGCCCTGAGACACCGCCCTCACCTCGCCCTCGGACCGGTCCGACCGGCATATCTTCGTTGTCCACAGAAGTTATCCACAGGGCGGCTTCTCGACCTGGGGACAAGTCGACAACGAAGTGCCATTCAGTCGACAAATCGCCCTACTGGCCACAAGGGCGGCTCCGACCCTACAGATCACCCTTCGTCCATCCGTTTCCTTCGATCGACCCTTTGGGGCGACCCATTTCCACCCGAAAGTGGGTGCGGGAACGGTTTGACCAAGGAATTGCGCGGTCCGCGAACCGCCTCAGGAATGATCAATTCCGATGTCCACAGATTTTCCTCACAGCCTGTGGATAACTCTCCTCGGGTGTGGATACCTGTGGACAACGAGCTCCCAAGTCCCGTTCTCCACAAGGCGATCGGGTCGCCCCGGTGCCGGACGCCCGCTCCGTTCCAGGGAACGGAGCACTCCCCTCGACCGGCGCAAGCACACCAGGCAATCGACCCATATCGCTCTGTAAGCCGTGTTCCGCAATAGTGAGTCGTGAGCCGTCACTCCTCACCGGTAGCCTTGAGCCCGTGATTGACCTTCGCCTGCTCCGTGAGGACCCCGACCGTGTGCGCGCGTCCCAGCGCGCCCGTGGAGAGGACGTCGCGCTCGTCGACGCTCTCCTGTCTGCCGACGAGCGGCGCAGGTCGTCCGGCGTCCGCTTCGACGAGCTGCGCGCCGAACAGAAGCAGCTCGGCAAGCTCATCCCCAAGGCCTCCGCGGACGAGAAGGCCGAGCTGCTCAAGCGCGCCGAGCAGCTCAAGTCCGACGTCAAGGCGGCCGACACCGAACGTGACGCGGCCGACCAGGAGACCCAGGAACTGCTCCTGCGGCTCGGCAACCTCGTCCACCCCGACGTGCCCGTCGGCGGCGAGGAGGACTTCGTCACCCTGGAGACGCACGGCGAGATCCGCGACTTCGCCACCGAGGGCTTCGAGCCCAAGGACCACCTGGAGCTCGGCCAGCTCCTCGGCGCGATCGACGTCGAACGCGGCGCGAAGGTCTCCGGCTCCCGCTTCTACTTCCTCACCGGCGTCGGCGCCCTGCTGGAGCTCGCGCTGGTGAACGCGGCGATCGCCCAGGCGACGGCCGCCGGCTTCACCCCCATGCTCACCCCCGCGCTGGTGCGCCCCCAGTCCATGGCGGGCACCGGCTTCCTCGGCCAGGCGGCCCAGGACGTCTACCACCTCGACAAGGACGACCTCTACCTCGTCGGCACCTCCGAGGTCCCCCTCGCCGCGTACCACATGGACGAGATCATCGACGCCGAGCGCCTGCCGCTGCGCTACGCGGGCTTCTCCCCCTGCTTCCGCCGCGAGGCCGGCTCGCACGGCAAGGACACCCGGGGCATCTTCCGCGTACACCAGTTCGACAAGGTCGAGATGTTCACGTACGTCACCCCGGAGGACTCGCAGGCCGAGCACCAGCGCCTGCTGGAGTGGGAGAAGCAGTGGCTGACCTCGCTGGAGCTGCCGTTCCGCGTGATCGACGTCGCCACCGGTGACCTGGGCTCCTCGGCCGCCCGCAAGTTCGACTGCGAAGCGTGGATCCCGACCCAGGGCAAGTACCGCGAGCTGACCTCGACGTCGGACTGCACCGAGTTCCAGTCCCGCCGCCTCCAGATCCGGGTCCGCGAGGGCAAGAAGGTCCGCCCGCTGGCCACGCTCAACGGCACGCTGTGCGCCGTTCCGCGCACGATCGTGGCGATCCTGGAGAACCACCAGCAGGCGGACGGCTCCGTGCGCGTGCCCGAGGTGCTGCGCCCGTACCTGGGTGGCCGAGAGGTCCTGGAGCCGGTGGCGAAGTGAGCGAGGCCACCGCACCGGGCTTCCCCTACCGACTGATCGCGACCGACCTCGACGGGACGCTGCTGCGCTCCGACGAGTCGATCTCACGGCGCACCCGTGACGCCCTCGCCGCGGCCACCGCGGCGGGGGCCGCCCACATCGTGGTGACCGGCCGCGCCGCCCCCTGGACGCGGCACATCCTCGACAGCCTCGGCTACGACGGCCTCGCGGTCTGCGCCCAGGGCGCCCAGGTCTACGACGCCGGCGCACACCGCCTGCTGACGTCGGTGACCCTGGACCGGCAGCTGGCCGGGGTGGCCCTCGCCAAGATCGAGGCGGAGGTCGGTCCGCTGTACCTGGCGGCGAGCCGCGACGGGCTGGACGGGGAGGTGCTCGTCGGCCCCGGCTACGCGGTGACCGGCAAGCTCCCGGCGACACCGTTCACCGACGCGGCGGACCTGTGGTCCGCGCCGCTCAACAAGATCTACATACAGCACCCCCGGCTCTCCGACAACGAGCTGGCGGAGGCGGCCCTGCGGGCAGCGGGCGGATTCGTCAACGTCGCGATGGCCGGCGCGGGCATCGTGGAACTGCTCCCTCTCGGCCTGTCCAAGGCCACCGGCCTCTCCCTCGCCGCCCGGCGCCTGGGCCTGAAGGCCGCCGACACGATCGCCTTCGGCGACATGCCCAACGACATCCCGATGTTCGCCTGGGCCGCACGGGGCGTGGCCATGGCCAACGCCCACCCGCAACTCATCGCCGTGGCCGACGAGGTGACGTCCTCCAACGAGGAGGACGGCATCGCACTGGTGATCGAAAGACTGCTGGGCTGACGGCCCACGGGAACACCGGTCACAACAGACGAGGAGCGCAGGCCGACCCCGCGCCCCCGATCGCCACAGGCGATCAGGGGCGCGGGGAACTGCGCGACCAGCCACGACGCTCCCGCACCCGAAAAACTCCCCGCCCCGCCCGGCCCCGCCCTTCTCTCGGCACCGCCGACCGACATCCCGGCCCAGTCCCAGTGACAACGTCTCGCGGAGGATGCACGGATCGAACGTGCGCGGGCCTTCCGACCCGACCACGGCTTAGCAAGCCGGTGCCTTACCACTCGGCCAATCCTCCGGGTGGGCGGCCTCACGCGAGAGCGACATCGCGTGCTCGAAGCGGCCGCCCCGGGCAGTCCCCCGTGTGGGGCGGGCTCGACGGAGGGGTAACTACTCCGGAGCCCGCTGGGGGCTGCCCTGTCGGAAGCGGAACGGACTGCCGTGCAGGGACATCGTCCCGCTCCTCTCCCCGTACGAGGCGCCGGTTGCGTGCCGGCGCCCGCGGACACGACCACTGTGCCGTCCGGGCACACCGCGCGCCACTGAATAAAACGGCCGTGCGAGTCGAACGGCCGGGCAAGTGACCCACCCAGCGAGCGACACGGCTGAGTGGGAAGAACCCGTGCGAGAAGCACGGGCCGCGGGCGGCGCCGCACGGTGTCCGTCGGCGCCGCCCCCGTCGTTCACTCCTCGCCCGCCAGCGTCAGCGCCCGCAGCTTCTGGCCCGCGTACCAGGTGGCCAGCACGGTCACCGTGACCAGCAGGACCGTCGCCGTCGTCAGGCCGACGTCGGAGACGATCAGGTCCCCGCCGGCGACCTTGTCGGCGACCGCCAGCGACCACTGCTGGACACTGAGCGTGCGCGCGCCCGGCACCAGGGACCCGAACAGCGCCTCCCAGACGAGGGCGTAGACGAGGCCGAAGACCACCGCGTGCCGGGACACCGTGCCCAGCAGCAGGAACAGCGCGGCGTAGGCGATGGAGGAGACCAGCGCGGCCACCGTGTAGGCGACGGCGATCTGCTGGCCGTTGCCGTTGAGGACGAAGCCCGCGATCAGCGTCGGCAGCGCCGAGAAGACCATCGTCACCGCGATCGCCACGATCAGCTTGGTGAAGATGATCGTGGGCCGCTTCAGCGGCTTGGACAGCAGGTACACCACGGAGCCGTCGTCGATCTCCGGGCCGATCGCGCCGGTGCCCGCGATCACGCCGATGATCGGCACCATGGTGGCGAGCGCGAGCCCGCCGAGCAGGTCGGAGGCCGTCTGGTCGTCGGCTCCGGCGAGAGCGCGCACGACCACGGAGATCGCGATCAGCAGCAGCGGCAGCGCGCCGAGGATGAGGGCCCGGCGACGGCCGAGCAGGGCCCGGTAGGTGAGGCGGGCGACGGTGGGGTCGTACATCTTCGGCCTCCTACGCCGCGACCAGATACGAGAAGACGGACTCGAGGGACTCGTCGGACGGCGAGACCGTGAGCAGGCGGATGCCGTGGTCGCGCGCCACCTTCGGCAGCAGGGCCGTGAAGCGGCCGAAGTCGACGGCCTGGATGCGCAGCGCGCCCTCGGCGAGGTCGACCTCGATGCCGGACGTCGACGGGTCGGCGATCAGCGCGGCCGCGAGGGCGCGGTCGTCGCTGGAGCGCACCAGGTACCGGTGCGGGCGGTCGGTCATCAGACGGCGGATCCTGCGGAAGTCACCGCTGGCCGCATGGCGTCCGGCGACGACGACCTCGATGTGCCGGGCCAACTGCTCGACCTCTTCGAGGATGTGCGAGGAGAACAGCACGGTGCGGCCCTCGTCGCCCATGCGCCGCAGCAGGTCCATGAGGTGCATGCGCTGGCGCGGGTCCATGCCGTTGAAGGGTTCGTCGAGCAGCAGCAGCGACGGGTCGTGGACGAGGGCGCTCGCCATCTTCACGCGCTGGCGCATGCCCTTGGAGTACGTCTGGATCTTCCGGTCCTGGGCGTACTCCATCTCGACGGTGGCCAGTGCCTTCCGGGCGGCCTTGTCGCCCAGGCCGTGCAGCTCGGCGTTGGCGACCACGAACTCGCGGCCGGTGAGGAAGTCGTACATCGCCTCGCGTTCGGGGACGATGCCGATGTGCCGGTAGATCTGCTCGTTGCGCCACACCTGCTGTCCGTCGAGGGTGACGGTGCCGGTGGAGGGGGCGAGGAAGCCGCCCATCATGTTGATGAGGGTGGACTTGCCGGCGCCGTTCGGGCCGAGCAGGCCGGTGACGCCCGGACCGATGGTCATGGTGATGTCGTTGACGGCGACCACGTTGCCGAACCAGCGGGAGACGTGGTCGAGGGAGAGCGTGGTCACAGTCCCACCTTCCGGTAGCGGCGCAGCAGCAGGCCGTAGCAGGCGGCGATCAGGCCGAGGGTGACGAGGACGTAGACCACGCCCTCGCCGTTCGAGGGGCCGATCCCGCCGGGGAACGCCGAGGTCGCGCCGAGGAAGGCCGACTGCACCCCGCCGATGAGCGTGATCGGCGAGAACAGGCCGATCCAGGCGATGGCACCGGTGCTGCCCTGGACGTCGGCGATGGCCTGGAGCGTGGAGACCGCGCCGTAGGAGATGGTCAGGACGGCGATGACGGCCGCGATGCCGAAGCCGCGGCGGGGGGTGGCGGCCGCGATGACCAGGCCGATACCGGCGAGGAGCAGGGAGAGCAGGGCCACGGACACCAGTCCATGGGCGAATCCCTCGGTCTGGTCGGCGAAGTCGAGCTTGGCCAGCAGGGCGCCCACGTAGAGCACCAGCAGCGGTGCGGCGGTGAGGACGAACAGCGCCGAGGCGAGCGCGGCGAACTTGGCGCGCACGTAGTCGGCGGTCTCGATCGGACGGGAGAAGTACAGCGGCACGGTCTTGAAGCGCAGGTCGCGCGAGACGGACTGGGGTGCCTGGGAGGCGACGTACAGGCTGATCACGGCCTGCATGACGATCGCGTACCGGGTGTAGTCCAGGGGGAGTTCCTTGGACTTCGTGACGACCGCGACGGCGACCATGATGGCCGCGGGCACGCACATCACCACGAACAGCAGCATGGGCAGCACCTTGGACTTCACCGAGCGGCCGAGTCCGTAGGCGCCCCGCAGGGACTGCGAGTAGAGGGAGCGGCGGGCGTAGGCGCGGCCCAGGCGCGGGCCGTCGTACCCGCGGTAGCCGATGTCGTGGATACGGCTCTGGTCACCCGACGGGGAGGTGACGGGGTGCTGTTCAACCGCCATGGCCGACGGCCTCCTTCCGCTGCTCGTCGCTGTCCTGACCGCCGTCCTTGTCGGTGTCCTTGCCACCGTCCTTGTCGGTGTCCTTGTCGGTGTCCTTGAAGACCTCCGCGATGTGGTGCCGGCGCTGTTCCATGCGCACCAGGCCGAGGCCGAGGTCGGCGACCACGTCCCGGACCAGGTCGTACGTCTCCTCGCCCTGGGCGGTCAGCAGCAGGATGTGGCCCGAGCCCGGCAGGCCGCTGTGGCCGTCGAGGACATCGGCCCCCCGCTCGCGGAGCGCCTCGCGCACCGCGCGGGTGCCGTCGGGGTGCTCGTCGGTGTCGGTGACCTCGATCGCGAGGGTGGTCGTGGTCTGGGTGAAGTCGGTGGTGGAGCTGGAGCGCAGGAGCTTGCCGCCGTCGATGACCACGACGTGGTCGCAGGTGCGCTCCAGCTCGCCCAGCAGGTGTGAGGTGACCAGGACCGAGATGCCGAAGTCGGTGTGGATACGGCGGATGAGGCCGAGCATGTCGTCGCGGCCGACCGGGTCGAGGCCGTTGGTCGGCTCGTCGAGGAAGACCAGCTGCGGGTCGTGGACGAGGGCCTGCGCGAGCTTGACGCGCTGCTTCATGCCGGTCGAGTAGCCGCCGATGGGGCGGTAGCGCTCCTCGTACAGGCCGACGTGGCGCAGGGTGTCCGCGGTGCGCTCGCGCGCGGCCGTCGGCGGCAGGCCGGACATGCGCGCCATGTGCACGACGAACTCGGTGGCCGAGACGTCGGGTGGCAGACAGTCGTGCTCCGGCATGTAGCCGACGCGTTCACGGATGGCGGCGCCCTCGGTGGCGACGTCGAGGCCGAGCACCGCGGCGCGGCCCTCCGTGGCGGGCGAGAGACCCAGCAGGATCTTGATGAGCGTGGACTTGCCGGCTCCGTTGGCGCCGACGAGTCCGGTCACACCGGGTCCGACGTCCACGGACAGCCGGTCGAGCGCGGTCACCCGGGGGAACCGCTTGCTCAGGCTTTCGGTCGCGATCACAGTCACACCGTCGAAGGTAGTGACGTACGCCACGCGACGCGTCAGACCTCAGAGCCGTTCTCGCGTCCGACCTCAGACGTACGGGTCCGTAGGGGAACCCCTGCCTGAGGGTGAGGGGTGGTGATCGACCGCTTGGCGTCCACGCTATTGACGCTTCCTCTAACAAGTGCCAGATTCGGCGGGGTCACGTTACGGACACGTAGCGCGGCCGGCCGCGCGTGGCGAGCGGCGCGGGCGGCCCGATCGCGTCGGCGCCGTCGCCGGTCGCCGCCGGCCGGGGACGTGACGGAGGCCCGGGCGAGGGAGAGGTGGAGGCGGAGTGACGCTGCCGGAGGGTGTGCGCGAGCGCCGGGTACCGACCGGCGGGATCGAGCTGTGCGTGGCCGAACTCGGCAACCCCGAACGGCCGGTGGTCGTCCTGGTGCACGGCTATCCGGACAGCAAGGAGGTGTGGTCGCAGGTCGCGTCCCGGCTGGCCGACCGCTTCCACGTGGTCCTCTACGACGTCCGCGGCCACGGCCGTTCCACCGCGCCCGCGCCGCTGCGGGGCGGTTTTACCCTGGAGAAGCTGACCGACGACTTCCTGGCGGTCGTCGACGCGGTCAGCCCCGGCAGGCCGGTCCATCTGGTGGGCCACGACTGGGGTTCCGTCCAGGGCTGGGAGTTCGTCACGGCCGAGCGGACCCGGGGCAGGGTCGCCTCCTTCACGTCCATGTCCGGCCCGTCCCTGGACCACTTCGGCCACTGGATCGGACGGCGCCTGCACCGGCCCACTCCGCGCCGGGTCGGCCAACTCCTCGGCCAGGGCGCCAAGTCCTGGTACGTGTACCTGCTGCACACGCCCGTCCTGCCCGAACTCGCCTGGCGCGGACCCCTCGGCAGGCTCTGGCCGGGCGTCCTGCGACGGCTGGAGAAGGTCCCGGGCGGCGACTACCCGACGTCCTCGCTGCCCGACGACGCCGCCCACGGCGCCTGGTTGTACCGCGACAACGTACGGCCCCGGCTGCTCCGTCCCCGGCCGGACGCGCACGCGCACGCGCCCGTGCAGCTCATCACGCCCCTGGACGACGCGTATCTGTCGGAGCGGCTGTACGACGAACTGGAGCGGTGGGTGCCCCGGTTGACGCGGCGAACGCTGGCCGCGCGGCACTGGGTTCCTCGCACCCGGCCGGATCAGGTCTCGGCCTGGATCACGGAGTTCGTGGCCTCGGTGGAGGTGGAGGGCGACATGGGTCACACGGAGGGCGACATCGGTCACGGCGCCGCGGCCCCGGAGAACGCGAGGCGGGCCCGCCGCCCGTTCGCCGAACGCTTCGGCGGCCGGCTCGTGTTGGTCACCGGGGCGGGCAGCGGCATCGGACGGGCCACGGCCCTCGCGTTCGCCGAGGCCGGCGCCCGTGTGATCGCTGTGGATGTCGACGCGGACGGCGCGGCCCGCACCGCCGCGGCGTCCCGTCTGGCCGGCGCACCGGAGGCCTGGGCCAAGCAGGTCGACGTGGCCGACGAGCGGGCGATGGAGAAGCTGTCCCACGAAGTCCTCACCGATCACGGCGTGTTGGACGTGCTGGTGAACAACGCGGGCATCGGCCTGTCGGGCTCCTTCTTCGACACCACGCCCGAGGACTGGCGCAAGCTCCTGGACGTCAACCTCTGGGGCGTCATCCACGGCTGTCGTCTCTTCGGCCGGCAGATGACCGAACGCGGCCAGGGAGGCCACATCGTCAACATCGCGTCGGCCGCCGCCTTTCAGCCTTCACGAGTGCTGCCCGCCTACAGCACGTCCAAGGCCGCCGTCCTGATGCTGAGCGAGTGCCTCCGCGCCGAACTGGCCGGGCGGGACATCGGTGTCACCGCGGTCTGTCCCGGCCTGGTCAACACCGGCATCACGTCCACGGCGCGGTTCGTCGGCGTCGACGCCGAGGAGGAGGCGCGTCGGCGGAAGCGGTCCCGGCGCGCGTACGGACTGCGCAACTACCCGCCGGAGAAGGTCGCCCGAGCGATCCTGCGCGCGGTGCTGCGCGACGACGCGGTGGTGTCGGTGACTCCCGAGGCTCGCGGCGTCCACGCGTTGTCGCGTGTCGCGCCGGGGGTGTTGAGGCGCCTGGCGCGGATCCGGCCGCTGGGATGAGGAGTTCGGGGATGACCCGTCAACTGGCCTGAATTCGGCTCGGTTTGCCTGAACAGGACGATGCGACAGGCTAGTTGTCCACAGAGACGCCAATTCCCCTGTGGATAACCCTGGTTGCTTGTGGACCAAACCTCGGACGTAAAACAAAATGCGTGATTCACGTCTCGCCCGTCATGCTGAGCGGATGGACGAACGACGCGTGGTGAAGGTGTCGAAGTACCTCTCCAAACACCTGCGCCACCAGCCCGAGCGCATCGGCCTCCGGCTCGACGACGGCGGCTGGGTCGAGATCGAGACGCTGATCGCGGCCGCCGCGGCCCACGGCTTCCCCATCACCCGGGACGAACTGGACCACGTGGTCGCCGCCAACGACAAGAAACGCTTCGCGGTCGAGGGCAGCCGTATCCGGGCCAGCCAGGGCCACAGCATCGAGGTGGACCTCGGTCTGCCCCCGGCGACCCCGCCGCCGTACCTCTACCACGGGACCACGGACCGCTGTCTGGACGCGATCCGGGTCGAGGGGCTGCGCCCCATGAACCGGCACGACGTGCACCTCTCACCCGACCGCGAGACGGCGACCAGGGTCGGTGCCCGGCGCGGCCGGCCGGTGGTGCTCTCCGTGGACGCCGGAGCCATGCACCGCGACGGGTACGTCTTCCACGTCAGCGCCAACGGGGTGTGGCTGACGAAGGCCGTACCGCCGCGGTACCTGCGCTTTTCGGAGACGCACTGAGCGTGCGGCGTTCGGCGTGAGGCGTTCGGTGCGCGGTGTGCGGCGAACGGCGAGTCCGTCAGCCGCGCCCCCCTCACAGCCACGCCACGGTCAGGAAGGGCGCTGATCGTTTCACGTGAAACGGGGTCGGACACCTACGCTCGACGTCATGAGTCTGCGACTGAGTACCGTGATCCTCCCGCACCGCCGCTGGAACGAAGGCGGTGCCCGGTCCTGGACACGTGCCGAGCAGCTCGGCTTCCACGCCGGGTACACCTACGACCACCTGTCCTGGCGCACCTTTCGCGACGGCCCGTGGTTCGGTGCCGTCCCGACGCTGACCGCCGCCGCGTCGATCACCGACCGTCTGCGCCTCGGCACGCTGGTGACCTCGCCGAACTTCCGGCACCCGGTCACCCTCGCCAAGGAACTGATCTCCCTGGACGACATCTCCGGCGGTCGCGTCACCCTGGGCATCGGCGCGGGCGGCACCGGCTTCGACGCCACCGCCCTCGGCCAGGAGCCGTGGACCCCGCGTGAGCGCGCCGACCGTTTCGCCGAGTTCGTGCCCCTGCTCGACCGGCTGCTCACCGAGGACTCCGTGTCGTACGAGGGCGATTTCTACGCGGCTCACGAGGCGCGCACCATCCCCGGCTGCGTCCAGCGGCCCCGGCTGCCCTTCGCGATCGCCGCGACCGGCCCGCGCGGGCTGAAGCTGGCGGCCCGGCACGGACAGGCCTGGGTGACCACCGGAGATCCCCGGCTGTACGAGACCGGCACCCCGGAGCAGTCGGTGCAGGCGCTCCGCGACCAGATCGAGAAGCTGACGGACGCCTGCGTGGCCCTCGGGCGGAATGTCCAGGAGCTCGACAAGATCCTGCTCACCGGGTTCACCCCGGACCGCGGCCGCCCGCTGGAGTCCCTGGACGCCTTCGTCGACTTCGCGGGCCGGCACCAGGAACTCGGCTTCACGGAGCTCGTGCTCCACTGGCCGATCCCCGACTCCGACTTCGCGGCGGACGAGAAGGTCTTCGAGCAGATCGCCATGGAGGCGCCGGGGCAACTGCGCTGACGGCCGGCTGCACCGGCAGGGCTGACAGGGGCGGCGGGTCTGACAGGGGCGGCAGGGCCGGCAGGGCCGACAGGCGGGGCCTCATCCGTGCGGAGGCCCGCACGGGCGTGCGGAGGCATGCGGGACAATGGCCCGGTGACCTCAGCGACTCGACAGCCCGAGACCCCTGCCGCCACTCTCCCGCCCCGGCTGATCGCCACCGACCTCGACGGCACCCTGCTGCGGGACGACAAGTCGGTGTCCCCACGGACCGTCGCGGCCCTGGCAGCGGCCGAGGAAGCGGGCATCGAGGTCTTCTTCGTCACCGGCCGCCCGGCACGCTGGATGGACGTCGTCAGCGAGCACGTCCACGGGCACGGCCTCGCGATCTGCGGCAACGGCGCCGCCGTGGTCGACCTGCACGGCGGCCCCGGCGCCCACCGGTTCGTGAAGGTGCGGGAGCTGGCCCGGGAGAACGCGCTGGACGCCGTACGGCTGCTGCGTGAGGCGGCACCCGGGACGCTGTACGCCGTCGAGCAGACCTACGGCTTCTACCAGGAGCCGGAGTACCCGAAGATGCACCTGGAGGTACCGGACGCCCTCGCGCCGGCCGAGCGGCTGCTGGGACCGGACGCGCCCGGCGCCGGCGAGCCGGTGCTGAAGATCCTCGCCTTCCACCCCACGCTCGATCCCGACGCCTTCCTCACCCTCGCGCGCCTCGCCATCGGCGACCGCGCCAACGTCACCCGCTCCAGCCCCAGCGCCCTGCTGGAGATCAGCGGGCCCGAGGTCTCCAAGGCGAGCACACTCGCCCTGTGCTGCGCCGAGCGCGGTATCTCCCACGAGGAGGTCGTCGCCTTCGGGGACATGCCGAACGACGTCGAGATGCTCACCTGGGCGGGCCGGTCGTACGCCATGGGCAACGCCCATCCGGACGTCGTCGCGGCGGCCTCCGGCCAGACGGTCGCCAACAACGACGACGGGGTCGCCGTCGTCATCGAGCAGTTGGTCGCCGAACGGGCCCGGCCCTCCCGCTGAGACGCGCCGCCGGCGAGCGCCCTACTCGACGGGCGCCCCGCGTACCGCCAGCCAGGACACCGGGTCCACCGCCGACCCCGCCTGCGGGGTGACCCGCACCTCGAAATGCAGGTGCGGCCCCGTGGAGTTGCCGCTCGTGCCGGACTGGCCGACCCACTGTCCGGGGACCACCTGCTCGCCCTGGTCGACGGTGACCGCCGCGAGGTGGGCGTACTGCGTGTAGTAGCCGTCGGCGTGCTGGAGCACCACCTCGATGCCGAACGGACCCCCGCACGACACCCGCACCACAAGGCCCACGCCGACCGCCCGCACGGGCGTCCCGATCGGCACCGCGAAGTCCTGCCCGGTGTGCCGGTCGGCCCAGTGGTCCCCTCCGCTGCCGAAGCTCGCGGACAGGGTGTACGCCTCGACCGGCGTCACCCACTCCTGGGTGCGGCGCGGCGACGGCTGGTCGAGGCGTACGGCACCGCGGCAGGAGCCGGCCGCCACCGAGGCGTCCGCCCGCCCCTGCAACTCCCACCGCGCCTGTTCCAGCTTCTGCTCGACGCCCTGCTTCAGCACGGCCAGTTCCGTGTTGCGCCGGTCCAGCACCTGCCAGGCCGCGGCGGCCTTCGCCTCGTCGACGGCCAGCCGTGCCTCCGCCCTCCGGTTCCTGCCGATCACGTTGTCGACGGCCTCGGCCGTCCGGGAGAAGACACGCTGACCACGCATCCACGCGTCGGGGTCATGGGCCAGGACGATGTGCGCGGCGGCCGACAGCCCCCCGCTGCCGCGGTACTGGGCGCGCGCGATACGCCCCAGGTCCTCGCGCAGAGCGGCGATCTTCTGACGTTCGCGGTCGAGGAGGTCCTCCAGCCTCTGGGCCCGGGCCCGCTGAGCCTCCGCCTCGAGCCGTGCCGCCTCGTACCGCTGCGTGGCCACGGCCGCGTCCCGGTACAGCCGCACGACCCGCGCGCCGACGCCGGAATCCGAGTCGGATCCCTCCTCGCCGGGTGCGCCGTCGGCGGCGGCGGGCCGTGCCGCGAGCACCACGGCCGCGCACAGCAGGGCCGGGACGAGCAGAGGGCGACGGCGAGATGAGCGCATGTCAGCGATCGTGTCGTGCCGGCCCGGCGCCGGTCCTGTTCAAGTCGTACGCCTGGGGGACCGCCCGCCCCGAATGGCTCAGCTCCGTGACCCGCCCGGCTCCCCCGGGAAGTCAGCGTGCCCCCGCCCGTTCCTCCGCCGCCGCCTCACGCCCGGCCATCCTGCGCAACGGTCCCTCCTCGGCGAGCAGTTCGGTGTACCTGCCGCGCTGCACGATCCGGCCCGCGTCCAGCACGACCACCTCGTCCACCGCCTCCAGACCGGCCAGCCGATGCGTGATGAGGAGCGTCGTACGGCCCTCGGTGGCGGCCAGCAGATCCGCGGTGAGCGCGTCCGCGGTCGCCAGATCGAGGTGTTCGGCGGGCTCGTCCAGCACCAGGACGGGGAAGTCGGCGAGCAGCGCGCGGGCCAGCGCGAGCCGCTGCCGCTGCCCGCCGGACAGCCGGGCGCCGTGCTCGCCCACGAACGTGTCGAGCCCGTCGGGCAGGCCGTCGGTCCACTCCAGCAGCCGGGCCCGCGCCAGCGCGTCCCTCAGGTCGTCCTCGGTGGCGTCCTTCCTCGCCAGCAGCAGGTTCTCGCGGACGGAGCTGTCGAAGAGGTGCGCGTCCTGCGCGCACAGCCCGACCAGCCGCCGGACGTCGTCGCCGTTCAGGGCGTGCGCGTCGACCCCGCCGAGCGTGTACGACCCCGCCTCCGCGTCCAGGAACCGCAGCAGCACCTGCGCGAGGGTCGTCTTGCCGGAGCCGGAGGCCCCCACGACGGCGATCCGGCGGCCCCGCTCCAGGGTGAGGCCGACACCGGCGAGCGCGTCCCGGTCCTGCCCGGCGTGCCGGGCGACGAGATCCTTGACGACGAGCGGGAACGGCGACACGGGCGCCTTACGGGGCCGTTCCGGCTCACGCACCGGCGCGGGCGCGTCCAGGACCTCGACCACCCGCTCCGCGCTGCGGCACACCCGCTGGCGGAACTGCACGGCCAGCGGCAGCCCGAGCACCGCCTCGAAGGCGGCCAGCGGCGTGAGGACGACGACGGCCGTCGTGACGCCGCCCAGTCGCCCGTCAGCGACGGCCTGGGCGCCCACGAGGGCGGAGGCCGCGACGGTCAGCCCGGAGACGAGCGCGGTCAGCCCGTCGCCGAGCGCGGTGGCGGTGGCGGCGCGCGAGGCGATCCGGGTGAGCACGGAGTCGGCCGCCCGCACCTCGGCGGCGCGGGCGGGCAGGGCGCCGGCGACGGTCAGCTCGGCGGTCCCGGTGAGCAGGTCCGCCGTACGGGTGGCGAGCACACCCCGGGCAGGCGCCAGCCGACGCTCCGCCCGGCGCGCCACGGCGCCGGTGATCAGCGGCACGCCCACCCCGGCCGCCAGCAGCCCCGCCGCGAGCACCGCCCCCGCCTCGGGCAGCAACCACGCGGTGAACGCGACGGATCCGGCCGAGACGACGACGGCCGCGCCGGCCGGCAGCAGCCACCGCAGCCAGTAGTCCTGGAGGGCGTCCACATCGGCGACGAGCCGCGTCAGCAGATCGCCCCGGCGGGCGGTGCGCAGTCCGGCGGGCGCCAGCCGTTCCAGCCGCCGGTAGACGGCGACACGGGTCTCGGCCAGCATGCGCAGCACGGCATCGTGCGCCACGAGCCGCTCGGCGTAGCGGAACACGGCCCGTCCGATCCCGAAGGCCCTGGTCGCCGTCACGGCCACCATCAGGTACAGCACCGGCGGCTGCTGCGCGGCCCGCGAGATGAGCCACCCGGAGGTGGCCATGAGCCCGACGGCACTGCCCAGGGCCAGGCTGCCGAGCAGCAGGGCGAGGACGAGCCGGCCGCGCCGCGCCCCGGCCATGGCGCGGACCCGGCCGAGGGCACCGCCGGCGGCCTGCGGCCGCGTGCGAGGGCCGGACCGGGCGAGGGTGTGCGCTTCCGCCAACGGCGCCGGGACGCTCTCGGACGCGGATGCCTCCTCGTCATGTCCGCGCGCCTCGGCCCGCCCCGTCACCGCCACCCGTTCCGCCGCTGCCGGCCGCGGCGTCCGGTCCGCCACCGCGAGCCGCACCACCCGGTCCGCCACCGCCAGCAGCGCCGGCCGGTGCACCACCAGGAGCACCGTCCGTCCGGCCGCAAGCCGTCGTACCGCCGCCACGACCTCCGCCTCGGTCTCCCCGTCCAGGGCCGCCGTCGGCTCGTCCAGCAGCAGCACCGGCCGGTCCGCGAGGAACGCCCGGGCCAGTGCCAGCCGCTGCCGCTGCCCGGCGGACAGCCCGGCGCCGTCCTCGCCGAGCACCGTCCGGTCCCCGGCGGGCAGCGCGTCGACGAACTCCAGCGCGCCCGCGTCCTGCAACGCCCGCCGGACGGCGGCGTCATCGGCGTCGGGACGCGCCAGCCGGACGTTCTCGGCGATCGTCCCGGCGTAGAGGTGCGGACGCTGTGGCACCCAGGCGATCCGGGACCGCCACTGTTCCAGGTCCAGGTCGGTCAGATCGGCTCCGCCGACCCGGATCCGCCCCTCGGCGGGCCGTACGAAGCCCAGAAGCGCGTTCAGCAGGGTCGACTTGCCCACTCCGCTCGGGCCCACCAGCGCGACCGTCTCCCCCGGACGGGCGGTGAAGGTCACCTCGGTGACGGCGTCGGCGGACCGTCCGGGATAGCGGACCGTGACCCCCTCGAAGGCGACCTCGCCCTCCGGTACCGTCCCCGTGCCCGAGGCCGGTGCCGGTGTCTCCAGCACGGCGAAGATCTCCTCGGCCGCCGCGAGTCCTTCGGCGGCCGCGTGGTACTGGGCCCCGACCTGCCGCAGCGGCAGATACGCCTCCGGGGCGAGCACGAGAATGACCAGACCGATGTACAGGTCCATCTCGCCGTGGACGAGTCGCATGCCGATCGTCACGGCGACCAGGGCGACGGAGAGGGTGGAGAGCAGTTCGAGAGCGAACGACGAGAGGAAGGCGATCCGCAGGGTCCGCATGGTCGCCTGCCGGTACTCGCCGGTGATGCGGCGGATCGACTCCGCCTGCGCCTTGGCCCGGCCGAACACCTTCAGGGTGGGCAGCCCGGCCACGACGTCCAGGAAGTGACCCGACAGCCGGGACAGCAGCCGCCACTGACGGTCCATCCGCGACTGTGTGGCCCAGCCGATCAGCGCCATGAACAGCGGGATCAACGGCAGGGTGCCGACGATGATGGCGGCGGAGACCCAGTCCTCGGTCACGATCCGCGCCAGCACGGCCACAGGCACCACCACCGCGAGGCCCAGCTGCGGCAGATACCGCGAGAAGTAGCCGTCGAGGGCGTCCACACCCCGTGTGGCGAGGGCGACCAGCGAACCCGTGCGCTGCCCGCTCAGCCACCCCGGCCCCAGCTCCGCGGCACGCTCGAGCAGCCTCCCCCGCAGCTCCGACTTCACAGCGGCACTCGCGCGGTGCGCGGCAAGTTCGGTGAGCCAGGAGACCAGAGCGCGGCCGATCGCGACGGCCGCCAACAGCAGCAGCGGCGTGCCGAGCTCATCGACGGACAGCCCACGCTGGAACGCGCCGACGACCACCTCGGCGATGAGCATCGCCTGCGCGATGACCAACATCGCTCCGACGGCACCCAGACCGACGACCGCCACCAGAAAGAGACGGGTGGCCCGTGCGTAGCGGAGCAGACGGGGGTCGATCGGTTTCACGTGAAACACACCCTCTTCTCAAGGGGCACGTTTCACGTGAAACGTGCCCCGAATCGAACTCAGTGCGCGGCCTCGGCGAGGTGCTGGGTTCCGATCCGCTTGCGGAACACCCAGTAGGTCCACCCCTGGTAGAGCATCACGACAGGCGTGGCGACAGCCGCGCACCAGGTCATGATCTTCAGGGTGTACGGGCTCGACGAGGCGTTGGTCACCGTGAGGCTCCAGTCCTCGTTCAGCGTCGAGGGCATGACGTTCGGGAAGAGCGTCAGGAACAGCATCGTCACGGCGGCCACGATGGTGACGCCGGACAGCGCGAACGACCACCCTTCCCGTCCGGCCTGGTTCATCACGAGCGCCGCGACCAACGCGACGACCGCCACGACCAGGGCGACCAGACTCTTGCCGTCACCGTGGTCGGCCTGCGTCCAGAGCAGGAAGACCAGCGCGAGGACGGCGGTCGCCAGGCCGACCTTGAACGCCAGCTTCCGAGCCCGCTCCCGGATGTCACCGACGGTCTTGAGGGCCGTGAAGACCGCCCCGTGGAAGGTGAACAGGGTCAGGGTGACCAGACCGCCGAGCAGCGCGTACGGGTTGAGCAGGTCCCCCAGGCCGCCGACGTACTCGAAGTTCCGGTCGATCTTCACGCCCCGCACGATGTTGCCGAAGGCCACACCCCACAGGAACGCGGGCAGGAGCGACGTCCAGAAGATCGCGTGCTCCCAGTTGCGCTGCCACCGCTCCTCCGGCCGCTTCACCCGGTACTCGAAGGCGACGCCCCGCACGATCAGGCAGACGAGGACGAGCAGCAGCGGCAGGTAGAAACCGGAGAAGAGCGTGGCGTACCACTCCGGGAAGGCGGCGAAGGTCGCGCCGCCCGCCGAGAGCAGCCACACCTCGTTGCCGTCCCACACCGGACCGATGGTGTTGATCAGCACCCGCCGCTCGGGCCGGTTGCGGGCGAGCAGCTTGGTGAGGACACCGACCCCGAAGTCGAAGCCCTCCAGGAAGAAGTAGCCGATCCACAGGACGGCGATGAGGACGAACCAGACGTCGTGCAGTTCCATGACTGTGCAGCTCCCTCGGCCTAGTACGAGAAGGCCATCGGCTTGTCGGCGTCACGGGCCTCGCCGCCGATCTTCGTGGGCGGGTTGAGGTCGGCCTCGGTGAGCTCGGGCGGGCCGGCCTTGACGTACTTCACGAGCAGCCTGACCTCGATGACGGCGAGGACCGCGTACAGCACGGTGAAGGCGATCATCGAGGTGAGGATCTCGGCCTGGGAGACACCGGGGGAGACCGCGTCGCGGGTCTGCATCACGCCGTAGACGACCCAGGGCTGGCGGCCCATCTCGGTGAAGATCCAGCCCCAGGAGTTGGCGATCAGGGGGAAGGCCATCGTCCAGAGCGCCAGGAGCCAGTACAGCCGGGTGAGCCTCGTCCCGAGCGGCTTCTTCAGCAGCACCAGATGCGGCACTTCGTCGTCCGCGGTCCGCAGGGCGGCCGGCAGCATGAACTTCTTCCGGGTGAGCCACAGGCCCAGCAGTCCGAGGGCGAAGGACGCCATACCGAAGCCGATCATCCAGCGGAAGCCCCAGTAGGCGACGGGGACGATGGGCTTGTAGTCACCGGGGCCGAACTTCTCCTGCAAGGCCTTGTTGGTGTCGTTGATGCCGGGCACGTACGACTCGAAGTCGCTGTGGGCCAGGAAGGACAGCAGGCCGGGTATCTCCAGGGCGACCTTGTTGTGCCCCTTGTCGACGTCCCCGTACGCGAAGACGGAGAAGGGCGCTGGCTCCTCGCCGTCCCAGAGCGCCTCGGCCGCGGCCATCTTCATCGGCTGCTGCTCGTACATGACCTTGCCGAGGGTGTCGCCGCTGACCGCGGTGAGCATCCCGCCGACCGCCAGGGTGACCAGACCCAGCCGGAGCGACGTCCGCATCTCGGGGATGTGCTTCTTGCGCATCAGGTGGTAGGCGGCGATGCCCACCATGAAGGCGCCGCCTGTCAGGAAGGCCGCCGAGAAGCTGTGGAAGACCTGGTTGAGCGCGGTGTTCTGGGTGAGGACCCGCCAGAAGTCGGTGAGCTCGGCGCGGCCCTTCGCCTCGTTGATCCGGTAGCCCACGGGGTGCTGCATCCACGAGTTGGCCGCGAGGATGAAGTACGCCGACAGCAGCGTGCCGATCGAGACCATCCAGATGCACGCCAGGTGGATCTTCTTGGGCAGCTTGTCCCAGCCGAAGATCCACAGGCCGATGAAGGTGGACTCGAAGAAGAAGGCGATCAGGGCCTCGAAGGCCAGCGGAGCACCGAAGACGTCACCGACGAAGCGCGAGTAGTCCGACCAGTTCATGCCGAACTGGAACTCCTGCACGATGCCGGTGACCACGCCCATCGCGATGTTGATCAGGAACAGCTTGCCCCAGAACTTCGTCGCCCTGAGGTACTTCTCCTTCTCCGTGCGCACCCACGCCGTCTGCAGGCCTGCCGTCAGAGCGGCCAGCGAGATCGTCAGGGGGACGAACAGGAAGTGGTAGACGGTCGTGATGCCGAACTGCCAGCGCGCCAGAGTCTCCGGCGCCAAAGCCAGGTCCACGTCGCCGCTCCTTACCTCGCTTGTGAAAGCGTTCACATTCACAAGCAATTATGCCGCATACCCGTTCGAGGCCCGGCGGGCGGGGGTCCCTTGAGCGTGGAGACCGCCCTGACCTGCAAAAACAAGGCAGAAGCGACGGTGGACAGGCATACGGAAGGGCGCCTCGGTTCCACGTGAAACCGAGGCGCCCGCGACAGCGACCCGCGCCCTCTTGTGGGCCCCCTCCAGAGGGACCACCACCCGTGCGGAGACCGCCCTACAGCCCCTTGCGGAACCCTTCCGTCACCTTCAGGAGGATGTCGTTGGCCTCCGTCTCCCCGACGGTCACCCGCACGCCCTCGCCGGGGAACGCCCGGACCACGACACCGGCCTGCTCACACGCCGCCGCGAAGGCGACCGTCTGCTCACCGAGCCGCAGCCACACGAAGTTCGCCTGTGTCTCCGGCACTGTCCAGCCCTGCTCCCGGAGCCCCTGGACCACCCGCTGGCGCTCACAGACCAGGGAGCCGACCCGGCCGAACAGCTCGTCCTCGGCCCGCAGCGAGGCGATCGCCGCTTCCTGCGCGAGCTGGCTCACACCGAACGGCACCGCCGTCTTGCGCAGCGCCGCCGCCACCGGTTCGTGGGCGATCGCGAAACCGACGCGCAGCCCGGCGAGGCCGTAGGCCTTGGAGAAGGTGCGCAGCACGCAGACGTTCGGCCGCTGCCGGTACAGCTCCACGCCGTCCGGCACCTCGGGATCGCGGATGAACTCGCGGTAGGCCTCGTCCAGCACCACCAGCACATCACCGGGCACCCGGTCGAGGAACCGCTCCAGCTCCGCCCGCTTCACGACGGTGCCCGTGGGGTTGTTGGGATTGCAGACGAAGATCAGCCGGGTCCGCTCGGTGATCGCGTCCGCCATCGCGTCCAGGTCGTGCACATCCCCCGGCGTCAGCGGTACCCGCACCGAGGCCGCACCGCTGATCTGGGCGATGATCGGATACGCCTCGAACGACCGCCAGGCGTACATGATCTCGTCGCCCGGACCCGCGGTCGCCTGCACCAGCTGCTGGGCGACTCCGACCGAACCTGTGCCGGTCGACAGGTGGGAGACGGGCACGCCGAAACGCTCGGCCAGCTCGTTCACCAGGCCGGTGCAGGCCATGTCCGGATAGCGGTTGAAGGACGCGGCGGCTGCCGTGACCGTCTCCATCACCCCGGGCAGCGGCGGATAGGGGTTCTCGTTGGAGGACAGCTTGTAGGCCACGGGACCGCCCGCCGCGGCCGGCTTGCCCGGCTTGTAGGTGGGGATCCCCTCCAGCTCGGCGCGCAGCTTGGGGCTCGTCTCGCTCACCGCAGTCCTCCTCGTGACCACCACCGCGTTCAATACTGCTCACCTTAAGAGGATTCGGCGCGGGTGCGAACAGCTGTGGCCGAGCACCCGGGCACGGCATCCCGCCTGCCGCCCCCGGTCCCGCCCCGGTCCCGCCCCCAGTCCCGGCCCCGCCCCGTCCCGGCGCGCCGCATCAGTGGCATCACCACACCAAGGCGTACGAAACGGGGGCGCGCCCTACATATATCTACGCGCCGGTAGCTCGCTCCGTGGCGCGCGTCCCTCGTGCAGGTGAGTTGAGACCTCTTCGAGACATCGGTGCGTTGGCAGGCTCATCCCTGCCCACACCCCACGTCCTGGCATAGGACCCTTGAAATGGCTTGCTTTCAAAGGCATTTGACCTCTAACGGCCATGCAGAAACGTGCCTGTCAACGCGTGCATATGCGTCCGCCCTACCCCACCGGATGAGCCCTACTATCGGCTCGCCATGACAGCAGCAGGGAAGCACCAGGTGAGCCGCGCGGAAACTTCACGCCGAGGCGGTCGGCCGGGCCGAGCGGGCATCAGGGACGTGGCCGCCGCCGCCGGAGTCTCCATCACGACCGTCTCCGATGCCCTCAACGGCAAGGGCAGGCTCCCCGACGCCACCCGACGCCATGTCCGTGAGGTCGCCGACCGACTGGGCTACCGGCCCTCGGCCGCGGCCCGAACCCTCCGTACCGGCAAATCCGGCCTCATCGGCCTGACCGTGACCACGTACGGGGATGAACCTTTCACCTTCACCGAGTTCGCGTACTTCGCCGAGATGGCGCGTGCCGCGACCTCCGCGGCCCTGGCCCGCGGCTACGCGCTCGTCATCCTGCCCGCGACCTCCCGCCACGACGTGTGGTCGAACGTCGCCCTGGACGGCACGGTCGTCATCGACCCGTCCGACCAGGATCCCGTGGTCAGCGAGCTGGTCCGGCAGGGTTTACCCGTCGTCTCCGACGGCCGGCCGGCCGGCGCTCTCCCGGTCACCGCCTGGGTCGACAACGACCACGAGGCCGCCGTCCTCGACATCCTCGACCACCTCGCCGACGCCGGCGCCCGCCGCATCGGCCTGCTCACCGGCACCACCACCGACACGTACACCCACCTGTCGACCAGCGCCTACCTGCACTGGTGCGAACGGGTCGGCCAGGACCCCGTCTACGAGGCCTACCCCGCCCACGACCCCTGCGCGGGCGCCGTCGCCGCCGACCGGCTGCTGGCCCGCCCCGACCGCCCCGACGCCGTCTACGGCCTGTTCGACCCCAACGGCACCGACCTGCTCGCCGCCGCCCGCCGCTACGGGCTGCGCGTCCCGGAGGACCTGCTGCTGGTGTGCTGCAGCGAGTCCACCGTGTACGCCAGCACCGAACCCCCCATCACCACGCTCTCCCTGAAACCGCGCCGCATCGGCACGGCCGTGGTGCAGCTCCTCATCGACGCCATCGAGGGCGTCGAAGCGGACCAGCCCGTCGAGCAGGTGATACCGACCGAACTGATCGTGCGTACCTCGTCCCAGCGACGCACCCAGCGGACGACGGTCAGTCCACCGCGGGCGCCCGAGGAGACGTAAGGACCGGCGGGCACGTCCCCCGCGGGGACGCCCCCGGGGCCGGCCGGGGCACGGGACGCGCGTCAAGACCCCGTGAGACCGGCGCCCGACCGGGAACGGCGTACGGGCCGGGAACGGCGTACGGGCCGGGAAGGGCGTACGAACCGGAAAGGCCTACGAGCCGGAAAGGCGTACGGCGGCCCGCCGCTGCGGGCGCCGGACGGCCCACGACATCGGCGACAGGAGGCCCGCGAGACCGCGGTAGCCGCCCCGGACACCGGCGACGGGAGCCAGGACACGAGCGACGACCGGGCGCGGATTCGGCCTCGGGGAGCCTTCGTACGTACCCTGGACTCCGATCGTGACGTCAGAGGTGCGTGGGGCGAGGGTGTGGGCACGGTGTGCGCCGGGTGCGCACCGACTGCCGAAGCCCGCCCCAATCGGGGCGAAAGCCGCGGTGAACTGGAGCCTTGCTCCGATTCACCACCCCTGGGTCATCACACGGCACGATCCGCATTCCTATGATGGGCCCACGGCACCGCGGGCCGTTGGGACCAGGCAGTCCGAGGCGGTGCAGATGCGGCGCGATGGTGGAGGGGTCTGATGACTCAGGGGGCCGGTCAGGGACCCGAGGTGGAGCGGACGGCGACGTTGCGCGACTTCCGGGTGCCCGCGTACGTCCACGAGACCGGTCCGTACGCCCACAGCACCCATCCCGGGAACGCCGCGCCGCCCCTCGAGGAGCCACTGGAACACCCCGAGGGCTACACGCCCACCCAGCGCGATCTGCCCGTCATCAACCGGGGCGACACCCTCCAGGTGACCGTGGACCCGGCGGCCGTCCAGGCCCCAGTGCCCGCGAACGGCCCCGGTCCGCTGTTCGTCGTCGGTGACGTGCACGGCTACCTCGACGAGCTGGTCGCCGCCCTGCGGGAGAAGGGCCTGATCGACGCGGCCGGCCACTGGTGCGCGGGCACCGCCCGGCTGTGGTTCCTCGGCGACTTCACCGACCGCGGTCCGGACGGCATCGGCGTCATCGACCTCGTGATGCGGCTGTCCGCCGAGGCCGCCGCGGCCGGCGGCTACTGCAAGGCCCTGATGGGCAACCACGAGCTCCTCCTCCTCGGCGCCAAGCGCTTCGGCGACACCCCGGTCAACTCCGGTGCGGGCACCGCCACCTTCCAGGCGGCCTGGCTGCTCAACGGCGGCCAGAAGTCCGACATGGACCGCCTCCAGGACCACCATCTGCAGTGGATGGCCCGCCTCGACGCCGTCGAGGAGGTCGACGGCCACCTGCTCGTCCACTCCGACACCACCGCGTATCTCGACTACGGCGACTCGATCGAGGCGGTCAACGACACCGTCCGCGAGACGCTCACCCGCAACGACGCGGACGAGGTGTGGGACCTGTTCCGCAAGTTCACCAAGCGCTTCTCCTTCCGCGACGAGGGCGGCGCCGACGCCGTCCGCTCCCTGCTGGATACGTACGGCGGCACCCGTATCGTTCACGGCCACAGCCCGATTCCGTACCTGACGGGCGAGGTCGGTTCCGAGGACGATGACGACGCGTCCGGCCCGGTCGTCGAAGGACCGCACGTCTACGCGGACGGACTGGCCATCGCGATGGACGGCGGCGTGACGATGGCCGGAAAGCTGCTGGTCCAGCAACTGCCGCTCACCGACTGACCGTTCACGCGCCCGCCGTCCCCCGCGTCGGACGCGCCCGGCGACCCCGCAGGCCAGGGGCCAATTTCCGCGAACCCCCTGTTACCCCGGGCCGTCGCCGCTCTACCATCGGCTTATCCGTAGCAGGCTCCCCTCCGTTTCTGCCCGACGGCTCGTTGGCATGCGAGCCCCAAGCCCTACGGAGCATCGGGGGATGCACATGAACAGCGTTCCGCAGCACCTGCACAGCGAGGACCGCCAGGAGTACGAGCGGGTCCTCGACGAGGCGCTGCGCTCCGCACCACACCACCCGGAACTGACCGCTGTCGGACAGCGGCTCAACGCCGAACAACTGCGCACCATGGCGCTCAACGCCACCGCTCTCATCACGGCGGCCGCTGCGACCGAGTACCAGCACTACGTGAAGGTCCGCGAGGAACTGCGGCGTCCGACGCCGTCCACCTCGTCCTCACCCACCCAGGAGTCCGGCCACGGCGAGCCGGACGTGGGCGGGATGGGGCTCGCCGCCACCATGGGCGACGCGGCCCAGGCCGCCGAGGCCGCCGGGGCGGGCGCCGTGGCCATCGCCGCCGTCCTCACCCCCGTCCTCGCCGGCACCGCCGCGGTGATCTTCCTGCTCGTCGGTTACATCCTCAAAATGCTCGACCCCGGACAGTCGTTCGCCCAGGCCATACTCACCACCGGTTGGGCCTTCGGAGCCATCGCCGCGGCCGCGATCCTCGTCGCCACCGTGGGACTCCTCCTCACCGCCCTGCGCAACCGGCCGACCCTGGAGGCCGGTCCGTACGCCGAACTGAGCGAGGAGGTGGCCCGCGCCCGGGAAGCCTGGCGAGAAGCCCTGCTGAAACGGGGCATAATGCCGTTCCTGCGCGAGGCCCTCGTCAACCCGGGCACGGCCGCCGCACTGCATAGCGACCCGGCCCCACAGGCACCCCCCGGCCGTCTGCCGAAGATCGGCTACGACCGTCCGGGCTTCAGCAGCCCGGACGACGGGCGCTCGACCGGCTCCCGTCCGAGCTACACCAGCCCGGACTACACCAGCCCGGACTTCGGAGGGCCCGAACACCAGCCGGAATAGGCCCACGGCTTGCGCCCCCCACCGAAGGGGACGCAAGCCGTACACCCGGCTGGGTACGGGCCAGCCCACCCGGCCCGCACCCTCACCTCAAGAAGCGTCTCGCGCCACCGGCACACCTACGGCCTCCGCCGGCACAGGCCGAGCCACGAGCCAAGCGGTGGGCCTGGCCGCAGGACAGCCTCGCACCGCCCCGGGCCACTGAGCCTTCGGTATCAGTCCGCGAGCGGCAGATAGACCCGGTTGCCCGCCGCCGCGAACTCCTGCGACTTCCGCGCCATCCCTTCCTCGATCTCCGCACGCGATCCCCCGTGTTCACGGCGGATGTCCTGGGAGATCTTCATCGAGCAGAACTTCGGCCCGCACATCGAGCAGAAGTGAGCGGTCTTAGCCGGTTCGGCCGGCAGGGTCTCGTCGTGGAACTCACGGGCCGTGTCCGGGTCGAGGGCAAGATTGAACTGGTCCTCCCAGCGGAACTCGAAGCGGGCGTCGGACAACGCGTCGTCCCACTCCTGCGCACCGGGGTGCCCCTTGGCGAGGTCGGCCGCATGGGCTGCGATCTTGTACGTGATGACGCCGGTCTTGACGTCGTCACGGTTGGGCAGGCCCAGGTGCTCCTTCGGCGTGACGTAACAGAGCATGGCCGTGCCCCACCAGGCGATCATCGCGGCACCGATACCGGAGGTGATGTGGTCGTACGCCGGCGCGACGTCCGTCGTCAGCGGGCCGAGCGTATAGAACGGAGCTTCATCACAGATCTCCTGCTGAAGGTCGATGTTCTCCTTGATCTTGTGCATCGGGACATGTCCCGGGCCCTCGATCATCGTCTGAACATGGAAACGCTTCGCGATCCGGTTGAGTTCCCCCAGGGTGCGCAGTTCCGCGAACTGCGCCTCGTCATTGGCGTCGGCGATCGAACCGGGCCTGAGGCCGTCTCCGAGCGAGTACGTGACGTCGTAGGCGGCGAGGATCTCGCAGAGCTCCTCGAAGTGCTCGTAGAGGAACGATTCCTTGTGGTGGGCCAGGCACCACGCCGCCATGATCGAGCCGCCACGCGAGACGATGCCGGTCTTGCGGTTCGCGGTCAGCGGGACGTACGGCAGACGGACGCCCGCGTGGACGGTCATGTAGTCCACGCCCTGCTCGGCCTGCTCGATGACGGTGTCCTTGTAGATCTCCCAGGTCAGTTCCTCGGCCTTGCCGTCGACCTTCTCCAGTGCCTGGTACAGCGGCACCGTGCCGATGGGAACAGGGGAGTTGCGCAGCACCCACTCACGGGTGGTGTGGATGTTGCGACCGGTGGACAGGTCCATGACCGTGTCCGCACCCCAGCGGGTCGCCCAGGTCATCTTCTCGACCTCCTCCTCGATGGAGGACGTCACCGCCGAGTTGCCGATGTTGGCGTTGACCTTCACCAGGAACCGCTTGCCGATGATCATCGGCTCGATCTCCGGGTGGTTGACGTTCGCGGGCAGGACCGCACGGCCCGCCGCGATCTCCTCGCGCACCACCTCGGGCGCCACGTTCTCCCGGAGGGCCACGTACTCCATCTCGGGTGTGATCTCGCCGCGGCGCGCATACGCGAGCTGGGTGACCGCCTTGCCGTCCCGGCTACGGCGCGGCAGTCGGGGTCGTCCGGGGAAGACCGCGTCCAGGTTCCGCAGGCCGCCGCGCGGCGAGGTGTGCTTGATGCCGTCGTCCTCGGGACGGACGGGGCGGCCCGCGTACTCCTCGGTGTCCCCGCGGGCGATGATCCAGTTCTCCCGCAGCGGCGACAGGCCCCTGCGGACGTCGGTCTCGACGAGCGGATCGGTGTACGGGCCGGACGTGTCGTACAGCGTGACCGACTGCCCGTTGGTGAGATGCACCTGACGGACCGGCACCCGCAGGTCGGGGCGCGCGCCCTCGACATACGCCTTGTGCCAGCCGATGGACTTCCCAGCCTCCCCATTGGCGGAGATCTCGGCAGAGATCTCCGTGGAGGCAGGCGTGCGTGCGTCCTTGATGGTCATGAGACCTACTCCCTACGCCGGCATTACCCGGTAACAGGTTCAGCGGTCGACGCAGCGGCTACCGTCTGCCGACGTTTCATGTGAAACATCACTTGGTTCCAGTGACGTTCCACGTGAAACATCGCGAAGACGGAGGTCAGCGCCCTCTCAGCCCGGTGCTCCGAGCTCCCGCGTGTGCAAAGGTTGCCCCCACGCTAGCGGCAATTCGGGCGCGGTGACCAGGGGGCCCCTGTCGTTCTTGCGATGATCGGTCGGTGACCACGACACACCACCCCCCGTACCCACCACCCGAACCGCATCGCGGACCGGGTGCCGGAAACGGTCCTGATTCCGGTCCGGGTCCAGGGCCACGTCCCGGGCCACGCCCTCACCCAGCTTCAGCTCCGGGTGCCGGTCACGGTCCTGGGACCGTTCCTGGCTCCGGGCCTGAGGCCAGTCCCTCTGCCCAGGGCGGGAGCGCCCCGGGGTCCGGGTACGGAGACGGCCGCCCCGGCTTCGGCGGCGGGCACGGACCGGTCGGTCCCCGCAACGGCGGACACGGACCGGGCAGCTCCCACCACGGCGGGCACGGCCATGGGCATGGGCCGGGTGGCGGACTCGGCGGTGGACACGGTGGCGGTCCGGGCGGCGGACATGGCCCCGGTCCTGGCGGCGGAGGGCACGGCCCGGGCTCCGGCGGAGGGCACGGGCACTCGCACAGCCACGGCCCGGCCGCCCCTGTCTCCCAGCATCTGCGCAAGGTCATCGCGGCCGTTCTCATCCCGTTCGCCGTGGCCGTGCTCGCCGGCCTGGTCGTGCTCTGGCCCGGCGGTGCTCCGCCGCACGAGCGCACCGGGGTGGGTTTCGACCGGCAGACGCAGCATGCGACGGTCACCAAGGTCGTGAGCGTCAGCTGCTCGTCGGTGAACGCCTCGGGCGCCACCGCGACCGGCGACACCTCGACGGCCGAGGGTTCCTCCGCGGAGCAGCAGGAGAACGGCACCTGCAAGCGGGCGACGATCCGGGTGGACACCGGCGACGACAAGGGCCGTACGTTCACGGAGATCGTGCAGCCTGACCAGTCACGGCAGTTGCACGAGGGCCAGAAGGTCGTGGTCGCCTACGAGCCCTCCGCGCCGAAGGACCTGCAGTACTCGGTCACCGACGTGAACCGCCGTGTCCCGTTGGCGGTGCTCGCCGCCATCTTCGCCGTCGCCGTCGTCCTCGTCGGGCGGCTGCGGGGCGTGATGGCACTGGTTGCACTGGCCATCAGTTTTTTGATCCTGAACTTCTTCATCCTGCCCGCGATCCTGCAGGGCTCGAACCCGCTGGTCGTGGCGGTCGTGGGGGCGAGCGCGATCATGCTGATCGCGCTCTACCTGTGTCACGGACTCTCGGCCCGCACCTCGGTCGCGGTGCTCGGGACACTCGTCTCGCTGCTGCTGATCGGTTTCCTGGGCTCGTGGTTCATCGACTGGGCCGCCCTGACCGGCAACACGGACGACAACACCGGCCTGATCCACGGGCTGTATCCGTCGATCGACATGAGCGGTCTGCTGCTCGCCGGCATCATCATCGGTTCGCTCGGTGTCCTGGACGATGTGACGGTCACCCAGACGTCGGCGGTCTGGGAACTGCACGAGGCCAACCCCTCGATGGGCTGGCGCGGGTTGTACCGGGCCGCCATCCGGATCGGCCGCGACCACATCGCGTCGGTGGTCAACACGCTCGTCCTCGCCTACGCCGGCGCCGCGCTGCCTCTGCTGCTGCTCTTCTCGATCGCCCAGAGCAGCGTCGACACGGTCGCCAACAGCGAACTGGTCGCCGAGGAGATCGTGCGCACCCTGGTGGGCTCGATCGGTCTGGTCGCGTCGGTGCCGGTGACCACGGCCCTCGCGGCCCTGGTGGTGTCGGCCGACCGTCCCGGGCCCGGGGCGGCCACCGAGGCGGCACCGGTCGTGGCGGCGGACTCGGCGGCGGCCGGTACGACGGGCGCCGCTCCGCAGCTCTCCCGGGGTGGCAGGGGGAGACGGCGCAAGCGCTGACACGACCAGCGGTCCGAGCCGGCAGCGGCGACCGGCTCGGACCACCGAGAAGAAGCGTTACTGCAATGACTCGGCCCCTGCTGAAGCGTTACGCCAGCGCTTCAGTGCGCACCGCTCAGCCGGCGCTCTGCTCCTCCGCCAGAATCCGGTCCAACGCCTCGTCCAGATGGGCGTCGAAATCGGCCAACGCGCCCTCCTGGCCCAGCGGCACCAGCTTGTCCGTGCGATCGAGGAAGGCTACGAGCGGAGCGGTCGAGGAACGGAAAATGGCCTGATCGCCACCGACCTGAAGCCGGATCAGGATTTCACTCAGGGAATCCGGGTCGACCGGAGAGACCCGTACGTCTCCCTCGCCGCACGGTCTGCCCACCCCGTCGATGAGCAGCTCCCGCCCGAACGCCCATGTCACCGGGGCATCACCGGGAAGGTGGAAAGTGAGCCGGACGGCGTAAGGATCACAGGTGGCGTAGCCCAGCTCCACAGGGATGCGGAACGAGAGCTCCTCCGAGACGAGAAAGCTCATCATGACCTCTGCCTGGACTGCTTGCACGGACTCTCGCATCGCCTTACCCCGTCGTGGCCGTCGGTTGGCTGGGATTGAACCCCTGACTGTCAGGGCATCTTGCTGAAAGTGCACGGCAGATCACAAGGAGTGAGTTTTCAGATACTGATAGAGATCGCAAGCGATCCCAGCATCCGTCCGACCTCGTCCTGCAGCTGCCGCGCCGCCGCCGACAGCCGGTCCGCCTGGTGGGCGGGCAGGGAGATCGCCATCGTGGCCGCGGTCGTGCCCACGGTGATCGGGATCGCGGCGCAGACCGTGCCCAGCGCGTACTCCTGCCGTTCGACGACCGTCTCCATCCGGCGCACACGGGCCAGCCGCCGCATCAGGACGTGCTCGTCGCGGACCGTGTACGGGGTGATGGACTGCACCGGGTAACGGTCCAGGTGGTCGCGGCGGGAGTCCTCGTCGAGCTGGGACAGCAGGCACTGGCCGATGGCGTGCGCATGCCCCGTCTCACGGAAGTCGGCCCATTCCTCGACCGCCGGGTTGCCCGGGGTGTCGGACACGCACATGACCTCGATCTCGCCGTCGCGGTACACGGCGTAGTACACCGGAACACCGATCGAATCGCGCCAGTGGGCGAGGGTGTCGACGACCGTGCTGCGACGTTTCTGCGCCGCCCCGCTGCTGCCCAGTCGCACGGCTGACTCCCCGAGGAAGAACAGCCCCTTGTCGCGGCGCAGATAGCCCTCGTGCACGAGGGTGCGCAGCAGGTGGTACGCCGTGGGGAGCGCGAGGCCGGTCTCGCGGGCCAGCTGCTTGGCCGGAGCGCCGCAGGCGTGCTCGGCGACGGTCTCCAGCAGGCGCATCGCGCGCTGCACGGAACCGATGAGCGTGACCGTGGGATGCGGCTGCTCGGGAACGCGGCCGTTCGGCGGACGCTGGTGCGGGGACGCGGTGGAGCACGGCCGGGTGGGGGTCGCGAACGGATTCGGCGATGCGGTGTCAACCGTGGCCAAGGGTCACTCCCGGAGCGCGAGAGGGCGGACCGTGCGGGAAACACGGGAGGGGGGATACGCCGCTCGCGGGGTCGTCCCCCGCGTCGGGCTCCGGACTTTAACCCTCCGCCACCGCTCGCGGACGGGGCGTGCGGGAAACTTCCCCCGGCCGAGGGAACCGGCGAGTCCCGTTACCGGTCACCCGTCTCCCGCACCGCTCACCAGTCGCCGCGCGAGCTGGAACTCGACGTGAACTTCCTGACGACGTAGATGAGTCCGCCGACCAGCGCCACGAAGACCAGCAGCTTGAAGAGCAGGCCGATCACGAAGCCGACGACACTCGCTATCAGGCCGCCGAACACGACCAGGGCGATGACCGGCACCGCCACCCACTTCACCCACCACGGCAGTCCCGCGAAGATCTCTTGCATCTCCCTCGTCCTCATTCTCGTCCGGGCCGGTGTCCGGCTCCTGTGACGGGCCGGATCCTTATCGATGTCCTGCCGTCGATGCTAGGTCCGAAGGGTGTGCCGGCGGGGGCCTCGCATCCCTTGTCCTCCCCTGACCGGTCCCCTAGGGAACCCCGGGCCGCGCATCGGCTCAAGGGGGGAGACGATCACCCCTCGGGGGGCGAGAACACGACCAGGACGCGCAGGTCCTCGCTGATGTGGTGGAACTTGTGGGCGACCCCGGCCGGCACGTACACGACGCTGCCCCGGGCGACCTGGGTGGTCTCCAGACCGACGGTCAGGGAGGCCCGGCCGCTGACGACGAAGTACACCTCGTCCTGGTGGTGCGGGTTCTGTGGATCGTGATCCCCGGCATCGAGCGCGTACAGCCCCACCGACATGTTCCGTTCCCGCAGGAACTGCAGGTAGGCGCCGTCGTTGGCGGCTCGCTCCGCCTCCAGTTCGTCCAGCCGGAATGCCTTCATCGCCCTCGCCCACGCTCGCAGCCGATCTCTTCTGCCACGATCAGACACATGAAGAATTTCGTAGTCAAGACGATCGCCAACGCGGGTGCCCTGGCAGTCGCCCTCTGGCTGCTCGACAAGATCACCCTGACCGGTGACAGCACCGGCAAGAAGATCGGCACCCTGATACTGGTGGCGCTGCTCTTCGGAGTCGTCAACTCCCTGGTCAAGCCGGTCGTGAAGGTACTCACCTTCCCGCTCTTCATCCTCACGCTCGGCCTGATCACGCTGGTCGTCAACGCGCTGATGCTGCTGCTCACCTCGTGGCTGGCGGAGCAGCTCGACCTGAGTTTCCACGTCGAGGGATTCTGGACCGCGGTCCTCGGCGGCCTGATCATCTCCATCGTCTCCTGGGCGCTCAATGTCGTCCTTCCCGACAAGGACTGAGCCGCGATGACCTACCGCGTCTGTTTCGTCTGCACCGGCAACATCTGCCGCTCCCCGATGGCCGAGTCGGTCTTCCGCGCGCGTGTGGCGGACGCCGGCCTCCACGAGGTGGTCGAGGTCGACAGCGCCGGTACGGGCCACTGGCACGAGGGGGAGGGCGCCGACCCGCGCGCCCTGTCCGTCCTGGAGGAGAACGGCTACGCCCTGGCCCACACGGCGCGGGTGTTCGAGCGCTCCTGGTTCGCCCGCCTCGACCTGGTGATCGCCCTGGACGCCGGCCACCTCAGGGACCTGCGCCGTCTCGCGCCGACCGACGAGGACGCCCGCAAGGTGCGCCTGCTGCGGGCTTACGACCCGGCCGCGGGCGACGATCTCGACGTCCCCGACCCCTACTACGGGAGCCGGGACGGCTTCGAGGAGTGCCTGGAGATGGTGGAGCGGGCGAGCGACGGCCTGCTCGCCTCGGTCCGCAAGGACGTGGAAGGTCGCGTGGCGTGAACGATTCCGCCGAGGACGGCGTCCGCGCCGCGGGCGAGGGCACCCGCGCGGTGCGGGCGGGCCTGCCCGAGCCGGTGAAGTACGAGCCGACCCTGCCAGGTCCCGTCTTCGCCGCCCATTTCCATCTGCCGGGTGAGCCCACGGGCCCGTACACCTACGGCCGTGACGAGAACCCGACCTGGACGCATCTGGAGCGCGCCATCGGCGAGCTCGAGGCACCGGGACGGGACGGCGTCGAGACGCTCGTGTTCGCCTCCGGCATGGCCGCGATCTCGTCGGTGCTGTTCTCCGTGCTGCGCGCCGGGGACGCCGTGGTGCTGCCGAGCGACGGGTACCAGGCGCTGCCCCTGGTCGGCGCCCAGCTGGAGGCGTACGGCATCGAGGTGCGCACCGCCCCGACCGGCGGCGACGCCCAGCTCGGCGTCCTCGACGGCGCCAGGCTCCTGTGGATCGAGTCGCCGTCGAACCCCGGGCTCGACGTGTGCGACATCCGGCGGCTCGTCGAGGCGGCACACGCGCGTGGCGCCCTGGTGGCCGTCGACAACACGCTCGCGACGCCGCTCGGGCAGCGTCCGCTGGAACTCGGCGCGGACTTCTCCGTGGCCAGCGGTACCAAGCAGCTGACCGGACACGGCGATGTCCTCCTCGGGTACGTCACCGGGCACGCCGGGGAGCCGATGACGGCCGTACGGCGCTGGCGCAAGATCGTCGGGGCGATTCCGGGGCCCATGGAGGCCTGGCTCGCGCACCGGTCGATCGCGACGCTGCAGTTGCGTGTGGACCGGCAGAACACCAGTGCCCTGGCCGTCGCCGAGGCGCTGCGGGGGCGGCCCGAGGTGACCGGGCTGCGGTATCCGGGGCTGGCCGGCGATCCGTCGCACCCGGTGGCGTCGCGGCAGATGCGGCGTCACGGGTGCGTGGTCTCCTTCACGCTGCCCACGCGCGCGCGTGCCGAGCGTTTTCTGGAGGCGCTGCGGCTGGTGGACGACGCCACGAGCTTCGGCGGCGTGCGGTCGACGGCCGAGCGGCGCGGGCGCTGGGGCGGGGACGCGGTACCGGAGGGCTTCATCCGGCTCTCGGTCGGCGCCGAGGATCCCGAGGACCTGGTGGCGGATGTGCTGCGAGCGCTGGAGGAGTCGGCGCGGTGAGGGGTGCACCGAGGCCGCGGCGGTGTCCCGCTACGTAGATCGGACGGTCCGAGCCTCCCCCCTCGTGGCTCGGACCGTCCACGGTTCTGCGCGCGAAGAACCGCGCGAACAAGGCTAATTGACTCTGTGTCAGTGTCCAATCACAGTAGCGACAGAGACCTATCGACTTATTTATAGTTGGGCCCTGCCTCAGGGCCGGACGACGGGCAAAGGAAGGGGACGCGTGCCATGGATCTGGCCTTGCTGCGCACCTTCGTGACCGTGCACCGGGCCGGCTCCTTCACCCGCGCCGCCGCCCTGCTGGGCCTGTCCCAGCCTGCCGTGACCTCCCAGATCCGCACACTGGAACGACAGCTGGGACGCCCCCTGTTCCTGCGGCAGGCCCGTGGCGTCACGCCGACGACCATCGGGGACGAACTCGCCCACAAGGCCGCCCCGCATCTCGACGCCCTGGTCGAGATCGCCGAGACCGGTCTCGACGACGAGTCCTCCGTGCGCACGCTCCATCTCGCCGGGCCTCCCGAGTTCACCGCGGAGCGAGCGCTTCCCGCGCTCACCGAGCTGACCGGCGACGACGGGCAGGGGTTCGAGCTGCGCGCCTCCTTCGGAACCGCCGAGGAGGTCCTGGAGGGGCTGGCCTCGGGACACCACGACCTCGCCATCGGCACACTCCGGCCGCGCGGTGCCCTCCTCACGGCCACCCCGCTGTGCGACGAGGAGCACGTCCTCGTCGCCGCTCCGGGCCGGGCCGAGGACATCGGCGCCCGGAACCCGCGCCGTACGGGCGCGTCCGCTCTGGAGAATCTCCCCGTGGTCGAGGTCCACGAGTCGCTGCCCTTCGTCTCCCGCTACTGGGCCTCCGTCTTCGACTCGCGCCCCGCCGCCTCGGGCACCGTCATCGTCCCCGACCTGCGCGCGGTCCTCGCGTGCGCCATCGCGGGCGCCGGCCTGGCAGTGCTGCCCCGCTACCTCTGCGCGGCAGCGCTGGGCCGGGGTGACGTCGTCGCGCTGCATGAGCCCGCGGTGCCGCCGCTGCGGACGTACGTCTTGGTGGTGCGGACCGGCACGCTGGCGATGCCGCACATCGCCCGGGCCCATGACTGGCTGCTCAGGGCGGCGGCCGACTGGTGCTGAGCGGGTGGGGCAGGAACCACACGATCCGAGCTCATCCGGTGACGTTTCGTGATGTTTCACGTGGAACCAGCCGGGCCACATTTCTCCCATGACCGTCCGACCCGTGGTCAAGCGCACCGCCCGTGCCGTTCTGCTGGACGGTGACGATTTGATCCTGATCAAGCGCACCAAGCCCGGTATCGATCCCTACTGGGTCACGCCCGGGGGCGGGGTCGAACCAGAGGACACAACCGTCGTCGACGCCCTGCACCGCGAGGTGTACGAGGAGCTCGGCGCCAAGATCACCGATGTGGTGCCCTGCTTCGTCGACACCGTCGAGCACATCGGCGCGGACGGGGGCGCGACCGGAGTGAAGGTCCAGCACTTCTTCGTCTGCCGTCTGGAATCCATGGACCCGGCCCTGCGGCACGGCCCCGAGATCGACGAGCCCCTCGGCGAGTACGAGATCGTGCGCGTGCCGTTCACCCGGGTCGGCATCGCCTCCGTGCATCTCGTTCCGCTGTCGCTGCGGCACTACCTCGACGGCAATATCGAGGGCGTACGCGCGATGCACGCGCCCGATCTGGGGTGACCGCGGCCGACCTGCGGTGACGCCTGGTCCGCCGGTTCACTGCCCGGCCGCGACGAGCTCCTCCACCGAGTCGTGCCGTATGCGGTCCACCGGGATGCCGACACCGCGCAGGGCGTCCACTCCCTTGCGGATCATGCCGGGCGGGCCGGAGACGTAGGCGTCGTACTCGGTCCAGGGGCCGAAGGTCCGTATGGCGGCGGGGAGCTGGAGCAGGCCGTTCCGGTCGATCACGGTGCGCACCTCCAGCCAGGGGTAGGACTGCTTGAGCCTGAGCATCGTGTTGATGTCGTAGAGGTCGTGATCGCTGCGGGCGCCGTAGAAGACCTCCACCGGGCGGCGGGCGCCGTGCTCGGCGACGTCCTCGACCAAGGCCTTGATGGGGGCTATGCCAGTGCCACCGCCCACACAGAGCAGTCCGCTGTCCCGGGTGTGGTCGACGGTCATCGAGCCGGCCGGCGGACCCAGCCGGACGACGTCCCCGGGCCGGGCGCGGTGGACCAGCGCGTTGGAGACCCAGCCCGCCGGAACCGCCTTCACATGGAACGTCAGCAGCCCGTCGGAGCGGGGCGCCGAGGCGAAGGAGTAGTGCCTCCAGATCCGTGGCCACCACGGTGTCTCCAGGCCCGCGTACTGCCCGGCACGGAAGGGATAGGGCTGGTCGGGTCGCAGGGTGAGGACGGCGACGTCCGGGGTTCTCAGGTCGTGGGAGACGACCTCCGCGTGCCACCAGGCCGGGGCGCGCAGCTCGTCGGCGGCCGCTGCGTCGATCATGACCTGGGAGATCGTCGTGTAGGCCCGCACCCAGGCCGCTTCCGTCTCCCCGTCCCAGACGGATCCTGCGTACTTGCTCAGTGCCCCGATGAGGCATTCGCCGACGGCCGGGTAGTGCTCGGGACGCGTTCCGTACTTGCGGTGGCCTCGGCCGAGGTTCTGCAGGTAGTTCACCAGGACCGGGGTGTTGTCGATGTGCTCGACGGCGGTGAGCAGGGCTGTGAGCAGCCGGTCTCGCTGGGCGTCCATGGCGGGCGGGAAGAGCGGGCGCAGATCGGGATGGCGGACGAAGAGCAACGCGTAGAAGTACGAGGTGACCTTGTCGGCGACGGGGGCCACCTCGTCCATGGTGCGGCGGATGAGGACGGCGTCCGGGGAGGCGTTCCCGGCGGGCGCGGACCGCTGGGTGGGGACGCGGGGTCCTTCGGTGGTCGCGGACGGGACGTGCCCTCGATGCTCGACGGCTTGCTCGGGCCGGACGCCGGCAAACGCCTCGGGCGGGGAAGGAGGTGCGGGTGAGCGGGAATCCGCCGGTCGAGGGTCTTGGACGGGTATGCGGGTGCCCGGCTCGGCAGGCACGCTCTGGAGTGCCTCGTCCGCCGACGCCGCCGTGCCCCTGCTCATGGGGCGGAGCCCGGCCAGACGGCGGCCCTCGGAGGGTGCCTGCTCGCTCTCGGCAGCCGACGCCGGCTGTCTGCGCGGCGTGAACCAGCCGTCCCCGCCGCCGGACGTGCCGTTGTCGGCCGACCTGGTGGTCGGAGCGTCCATGGTGTGCCTCGCCTCGAACATCTCTAGGTCGGTCTACGCACTTGCACGATCGAAAGGTGCCTGTTTCCCCCGCAGACGGCCAACTGTTCCGTTCCGTCCTGCGACCGAGATGGCCGCGGTCCACCCGTGTCCCAGCCGCGTACGGTCGTGAAGGCGAGTGCGGCATGGGCCGCAGTCTCCCCACCGCAGCATCCCACCCCGTACGGACCCCTCGCCCGCACAACCGAGATGGCGGGTCTTCGATCTCTCCGTCCCCTCGGGCTTTCTTGCCTCGTTCTCGGCTCGTACGGAAGGGGTGTAGCGCATCTCGCCCACACCTTCGGACACGAACCGGAGTCGACCATACCGGGCGCGGCCGCGCACACAAGTCCCCCCTTGCCTCCCTTCGAAGACAGCCGGGGAACGAACCGTCAATTCCCTCAATTACCGGGCACCACAGGCCTATTCATAGGCATTCCACAGATCTTTCCTCACGGGGGAAGTCGCGGTCGGGCCGATGCATGCCGCCGGTCGACCCCCTGCAAACGGTCACTCCACGAGCGAGTCCCTGTCCGAGATCTGTGGAGCGGCGTTTCACGTGAAACGCCTACTGGTCCGACGTCGCCGGGGAGCGGGTCACGACATGGCCAAAAGCACGGCTTCCACCGACGAAAGAGGTGGACGCCGAGGGCACCGGTCGGACAGCCTGACCTGCGTGTCGACACCTCTTCCCCCCTCTCTTCCCGTCCGCCGTCTGACGCACCGCGACCTCACCGCCTGCGCCGACTTGTCAGAGGACCGGGGGTGGCCGCGCGAGGAACACAAGTGGGGCCTCCTCCTCAGCGCCGGGAAGGGATACGGCGTCGACGACCCCGGCGGAGGCCTCCTCAGTGCCTGCGTCGTCACGGAGTACGGCCCGCACGGACGTCCTGCTCTCGGCGCCATCGGCATGGTGCTGGTCGCCGAGCGGTACGCCCGTCAGGGCGTCGGACGACGCCTGATGCGGCACGTCGTCTCCGAGATGGGCGCCACCCCGCTGACCCTACACGCCACCCCGAACGGCCGTCCGCTCTACGAGGAGCTGGGGTTCAAAGCCACCGGACGTGCCGAGATGGTGCTCGGGCACTTCACACCCGAGGGTCAGGAGCCCGGTGTCCTCACCCGTGCGGCCACGGCCGAGGACCTCACCACCATCCTCCGGCTCGACGAGGAGGTGTTCGGCGCCGACCGCACTCTCGTGATCGCGCGGCTGCCCGCCTTCGCCGACCAGATGCGGGTCGCCGAGGACAACGGCCGGATCATCGGCTACGCGGCCGCCTGGCCCAACATGGACACCCATGTGGTGGGACCGCTCATCGCGCGGGACACGAAGACGGCCAAGGCGCTCGTCACCTCGCTCGCCGCTCACACGGACCGGCCCCTGCGCACGGACATCGACGTGCGGCACACGGATCTGCTGGCCTGGCTGAAGGAGCGGGGTCTGCGGTCGGTCGCCTTCAACACCGTCATGACCTACGGGACCACGGAGTTGCCGGGTGACTGGAGTCGACGGTTCGCCCCGCTGACGGTGGCGGCCGGATAGCACCCCCGCGCACACGAAGAACGCCGGCTTCCCGTCGCGGTGGGAAGCCGGCGTTCTCCGTGTGCGCCGCGCGGAACAGGGCCGTCAGGCGAGGGCCTCCACGGCAGCGGCGGCAAAGCCGTGATCCTGCTCGGGTGCGCCGCCGCCGACCCCGATCGCGCCGACGAGTCGGCCGTCTCGGTGGACCGGTACGCCGCCGGCGATGAACAGCAGCGGCCGGTCGAGTGCGGTGGGCAGGGTGTGGAAGAGGCCACCGGGCTGCACGGCGTCGACGAGGTCGGCGGTCGCCGTGTCCAACTGGAGCGCCGTGTAGGCCTTGCGGGTGCTCGTTTCACCGGAGATCAGCACGGCGCGGTCGTCGCGGCGGAAGGCCAGCAGATGGCCGCCCGCGTCCAGGACGGTCACGCTGACGGTGGCCCCGGCGGCCTCGGCGGCGCGGCGGGCGGCCTCGACGAGGACCTCGGCGTCGCGGATGGTCAAGGGGGCGACGGTGGTGGTGCTCACGGAAAGGTTCTCCTTGCGGGGGTTTCCCGGGACGGGACGGACCGGGGGCGCGGCAGCGGCCTCGGCCCGCACGCCGGGCGGTTCAGTGATGGACGGCGGCCGGCCTCTCGGCGGGGGCGGAACCCGTGACGACGGCGCTCGGGGCGTCGTCACGGCGCTCCAGCGCGGCCGAGACGACGGCGAGGAGCAGGGCGGCCGTGGCGAGGGCGGCACCGACCCAGTTGGGGGCGGTGTAGCCCAGACCGGCGGTGATGACCAGGCCGCCCAGCCAGGCGGACAGGGCGTTGCCCAGGTTGAAGGCACCGATGTTGACCGCCGAGGCGAGTGTCGGAGCGCCGTGCGCCTGGTCGAGGACCCGCTTCTGCAGCGGCGGGACGGTCGCGAAGCCCAGGGCGCCGATCAGAGCGATCGTGACGGCCGCGAGGGCCTGATGATGGGCGGTGAGGGTGAAGAGGGCCAGGACGACCGCCAAGGCGCCCAGGGAGACGTACAGCAGAGGCATCAGGGCGCGGTCGGCGTACCTGCCGCCGACGAGGTTGCCGCCGACCATGCCGAGGCCGAAGAGGACCAGCAGCCAGGTGACGGAGCCGTCGGAAAAGCCGGCCACGTGGGTCATCATCGGCGCGATGTAGGTGATGGCCGCGAAGACCCCACCGAATCCCAGGACGGTCATCGCCATGGCGAGCAGGACCTGGGCGTTCTTGAACGCGGCCAGTTCGTGGCGCAGGTGCACACCCTCGGGCCGGGGCATCTCGGGGACCAGCCTGGCGATGCCGACGAGGCCGATCACGCCGAGGGCGGCGACGATGCCGAAGGTGACGCGCCAGCCGACGCTCTGCCCGACGAGGGTGCCCAGCGGGACGCCCACGACGTTGGCGACGGTGAGGCCGGTGAACATCATGGCGATGGCGCCGGCCTTCTTGTCCGGCGCGACCAGGTCGGCCGCGACGACGGAGCCGATGCCGAAGAAGGCGCCGTGCGCGAGCGAGGCGACCATGCGGCCGATCAGCATGACGGAGAAGGACGGGGCGACGGCGGACAGCAGGTTGCCGACGACGAACAGTCCCATGAGGACCATCAGCATCCGCTTGCGGGACATCTTGGTGCCAAGAACGGTCATCAGCGGGGCGCCGAACATGACACCGAGCGCGTAGCCGGTCACGAGGAAGCCCGCCGTGGGGATGGAGACCCCGAAGTCGCCCGCGACCTCGGGCAGCAAGCCCATGATCACGAACTCGGTGGTGCCGATGCCGAAGGCCCCGATCGCGAGGGCCAGGAGCGCGAGAGGCATGGTGGGGTACACCCTCCAGAAGGTTGCAGGTGCGCTTTGCGTGCGTCCACAATAGTTGCATGCGCTGGCTACATGCAATCGCCGACAATTGCGGAGGTGCTCTATCCTGGGAGTCAAGTCGCTCCGGGACGGAGGAAGAGGACCCATGACCGCGACGGACCCCGCCCTCACCGCCCTCGCCCAGGGCTGGTGCGCCCTCTCCCTGCTGCACGGGAGGATCGAGGCCCACATCGAACGCGCGCTGCAGGCCCGGCACGACCTGAGCGTGCGCGAGTACTCCCTGCTCGACGTGCTCAGCCGCCAGCACGACGGGGACGGCGGCCACCTCCAGATGAAGCAGGTCGCCGACGCGGTGGTCCTGAGCCAGAGCGCCACCACCCGGCTGGTCTCCCGGCTCGAGGACAGGGGGCTGCTCGAGCGCTATCTGTGCCCCACCGACCGCCGTGGCATCTACACCAATGTCACCGAGGCCGGTCTGAAGCTGCTCGGGGAGGCCCGCCCGACCAACGACGCGGCACTGCGTGAGGCCCTCGACGAAGCGGCGAAGACCCCGGAGCTGGCTCCGCTGGTACGGGTCGTGGAATCACTGAAGGCTCCCGCCGCCCTCTAGCCAAGGTTCAGCCATGGAAGATCTTGAGATACGCGCCGTGGTCGCCGACGACCTCCCCGCGATCGTCGGCATGCTCGCGGACGACCCGCTGGGTGCGCTGCGGGAGTCTCCGGACGACCTCGCGCCGTATCTGGTGGCTCTCGAACGGCTCAGCGCCGACCCGAACCAGCGGCTGGTCGTCGCCGTCCGCGACGGACGCGTCGTCGGCACCCTCCAGCTGACGATCGTGCCCGGCCTGTCCCGGCGCGGGGCGACCAGGTCGATCATCGAAGGCGTGCGCGTCCACGCCGACGAGCGGGGCAGCGGTCTCGGCACGCGTCTCATCGAATGGGCCATCGAGGAGTCCCGGCGCGCGCAATGCCAGTTGGTGCAGTTGACCTCCGACAACACGCGCACCGAGGCCCACCGCTTCTACGAGAGGCTGGGGTTCCAGGCCTCGCACGCGGGGTTCAAGCTTCAGCTCTGACAGACCTTCCCGTGGCGGTCCACGGCTCCGCAGGGAACGCGGCTCTGTTTCACGTGGAACAGAGCCGCGGATCCTCAGTCCCGAAGAGTCACGGAGCCGCAGAGCCCGCTCAGTGGCGGCTAGCCGATTCCCCGCCAGCCGTCCGGGTCCACGCCACCGGGCACATCGGTCCGGTCGTCGTAGGGCCGGCGCGTGAAGACGAAGGACCCGAGGTCCAGATGGTCCACCGTGCCGTCCGGGCGCCGCACGGCCCGAAGGGTCTCCCCGGCGAAGTACCCTTCCAGCCCCTTCCAGGTCCCCTCACCGTCCTGTCGGAACCGTGAACGCCGTCCCCCGCCCGTGAGCGGCCCCAGGGAGAGGAGTCCGTCGGCCGTGAGGCGCAGGGCGAAGGGCGTGGTACCCCAGTACCACTGGCCCGCCAGTTCGAGGACGGAAGGATCGACCTCCCGCAGCGGCCGCCAGGGCTCGGGAATCCTCGGCTCGGCCTCCGACACGATGCGTACGAGATCCGAGGCGACCGAGGACACCGCCGGGCCGGAGGTGCAGTTGGTGAGCACCACCGCTGCGACGTCGTCCGCCACGCTCAGCATGAGGCTCGCCAGGAATCCCGGCACCGATCCCGAGTGGCCGACGAGGAGCCGCCCGTCCTGGTTCTCGATCCGCAGCCCCAGCCCGTAGCCGCTGCCGTCCACTTGGTCCGTGAGCTCTGCCGGCGCCGCGGGCGTCCGCATCTCCCGAAGGCTCTCGGCACCCAGGACCCGGTCGTCCCCGCGGACGAGGAAAGCGGCGAAACGCGCCAGATCGCCGGTCGTCGACCAGAGTTGACCGGCCGCGGCCATCCGCCCGAAGTCCTCCAGCGGCTCGGGCAGCATCGCATCGGCCCACGGGTGCACCGCCCAGCCACCCGCATGCGGATGCTCGGGCCGAATGCCGGTACGGCTCAGGCCCAGGGGTTCGAGCACTTCCCGCCGCAGCACCTCGTGCCAGGGCGCTGTGCGGATCTGCTCGACGAGGGCGCCCAGCAGGCCGTAGCCGGGGTTGGAGTAGTGGAACCGGCGACCCGCCGGATGCAGGAGAGGCTGATCGACGAGGACATCGGCGAGTTCCGGACGCAGCGTGCCCGGCGTCCGCTCCCACCACGGCCCGGGCGTCTCGGCCGCCAGTCCCCCGGTGTGTGCGAGGAGTTGCGCGATGGTGGCCTCCCCCGCGCCGGTGCCCGGCAGGTGTTTCTCCAGCGGATCCTCGAGGTCGAGCGCTCCCTCGTCACGCAGCCGCAGCACGAGAACGGCCGTGAAGGTCTTGGTGATCGAACCGATCCGGTACTGCACGGTCTCGTCGGGTCCGTGTCCGTCGATCGAGGTCCGCGCCCCGTGCCAGACCGCCCGCCCGTCCCGGACGACGGCGGCGACGAGCGACGGTGTCCGCCCCTCGGCCTGGGCCACGGCGATGCGGTGCGCCAGCGCACGCCGGGTGCCGGGGAGCAGCTCCTCCTGAAATGTGGTCATGGCCCCAGTGCACCCGGACGGGACGCGGACGTCGAGTTCATTTCGTCCCCGGTGTAGGTTCTCACTTTCGGTGTCAGGCGCCGACGCTATGACCTGGACGTTCCCCTCCAGTCTCACGACGTGTCGGCAGGCGGCCGTCTCAGATCGGTGTCATTTCCTCAGACTGTCCAGCCGGCTGCGCCGGACCTCATGAACCTGCATCGGCGGCCGTCCGTTCCATCCACTCCCGCACCTTCACTGCTTGCTCGATGCGGTTGACGATGTCCTTCTTGGACGCCGTGTCCAAGGTCTCCGGGATCTTGTCGAAGGTGTCGGGAAGAACGTCGAGCAGACCCCAGATCTGTTCGCCGGTGTTGACGGTCAGCAGTTTCTGGCACCTCCACTGCAGCGGCATCTCGGGACGGTGCGTGAGCCGCTGCACGAGCGTCGGGAACAGGTAATGCGTCGCTTCTGCTGCGAGGTGCTCTCGTAGCCAGTCGACCGGGAGCCGCTGGCTGAAGCCATGCATGGCGGCCTCCTGGGCCAGGCACAGGAGCTGAGCGGTGTCGACGGCTCGGACGGTACGGGGAAGGGTCGGGGTCATGTCGCGATGATGCCAAGAAGCCAGTGCTGCGCCGAGAGGTCAGCTGGGCCGTGATGCGATCTGCTGACGGGCAGGGCCCCAGACGTCCTCAAACTCCTCGAAGGTGAGTTGTTCGGGGTCGTGGCCTTCCCATTCCAAGACGGGCAGCTCGGCGGTGATCCCGAATCTGCTGTCGTAATCACCGAGGCGGCCTGCGTCGCGGGCCCGCTGCCACTCGGCGAGGGAAGCAGCCGCGATCGGGATCAGCTCTGGCCCTTCGAGTTCGACCTGCCGGATCACCCAGCCTTCGGCGTCGACCTCGAAGTAGAACCAGGTGTCTTCCTCGTCCCAGTAGCAGCGCATCCAGGTGGTCACCGGGCCATGATGCCGGGCCAGATGCGCCGCCGTACTCCGCTCTACCTCATGACTGGGCGATGAATCCTGCCGATCGGTCGAGCTGGAAAGGAGAGCCGACCCGGGTTGGATCCCAGCCTTGATCCCGTGCCTCTCGAATGCTGGCAGCAACGTGAGCCGGACGAATGGGATCCGTCTCGACGCCCACCCAGTTGCTGGGATGGGCCTGACCGCTGGTGACGATCAACGTCGTGCCCGGCTCTCTGCCGCTGGCCGCCTCAACCGCATAGGTCATCGGTGACCAGCAGAGGCCCTGCATGTAGGAGGGCTTCCTGCGGATCCGCCAGCGGTACTCGATCCCGTCAACGGTTATGCGCCGGGAACCCTTCTTGTTCAGCGCCATCTTCGCCTCCTGCGCCGTTGGACTCTGATGTGTCGCCGCGGTCGCGAAAAGCAGGTTGCACGCGAACGTACCGAACGTTATCGCCGACAAGCACCTTCGGGACTACGGATGGGTTGATCAGCCCATAAGTTGGTGTCAGTGCCGAGCGACCCGGCGCATCGCACCCGCCCCGGGCGCACTCACCGCGATCGGAGAGCACCGTGAAGAACAGGGCATTGTGGCGTGTAGTTGACAACGAGAGTGGTAGCCAGTCCATCGTCAGCACGCCCTCCGAGGCGGTCGCGTTCGTCAACAGCCGGTTCGACACCGATGACGACGACGAGCCGTTCAGCATCACCGAGGTCGGTCCTCTCCTTCCGAAGCCGCTCGGGGTCATCACCGCATGGGCCGCCGAGAAGGACGGCGAGCGAACCGACGGGCGTACTGCCCCGATCACCATCAGGCCGGTTGTGACGGACAACGCCAGCGAGTGCGATGACGTCGTGCTCTGGGGCGACGTGTACGTCTCCTGGGACCACGACATGTACACCGTCGAGGAGCCGGACAGCTCCGAGTACAGCGAGGCTTACAGCGCAGCCGAGTTGAGTGCGATCCTCGACGAGTACGCCGACGACTATGAGTACGCGCCTGAAGGGCCTGAAGGGCCCGACAGCCACAGGTGGCCGAAACCGGAAGAGTTGATCACCTACGGCGCCCAGGAGTGTGCCAAGCGGTTCGGGCACCTCGACGACGACGCCCTGCTGTGGCTCGCTGCCACCCGCATCACGCTCGCCGTGTGGCGCAACACACCCGTCGAGAACTGGCATGCCGGGAAGAGTCCGCTCCACGACGGCACAATGATGCGGATCAACACGGCAACCACCCGACTCGTGCGCTCGATGCTGTCGTTCGACCATGTCGACTGGATCGGTCTCGGTCTCGCGATCGTCAACCCGTCCCGGGTTCTACCGACAGGGCAGTCCGTACTCGAGCTCGGGCTGGCCTGCCACAACCCTGACGACCCGGCGCACGAGGTTGATCCGCGAGAAGAACTCGCGGAGATGGCGCAGGTCGCAATCTCATGGGGGCGAAGGTACTGCCTTCACGAGAAGGAGTTCGGCCTGCGAACGCTGATCGAATCCTTCTGTGCGTCCGACAACGGCTGGTTCGGAGGACCGAGTTGGGGGCGCATCGTCGATCGGTTCCTTACGGCTGTCGACGACCGGGAGAATGCGCACTGGCACATATACCAGGACAAGCCTTTGTTCAACGAGTGGTTCACCAACCGGCCGGCCGACATTGCGGACACCACGGAATTTCGTCGGCTGCTCCTTGCCGGGCCCGACCTGCTTTCCGAGGAGGCCGCCGAATGGTGCGTGGATGGTGCCATCGGCTACGTCTGCCAGGACGACCACGCGAACGACTGCTGGCGGTGCGGTATCCCACTGGCAACGGAGTCCCCCAACGAGTGAATGTGTGCACCAGCATAGAAAAGCAGCAATCCACTGACCGCACTCTCTCCCGCCTACTCGGCGGCCTCCCCTGCTTGGGGAGCCAGTCGCGGCTCCACTGACTGGAGATGTGCGGGTGCTTCTGACGGATCTGTGGCAGCAACGATGGCCCGGCTGCCCGCCGGTCGGCCACAAGCTCCGTGAGCCCTACAGGAATGTCTGGGTCCGCTTCCACAGTCCGTCGGGTCTTTGACATCACTATCACCGGCCTGCCGGTTTCTTGATAACCACGGCTTCCACGACACGGAGGTCGAGCAGGTCGCCGGACCTCCGGGATCATGACGCCATGCAACTCCGATACTTCAATCAGACCGGATGGACCGCCATCTTCAATGGCACTGAGACCGAGATCGGTCGCATGGTGCGCGTGGAGGGATGGGATCCCGCAACCGGGACAGCCTTGGTGGTCGACCCGCAACGAGGGGCACTGCGCCAGGTCACGGACTACGTCGACTTCTCCCACTTGGAGCGGGCCGATCAGGTGGTCGCCGCGATACCCGGTGGGGGATGGCGGGCACACTGGACGGATGAAGGGCCGGGTGGATCACCTCTCACGGAGCAGGTGCTGGCCTGGTTGATCACTTCGCAGGGCCGGGCGACTGCCATCACAGTCGATGCTCAGGGGCATGTGGAGGACGCCGACAGCGCCGACGCCTTCATACCGCCGGGTGAGGAGCTTCAGTGATGGCGTCGATGCCGCAACAGGCGGGCCCGGCGTCCGAGGGTCGGGCTTCTGATGCCGACTGGGAGGCTCCCTACTACCGGGTTCGGGCCGCCGGCTTCCAGGTGCTCTTCCTCGTGGAACCGGACGAGGCGATCGAAGAGGTCTGCAACGTCGATGCCGAGGTTCATCTTGCCGACGGATCGCGCTGGAGTTCCACGATCTTCACTCTCGCCGAGGTGGATCGGCTCATGCGGAGCTGGGAGGCGAGCGGAGAGGCGGTCTCCGGGCAGTGCTTCTTCTGCGCGGACGGGCTGATCGTGCGGAATCCCGGCATCGGCAGCATGGTGCGCGTGATTGCCGGACTCGTGGCATCCGGCGAGTTCGACGGGGTGTTCCGACGCATTGCCGACCCGGAATGATCACGCCGCGTCTCAGGGCATCGTGTTGTCCTGCATCTTTCGAATGGCCTTGAGCACCTTCTTCCCCAGGGGAGTGAGCGTCATGGACCTACCTCGTTCCGCCCGGACCAGGAGTGGTCCACCGAGTTCTCGTTCGATCCGGTTGATCTGTGCGACGAGGGTGAACGTGTTGAGGCCGAGGCCGCTCGCTGCGGCACCGAGGCTGGGGTAGGGAGATGCAGCCGCGAATCGGCTCAACCGTTCGCTGGAGATAGGTGCCGCAGCCAGCCGAAATCGGGCGGGTTGGGCGGGTCGGCGGATTGCCGCAGAGTTCAGGCCGGGGGACGGACCGGCCGGAACGGGGCCGCTGCCGCGGCACCCTCCCGCAGTGCGGGCAGCAGTCCGCCAGCAACATGCGGTGCTGGGTGCAGGCGAAGGAGAAACCGAGCCTCCAGGACAATTGCCATCGCCCACCAGTGGCAAGAAGGCACTCCGGGCAGAAACGCGATCCCCCTCCGCGGCCCCAAAGGACGTGGCGTGACACGGCCCGGCCTCCGGCACTCATGTGGAGGGCCCGTCCGTCGTAGTGCGCCAGGGTCAGGGCAGCGACCGTCTCCGGGGACATCCCGGTGGCGTGCGCGACGGCGTTGGCCTGCTGCTCGTCGAGGACGATCGTCCAATCTGCCGGGATGCCCCGGAACTGGTTTCCGGCCCGGTGACGGACCGGGAAGCCGAGGTGCAGCAGGACATCACCGAGTGCGGTGTCCATCCGTCTGGCCATCGCCTCCAGCCATGAGTCCAGGGCCTCGCCAGGCAGTGGAGGCAGCCGGATCGGCAGGGTGCGGACCGGCGTTCTCATGCGGGTCGTCGCATCCGGGGCCGCGGGCGGCTGGTCAGCCGTTTCTTCTCCAGCGCGGCCTGAAGTTCGAGGCGGGCAGCCTCGGACGCCTCGTCGTTCTTCACCCGGTCCATGAGCTCCTGGTCGAGACGTTCGGCGCCGGTGCGGACCGCCCGCTGGCAGCTGCGGTTGATCAGCGTCATCAGCGAGCCGATGTGTCCGGTGCTGCGGGCGAAGAGGTAGTCCGACAGATCGTCCGCGAGCATGCCAGGGTGCTTGTCGGTGAGAACAACGCGCTGTTCGAGGGCCAGCAGCATCTGCCGCCATTCCCGACGGCCGGCCTCCGTATCGATGGTGAACGGCCGCAGCCCGAGGCGGGTGGTGCGGCGGCCGGTCTGGGCCAGAGCGGTGTCGCGCCCGTTCGATCCTTCACCGAACAGGCCCTTCTTCGCGAGCTCGACCCCCACCATCAGCAACGTCACCGGGAACTCGTTGGCGATCCACTTCAGGTGGTTGCTCACCTCGATGCCGCTCTTCTGTCCCCATTTCAAAAAGTGCAGATCGTCCAGAACCACCAGGCGGACATCACAGGACAGCACGCAGTCCAGCACACGCCGTCCGAACTGGGCGGTGGTCCCCCGCATCTGTCCGGGGTGGCCGAAGAACTCCAGCATGGCCCGGTTGAGATCCTTCATTCCGGTATTCCCGGTCAGCCCGACCCGGCAGACCGGGATCCGCTCGTGCCCCTGGCTCGTGAACGAGCCCGACTCCTCGATCTCCCGCTGGTGGAAGTCGCGGGCGAACGCCAGCACCGAGGTCGTCTTGCCCAGACCCGGGAACGCGTCGACGGCCACTGCCCCCTTGGCCTTGTCGCCGTCCTGCTCGTTGCTATCGACGATGTCCCACAGGTCTTCATGGAGCTCTGTCAGTTGCGGCGTCTTGACCGGGCCGATATTCGCGTGCCACTGCCGCCGCTGACGGTCGTAGTCCGCCCGCGCCTGTGTGGGCAGGGACTTCAGCTGTTTTCGAGTCAGCAGATCGGGCCGGCTGCGGCGAGGGCTCTCGGCGAACGCCTTGAAGTCCTCCTTCCGCGACAAGGCAAGACTGCCCGGCTGCGGAACGCTGCCGGCGTTCACACGTCCTCCAGGGCATCGGCGTAGAAGTCGCTCTCCCCGGCGAGGTCCTCCAGATCGACCTCGTCGTCATCCCCCATCTCCGTCACCACGTCGGGCTCCCGCAGTTCCGCGGTCTGCTCGTCCTGCCCCAGGGCCTTGCGTACGGACGGAAGCGAGACGACCGTCTCCGCCTCACTCTCCGGAAGTTCGATGGCGGCCTGCTCGCGCGAGAGCCGCAGGGCCATGCGCCGCTCGGCGATCGTGGTGCCCAGGCCGAGATTCCACCGCTCCAACAAGTCAGCGACGGCAAGCCGGTCGTCGGGAAAGCGATACTTCGAGGCAGCCAGTTGGCGGGCGAACGTCAACGCGTCCTCGCTCAGCGGCATCTCGGCCGACGGCGCGTGCTCCCAGACCAGCGTGCGCCAGGCCCGGGTAGCCGGATCTCGGAAGTAGATCCGGGTAATGTCGTCGGGGTCCACCTGGAAGGGCCAGCCGTTCTTGACCGGGCTGTCGTAGGGGCTGCGGACTCCCGGCTCGGGCAGGCCGGGGCCGCTGTAGCGGCGGCGGCCGATCTCGACCCCGTAGTGCTGGACCGTGCGCCACTTCGTCTGCAGGAACTCGAACGCGAGATCGCGATCCCGGGGAACCTCGATGTAGCCGGCGCGGGCCATGCCGTGCTCGAACATCGTCGCCGGGGACATCCTCAGACCCGGCAGGCCGGGATCGACCAGGCTGGAGTGTGGCCTGCAGTGATAGACCGCCGCGGTCCATTCCCGGATGATCGCCTCAAGCTCGTCAAGGAAGAAGAACGCGTCGTCCTCCGGGCGCTCGCCCCGCGAGTGGATGTCGGGTCCCTTGTAGCCGGGCAGCACCTGCAGCAGTCCCTCCCGCAGGGTCCGGAAATAACGCTCGACCGGCCCCTTGTCACGGCCCGTCCGCAGCCGGGCCGGCTGGATGGAGATGCCCATCCGTCGGCAGACGCTGGTCAGATGCTCCGAGACATAGACCTTGCCGTGGTCGACTACCAGCGTCTCGGGGACCAGAGGCGGCGAGGCCAGCCCCGGCCCGGTGGCGCTCTCGACATCGACCAGGACGGTGCGGGGGATGCCGTGCTCGGGCCAGACCGCGTGCCGCGGCCAGTCCTGCCCCGCCGGCCGCGGCCGAAACGACTGGAACAGCACCGCGCTGACATCCACCGCCTTCGTCGAGACCGGCGTGAGCCGGATCCCCGTGATGCAGCGGGAGTACCAGTCCATCCCGACACTCAACTCGGCCTGCACCCACTTCAGGGTCAGCGGGTCGAACGCGAAGACGTCCAAGCGGGTGGAGTCCATCAGCAGATACTCGCCCGGCCGCGTCGGCCGCAGCTTCCCGTACGGACCCTCCGGCCGACCAGCGATATCCCGGTTCCGCTTCGTACTCAGCCGGAACAACGGATGGCGTCGCTCCAACTCCTCCAACAGCCGAAACGCCGTCGCCCGACTCGGCTGCGGCACCACTCCCTCGCCGAACCGCGCGATCACCCGAGCCCGGGTCCGCTCGATCACCACCGTCCTCGATGGCCGCGACTGGTCAGCGTGCTCGACCATCACCTCCACCGCGGTCTCCACCCACCGTTCGTCGACCGCGACCTGCGACTTCCGGGTCGATCCCTGGCTCGGCGCGAGCCCCACTTCGCCCTGTTCCCGAAACGCGGTGACCCATCTCCTCACCGAACGCGAGGAGACCCCCAGCTCCGCAGCCTTCGCCGTGTACCTGGCTTCCAGCGATGTCGACGGTGCGTACTCATCACGGGGTTCGCCTTCACGCGCAAGTTCCGGACTCCCGGAGCGATACCCCGTCAGAAGTTCACGGACATGCTCAACCCGTTCCAGAATCTCCCGTCTCTCCGCCTCACCAAGCTGACCCAGCACCACGGAGGCGATCTCGCCCTCGTCGTCTGCCGATGGTCCCGGACCATCAGGATTGATGGCAGCCCGGTCGGAGAACAGCAACTCCTTGAGCGACAGCCGAAGGAGACGCCCTCGCCCGTCCTTCAAGACCACTTCGTTGCCCGCAGTGGTTGCGGCCATCTCCACCACTTCGACGGTCTCACCGTCGTAGCGGAAGGACGTACCGACTCCGACTCGGACTCCCGCCTTGCTCATGCCACCCTCCTCAACACGTGCGAAGGGCCGAGCGGTCGGTCGAGATCCGTGACGAAGGTCTGCGTCCAGAGCAGATGATGGACAGCGGATCGGACTTGGAGCTCCGGACTGCCTGGCAGGCAGCCCGGCACCTGCCCCAAGACGACCCCGTCGAGGTCCACGTCCTGGAGCTCCTCCAAGACTTCAGGGCTGAACAGCCAGTCCCTGCGGTAACCCGCCAAGAACCGGATGTTCTCCAGTTCCACGGCCGGAGGCTCGCTCCAGATCTCGTACTTCCATCCCCGCGACTCCACCGCCTGCCGGGTCCAGTCGAAGGTGAACTCCACCTCTGGCTTGGACAATCGGCTCAACGGCTTGACGTCGACAACCACCGGAACCTGCCCAGTGAGCAGGAGATAGTCCGGGATGTGACGGCGCACTTTCCCTTCCAGCACCGCCTTCAGCAGAAAGGGCTGAGCCACGATGCCACGTACGGACGGATCGAAGTCGGCGAAGAGCAAGCGGGACAGTTCCAGGCGGGATTCGTAGATCACGTGATCGCGCATCGTCGCCGACCAATAGGTCCCCGAGTAGTGCTTCTGGCCCTTGTACCAACGGAACGTCCGCCACGGACAAGCCGACCGCAGAAGATCAACAGGTGCCGTACCCCAATCCCGATCTTCGACAACAGCACCGCGTTGCCGCCGAACGCTCACCGTCGCGGCGATCTCCCCCACCGCACACCCCCAAGCCCACGAGCGATACCCCGTGGGCCCACGGTGTCAGCGAGCTTCCACCGGGGGCACCAGCATCAAAGCCCAATCACCCATACGAGTGAGCGACTTGACCTGCCAGTCTCAGATTCGTGTCAGATATGCCATCGGTTGGCCATCGCTCGTGAGATTTGGCCACGAAATCTGAGACCCTACACGGCTCGATCAGGTCTGCGCCATGTCCACGAAGCGCGAGTAGTGGCCCTGGAACGCCACGGTGATCGTGGCCGTCGGACCGTTACGGTGCTTGCCCACGATGATGTCCGCCTCGCCCGCGCGCGGCGACTCCTTCTCGTAGGCGTCCTCGCGGTGCAGCAGGATCACCATGTCGGCGTCCTGCTCGATGGAGCCGGACTCACGCAGGTCGGACACCATCGGCTTCTTGTCGGTGCGCTGCTCGGGGCCTCGGTTGAGCTGCGAGAGTGCGATCACGGGCACTTCCAGCTCCTTGGCCAGGAGCTTGAGGTTCCGGGACATGTCCGAGACCTCCTGCTGACGGCTCTCGGAGCGCTTGGCACCGCCGGCCTGCATCAGCTGCAGATAGTCGATGATCACGAGCTTGATGTCGTTGCGCTGCTTGAGCCGACGGCACTTCGCCCGGATCTCCATCATCGACAGGTTGGGGGAGTCGTCGATGTAGAGCGGCGCGGACGACACCTCGGGCATCCGGCGGGCCAGCCGGGTCCAGTCCTCGTCCGTCATGGTGCCGGAGCGCATGTGGTGCAGGGCGACGCGGGCCTCGGCGGACAGCAGACGCATCGCGATCTCGTTGCGGCCCATTTCGAGGGAGAAGATGACGCTCGGCAGGTTGTGCTTGATCGACGCGGCCCGGGCGAAGTCCAGGGCGAGCGTGGACTTACCCATGGCGGGACGGGCGGCGATGACGATCATCTGACCGGGGTGCAGGCCGTTGGTGAGGGAGTCGAGGTCCGTGAAACCCGTGGGAACACCGGTCATCTCACCGCTGCGTGAGCCGATCGCCTCGATCTCGTCGAGGGCGCCCTCCATGATGTCGCCGAGCGGAAGGTAGTCCTCGCTGGTGCGCTGTTCGGTGACGGCGTAGATCTCCGCCTGCGCCCGGTTGACGATCTCGTCGACGTCGTCGTCGCCCGCGTATCCCATCTGGGTGATGCGGGTCCCGGCCTCGACCAGGCGGCGCAGGACCGCGCGCTCGTGCACGATCTCCGCGTAGTACTCGGCGTTCGCCGCCGTCGGCACCGTCTGGACGAGGGTGTGCAGATACGATGCGCCGCCGACCTTGTTGATCTCGCCGCGTTTGGTGAGCTCGGCCGCGATGGTGATGGGGTCGGCCGGCTCGCCCTTCGCGTAGACGTCGAGGATCGCCTGGAAGATCGTTTCATGGGCCGGCTTGTAGAAGTCGTGGCCCTTGAGGATCTCGACGACGTCGGCGATGGCCTCCTTGGACAGGAGCATGCCGCCCAGAACGGACTGCTCGGCGTCGAGGTCCTGCGGGGGCACCCGCTCGAAGGCCGCGCCACCGTCCCATGCGCCGCTGTCCCGACCGCGGTCGTGCTGCTCGTCCCGGCCGCGGCCGCCGTCACCGCGCCGTCTGGCAGGGGGCAGACGATCACTGGGACCACTGTCGGCCCACGGATCGTCCAAGGGCTCGGAAATGCTCACCGAGCCACCTCCTCCCGTCCGCGGTGCGGACCTCGCCGTGCCTCTCATTCCTACGGCACGGCACTGACAACTGAGTGACCCAACTCCGGTTACTGCGAAGGGTTCTGCGGGTCGGATTTGCGAGTTTTCACAGCCGACGAGCGGAGCGGGCGCCGGACAACCGTAGGCCCGCGGGCACCGTCAGCCAATCTGGTTATCCACAGCCCCTGTGGATAACGACCCAGATGCTGTGGAGAACTTCGCCAAACCTGTGCACGACCCGGTGGACAGCGCTGTGAACAAGCCCTCTACCAGCCCCACCCGACTTTCCTGACCTGCACTTTTACCGTCCACCGGCTGTGCGGAAGAAAAACTTGCCCAGTCGGCGCAAGATCGCTTCGAACGGTGCCCGAAAGGACACGCGCCGAGACGGCCCGTAAGGGACACCAGGGGTTTGCGTCTCTTACCTGTGGACGATTAGATTGGTGCCCATGACATCGGCTCCCGCGACGCCCCGGACCACCCGGCGTCGGCACGATCGAGAAATCGTCGCACTGGCCGTACCCGCCTTCGGCGCACTCGTCGCGGAGCCCCTCTTCGTCATGGCCGACAGCGCCATCGTGGGCCACCTCGGCACCGCGCAGCTCGCCGGTCTGGGAGTCGCCTCCGCGCTGCTGACCACGGCCGTCAGCATCTTCGTCTTCCTCGCCTACGCCACCACCGCCGGCGTCGCCCGCCGCGTCGGCGCCGACGACCTCCCTGCCGCCATTCGCCAGGGCATGGACGGCATCTGGCTGGCTCTGCTGCTCGGTGCCGCCGTGATCGCGGCCGTGCTCCCCACGGCACCGGCACTCGTGGAGCTCTTCGGCGCCTCCGACACGGCCGCCCCCTACGCCACCATCTATCTGCGCATCTCGGCCCTGGGCATACCGGCCATGCTCGTCGTCCTCGCCGCGACCGGCGTCCTGCGCGGCCTCCAGGACACAAGGACACCCCTCTACGTCGCCATAGCGGGCTTCGTCGCGAACGCCGCCCTGAACGTGGGCCTGGTGTACGGCGCCGGCCTGGGCATCGCCGGCTCCGCCTGGGGAACCGTCATCGCCCAGTGCGGCATGGCAGCGGCCTACCTCACGGTCGTCATCCGCGGTGCCCGGCGCCACGGCGCCTCGCTACGACCCGACGCCGCCGGCATACGGGCCTCTGCCCAGGCCGGCGTCCCGCTGCTCGTACGCACCCTGTCCCTGCGGGCCGTCCTGATGATCGCCACCGCAGTCGCCGCTCGTCTGGGAGACGCCGACATCGCGGCGCACCAGATCATCATCTCCCTGTGGAGCCTGCTCGCCTTCGCCCTCGACGCCATCGCCATCGCCGGGCAGGCCATCATCGGACGCTGCCTCGGCGCGGGCGACGCCCAGGGCGCCCGGGCCGCCTGCCGCCGCATGGTGCAGTGGGGCATCGCCGTGGGTGTCGTGCTCGGCCTGCTGGTGATCGTCAGCAGGCCGCTGTTCCTGCCCCTGTTCACAGGCGATCAGATCGTCAAGGACGCAGCGTTCCCCGCCCTCCTGGTGGTGGCGCTGTCCCAGCCGATCTGCGGCATCGTCTTCGTCCTGGACGGTGTGCTGATGGGCGCGGGCGACGGCCCCTATCTCGCCTGGGCGATGGTCCTCACCCTGGCCGTCTTCGCCCCGGTGGCCCTTCTGATACCGGTTCTCGGCGGTGGCCTCACCGCCTTGTGGGCAGCGATGACGTTGATGATGGCGGTCCGGATGCTGACGCTCTGGCTGCGCGCCCGCTCCGGGCGCTGGGTGGTCGTCGGCGCGACTCGCTGAACCATCCCCCTGAAGTCGCCGGACGATCCCCCATAGTCGGGTGTTTCACGTGAAACACCCGATGCGAATACCCAGTGCGGCCGCCGGACGGCAGGTCGGACACCCGGACGTCCCGGGCCGGCCGGCAGACCACCAGGAACCGCACCGCAGCCGAGGCGGAAGGCACCACGCCTGAGGCAGGGCGCCGCCGCACCCGCAATTGGACCCCGCGCACACCGAAGGGGCCGCACCCTTGCGGATGCGGCCCCTTCCCAGCTGTTCAGCCGAGGCTGTCCAAGCCGAGTACGGCGATCAGGCCGCGACGACCTCGATGTTGACCTTGGCGGCAACCTCGGGGTGCAGACGCACGGACGTCTCGTGGGCGCCCAGGGTCTTGATCGGCGCACCGAGCTCGATGCGGCGCTTGTCGACGTCGGGACCACCGGCGGCCTTGATCGCCGAGGCGACGTCGGCCGGGGTGACGGAACCGAAGAGACGACCGGCGTCGCCGGAGCGGACGGCCAGACGGACCTTCACGCCCTCGAGCTGGGCCTTGACCTGGTTGGCCTGCTCGATGGTCTGGATCTCGTGGATCTTGCGAGCGCGACGGATCTGCTCGACGTCCTTCTCGCCACCCTTGGTCCAGCGGATCGCGAAGTTCCGCGGGATCAGGTAGTTGCGAGCGTAACCGTCCTTGACGTCGACGACGTCGCCCGCGGCACCGAGGCCGGAGACCTCGTGGGTGAGGATGATCTTCATGTGTCGGTCACCCTTCCCTTAGCGCGCGGTGGAGGTGTAGGGCAGCAGCGCCATCTCACGGCTGTTCTTGACGGCCGTGGCGACGTCACGCTGGTGCTGCGTGCAGTTGCCGGTCACGCGACGGGCACGGATCTTGCCGCGGTCGGAAATGAACTTCCGCAGCATGTTCGTGTCCTTGTAGTCCACGTACGTGACCTTGTCCTTGCAGAAAGCGCAGACCTTCTTCTTCGGCTTGCGCACAGGCGGCTTCGCCATGGTGTTTCTCCTGTGTGATCAAGAAGTTGGGATACGACCCGCCTTCGACCTGGGCCCGGCCGGTCCGCTGACCGCGGGCCCGTGGGCTCAGAAGGGGGGTTCGTCCGAGTAGCCGCCACCGCTGCCGCCGGAGTTTCCACCCCAGCCGCCCTGGCCGCCACCGGCGGGAGCGCCGGTCGCCCACGGGTCGTCGGCGGGAGCGCCGCCGCCCTGCTGGCCGCCACCGGGGCCGCCGCCCCAGCCGCCGCCCTGCTGGCCGCCGCCACCGCCGCCGCCGTAACCGCCCTGGCCACCGCGGCCACTGGTCTTGGTGACCTTGGCCGTGGCGTTGCGCAGGCTGGGGCCGACTTCCTCGACGTCCAGCTCGAAGACCGTGCGCTTGACGCCCTCGCGGTCCTCGTAGGACCGCTGCTTCAGCCGGCCCTGCACGACTACGCGCATGCCTCGCTGGAGCGACTCGGCGACGTTCTCCGCCGCCTGACGCCAGACCGAGCAGGTGAGGAAAAGGCTCTCGCCGTCCTTCCACTCGTTCGTCTGGCGGTCGAAGGTGCGGGGAGTGGACGCGACACGGAACTTCGCGACCGCCGCACCGGAGGGGGTGAAGCGCAGCTCGGGGTCGTCGACAAGATTGCCGATGACCGTGATGACGGTCTCGCCTGCCATGGGGAACCTCTCGGCGGGTTTGCTGCTGCTGGCTGCTTGTGCTGCTACTCGAATCCCGAGATCAGCTGAGCGGAAGAGCTCAGTGGGTCTCGGGACGGAGGACCTTGGTCCGGAGGACCGACTCGTTCAGGTTCAGCTGGCGGTCGAGCTCCTTGACGACCGCAGGCTCGGCCTGCAGGTCGATGACCGAGTAGATGCCCTCGGGCTTCTTCTTGATCTCGTACGCGAGACGACGACGGCCCCAGGTGTCGACCTTCTCCACCTTTCCGTTGCCCTCACGGACGACGGAGAGGAAGTTCTCGATCAGCGGGGAGACAGCGCGCTCCTCGAGATCGGGGTCGAGGATGACCATCACCTCGTAGTGACGCATGTAGAACCCACCTCCTTTGGACTCAGCGGCCACGGTCGTTCCGTGGCAGGAGGGTTGTGATGCGTACGCAACGGTATCGGTCGCCACTGACAATCGGGGTCGGCTTGCGACGTCCCCGCTGCAAGCTGGGCGGAGTCCCTGGCTGTGCCTGGGCAGACACCGGTGCAGACGCTACAGACTACCTGCACAGCGGCTTCCGGTTGAAATCCGGCCGGGGTGACCGCCAATCTGTACACATCGGGTGTGTATGGCGCTACGATGCGCCGTTTTTCCGCAGGAGGTGCCCCATGGCACAGGCATTGCGACCCAACACCGCCGGATCCCTCTTCGCCACCGACGACCGGCCCCACCCCGTCCAGGACGCCCTGATGGCGGTGACCCTGGTGCTCGGAGTGGCCTCCTTCGTGACGGCGATGTTCGACCACCTCCATCTGATCAGCTCGTGGACCGGTCTGGTGGGGCTCTTCACCGGCGCCTACGGACAGTGGATCTCCGAGACCACCCGTGAGCGCTTCGGTCTGATCCTGGGCCTCGGTGCCTCCGGCATCGGCTTCTTCCTCGGCATGGCGCACGGCGGCCTCTTCGGCGGACTGTGGTGACCTGACCGGCGCCGGCCGCACCGGCGTACAACCGTCCTTGATCACGGCGCGCAGGACCCCTGCGCGCCGTGCGGACCGCCGCGACCGCCCATGAGGCCGGGGCGAAGCTGCCGTACGCCCGGACCCGCCGCTCGTACGGCGCAGTAGGCTTCGGCGCGAGAGCCGGAGCCCCTGTACCCATGGGGACACACCAGCCCGAGGAGCGCCCCGAATGAGCCTGACCCTGAGGACGATCAGCCGCGAGCAGCATCTGGCGTACATCCAGAGCCTGCCGTCGGCGAGCCACATGCAGGTTCCGGCCTGGGCCGACGTCAAGGCCGAGTGGCGCTCCGAGAGCCTCGGCTGGTTCGACGACAGGACCGGAGAGCTCGTCGGTGCCGGTCTGGTGCTCTACCGCCAGCTGCCGAAGATCAAGCGCTACCTCGCCTATCTGCCCGAGGGTCCGGTCATCAACTGGTACGCGCCCAATCTGACCGAGTGGCTGGAACCCATGCTCGCGCACCTCAAGCAGCAGGGCGCCTTCTCCGTGAAGATGGGCCCGCCAGTGATCATCCGGCGCTGGGAGGCCACGTCCATCAAGGCGGGCATCCAGAACCCGGACGTGAAGCGGCTGCGTGACATCGAGGCCGACTTCATCGAGCCGCGCGCCTTCGAGGTGGCCGACAAGCTGCGCCGGATGGGCTGGCAGCAGGGCGAGGACGGCGGCGCCGGCTTCGGCGACGTCCAGCCCCGCTACGTCTACCAGGTGCCGCTGGCGAACCGTTCCCTTGAAGAGGTCCACAAGAACTTCAACCAGCTGTGGCGCCGCAACATCAAGAAGGCGGAGAAGGCCGGCGTCGAGGTCGTCCAGGGCGGTTACCACGACCTCGAGGAATGGCAGCGGCTGTACGAGATCACAGCCGTGCGCGACCACTTCCGGCCCCGCCCGCTGTCGTACTTCCAGCGCATGTGGACGGCCCTCAACACCGAGGACCCCAACCGCATGCGGCTGTACTTCGCGCGCCACAACGGCGTGAACCTGTCGGCGGCCACGATGCTGATCGTCGGCGGGCACGTGTGGTACTCCTACGGCGCCTCCGACAACATCGGCCGCGAGTTCCGGCCCTCGAACGCCATGCAGTGGCGGATGCTGCGCGATGCCTACGCGCTCGGCGCGACCGTCTACGACCTGCGCGGCATCTCCGACTCGCTGGACGAGTCGGACCACCTGTTCGGCCTGATCCAGTTCAAGGTCGGCACGGGCGGGCAGGCCGCCGAGTACCTCGGCGAGTGGGACTTCCCGCTGAACAAGCTGCTCCACAAGGCGCTCGACATCTACATGTCGCGCCGCTGAGCTCCCGTTCTCCCCGCAGACGGCTCCCACGGCTCCGATCACTTCCACGGTGTCCGTCGGGCCCCACAGCTTCCCCACCTCTGACACACCGCAGCCACGAGAAAGGTTCCAGGTCCGGCCATGGCGCTCACCCTCTACGTCGACACCGCGCGCTGGCGGGCGCACCACAAGCACGTGCAGGAGCAGTTCCCGGGGCTCGTCCCGGTCTGCAAGGGCAACGGCTACGGCTTCGGGCACGAGCGGCTGGCGGAGGAGGCCACCCGGCTGGGCTCGGACATCCTCGCCGTCGGCACGACGTACGAGGCCGCGCGCATCAAGGACTTCTTCGGCGGTGACCTGCTGGTGCTGACGCCGTACCGACGCGGCGAGGAGCCCGTGCCGCTGCCCGACCGGGTCGTGCGCTCGGTGTCGTCGATCGACGGCGTCTACGGGCTCGTGGGCGCCCGCGTGGTGATCGAGGTGATGTCCTCGATGAAGCGGCACGGCATCAGCGAGCAGGACCTGCCCCAGCTGCACTCCGCCATCGAGAACGTCCGGCTGGAGGGCTTCGCCATCCACCTGCCCCTGGACCGCACCGACGGCTCCGACGCCGTCGAGGAGGTCATCGGCTGGATGGACCGGCTGCGTGCGGCCCGCCTCCCGTTGCACACCATGTTCGTCAGCCACCTCAAGGCCGAGGAACTCGCCCGGCTGCAGCAGCAGTTCCCCCAGACGCGCTTCCGGGCCCGGATCGGCACGCGGCTGTGGCTGGGGGACCACGAGGCCACCGAGTACCGCGGGGCCGTCCTGGACGTCACGCGCGTCGCCAAGGGCGACCGCTTCGGCTACCGCCAGCAGAAGGCGGCCTCGGACGGCTTCCTGGTGGTCGTGGCGGGCGGTACGTCGCACGGGGTGGGTCTGGAGGCTCCGAAGGCCCTGCACGGGGTCATGCCGCGGGCCAAGGGCGTCGCCCGAGCCGGCCTCGCGACGGTGAACCGGAACCTCTCGCCGTTCGTCTGGGGCGGCAAGCAGCGCTGGTTCGCCGAGCCGCCGCACATGCAGGTGTCCATCCTCTTCGTCCCGGCGGACGCCCCGGAGCCGACGGTCGGCGACGAGTTGGTGGCCCATCTGCGGCACACCACCACGCAGTTCGACCGGATCATGGACCGCTGAGCCCCTGAACAACGCGAAAGGCCGTACCCGGGGCTCCCGGGTACGGCCTTCCTCATGGGCCGGGGGCACCCTGTTCGCTCAGGGCGAACCGTCGGCCGTGCTCCCCTTGCCCCACTCCACCTGCGGCCCGTCGGAGTACGCCGCGTGCCGGTGCGCCCGGGCCGCCGCGCCGAGGGCGAAGACGTCGTCCGCGCCGTCCAGCACACCGCCCGAGGGATCGTCGTCCCCGGCCTGCCGCACCACGTCCCGCTCGGGCATCAGGATGTCCCGCACGACCACGACGCACAGGTACAGCGTCCCCAGCAGGTGGACGCCGATGGCCCAGTGGTAGCCGTCGGTGGGCAGGCCCTTGTGCGCCTCTCCGCTGGTCGTGTACGCGAGGTACATCCAGATCCCCAGGAAGTACGCCACCTCGCAGGCCTGCCAGATGAGGAAGTCCCGCCACTTCGGCCGGGCCAGTGCCGCCAGCGGCACCAGCCACAGGACGTACTGCGGCGAGTAGACCTTGTTGGTGAGGATGAACGCGGCCACCATCAGGAACACGAGCTGGGCGAAGCGGGGGCGACGCGGAGCGGTGAGCGCGAGTCCGGCGATGCCCAGGGCGCACACCAGGACCAGGAGCGTCGCCAGGGTGTTGACGCTGTCCGTGGTGAGCGGGTCGCTGGAGTTCTGGGCGAGGATCAGCCAGAACGAGCCGAAGTCCACCCCCCGCTCCTGGCTGAACGTGTAGAACTTCGACCATCCCTCGAAGGCGAAGAGCATGACCGGCAGGTTCACCACCAGCCAGGCGACGATCGCGCCCCCCAGGGCGCTGCCGAACTGCCGCCACTTCCCCGCCCGCCAGCACAGCACGAACAGGGGGCCGAGGAGGAAGACGGGATAGAGCTTGGCGGCCGTGGCGAGCCCCAGCAGGACGCCGAATGCCAGTGCCCGGCCCCGCGACCACATCAGCATCGCCGCGGCCGTCAGAGCGACGGCCAGCAGGTCCCAGTTGATGGTGGCGGTCAGCGCGAAGGCGGGCGCCAGGGCGACCAGCAGGCCGTCCCAGGGCCGTCGGCCGTGCGTACGGGCCACACAGACGGCGATGACGGCCGCGCACGCCATCAGCATCCCGGCGTTGACCATCCAGTACCACTGTTCCTGGTCCTGGATGCTGCCGCTGCCCGGGGTCAGCCAGCCGGCCACCTCCATGAACACTCCGGTCAGCACGGGGTATTCGAGGTACTCCATGTCGCCGGTGAGCTTGTCGAAGTACGGCACCAGCCCATCGGCGAACCCGCGTCCCTGGTAGAGGTGCGGGATGTCCGAGTAGCAGGCGTGGGTGTACTGGGAGCTGGCACCGAAGAACCACGCACCGTTGTAGCAGGGCGCCTTCTGGACCATTCCTAGGGCGAACATCCCGATCGCCACGAGCGCGACGACCCGCACGGGGGTCAGCCATGACGTCCCGGTCAGGGCTCGCCGCCCCAGAGGGCCGCCGATCAGCTCGCTGCCGGCCGCAGCGATCTCGTCGTCCCTGGTCGGCCGTACCGGGTCCGGCTCGTGCACGCGCGCTGGCGTCGATTCTGCACTGGGCATGCGCCACATCCTGCCGTACGGACCTAGGAAAAAGCCGAGGGCCGCCCCACCTGGTGCGGTGGGACGGCCCTCGTTTCACGTGAAACATGCGCATGTTTCACGTGAAACGCCCGACTCGGACGACAGGGCGGCTAACTCTCGGGTCCTCCGAAGATTTGCCCGTTCTGATTGCCTCTGCTGCTGTCCTCACTCTCCGATTCGGACGGTGACGCACTCGTCTCACCCGTCCCACCGTCCTGACCCTCGCTGCTCGTGCCTCCTGTGGAGTCGTCGCAGCCGAAGAAGGTGGTGCACGTCTCGCTCGGACTCGGCGACGGCTCGGGCTCTGTCTCGGAGGGGGTCGGCGACGGAGACGGGCTCTCCTCTTCCTCCTCGGTCTCGGTGACCGACGGGCTGGGAGACGGCTCCGGGTCCTCGTTGAGGACCTCTCCGATGGACTCGGGGGTCGGGAACTTCTTCACGGGGAGGCCGTCCATGGCCTCCTCCATGTAGTCGTGCCAGATCTGCGCCGGGAACGAGGCACCGTGGATCTTCTCCTCGCCACCCGTTCCGAACATCTCCAGGAACTCGCGGTCCTTGTTCGTCTCGTCGTCGTCGTACCGGAACATGGTGATCGCGGTCGACAGCTGCGGGGTGTAGCCGACGAACCAGGCCGACTTGTTGCCGTCGGTGGTACCGGTCTTGCCGGCCACCTCACGCCCGGTCAGCTGGGCGTTGGTGCCGGTGCCCTCCTCCACCACGGTCTTGAGGACGTCCGTGACGTTGTCGGCGACCTTCGAGGTGAACGCCTGCTCCGTCTCGGTCTTGTGGGTGTAGATCACGCCGTCCTTGCTCGTGACCTTCTGGACCGAGTAGGGGTCGCGCTGCTTGCCGCTGGCCGCGAAGGTGGCGTAGGCGCCCGCCATCCGGATCGCGCTCGGGTCGGAGATACCGATCGAGAACGACGGGAAGGTGGTGCCCGCGAGGCTGCTCTCCTTCACGCCGGCGCTGACGGCGGCGTCCTTCACCTTGTCCAGGCCGACGTCCATGCCCAGCTGCACGAAGGCGGAGTTCACCGACTCGCGCATCGCCTCCCGCAGGTCGATCTTGTAGTCGGGCGCGGTGCCGTAGGAGACCTGGCCGTCATTGGTCTGCAGCCACTCCTCACCGTCCTCGTTCTTCCAGACCGTCCCGTCATAGTTCTTGATCTTGAGCTTGTTCTGTCCGCTGAACAGGCTCTTGGGGGAGACGATGGTGCGCTCGTCCTGGGCCTGCGACGAGCCCAGCTCGGGGTCGCGTACGCCCCACGTCATCGCGGCCGCGAGGACGAACGGCTTGAACGTCGAACCCACCTGGGCACCCGTCTGGTCGGCGTTGTTGGTGAAGTGCTTGGTCGCGTCCTCACCGCCGTAGATCGCCTCGATGGCGCCGGTCTCCGGGTTCACGGACGCCCCGCCGAACTGGACGTGCGTGTCGGTGTCCGGCCGCTTCTCGGGGTCGATCTTGGCCTTGTAGACCTTGGTGACGGCCGCGGTGAGCTCGTTGACCTTCTTCTTGTCGAAGGTCGTGTAGATCGAGAAGCCACCCTGCTGGAGCTTGTCCTGGGTGATCCCCGTCTCGTCGCTGTGGGTCACCACGTAGCTGTTGGCGAGGTCGACGAGGTAGCCGATCTGGCCGCTCAGCTGGGTGTTCGAGCGCGGGTTCTTCACGTCGGGGAGCTTGGTGTACTTGGCCCGCACCGAGGAGCTGAGGTGCTTGTACTCGACCATCTTGTCGAGCGTGTCCTGCATCTGGATCAACGCCCGCTTGCTGTTGGCCTGCGGCGTCGCGGACGAGTCGATGGACACCGCGCCGGCGGGGTCGTAGTAGGTGGCGCCCTTCAGCACGGCGGCCAGGAAGGCGCACTCGCCCTCGTTCAGCTTGATGGCGTCCTTGTCGAAGTACGCACGGGCGGCGGCCTGGATCCCGTAGGCGTTGCGCCCGTAGTACGCCGAGTTCAGGTAGCCGGCCATGATCTCGTCCTTGTCGACCTCGGCTCCCACCTTGATCGACACGAAGATCTCCTTGAACTTGCGGGAGATCGTCTGGGACTGGTCGTTCAGCATGGCGTTCTTGACGTACTGCTGGGTGATCGTCGAACCACCCTGTGTCTGACCGCCCCGGGCCATGTTGAGGACGGCGCGCGCGATGCCCTTGGGGTCGATGCCGTTGTCGTCGTAGAAGGTCTTGTTCTCCTGCGAGATCACCGCCCAGCGCATCGCTTCGGGGATCTGCGAGAGATCGATGATCTGGCGGTTCGTCTCCCCACCGGTGGCAACCATCTGGCTGCCGTCCTTCCAGTAGTAGACGTTGTTCTCCGCCGTCGCCGTCTCGTCGACCTTCGGAATGCCCACCATGGCGTACCCGATGCCGGCCACGGCCACCAGGCTGCCGACGAAGCCGATGAACAGGCCGGCGACGAGCTTCCAGGACGGCATCCAGCGCTGCCAGCCGTCCTTGCCGGCGCGCGGATAGTCGATCAGGCGCTTCTTCCCGGGCGCGGCGCGGCCGCGGCCCGGTGGTCCGGGCGGCCCTCCTCGGCGGCCGGTGCCTCTCTGTGCCGCGCGCCGGGCCTCGGCGCGGCCACCGTACGACCGCTCCTCACCTCCCGAGCCGTAGGCATCCGACTCGTACGAGTCGGACGGAGACCCGGTGGCGCCTCGCGGTGCCGCACGGCGGCCGGAGGACGGGCCGGACTGGCCGCGTCGGGCCGCGGCACGTCCGCCTCCCTGCGGCTGCGGCGGTTTGCGACGGTGCTCGCTCATCGAACGATTACTCCTCGGGCAGGCGCACCCGCGCGCGCCTGGAAACGGCGGCTGGATTCCTGTCCCCCCGAAGTACGGATGCGGTCGGTCGCGCATTCACCCGTACGGCACCGGGGACATCGACGCCCCCCGGCGTCACGTGAGTCCCGGTGGTGTGCATGGCGCACAGACTACGCACCGTCAAAACCCGCCTAGGGCCGAGGTTCGCATCAAATGGGGCAACTCTCCTCCGATGAATCACTGATGTGATCCCGTTCACCATCCCCCCTCTTGTCGCTTCCGGAAGGCCGTTCTATCGTCGTGATGTATCGAGTCGATACATCAGCGCGACATAAAGGCATCGGGCACCCGTCGTCACGGGTGGCGGCAGAGAGGAGGCGACGTATGAGCCGGCGGTCCGGCATCCTCGAGTTCGCCGTCCTCGGTCTGCTCCGTGAGTCCCCGATGCACGGCTATGAGCTGCGCAAACGACTCAATACGTCGCTGGGTGTGTTCCGCGCGTTCAGCTACGGGACGCTCTACCCCTGCCTCAAGACGCTGGTCGCCAACGGCTGGTTGATCGAGGAGGCGGGGAACACCCCGGAGGACGCCCTCACGGCTCCCCTCACGGGCCGCCGCGCCAAGATCGTCTACCGGTTGACGGCGGAAGGTAAGGAGCACTTCGAGGAGCTCCTCTCGCAGACGGGCCCGGACGCGTACGAGGACGAGACCTTCGCCGCTCGCTTCGCGTTCTTCGGGCAGACGTCCCGCGATGTGCGCATGCGCGTGCTGGAGGGCCGCCGCAGCCGCCTGGAGGAGCGTCTGGAGAAGATGCGCGCCTCCCTGGCGCGCACCCGGGAGCGCCTCGACGACTACACGCTCGAGCTCCAGCGCCACGGAATGGAGTCCGTGGAGCGCGAAGTGCGCTGGCTGAACGAGCTCATCGAGAGCGAGCGGGCCGGACGGGACCTGAGGGGTTCCGTCTCCGGGGAGACCGCTCAGCAGGACACCACATCTGGAGCGACGGGCGGCCTGCCCCGTCCCGGGAAGATCCCCGGGACGGATACGCCCGACGACACCGCCACGTGAGCGCCCACTCAGGGCCTCACTCGTACACACAGGGAGCAACCGGAATGGGTTCGGTTCGCGTAGCCATCGTCGGCGTGGGAAACTGCGCCGCATCGCTGGTGCAGGGCGTGGAGTACTACAAGGACGCCGACCCGGCGTCCAAGGTCCCGGGCCTGATGCACGTCCAGTTCGGCGACTACCACGTCCGTGACGTCGAGTTCGTCGCCGCGTTCGACGTGGACGCGAAGAAGGTCGGCCTGGACCTCTCGGACGCCATCGGCGCGTCCGAGAACAACACCATCAAGATCTGCGACGTGCCCACCACCGGTGTCACGGTCCAGCGCGGCCACACCCTCGACGGTCTCGGCAAGTACTACCGCCAGACCATCGAGGAGTCCGCCGAGGAGCCGGTCGACGTCGTCCAGGTCCTCAAGGACAAGCAGGTCGACGTCCTCGTCTGCTACCTGCCCGTCGGCTCCGAGGACGCGGCGAAGTTCTACGCCCAGGCCGCCATCGACGCCAAGGTCGCCTTCGTCAACGCCCTCCCGGTCTTCATCGCCGGCACCAAGGAGTGGGCGGACAAGTTCACCGAGGCGGGCGTCCCGATCGTCGGTGACGACATCAAGTCCCAGGTCGGCGCCACCATCACGCACCGCGTCATGGCGAAGCTGTTCGAGGACCGCGGTGTCGTCCTGGACCGCACGATGCAGCTGAACGTCGGCGGCAACATGGACTTCAAGAACATGCTCGAGCGCGAGCGCCTGGAGTCCAAGAAGATCTCCAAGACGCAGGCCGTCACCTCGCAGATCCCCGACCGGGAGCTCGGCGAGAAGAACGTCCACATCGGTCCGTCCGACTACGTCGCCTGGCTCGACGACCGCAAGTGGGCGTACGTCCGTCTCGAGGGCCGTGCCTTCGGTGACGTCCCGCTGAACCTGGAGTACAAGCTCGAGGTCTGGGACTCCCCGAACTCCGCGGGTGTCATCATCGACGCGCTGCGCGCCGCGAAGATCGCCAAGGACCGCGGCATCGGCGGCCCGATCCTGTCGGCCTCCAGCTACTTCATGAAGTCCCCGCCGGTCCAGTACTTCGACGACGAGGCCCGCCAGAACGTCGAGAAGTTCATCGCGGGTGAGGTCGAGCGCTAGAGCTCGTCGCTGAGTCGCTCCTGCCAGGGCTGAAGAGGGTCTCCGGGTCACATGACCCGGGGGCCCTCTCCGTATGTGAGGCTGTGCCCCATGGCCGTCGTCCGTGATCTGCGCGTCCTGCTGCGCTGGGGCACCTTCCGGCGCCTGCTCGCCGTACGGCTGCTCTCGCAGTGCGCCGACGGCGTCTACCAGGTCGCGCTCGCCACGTACGTCGTCTTCTCCCCGGAGAAACAGACCTCGGCCACCGCGATCGCCTCCGCGATGGCGGTGCTGCTGCTGCCCTACTCGCTGGTCGGACCCTTCGCCGGCGTCCTGCTGGACCGCTGGCGCCGCCGCCAGGTCTTCGTGCACGGAAACCTCCTGCGCGCCGTTCTGGCGTCGATGACCGCCGTCCTGATGGTCAGCCAGGTCCCGGACTGGCTCTTCTACGTCTCCGCGCTGTGCGTCACGGCGGTCAACCGCTTCGTCCTCGCAGGCCTGTCCGCCGCCCTGCCGCGTGTGGTCGACGCCGAGCGTCTCGTGCTGGCCAACTCCCTCTCCCCGACGGCCGGGACACTGGCCGCGACGGCGGGCGGCGGCCTCGCCTTCGTCGTACGGCTGTCGGGCGCGGACTCTGACGCCGTCGTCGTCCTGCTGGCCGCCGCGCTGTACCTGTGCGGGGCGCTGGCGGCGCTGCGCATCGGGCGTGAGCTGCTGGGGCCCGACCGCGCGCTCGTCCAGCCCCGGCTCGCGACGGCGCTCGCCGGGACCTCGCGCGATCTGGTGGCGGGCGTACGGCATCTCGCCGAGCCGCCCCGCAGGGCAGCCGCCCGGGCGCTGGGCGCGATGACCCTGATGCGGTTCTGCTACGGCGCCCTGCTGGTCATGCTGCTGATGCTGTGCCGGTACGCCCTGACGTCCGACACCGAGGACGGCCTCGCCCTGCTGGGAGTGGCGCTGGGCGTCTCCGGCGCCGGGTTCTTCACCGCGGCCGTCGTGACGCCTTCAGCGGCGGGACGGCTCGGGCCGGCCCGCTGGATCGTCGTCTGCGCGGGGGCCGCCGCGGTCCTGGAGCCGGCTCTCGGCCTCCCCTTCGCCACGGTTCCGCTGCTGGTCGCGACGTTCGTGCTGGGGCTGGCCACCCAGGGCGCGAAGATCGCCACGGACACGATCGTGCAGTCGTCGGTCGATGACGGGTTCCGCGGCCGGATCTTCTCCGTCTACGACGTGCTCTTCAACGTCGCCTTCGTCGGCGCGGCGGCACTGGCCGCCCTGATGCTCCCGCCGGACGGCCGATCGGTGGCCCTGGTCGTCGTGGTCGCCCTCATCTACGGGGGAGTTGCCGTAGGTATGTCCCGATTCCCAGTCCGGTAAGTGTCACATAAATGCCACAGCCGGCTCCTGGGCTACAAGGTTGTCAGTGGCGGCCTGTACTTTACGGGAGTCTTATTTCGCGCCACGCGCCACGCGCATGCATGTTCTAGGGGGACCCCCAGATGACCACTCCGCCGCCCCAGGGCCAGAACCCGTACGCCCAGACGCCCACCGGACCCGCGGGGCAGCAGCCCGGCCAGCCGGGAGTCCCGCCGCAGCAGCCGTACGCGCCGTTCCCGAACCAGGGCGCCCCTGTGCCCCCGCCGCCCGCGCCGGCAGGCCGGGGCGGCGGCAAGAAGGTACTGCGCGTCCTGGGCGTCATCGTGGTCGTCATACTCGGCCTGGGCGTGAAGTTCGGCATCGGCTGGTGGGCCGACCGGACGGACGCCGAGACCACCTCGGTGGGGTCCTGCATGCACAACGACGGCACGGAGACCAGCCCGGACCTCAACGAGGTCGACTGCTCGTCGGGCGACGCCGAGTTCGAGGTCGTCGAGAAGTTCGACGACACCAGCGACGACACCAAGTGCGAGACCGTCGAAGAGGCCACGATCTCCTACTACCAGGTGGGCAGCGGCCACAACGTCGTCCTCTGCCTCAAGGAAGTCGCGTAGTCGTAGCGCACCCATACGCCGAGGGGCGATGTTTCACGTGAAACATCGCCCCTCGGCGTATGCGCCGACCGTCCGCGGCTCGGATGCGGGGTCATGTTTCACGTGAAACATGACCCCGTTTCACGGTGTCAGCTCTGCTCAGCCCACCACTCCTTGAGTGCCGCCACCGCCGCGTCGTACTCCTGCGGACCGTTCTCCAGGCGCAGTTCGAGCAGGTACTTGTAGGCCTTGCCGACGGCAGGGCCGGGACCGACGCCGAGGATCTCCATGATCTGGTTCCCGTCGAGGTCCGGACGGATCGCGTCGAGTTCCTCCTGATCCTTCAGCTGGGCGATGCGCTCCTCCAGCCCGTCGTACGCACGTGAGAGCGCGGCCGCCTTGCGCTTGTTCCGCGTGGTGCAGTCCGAGCGGGTCAGCTTGTGGAGACGTTCGAGCAGCGGACCCGCGTCCCGCACATAACGGCGGACGGCGGAGTCGGTCCACTCGCCGGTGCCGTACCCGTGGAAGCGGAGGTGGAGTTCGACCAGCCGGGAGACGTCCTTCACCAGGTCGTTGGAGTACTTCAGGGCCGTCATGCGCTTCTTGGTCATCTTCGCGCCGACCACCTCGTGGTGGTGGAACGAGACCCGGCCGTCCTTCTCGAAGCGACGGGTGCGCGGCTTGCCGATGTCGTGCAGCAGCGCGGCCAGACGCAGCGCGAGGTCGGGACCCTCCTCCTCCAGCGCCATCGCCTGCTCCAGAACGATCAGCGTGTGCTCGTAGACGTCCTTGTGCCGGTGGTGCTCATCGCTCTCCAGCCGCAGCGCGGGCAGCTCCGGCAGGACGTGCTCGGCGAGCCCCGTCTCCACGAGCAGCCTCAGTCCCTTGCGCGGATACGCGGAGAGGACCAGCTTGTTCAGCTCGTCCCGGATGCGCTCGGCGGAGACGATGTCCAGGCGGCCGGCCATCTCCGTCATCGCCGTCACGACCTCCGGGGCGACCTCGAAGTCGAGCTGGGCGGCGAAACGGGCGGCCCGCATCATCCGCAGCGGATCGTCGGAGAAGGACTCCTCCGGCGTGCCGGGCGTACGCAGCACACGGGCCGCGAGGTCCTCCAGGCCGCCGTGCGGGTCGATGAACTTCTTCTCCGGGAGCGCCACGGCCATCGCGTTCACGGTGAAGTCGCGTCGGACGAGATCCTGCTCGATGGAGTCGCCGTAGGACACTTCGGGCTTGCGGGACGTCCGGTCGTAGGCCTCCGACCGATAGGTGGTGACCTCGATCTGGAAGCGACGGTCCGCGTCACCGACGCGGGCGTCCTTCTGCACACCGACGGTGCCGAAGGCGATCCCGACCTCCCACACGGCGTCCGCCCACGGGCGGACGATCTTCAGAACGTCCTCGGGGCGGGCGTCCGTCGTGAAGTCGAGGTCGTTGCCGAGCCGGCCGAGCAGCGCGTCCCGGACCGAGCCGCCGACCAGGGCGAGTGAGAACCCGGCTTCCTGGAAACGGCGGGCGAGGTCGTCGGCGACGGGAGCGACCCGCAGCAGCTCACTCACCGCGCGGTGCTGCACCTGGGTCAGGGCACTGAGGTTGTCTTCGTTGGCGTTCGGCACAACAGAAGAGGGTACGTGCCTCGGCGTGCCATGGGCGCCCCGATGACAGCGGGGACACCTCACCCGATAGCCGCCCAAGACTTGCGATCGTGACGTAGTCGACCGCTCCTCTTTATACGTGCACATAGAGGGTGCCCGGTCCACCTCCGCCGATCTTGTGGAGCGGTCCGCGGCACTTACCCTCGGCGCGCATCGTTACCATGCGTGGACGCACTTTCCGACGACCACTGACGACGACGAGGGACGGACGAACGCGTGGCCGAGGCGGCAGACTTCCCGGGGATGGCTCCCTCACCTGCCCGCCGGTGGCTGCGGCGCACCGGAGCGCTGCTCGCGGGGGCGCCCCTGCTGGCCGGTCTGCTGCAGCTGCCCGCCTCCTCGGCGCACGCCGAAGGCCGGGCCTCCGCCGCAGAGACCTCCGACACGGGTACGGTGGCCGTCGCCGTCGACTCGCTCAGCCCCGGCGTCCCGACCGACGGGGACACGCTGACGGTGTCCGGCACGGTGACCAACAACGGCAAGCAGGCGGTCACCGACGCCCAGGTGGACCTACGCGTGGGGTCCGAGCTGACCACCCGCTCGGCGATCGAGACCATGGCCGAGAAGGCCGACGACCTCTCGGGCGCCACCGGGACCGAGGTCGGCGGCAAGTACGTCGCCACGTTCGCCGAGCTCACCCCGGGCGTCCCCCAGCGCTTCAGCATCTCCGTACCGGTCGGCGAGCTCGACCTGGGGGACGACGGGGTCTATCCCCTCGGTGTCTCCCTCTCGGGCGAGACCGCCTCGAAGCCGTGGGAGCAGCTGCTGGGCATCCAGCGGACCTTCCTGCCGTGGCACCCCGAGAAGGCGAAGACCGCCACGAGGACCACCGTGCTGTGGCCGCTGATGTCGACCGTCCACATGACGGCGGAGACGGGCTCCAACGAGCAGCAGACGCCCATCTTCCTCAATGACGACCTCGCCGAGGAGATCTCGCCCGGTGGCCGCCTCGACCAGATGGTGAGCCTGGGCAAGGACCTCGACGTGACCTGGGTGATCGACCCGGACCTCCTCGCGTCCGTCGACGCCATGGCCGGCCGCTACGACGTCCGCGGCGACGGCGCCACCACCACCGCCGGCACCCACCAGGCCCTCGCCAAGCAGTGGCTCGCACAGTTGCAGAAGGCGGTCGAGGGCAAGGAGGTCGTCGCCCTCCCCTTCGCCGACCCGGACCTGGCCTCCCTGGCCCACACCGGCACGGGGGTCACCGGTTCGCTGAGCCAGCTCAAGGCAGCCACCGACGTCGCCGCCACCACGGTGGAGACCGTGCTGCACGTCACCCCGAGCACCGACTTCGCCTGGCCGGTGGAGGGCGCCGTCGACCCGTCGATCGTCAAGGTCGCCACCTCGGCGGGCGCGGACAAGGTGATCGCGCGCAGCGACAGCCTCAAGGAGACGGGCAGCCTGTCGTACACGCCGTCCGCGGCCCGCCCCATCGGCGGTGGCACCACGGCGGTGGTGGCGGACGCGGAGCTGTCGACGGTGTTCGAGGGCGATCTGACGAGGGCCTCCACGTCCACGCTCGCCGTGCAGGAGTTCCTCGCGCAGAGCCTCGCGCTGAACCTGCAGACGGGCAAGGAGCGCAGCATCGTCGTCGCCCCGCAGCGCATGCCGACCGCGAGCCAGGCCCAGACGATGGCGGCGGCGGTCACCGCACTGCAGGACGGCACCTGGTCACAGTCCCAGCAGCTCACGGCGGCGGCCGCGGCCAAGCCCGACGCCGCGGCCACCACGAAGGTGCCGTCGCGGACGAAGTACCGCGCCACGCTGCGCAAGCAGGAACTGCCCCGGACCGCCTTCGAGGAGATCGCGGCGACCCAGGACAAGCTCGACAACTTCAAGGTCATCCTCACGGACGAGTCCCGGGTGGTGACTCCGTTCGGCCGGGCCGTCAACCGTGAGATGTCCACGTCGTGGCGGGGCCGGAGCACCACGGCGAGCTCCTTCCGCCAGGGCGTGCAGAACTACCTCGACACGCTCGCCGACCAGGTGAAGCTGATCCAGAAGTCGGAGACCAAGCTCTCCGGACGCAGCGCCACGATCCCGGTCACCGTGCAGAACAACCTGGTGCAGGGCGTCGAGCACTTGGTGCTGCGGCTCACCTCGACCAACCCGACCCGGCTCGAGATCGGCGACGAGGCCTACGCGGAGCAGCGCATCGCGGTCTCCGGCGGGCACAGCACGACGGTGAAGTTCACCACCTCCGCCAACGTCAACGGCCAGACGTCGGTGGTCGCCCAGCTCTACACCGAGGACGGCCGGGAGTACGGCGCTCCAGTCACCTTCGACGTGAAGGTCACCGAGATCACGGCCACCGTGATGCTGGTCATCGGCGGCGGTGTCCTGCTGCTCGTGCTCGCCGGCTTCCGCATGTACACGCAGCGCAAGCGGGCCGCGGCCCGCGAGGCCGAGGAGGACGTCCCCGGCGAGGCGATCGGGGCCGAGGACACCGGCGCACTCCTTCGGGAGACCGAGGTCCGTCCCGCCGAAGAATCCACTGTCCGGCACGGGGCAGAGGACCCGGTGCAGCCGAGTGACGGGACTCCGGACACCGCAGCGGAAAGCACCGACCCGCCCCGGACGGGTGAGAGAGTGGACCGTTGAATGTCGTGGCCGGTGGGCCCGGAACGATGAGGTGGGGTAACCATGAACGCGCCGTACGACGGTGACCGCGGCCAGGCCGCGGGCAGCTCGGGCCACCCCGAGGGCCCGCCGCCCGAGCACGGCCAGGTACCGCCGCAGCTCCCCGCGGACATGTACCTCCAGGACGCCTACGACCAGGACCCCTACCGCGCCCAGGACCTCACCGCTCAGGACCCGGTCGCCGAGGCGCTCTACGACCGTGCCTCGCACCCCCCGCCGCCACCGGGGACGCACCAGCCGCAGCAGCCGCTGTACGCCCAGCCTCAGCAGTCACCGTTCGCTCCCGACCCGCGGGTGTGGGCCCAGACGCCGGCGCCGGAGCCGGACGGCCCGAACCAGTACCTGCCGTACGGCGACGACCCCCGCACGACCCAGTTCGTGGGCGTGGACGACCTGGTCTCGCACTCCGGCGAGGAGCAGCACCAGCCCGACGCCTTCGCGCACCTCTTCCGGGACCAGCAGGCCGGCAGTCGTCCGCTGACGGAGCACCCGGCGGTACCCGGCCCGACCGCCGCCCCGGGCGCCCCGGGACGTGCACCGCAGTACGGGGCTCCGTCCGCCGCCGGGGCGCCGGTGCCGGGGAACCCCTCGTCCGGCGCCGACGTGACCATGAACCTGACCGCGACTCCTCCTGCCGCCGCTGCCACTGCCGCGGCTGCCCCGGCGGCCGCTGCCCCCGCCGCGAAGAAGGGCGGCCGCGCCGCGGGCCTGCTGAAGTCCAGCGCCGTGATGGCGGCGGGCACGATGGTCTCGCGCCTCACCGGGTTCGTCCGCTCCGCGCTGATCGTCTCCGCGCTGGGCGTCGGTCTGCTCGGTGACACCTTCCAGGTCGCCTACCAGCTGCCGACGATGATCTACATCCTCACCGTCGGCGGCGGCCTCAACTCGGTCTTCGTGCCCCAGCTCGTCCGCGCCATGAAGGAGGACGAGGACGGCGGCGAGGCATTCGCCAACCGCCTGCTGACGCTGGTCGTCGTGGCGCTCGGCCTGCTGACGGTCGCCTCGGTCGCCGCCGCCCCCCTCCTGATCCGGCTCCTGTCCGACCCGGTGGCCAGCGACCCCGCCGCCAACGCGGTCGGCGTCACGTTCGTCCGCTACTTCCTGCCCTCGATCTTCTTCATGGGCGTCCACGTCGTCATGGGGCAGATCCTCAACGCGCGGGGCAGGTTCGGCGCGATGATGTGGACGCCGGTCCTGAACAACATCGTCATCATCGTCACGCTGTCCACGTTCATCTGGGTCTACGGCACCGCCGCCGACTCGGGCATGGAGGTCACGACGATCCCGCCGGAGGGCCAGCGGCTCCTCGGTGTGGGCGTCCTGCTCGGCCTGGTCGTCCAGGCACTGGCGATGATCCCGTACCTGCGGGAGACCGGCTTCCGGCTGCGGCTGCGCTTCGACTGGAGGGGCCACGGCCTCGGCAAGGCCGTCACCCTCGCCAAGTGGACCTTCCTGTTCGTCCTCGCCAACCAGGCCGGCGCCATCGTCGTCTCCCAGCTGTCCACGGCGGCGGGCAAGGACTCGCCCGTCGACGGCACCGGCTTCGCCGCCTACGCCAACGCCCAGCTGATCTGGGGCCTGCCGCAGGCCATCATCACGGTCTCCCTGATGGCCGCGCTGCTGCCGCGGCTGTCCCGCTCGGCGGCCGAGGGCGACAGCGGCGCGGTCCGCGACGACATCTCGCAGGGGCTGCGCACCACGGCCGTCGCCATCGTGCCGATCGCCTTCGGCTTCCTCGCGCTCGGCATCCCGATGTGCACCCTGATCTTCGGCTCCTCCGGCACCAGCGAGGCGACGAACATGGGCTTCATGCTGATGGCCTTCGGCCTCGGCCTGATCCCCTACTCCGTGCAGTACGTGGTCCTGCGCGCCTTCTACGCCTACGAGGACACCCGCACCCCCTTCTACAACACGGTCATCGTGGCGGCGGTCAACGCCGGCGCCTCGGCGGTCTGCTACTTCGTGCTCGCCCCTCGCTGGGCTGTGGTCGGCATGTCCGCTTCCTACGGGCTGGCCTACGCGATCGGCGTCGGCGTCGCCTGGAACCGGCTGCGCAAGCGGCTCGGCGGCGATCTGGACGGCTCCCGTGTCCTGCGGACGTACGCGCGACTGTGCATCGCCTCCGTCCCGGCGGCGTTGCTCAGTGGCGCCGCCTGCTACGGCATCGGCCACAGCCTCGGCCAGGGCGTCCTCGGCTCCTTCGCCGCGCTGCTGGCCGGTGGGGCCGTTCTGCTCGGCATCTTCTACGTCGCCGCCCGCCGCATGCGCATCGAGGAGCTCAATTCGCTCGTCGGCATGGTCCGCGGACGCCTGGGTCGCTGACGCAGGGGGTAGGCGCACAACCATCGTCCGCCGCCGCGTGTCGTGCATAGCGGCGGACTGTGGGCACAATTGGTTTCGGCGTCGGACGGCGCGCACGAGGTCGGACGGCGCGCAACGGATGGGGAGGCAGGGACGACGGTGGCGGAACGGAGTACGGCTGCCGTCGACGTGGCAGACAACAGCGGTGACAAGCCGCTGACCGCGGAGGCGGACCAGTCCACGGCCGACGGGGTGGCCAAGAACCGGGAGCGGGACACGGACAGCGACGAGGCACAGGGGAGCGGCGGGACGGAACGTCCCGGGAAGGCCTCGGCGCCTGAACTGCACAGCGGTCACAAACTGGCCAGACGCTACCGCCTCGAGGACTGTGTCACCCGTCTGGACGGTTTCAGCAGTTGGCGTGCGGTCGACGAGAAACTCCGTCGTGCCGTCGGCGTCCATGTCCTGCCCGCGGACCACGTCCGGGCCCGTTCGGTGCTGGCCGCGGCCCGCTCCTCCGCGCTGCTCGGCGACCCCCGCTTCGTCCAGGTGCTGGACGCCGTCGAGGAGAACGACCTCGTCTACGTCGTCCACGAATGGCTGCCGGACGCCACCGAGCTGACCACGCTCCTGGCCGCCGGACCGCTGGAACCGCACGACGCCTACCAGATGGTCAGCCAGATCGCCTCCGCCATGGCGGCCGCCCACCGTGAGGGGCTCGCGCACCTGCGGCTGAACCCCAACGCCGTGCTGCGGACCTCCACGGGCCAGTGGCGCATCCGCGGCCTCGCCGTGAACGCCGCGCTGCGCGGCATCTCCTCCGACACCCCCCAGCGCACCGACACGGAGGCGATCGGCGCCCTCCTGTACGCGGTGCTCACCCAGCGCTGGCCGTACGAGAGCGACGCCCACGGCCTGTCCGGGTTGCCGAAGGACATCGGGCTGATCGCTCCCGACCAGGTGCGCGCCGGCGTCCACCGGGGACTGTCGGAGCTGGCGATGCGCGCGCTCGTCAACGACGGGGCGACCGCGTCCCGGCACGAGGCCGCGTGCACCACGCCGGAGGAGCTGGTGAAGGCGATCGGCGAGATGCCCCGCATCCGCCCGCCGGAGCCCGCCTTCACGGCGCCCCCGGAGTACCAGCGCACGACGTACCAGCAGGGCACCTACGGGCGCCCCGCTGCGCCGGGCGTCACCCAGCCGGTGCCGACCCCGCCGCCCCCGCTCCAGAGCCGCACCGGCAAGGCCCTGAAGTGGGCGGTGTCCGCCTTGCTCATCGCCGCCCTCGGCCTCGGCAGCTGGCAGCTCGCGGATGCCCTGATGGACCAGGGCGAGTCCGACGACACCAACCAGACCCAGACGACGGAGAGCAACGAGAAGACGCCGTCGAAGCCGGCCAGTGCCCCGATCGCCATCAGCGGGGCCCAGGACTTCGACCCGTTCGGAGACGGTTCCGAGAAGCCGTCCGACATAGGGAAGGCGTACGACGACAGCACCTCGACGTACTGGCAGACGGACTACTACCAGGGTGCCGCCTTCGGGAACCTGAAGGAGGGTCTCGGCATCATCCTCGACCTCGGCAAGGCCCAGCGGGTCGAGAAGGTGACCGTCGCCTTCGTGGGGGAGACGTCGGTCCAGCTGCTCACCGCCCCGGAGGATGCGGACTCCGCCCCCACGGACTTCCGCGACTACACGAAGGTCGCCCAGGGAACCGGTACGACGGTGACGCTTCAGCCCACGCAAGCGGTCCAGAGCCGTTACCTTCTGGTCTGGCTGACCAAGCTGCCGCTGACCGAAGAGGGCACCTACCGTGGCCGGGTGGCGGACATCAAGGTGGCCGGCTGACGCTGAGGGGAGGGGGCCGATGGCTGAAGGCACCGCGTACGGCGACGCAAGCGACCAGGACCTCCTCGCCCGTCATGTGGACGGCGACCCCGAGGCCTTCGGGGAGCTCGTACGGCGCCATCGCGACCGACTGTGGGCGGTGGCGCTGCGGACCCTGGGAGATCGCGAGGAAGCCGCTGACGCGGTCCAGGACGCCCTCGTCTCCGCCTACCGGGCCGCCCACACCTTCCGTGGCCAGTCGGCCGTCACGACCTGGCTGCACCGCATCACGGTGAACGCCTGCCTGGACCGGGCCCGCAAGGTGGCCTCCCGCAAGACCTCTCCGGTCGACGACACCGAACGCCTGGAGCAGTTGCTGGAGCCGCACGAGGCGGCCTCGGCCCCTGCGGAGCGCAACGACCTGCACCGCCAGCTCCTGGAAGCCCTCGGCACGCTCCCGCCCGACCAACGCGCCGCGCTCGTCCTCGTCGACATGCAGGGCTACCCGGTCGCCGAGGCCGCCCGCGTGCTCGACGTCCCGCCCGGAACGGTGAAGAGCCGCTGTGCCCGGGGAAGAGCCAAGCTGCTTCCCCTGCTCGCCCATCTCAGGTCGGGGAACACCGACGACGAGGGGGACGGCGCGGCGGGACGGAACCGGGCGCAGGGGACATCCGTCCCACCCGCAGCGGAACCTCGCGGGGAGGGACCGGACGGCGCCGGGACGGGCGACTCAGCTGTGGTGAAGGGCGGAGGTGGGCGAGCGTGACATCGATGACGGACACGACCGGGCACCCGGACGTCGAGGAGATCTCCGATCTCACCGAGGGCCTGCTGCCGCCGTCCCGCAGTGCCGACGTCCGGCGGCATCTGGACGCGTGCGTCCTCTGCGCGGACGTCCACGCGTCGCTGGAGGAGATCCGTGGTCTCCTGGGCACCCTGCCCGGAGCACCGCACATGCCGGACGACGTGGCCCACCGCATCGACGCCGCACTCGCCGCGGAAGCCCTGCTCGACGCCACCACACCCGACGCCACGGTCACGGGCCGGACCTCCTCTGCGGACCAGGCCGCTTCTACGGATCGGGCAGTCGCTTCCACGGATCGGGCCCCCCTCACCGAATCGGCTCCCGGCCCGGAGCCCGATCCCGCTGCACATGTTTCACGTGAAACATCGGCAGCCGCGTCCCGCCCCGCAGGGCATGCCCGCGACTCCGCCACAGGTCCGGGCCGCAAGGCGCGTACGAAGAGGGGGCGTCGTAAGGTCGCCGCGCTGGGCACCGTCCTCGCCGTGGCCGCCCTGGGGCTCGGCTCGGTCCTGGTGTCATCGCTGATCGAGGATGACGGCTCCGGAAATCCGGCAGGGCCCTCGTCCACTGCCGCCGACACCTTCGCCGCGAGCAGTCTGGAACAGCACGTCACGGACCTCCTCGCCGAGGCCACAGGACCCCGGAACCCGGATGAGATGGGGGCGCAGACCGAGCCCGAGGTCAAGGGGCCCACGCTCCTGCAACAGCCGACGGTCCCTCCGTGCGTCCAGAAGGGCATCGGCCGGAGTGAAGCGGCGCTCGCCACCGAGCCCGGCACGTACCGGGGCAAGGACGCTCTCCTCGTCGTCCTGCCCACGTCCGACAGCACCAAGGTCACCGCCTACCTCATGGACGCGGCCTGTGTGGAGCAGCGGTCGGCCGGACCGGCCGAGGTGTTCCTCCAAGGCACCTACACCCGTCGCTGACGGCTCAGGCATCGACTCACTCCCGCGTGGTATCCCGTACGGTGTCAGACCTTCGTGTGCCCGGCCACACCGGGAATGCGCGCCCCTTAGGATCCGTTGGGTGGGGTGAGAGTTCAGTCAGGCTCCCACCGGTCGAACGACGTTGACCAGAGACGAGGAATCAAGCCGTGAGCGACGTCCGTAACGTGATCATCATCGGCTCCGGGCCCGCCGGCTATACCGCGGCGCTGTACACCGCGCGCGCATCGCTGAAGCCGCTGGTCTTCGAAGGTGCCGTCACCGCGGGCGGTGCACTGATGAACACCACCGAGGTGGAGAACTTCCCCGGCTTCCGCGACGGCATCATGGGCCCTGAGCTCATGGACAACATGCGCGCCCAGGCCGAGCGGTTCGGTGCCGAGCTCATTCCCGATGACGTCGTCTCCGTCGACCTGACCGGTGAGATCAAGACCGTCACGGACACCGCCGGTACCGTCCACCGCGCCAAGGCCGTGATCGTCACCACGGGCTCGCAGCACCGCAAGCTCGGCCTGCCGAACGAGGACGCTCTTTCCGGCCGTGGTGTCTCGTGGTGCGCCACCTGCGACGGGTTCTTCTTCAAGGACCAGGACATCGCCGTGATCGGCGGCGGCGACACCGCGATGGAGGAGGCCACCTTCCTCTCCCGCTTCGCCAAGTCGGTGACGATCGTCCACCGCCGCGACACCCTGCGTGCCTCCAAGGCGATGCAGGAGCGTGCCTTCGCCGACCCGAAGATCAAGTTCGTCTGGGACAGCGAGGTCGCCGAGATCCAGGGCGACCAGAAGCTGGCGAGTCTGAAGCTGCGCAACCTCAAGACCGGTGAACTCTCCGACCTGCCGGCGACCGGCCTGTTCATCGCGATCGGCCACGACCCGCGCACTGAGCTCTTCAAGGGGCAGCTCGACCTGGACGAGGAGGGCTACCTGAAGGTGGCCTCGCCCTCCACCCGGACGAACCTGACCGGTGTCTTCGGCGCAGGTGACGTGGTCGACCACACCTACCGCCAGGCGATCACCGCAGCCGGGACCGGCTGCTCCGCCGCTCTCGACGCCGAGCGCTTCCTCGCCGCCCTCGCCGACGAGGAGCAGGCGGAGCCCGAGAAGACCGCCGTCTGACCTCCTCCCGCCCCACCGCACACAGTTAAAGGAGCCCGCCGTGGCCAACCTGAAGAACGTGACCGACGACTCCTTCGAGCAGGACGTCCTCAAGAGCGACAAGCCCGTCCTGGTGGACTTCTGGGCCGCTTGGTGCGGCCCGTGCCGCCAGATCGCTCCGTCCCTCGAGGCGATCGCCAACGAGTACGGCGACAAGATCGAGGTCGTCAAGCTCAACATCGACGAGAACCCGGGTACGGCCGCCAAGTACGGCGTCATGTCGATCCCGACCCTGAACGTCTACCAGAACGGCGAGGTCGCCAAGACCATCGTCGGCGCCAAGCCGAAGGCCGCGATCGTCCGCGACCTCGAGGACTTCATCGCCGAGTGACGTTCTGGAGCCGGCACCTCGTCGGCCGATGTTTCACGTGAAACACGAATGGGCCAGCCCCGACGGGCTGGCCCATTCGTCTGTCCATGCTGTGTATCCCGGACGGTCTCAGCGACCGCCCCACCCGCCGGCTGTAGTGAGCACTCGTGCCACCGGCCGCAGCTCCGTCACAGCGGCCGCAGCGCCGGCTCCTTCTGAACCGCTCCCAGCAGACGGTCGAGTGCCATCTCCACGTCTTCCTTCCAGGAGAGCGTGGTCCGCAACTCCAGCCTCAGCCGCGGGTGAGCGGGGTGCGGACGGACCGTCTTGAAGCCCACCGCCAGCAGATGGTCGGCGGGAAGAAGACAAGCGGGTTCTTTCCACCGGGCATCGCCGAACGCCTCGATCGCCTTGAATCCCCGGCGCAGCAGATCCTTCGCCACTGTCTGCACCATCACCCGGCCAAGCCCCTGGCCCTGGTAGCCCGGCATGATGAACGCCGTCATCAGCTGCACGGCGTCCGGGGACACCGGGCTCGTCGGGAACGCCGTCGAACGGGGCACGTACGCGGGCGGCGCGTAGAGCACGAAGCCGACAGGGACGTCATCGACGTAGACGACCCGGCCGCAGGAGCCCCAGTCCAGCAGGACGGCGGAGATCCAGGCCTCCTTCTCCTCGACGGCCGTGCCCTCGCTCAGCGCGGCCTTTCCGCTGACGGGGTCCAGTTCCCAGAAGACACACGAGCGGCAGCGCTGGGGGAGGTCCTTGAGGTTGTCCAGCGTGAGCGGTACGAGCCGACGCCCCATGAAGGCTGTTCCTCGCTTCCTTCGCCCGCGGCATCGCGGGCGGCTGTCAGAGCGCTCCGTTCCCTGAGCAGGCCGCCGACGAAGCCTCCGACCGCGCCCAGTCCCAGTCCCGCACTCATCAGTCCGGTCCGGCTCATCGTTCGCATGGCCTCCGCCTCCCCCTCAGAGGTGCTGCTCGGTGGATGCGCCATACCCCCAACGCATCGTATCCACGAAGCGATTGCCTAGACACTGCATGAAAGCAAAGAGCGAGCCGTGTCCGGCACACACCGGACACGGCTCGCTCGTACGGCCCTCACGGGACGCTCGCCCCGGCCGCTGGACGGTTACCCGACCGCGGGAGGTGAGGTCCGCCCGCAGGACGGCTCAGTCCTCCGTCGCCTCGGGCTCGCCCTCGACGACTCCCTTCTGCAGGACGGGTCCCTCTCCCGGAGCGAGGCTGTCGAGGATGCGCTCCAGGTCCTCCATGGAGGCGAACTCGACGGTGATCTTGCCCTTCTTCTGTCCCAGGTCGACCTTCACCCGAGTCTCGAAGCGGTCCGAGAGCCGGGTGGCGAGATCGGACAGCGCCGGGGAGACCCGGCCGCCGGCACGGGGGCCCTTGGAACGTTGAGGGCTCTGAGGCCGCGATCCCATGAGGGTCACGATCTCCTCGACGGCCCGCACCGACAGCCCCTCGGCCACGATCCGGTGCGCCAGTCGGTCCTGCTCCTCGGAGTCCTCGACGGAGAGCAGCGCCCGGGCATGACCGGCGGAGAGCACCCCGGCCCCGACCCGGCGCTGGACCGCGGGAGAAAGCTTCAGCAGACGCAAGGTGTTGGAGACCTGGGGACGGGACCGGCCGATGCGGTCCGCCAGCTGGTCGTGGGTGCAGTTGAAGTCCTTGAGGAGCTGGTCGTAGGCGGCTGCCTCCTCCAGTGGGTTCAACTGCGCCCGGTGGAGGTTCTCCAAGAGGGCGTCCAGAAGGAGCTTCTCGTCCTCCGTGGCCCGCACGATCGCGGGGATCGCTTCCAGGCCCGCTTCACGGCAGGCCCGCCAGCGCCGCTCACCCATGATGAGTTCGTAGCGCCCGGGGCCCAGCTGCCGTACGACGACGGGCTGGAGGAGACCGACCTCCTTGATGGAGGTGATCAGTTCGTGCAGCGCGTCCTCGTCGAAGACCTCACGCGGCTGGCGCGGGTTCGGCGTGATGGCGTCGAGCGGGATCTCGGCGAAGTGAGCCCCCAGGGGAGGGGCAGGTGTCTCCCCCACGGCATGCAACGCCGGTTCCTCGGTTTCACGTGAAACAGACGGCAGTGTCGCTACTCGTGCCGCGGCCACCCCACGGTCACCCGTCAGCAGGGGGACCGCTGCGGGGGACGCCGAGGGGCCGCCTCCCAGCCCGGACGAAGCCGGCGTCTTCTCGGTCGGGGCAGCGGGGATCAGTGCGCCAAGACCACGACCCAACCCCCTCCGTCGCTCACTCACTGGATCCCCTCCATGCTCGGATTGTTCTGTGCCCCGATGTGGGCTTGGGTGGCGTCGTAGCTCACGCCGACACCCCTCAGCGCGATCTCACGGGCCGCCTCAAGGTAGGAGAGGGCGCCGCTCGATCCAGGATCGTACGTCAGCACCGTCTGCCCATAGCTCGGTGCTTCGGAGATGCGGACCGAGCGGGGAATGCTCGTCCGCAGCACCTCGTCGCCGAAGTGGGTGCGCACCTCCTCCGCGACCTGCGACGCAAGACGCGTTCGGCCGTCGTACATGGTGAGCAGGATGGTCGACACATGCAGAGTGGGGTTGAGGTGCCCCCGCACCAGGTCGACGTTGCGGAGCAACTGGCCGAGGCCCTCCAGCGCGTAGTACTCGCACTGGATCGGGATGAGGACCTCTTGGCCCGCCACCATCGCGTTGACGGTCAGCAGGCCGAGCGAGGGCGGGCAGTCGATGAGGACATAGTCCAGCGGCTGCTCGTACGCCTGGATCGCTCGCTGCAGTCGGCTCTCGCGTGCCACCAGGGACACCAGCTCGATCTCCGCACCGGCGAGATCGATGGTGGCCGGAGCACAGAAGAGGCCCTCGACATCGGGGACCGGCTGAACGACTTCCGAGAGAGGACGGCTCTCGACCAACACGTCGTAGATGGACGGGACCTCGGCATGGTGATCGATGCCCAGGGCGGTGGACGCATTGCCCTGCGGGTCCAGGTCGATCACCAGCACACGGTTCCCGTGCAGGGCCAGGGAAGCGGCAAGGTTGACGGTCGTCGTCGTCTTGCCCACACCGCCCTTCTGGTTGGCCACCACGACGATGCGCGTCTGCTCGGGCCGTGGCAGGCCCTCGCCGGCACGGCCCAGAGCTTCCACCGCCAGTTGGGCCGCGCGACCGATGGGAGTGTCGTCCATCGGGGGCGGTGTTTCACGTGAAACATCCTCCCCCATCGACTCGGTACGGGGACCGGGGACCGGATCGGTCATCGGTCCCGCGATGTTGGCGTCGGACCGCAAGGATTCACTCTCCTCGACTTCAGGCTCGCAATGAACAGAGCCTCCCATGTCTCCGGGGTCGTGAACCAGTGAGCCCTGGTCTTCTGTGGAGAAATCCACCTCTGTGGACAACTCCGTACCCTTGTCGAGCGAGCCGAGAGGCCTGCGGTCGCGAGGTTCGGCCGCGGCGCGGCCCCGGCTGATGATGCCCTGCAGCAGTGAGCGACGTTTCACGTGAAACACGATGCACAGCGCCCGCGGCCGAACTGTCGCGACACTCCGTCTTGCGCAGGTTGCGCAGCTTGTGTGGAGTACCGCCGGTCGCGGCCGGATCAGCGACGGCGACGGGTGCGGCTGGTCCGGGCCGCCTTGGCCCGCTTGGCCGCGAAGCGCACCCCGCCAGGGCTCTCCCCGACCTCGACCCGGACCACTGTGGAGAGCGGGTCGACGACGCCCTCGCCGACGTGCAGGATCGACGTGCTGACCGCGCCCAGCTTGCTCAGTGCGGTCGCCGCGCTCTTCAGCTCGTCCTCGGCGGTGTCCCCCTTGAGGGCCAGCATCTCGCCGTAGGGGCGCAGCAGGGGGATGCCCCAGGTGGCAAGACGGTCCAGTGGTGCCACTGCTCGGGCGGTGACCACATGGACCGGAGGCAGCTTGCCCATGACCTCTTCGGCGCGCCCGCGCACGACGGTGACATGGTCCAGGCCGAGGAGTTCGACGACCTCGGTGAGGAAGTTGGTGCGCCGCAGGAGCGGCTCCAGCAGGGTGATCTTCAGGTCCTCGCGGACGAGTGCCAGAGGGATCCCCGGCAGGCCCGCGCCCGAGCCGACGTCGCACACCGTCACGTCTTCGGGTACGGCCTCGGAGAGCACCGCGCAGTTCAGCAGGTGCCGCTCCCAGAGGCGGGGCACCTCACGGGGCCCGATGAGCCCGCGCTGTACTCCTGCCTCGGCCAGGAGCTCGGCGTACCGAACCGCATCCGCGAAGCGCTCACCGAATACCTCGCGTGCCTGCTCGGGCGCAGGGGGAAGCTCCGCTGCCTCCGTCACGGGGACCGTCCTTCCGTACCGCATCGGCGCACTCGGCGCCGATCACCAGAACTACCAGGCTGACAAAGACCGGCCCCGCCTGCACAACAGACGGGGCCGGGGGGAAACGTGGAACCGAATCAGTTGGGAAGCACGACGACGAAGCGCTGCGGCTCCTCGCCCTCGGACTCGCTGCGCAGACCGGCCGCCTTGACGGCGTCGTGGACGACCTTGCGCTCGAAGGGCGTCATCGGCTTCAGCTTCACCGGCTCGCCGCTGTTCTTCGCGTCGGACGCGGCCTTGGCGCCCAGCTCGGAGAGCTCGGTGCGCTTCTTGGCCCGGTAGCCCGCGATGTCCAGCATCAGCCGGCTGCGGTCGCCGGTCTCCCGGTGCACGGCCAGGCGCGTCAGCTCCTGCAGCGCCTCCAGCACCTCGCCGTCCCGGCCGACCAGCTTCTGCAGGTCACGGGTGCCCGTGTCGCTGATGATCGACACAGAGGCCCGGTCGGCCTCGACGTCCATGTCGATGTCGCCGTCGAGATCGGCGATGTCCAGCAGACCCTCGAGGTAGTCCGCCGCGATCTCGCCCTCCTGCTCCAGGCGGGTCAGGGTGTCTGCACCTTCGGCGGCGGCGGAGGTGGTGCCTTCCGTCACGGGATGGGCTCCTTCTTACTTCTTGGACGGGGACTTGGGGCGCTGCGGGCCGCCCTTGCGCTGCCCGGACTGGGCCTTGCTGCGGGTACCGCCGGCGGGCTTCGCGGGACCGGCGGGCTTCGCGACGTCGACGGGCTTGGCGTCCTCCGGAGCGTCGGACTTGGTCAGCGAGGTCGTCGTCTCACCGGCCGCCTTGGGGCCTCCGGACTGGCGCTGTGCCTTGGACTGGCGCTTGGGCTGCTGGCGCTTGGCCGCGGCGGCCGCCGTCAGGGGCGTGCCGTCCTCGGTCAGGGTGTCGATCTGGGTCTCGCCCTTCGCCACGGTGCCGTCGACCTGTGCCGCGAGGCCTGCCTTGCTGAGACCGTTGATGAACTTGCGCTCGAACTCGTTGCGGTCCCGGCCCTTGGCCACGATTGCCTTGACGATGGCCTTCTCGCCGCGGCCACGGGTCTTGCCGTGCTGCGTGACGCGCTTGTGCAGGCGCTCCAGGTAGGCGGCCTGCGCCTTGGAACCCGGGGTCGGGTTGTTGTGGATGACGTACATCTGCTGGCCCATGGTCCACACGTTGGTGGTCAGCCAGTAGACGAGGACACCGACCGGGAAGTTGATGCCGAAGACGGCGAACATGATGGGGAAGACGTACATCAGCATCTTCTGCTGCTGCATGAACGGCGTCTTCACCGTGGTGTCGACGTTCTTCGTCATCAGCTGGCGCTGCGTGAAGAACTGCGAGGCCGACATCATGACGATCATGATCGCGGTGACGATGCGGACACTGGTCAGCGAGGCGTCGAGTGCGGCCACGTCCGAGGCGCTGTCGGTGAACTTCGCCGCCAGCGGGGCGCCGAAGATGTGCGCCTTCTGCGCGCTCTCCAGCAGGCTCTGGTTGATCACACCGATGGTGTCACCGTTGGCGATGCCGTTGAGCACGTGGTAGAGGGCGAAGAAGAACGGGGACTGCGCCAGGATGGGAAGGCACGAGGAGAGCGGGTTGGTGCCCGTCTCCTTGTACAGCTTCATCATCTCTTCGGACTGGCGCTGCTTGTCGTTCTTGTAGCGCTCCTGGATCTTCTTCATCTCGGGCTGCAGCGTCTGCATCGCCCGCGTCGCCTTGATCTGCTTCACGAAGAGCGGGATCAGGCAGATCCGGATGAGGATCACCAGGGACACGATGGACAGGCCCCAGGCCCATCCCGTGTCCGGGCCGAAGAGGGAGCCGTACACCGTGTGGAACTGGACGATGACCCAGGAGACGGGTGTGGTGATGAAACTGAAGAGGCTTGCGATCGTGTCCACTAATCATGCTCCTTGGGCATGGGACGGGGTCTCTGCGGCCGGGCTCGAAGAGCGATTGTCTTCGGTGGCCGTTTCGGCGGCGGAGGGCCCGCCCTTGCGTGCGCGCCAGGCATCGCGCAGCGCCTCGTGCCACCGCGGGCGCTTGCGCGGCGGGACGTGATCCACGCCTCCGAGCGACCAGGGGTTGCACCGCAGGATGCGCCAGGCGGTGAGGGCTGTTCCCTTGATCGCGCCGTGCCGGTCGATGGCCGTGTAGCCGTAATGGGAGCACGACGGGTAGTACTTGCACACCGGCCCGAGCAGCGGACTGATCGTCCACTGGTAGAGCTTGATCAGGGCCAGCAGCGGGTACTTCATCGCGCGCCCCCTCCCAGTAGCCGTTGAAGGGCGGCATCAAGGTCTTGGGCCAGCTGTGCGTGGTCGGCGTCACCCGCCCCGGGCAGCGCCCGTACGACTACCAGGCTACCGGGGGGCAAGAGGGCGACTCGGTCGCGCATCAGATGGCGGAGTCGGCGCTTCACCGCGTTGCGGACGACCGCTCCTCCCACGGCCTTGCTCACGACGAAACCCGCACGCGTCGGGGGAGCGCTCTCCCCAGGCGCGTGCGGGTCCGTGGCACCGCTACGAAGATGGACGACGAGAGTCGGGCGTCCGGCCCGACGGCCCCGTCGTACCGCGGTCGCGAAGTCCTCGCGCCGCCTCAGCCGGTTCTCGGTGGGCAGCACGACGGCATGACCTGACCGGGATCAGGCGGACAGACGGGCGCGACCCTTGCTACGGCGGGACGCGAGGATCGCGCGGCCGGCACGGGTGCGCATACGCAGCCGGAAGCCGTGGGTCTTCGCGCGACGACGGTTGTTCGGCTGGAAGGTGCGCTTGCTCACTCGGGGGCTCCAGAAATCAATCGGTAGTGGCGGGGTGCCGTCCTGGCTGTCACCGTGCGCCCACGAGTAGCTCGCGTTCAGCGCCCGAGTGCACCGCTTCCCGATCACCTTTGACGCGATCTGTGCCCATCGGAGGCAGGCGGCAGCAGCCATCGACAACTCGACCTGGTTACGGTACGCGCGGCTACGCCATCCGGTCAAACCGACGGTCACCGGGAGACACTATCCACAGCCTGGGGACAACAACTTGAACCGTACCCGCCGCGCTGACTACCGTGGCTGGACTCCGATTCGTTCCCTTGTCCCTGACCCGCCCCGATGTGAAACCGACCCGTCCCACCGTCACACGTTCGTGGGACCTGTGAGAGAGCGTGCCCTGTGGCTGACGTACCTGCTGATCTTGCCGCAGTGTGGCCACGCGTACTGGAGCAACTGCTCGGGGAGGGGCGCGGCCAGGGCGTCGAGACGAAGGACGAGCACTGGATCCGGCGCTGCCAGCCGCTGGCGCTGGTCGCCGACACCGCCCTGCTCGCCGTACCCAACGAATTCGCGAAGGGCGTGCTGGAGGGCCGTCTGGCCCCGATCGTCAGCGAGACCCTGAGCCGCGAGTGCGGCCGCCCGATCCGTATCGCGATCACCGTCGACGACTCCGCGGGCGAGCCGCCGACGCCGCCCGCGCCCCCCGCACCGCCGCGCTACGAGGAGCCCGAACGGCCCTCCGGCCCCTACGACGGCTCCTACGACCGGCCGCCCTACGACAGCCAGTACGAGGGGTACGGCCGGCACCGCGGCGACCAGCCGCCGGCGCACTCCGGGGACCAGGGCCCCCGCCAGGACCAGCTGCCGACCGCCCGGCCGGCGTACCCCTCGGAGTACCAGCGGCCGGAGCCCGGCGCCTGGCCGCGCCCCGGCCAGGACGACTACGGCTGGCAGCAGCAGCGGCTCGGCTTCCCCGAGCGCGACCCCTACGCCTCCCGGTCGCAGGACGCCTACGGCGGCCCGTCCGGTCAGGACTCCTACGGGTCCCCGCCGCAGGACTACCGCCCCCAGCCGATGGACCGCCCGTCCTACGAGCCGTCCCCGTACGAGCAGCAGCGCTCCGAGTACGAGTCCTCGCGTCCCGACTACGACCAGCGGGACCCGGTCCGGCGGGAGCTGCCCGATCCGTCGGCCGGCGGGCACCCGCACCGCGGGGGCCAGCCCGGTCCCGGTCAGCCTGGTGCCGGCGGGCCCGGCGCGACGGGCGCACAGCCCGCGGCGGCCGGCGGCCCCGGTGAGCCGACGGCCCGGCTGAACCCGAAGTACCTCTTCGACACGTTCGTCATCGGCGCGTCCAACCGCTTCGCGCACGCGGCCGCGGTCGCCGTCGCCGAGGCTCCCGCGAAGGCGTACAACCCCCTGTTCATCTACGGGGAGTCGGGCCTCGGCAAGACGCACCTCCTGCACGCGATCGGCCACTACGCGCGCAGCCTCTACCCGGGCACGCGCGTGCGGTACGTGAGCTCGGAGGAGTTCACCAACGAGTTCATCAACTCCATCCGCGACGGCAAGGGCGACAGTTTCCGCAAGCGCTACCGCGAGATGGACATCCTGCTCGTCGACGACATCCAGTTCCTCGCGGACAAGGAGTCGACGCAGGAGGAGTTCTTCCACACCTTCAACACCCTCCACAACGCCAACAAGCAGATCGTGCTCTCCAGTGACCGGCCGCCCAAGCAGCTGGTGACGCTGGAGGACCGGCTGCGGAACCGTTTCGAGTGGGGTCTGATCACCGATGTGCAGCCGCCGGAGCTGGAGACGCGCATCGCGATCCTCCGCAAGAAGGCGGTGCAGGAGCAGCTGAACGCCCCGCCGGAGGTGCTGGAGTTCATCGCCTCGCGGATCTCGCGCAACATCCGCGAGCTGGAGGGCGCCCTGATCCGGGTGACGGCGTTCGCCTCGCTCAACCGGCAGCCGGTGGACCTGGGGCTGACCGAGATCGTCCTGAAGGACCTGATGCCCGGGGGCGAGGACTCGTCCCCCGAGATCACCTCGACGGCCATCATGAGCGCCACGGCGGACTACTTCGGGCTGACCGTCGAGGACCTGTGCGGCACCTCGCGGGGCCGTGCCCTGGTGACCGCCCGGCAGATCGCCATGTACCTGTGCCGCGAGCTGACCGATCTGTCGCTGCCGAAGATCGGCGCCCTGTTCGGCGGCCGCGACCACACGACGGTGATGCACGCCGATCGCAAGATCCGCAATCTGATGGCCGAGCGGCGCTCCATCTACAACCAGGTGACCGAGCTGACCAACCGCATCAAGGCCGGCTGAACGCGCCGCACGGACCCGTCGAGGGCGTCTCGGGAGTGGTCCCGGGGCGCCCTTCGTCGTCCCCAGGAGCGCTTGCGGGACGCCCGACGCCCCGCTGCCCCTTCCGCGTGCTTCGGCAGCGCATCCGGCGTGCCCGCCGCCCCGCCCCGCCTTGCGTCGGCGGCGACACCGCACGCCCTCCGCCCCGCCTCGGCAGCGACACCGCACGCTCTCCGCCCCGTCTCCGGGCCGTGTCCCGGCGGGCGCCTGTGCCGTGGGAGAGGCGTCGGCGGGGTGTCCGGGGACGCTCGCCGGGCCGTTCCCGGGAGAAGCGTGCCGCTCCAGGAGGCCACCCGCTGTTCGATTACCTGCCGGGTTACGGCCACCCTCCACAGATTCGGTGACTTTTTCCCCTCCACAGGCTGGGGACTGCGGAGTTGTCCAGATCCTGTCCACAGGCGACCCTGTTGAGGGACCATCGGGCCAGGTCATCCGGTTGTGGATTCGTGGATGAAAGATCTCCACAGGCTGTGGACAGAGCAGGGATCCACACCCTGTGCACGAAGTTGTCCACCGGTAACCCACAGGCTCGAGCCGGTTGTCCCCAGCGATCGTCGGCTTCTCCACATGCCTGTCCACTGTTCGGCAAGCCCGGAGGCCTCCTCACCGTCTTGAGTGAAAGGCGTCACACGAAGCAGTCGGGTTGGGCTGTGGGAAAGACGGGTAAACCTGGGGACGTGTCTGGGGAGAAGTCCCCTCTGCCTGTGTACGGGGTGTGCAGAACTTTCCGTTCTCCACAGATGACCCCGGTTGTCCACCGCCTCCGCCCACAGGGCCCGTGGACAAAATCTCGCCTCTGAGCTGCGAAGACGGGGTTATCCACGGTATCCACAGGCCCTACTACTACTCCCGACTAGAGAGAGCTCGGAATCCGTTTCGAAGCGGGCCCTGTGCACAACTGGCTCCCGGAGCTCCGGCTGTCCCTCGTCACGACTTGACCCCGACGGGCACCTACTGTCAGTGCGGTGCGTCAGACTGGTCCCCGGTGGTCCTTCCCCTCACAGGGGCCGACGACACCGAGACAGACGACGAAGCCAGGCAGGGCGAGAAGCGCCGGCAACAGCAGGAGGCGGCAAGAGTGAAGATCCGGGTGGAACGCGACGTACTCGCGGAGGCAGTGGCCTGGGCGGCGCGCAGCCTCCCGGCCCGTCCGCCGGCGCCTGTCCTCGCCGGCCTCCTGCTGAAGGCCGACGACGGTGCCCTCAGCCTCTCCAGCTTCGACTACGAGGTCTCCGCACGCGTGTCGGTGGAAGCGGAGGTCGAGGAGGAGGGCACGGTCCTCGTCTCCGGCCGGCTGCTGGCCGACATCTGCCGCGCCCTCCCCAACCGCCCGGTGGAGATCTCCACAGACGGTGTACGGGCGACGGTGGTCTGCGGCTCCTCCCGCTTCACCCTCCACACACTGCCTGTGGAGGAGTACCCGGCGCTGCCGCAGATGCCGAACGCCACGGGCACGGTGCCCGGTGAGGTCTTCGCCTCCGCGGCCGCCCAGGTCGCCATCGCCGCGGGCCGTGACGACACGCTGCCCGTCCTGACCGGTGTGCGCATCGAGATCGAGGGCGACACCGTCACGCTGGCCTCCACCGACCGCTACCGCTTCGCGGTCCGCGAGTTCCTGTGGAAGCCGGAGAACCCGGACGCCTCCGCGGTCGCCCTGGTGCCCGCCAAGACGCTCCTGGACACCGCGAAGGCGCTGACCAGCGGTGACAGCGTCACGCTGGCGCTGTCCGGCTCCGGCTCGGGCGAGGGCCTGATCGGTTTCGAGGGCGCCGGCCGCCGTACGACGACCCGGCTGCTGGAGGGCGACCTCCCGAAGTACCGCACGCTGTTCCCGACCGAGTTCAACAGCATCGCCGTCATCGAGACCGCGCCGTTCGTGGAGGCCGTCAAGCGCGTGGCCCTGGTCGCCGAGCGCAACACCCCGGTGCGGCTCAGCTTCGAGCAGGGCGTGCTCATCCTGGAGGCCGGCTCCAGCGACGACGCACAGGCTGTGGAAAGGGTCGACGCCCAGCTGGAGGGCGACGACATCTCGATCGCCTTCAACCCGACCTTCCTGCTGGACGGCCTGAGCGCCATCGACTCCCCGGTGGCCCAGCTCTCCTTCACGACGTCCACCAAGCCCGCGCTGCTCAGCGGCAAGCCGGCCGTGGACGCCGAGGCGGACGAGGCCTACAAGTACCTGATCATGCCGGTGCGCCTGAGCGGCTGAGACCGGATCCCCGGGTCCGGCCGGCTGTCCACAGCCTGGTGGAAAACCGGCCGGACCACGGGAGAAGCCGCAGGTGGGACCGTACGTCTGAGCGCGTATGCCCACAGGTGTGCGTGACGGTCCGGGTTTAGGCTCGGACAGGGGTACGAAGGTGCCTCACACGCCACACAGCGACCTAAGGAACAACTGATGGAGCTCGGTCTCGTCGGCCTCGGCAAGATGGGCGGCAACATGCGCGAGCGGATTCGCCGCGCAGGCCACACCGTCATCGGATACGACCGCAATCCGGACCTCGCCGATGTCCACAGCCTGCAAGAGCTTGTGGGCAAGCTCGAGGGCCCGCGCGTCGTCTGGGTGATGGTCCCGGCCGGCCCCGCCACCCAGTCGACCGTCGACGAGCTCGCCGAGCTGCTGGAGCCCGGTGACATCGTCGTGGACGGCGGCAACTCCCGCTGGACCGACGACGAGAAGCACGCCGAGGAGCTGGCCGCCAAGGGCATCGGCTTCGTCGACTGCGGAGTCTCCGGCGGCGTCTGGGGCCTGGAGAACGGCTACGCCCTGATGTACGGCGGCGACGCCGAGAACGTCGCCAAGGTGCAGCCGATCTTCGACGCGCTCAAGCCCGAGGGCGACTTCGGCTCCGTGCACGCCGGCAAGGTCGGCGCGGGCCACTTCGCGAAGATGGTCCACAACGGCATCGAGTACGCCATGATGCAGGCCTACGCCGAGGGCTGGGAGCTGCTGGAGAAGGTCGACTCGGTCACCGACGTGCGCGAGGTGTTCCGCTCCTGGCAGGAGGGCACGGTCATCCGTTCCTGGCTGCTGGACCTGGCGGTCAACGCCCTCGACGAGGACGAGCACCTGGACAAGCTCCGCGGCTTCGCCCAGGACTCCGGCGAGGGCCGCTGGACCGTCGAGGCCGCCATCGACAACGCCGTACCGCTCCCGGCGATCACGGCCTCGCTGTTCGCGCGGTTCGCCTCCCGCCAGGAGGACTCGCCGCAGATGAAGATGATCGCCGCGCTGCGCAACCAGTTCGGCGGCCACGCGGTCGAGAAGAAGTAGTCCACAGGGCCGCCCGGCGGTCCACAACCCCCGGGGAGGTCGGCGAACGACCATGCACGTCACGCATCTGTCGCTGGCCGACTTCCGCTCCTACGCCCGGGTCGAGGTCCCGCTCGACCCGGGCGTCACGGCGTTCGTCGGCCCCAACGGGCAGGGCAAGACGAACCTCGTCGAGGCGGTCGGCTACCTCGCCACCCTCGGCAGCCACCGCGTCGCCTCCGACGCGCCCCTGGTGCGCATGGGCGCCGACCGCGCCGTCATCCGGGCGCAGGTGCGCCAGGGCGAGCGGCAGCAACTGGTCGAGCTGGAGCTGAACCCGGGCCGGGCCAACCGCGCCCGCATCAACCGGTCCTCGCAGGTCAAGCCCCGTGACGTGCTGGGCATCGTACGGACCGTGCTGTTCGCGCCCGAGGATCTCGCGCTGGTGAAGGGCGACCCCGGTGAGCGGCGCCGCTTCCTCGACGAGCTGATCACCGCCCGTTCCCCGCGCATGGCGGGCGTGCGTTCCGACTACGAGCGCGTGCTGAAGCAGCGCAACACCCTGCTGAAGTCGGCCGCGCTGGCCCGCCGCCACGGCGGCCGCACCATGGACCTGTCCACGCTCGACGTGTGGGACCAGCATCTCGCGCGCGTGGGCGCCGAGCTGCTCGCCCAGCGGCTCGACCTGGTGGCCGCGGTCCAGCCGCTCGCCGACAAGGCCTACGAGCAGCTCGCCCCGGGCGGCGGACCGGTCACCCTGGAGTACCGGCCGTCGGCGCCGGGCGAGGCGCACACGCGCGAGCACCTCTACGAACAGCTGATGGCCGCGCTGGCCGACGTGCGCAAGCAGGAGATCGAGCGGGGCGTCACCCTCGTCGGTCCCCATCGGGACGACCTGGTCCTGAAGCTCGGTGAGCTGCCGGCCAAGGGGTACGCCTCCCACGGGGAGTCGTGGTCCTACGCGCTCGCGCTGCGGCTGGCCTCCTACGACCTGCTGCGCGCGGAGGGCAACGAGCCGGTGCTGGTGCTCGACGACGTCTTCGCCGAGCTGGACGCCCGCCGCCGTGAGCGGCTCGCGGAACTCGTCGCTCCCGGTGAGCAGGTCCTCGTGACGGCCGCCGTCGACGACGACGTGCCGCACGTCCTCGCGGGGGCCCGGTACGCCGTGTCGAACGGGACGGTGGAACGCGTATGAGCGACGAGGAACCGCAGAAGACCCCGCAGCCCTCCGGGGTCGACCTGGCGCGGGTGGCACTCCGGGCGGCGCGCGAGCAGGCACGCGCGCGGGGAGACGCGGCGCAGCAGAAGAAACAGGCGCGGCGCGGGGGCGGCCTGCGCTCCGGCGCGCGGGCGGACGGCCGCGATCCGATGGCGCTCGGCGCCGCGATCAACCGGCTGCTCACCGAACGCGGCTGGGAGGCGCCGGCCGCGGTGGGCGGCGTGATGGGCCGCTGGCCGCAGATCGTCGGCGAGGACGTGGCCAACCACTGTGTGCCGGAGCGGTACGACGAGGACGAGCGCGTCCTGGTCGTGCGGTGCGACTCCACGGCGTGGGCGACGAACCTGCGGCTGCTCGCGCCGACGCTGGTCGCGCGCCTCAACGAGGACCTGGGGCACGGCAGGGTGCGGCAGATCAGGGTGCAGGGCCCCGGCGGCCCCGCCCGTCGGTACGGCCCGCTGCGGGCCCCGGGCAGCACGGGTCCCGGCGACACCTACGGGTGATGTACCTCACTTATTTCGCGGCCGGGGCGGTCCGTTCGTACCGTCCCGGCCGCCGTTGCGTCCGGGCGCGCACGGCTCGCACGCGGTTGCGAATACGGACGTGACTGTGCGGTAGCCAAGGGTTGACACCCGGAAGCGCTGAGTGCCTCCGTGAGCCTCTTGGAGCCCCCATCCGTATATCGGGAGTCGGGCGAGACCGATTGAGGGCGGCACATGCGGACCCAGGTACCGGCAAACCCCCATCACTGTCGGCGCTACCGGTAGACTGGAAGCCAATCCCGCCCCCAACCGTGGGGACCGTCCGGGACATGCTGAGCAACGCTGATCAAGGCTTACCCACGCAACATGCCGCAGCCGCTCCGGCGACCCTCCACCAGCGGGGGGACCCCCCAGAGCTCGGCTCGTGCTGTGCCAGAAAGGGCGCTTCGTGGCCGATTCCGGCAACCCCAACGAGAACATCCCGTCCACCGACGCCGGCGCCAACGCCGAGGCCGTGACCTCGAACGGCGAGGTCACGGCCTCGTACGACGCCAGCGCCATCACCGTCCTCGAGGGTCTGGACGCGGTCCGCAAGCGACCCGGTATGTACATCGGCTCCACCGGTGAGCGCGGTCTGCACCACCTCGTGCAGGAGGTCGTCGACAACTCCGTCGACGAGGCGCTGGCCGGCCACGCGGACACGATCGACGTGACGATCCTGGCCGACGGCGGAGTGCGCGTCGTCGACAACGGCCGTGGCATCCCGGTGGGCATCGTCCCCTCCGAGGGCAAGCCGGCCGTCGAGGTCGTGCTGACCGTGCTGCACGCGGGCGGCAAGTTCGGCGGCGGCGGCTACGCGGTCTCCGGCGGTCTGCACGGCGTCGGTGTCTCCGTCGTGAACGCCCTGTCGACCAAGGTCTCCGTCGAGGTCCGGACCGACGGCCACCGCTGGACGCAGGACTACAAGATGGGCGTCCCCACCGCGCCCCTCGCCCAGCACGAGGCCACCGAGGAGACCGGCACCTCGGTCACCTTCTGGGCCGACCCGGACATCTTCGAGACCACCGAGTACTCCTTCGAGACGCTCTCGCGGCGCTTCCAGGAGATGGCGTTCCTCAACAAGGGTCTGAAGATCAGACTCACCGACGAGCGCGAGTCGGCGAAGGCCGTGGCCGGCGCGGACGAGGCGGGCGCCGACGAGAAGGACGAAGTCAAGACCGTCACGTACCACTACGAGGGCGGCATCGTCGACTTCGTGAAGTACCTCAACTCCCGCAAGGGCGACGTGGTGCACCCCTCCGTTATCGACCTCGAGGCCGAGGACAAGGACAGGCAGCTGTCCGTCGAGGTCGCGATGCAGTGGAACAGCAGCTACTCCGAGGGCGTCTACTCGTTCGCGAACATCATCCACACGCACGAGGGCGGCACCCACGAGGAGGGCTTCCGCTCCGCGCTGACGAACCTGATCAACAAGTACGCGCGCGACAAGAAGCTGCTGCGGGAGAAGGACGACAACCTCACGGGTGACGACATCCGCGAGGGTCTGACCGCGATCATCTCGGTCAAGCTGAGCGAACCCCAGTTCGAGGGTCAGACCAAGACCAAGCTGGGCAACACCGAGGCCAAGACCTTCGTCCAGAAGGCGGTCTACGAGCACCTCAACGACTGGCTGGACCGCAACCCGAACGAGGCGGCGGACATCATCCGCAAGGGCATCCAGGCGGCCACCGCGCGCGTGGCGGCCCGCAAGGCCCGTGACCTCACCCGCCGCAAGGGCCTGCTGGAGTCGGCGTCCCTGCCGGGCAAGCTGTCCGACTGCCAGTCGAACGACCCCACCAAGTGCGAGATCTTCATCGTCGAGGGTGACTCCGCCGGCGGCTCGGCCAAGTCCGGCCGCAACCCGCAGTACCAGGCGATCCTCCCCATCCGCGGCAAGATTCTCAACGTCGAGAAGGCCCGGATCGACAAGATCCTTCAGAACCAGGAGATCCAGGCGCTGATCTCCGCCTTCGGCACCGGCGTGCACGAGGACTTCGACATCGAGAAGCTCCGGTACCACAAGATCATCCTGATGGCGGACGCCGACGTCGACGGCCAGCACATCAACACCCTGCTGCTGACCTTCCTCTTCCGCTTCATGCGGCCGCTGGTCGAGGCCGGTCACGTGTTCCTGTCCCGCCCGCCGCTCTACAAGATCAAGTGGGGCCGGGAGGACGTGGAGTACGCGTACTCCGACCGTGAGCGCGACGCCCTGATCGAGATGGGCCGCCAGCGCGGCAAGCGCATCCGCGAGGACTCGATCCAGCGCTTCAAGGGTCTCGGCGAGATGAACGCCGAGGAGCTGCGCATCACGACCATGGACCAGGAGCACCGTGTCCTCGGCCAGGTCACCCTCGACGACGCCGCCCAGGCCGACGACCTGTTCTCGGTCCTCATGGGCGAGGACGTCGAAGCCCGCCGCGCCTTCATCCAGCGCAACGCCAAGGACGTCCGCTTCCTCGACATCTGAGTCGGTCTCAGCTGACCGCACCAGGAAGGATCCTCACCAGCAATGGCCGACGAGACCCCGAATCTTCCCACCGACCCCGTCCCCGGCGACGAGGGCGGTGACACCGCCATGCGCATCGAGCCCGTCGGGCTCGAGACGGAGATGCAGCGCTCGTACCTCGACTACGCGATGTCCGTCATCGTCTCGCGCGCGCTGCCGGACGTCCGGGACGGCCTCAAGCCCGTCCACCGCCGCGTGCTGTACGCCATGTACGACGGCGGCTACCGCCCCGAGCGCGGCTTCTACAAGTGCGCCCGCGTCGTCGGCGACGTCATGGGCAACTACCACCCCCACGGCGACTCCTCGATCTACGACGCGCTGGTCCGCCTCGCGCAGCCGTGGGCGATGCGCATGCCGCTCGTCGACTCCAACGGCAACTTCGGCTCGCCGGGCAACGACCCGGCCGCGGCCATGCGGTACACCGAGTGCAAGATGGCGCCGCTGTCGATGGAGATGGTCCGCGACATCGACGAGGAGACCGTCGACTTCACGGACAACTACGACGGCCGCTCCCAGGAGCCGACCGTCCTGCCCGCCCGCTTCCCGAACCTGCTGATCAACGGCTCAGCGGGCATCGCGGTCGGCATGGCGACCAACATCCCCTCGCACAACCTGCGCGAGGTCGCGGCCGGCGCCCAGTGGTACCTGGAGAACCCCGAGGCCTCCCACGAGGAGCTGCTGGACGCGCTGATCGAGCGCATCAAGGGCCCCGACTTCCCGACCGGCGCCCTGGTGGTGGGCCGCAAGGGCATCGAGGAGGCCTACCGCACGGGCCGCGGCTCGATCACCATGCGCGCGGTCGTCGAGGTCGAGGAGATCCAGAACCGCCAGTGCCTGGTGGTCACGGAGCTGCCCTACCAGGTCAACCCCGACAACCTCGCGCAGAAGATCGCAGACCTGGTCAAGGACGGCAAGATCGGCGGCATCGCCGACGTCCGTGACGAGACCTCCTCGCGCACCGGCCAGCGGCTGGTGATCGTGCTCAAGCGGGACGCCGTCGCCAAGGTCGTCCTGAACAACCTGTACAAGCACACCGACCTCCAGACCAACTTCGGCGCCAACATGCTGGCGCTGGTCGACGGTGTGCCGCGGACGCTCTCGCTGGACGCGTTCATCCGCCACTGGGTGACGCACCAGATCGAGGTCATCGTCCGCCGGACGCGTTTCCGCCTGCGCAAGGCGGAGGAGCGCGCCCACATCCTGCGCGGCCTGCTGAAGGCCCTGGACGCCATCGACGAGGTCATCGCGCTGATCCGGCGCAGCGACACCGTCGAGATCGCCCGCACGGGCCTGATGGACCTCCTGGAGATCGACGAGATCCAGGCCAACGCCATCCTCGAGATGCAGCTGCGCCGGCTGGCCGCCCTGGAGCGCCGGAAGATCGTCCAGGAGCACGACGAACTCCAGGCGAAGATCAACGAGTACAACCAGATCCTCGCCTCCCCGGTCCGCCAGCGCGGCATCGTCAGCGAGGAGCTGGCGGCGATCGTCGAGAAGTACGGCGACGACCGCAAGACCAAGCTGGTGCCCTACGACGGTGACATGTCCATCGAGGACCTGATCGCCGAGGAGGACATCGTCGTCACCGTCTCGCGCGGCGGCTACGTCAAGCGCACCAAGACGGACGACTACCGCGCCCAGAAGCGCGGCGGCAAGGGCGTCCGCGGCACGAAGCTCAAGGAAGACGACATCGTCGACCACTTCTTCGTGTCGACCACGCACCACTGGCTGCTGTTCTTCACCAACAAGGGCCGCGTCTACCGCGCCAAGGCCTACGAGCTGCCCGACGCCGGCCGGGACGCGCGGGGCCAGCACGTCGCGAACCTGCTGGCGTTCCAGCCGGACGAGGCGATCGCCGAGATCCTCGCCATCCGCGACTACGAGGCCGCGCCGTACCTGGTCCTGGCCACCAAGGCGGGCTTGGTCAAGAAGACGCCGCTGAAGGATTACGATTCGCCCCGCTCCGGCGGCGTGATCGCGATCAACCTGCGGGAGCGGGAGGACGGCTCCGACGACGAGCTGATCGGCGCCGAGCTCGTCTCCGCCGACGACGACCTGCTGCTGATCAGCAGGAAGGCGCAGTCCATCAGGTTCACCGCGACGGACGACACCCTGCGCCCGATGGGCCGTGCCACCTCGGGCGTCAAGGGCATGAGCTTCCGTGAGGGCGACGAGCTGCTCTCGATGAATGTCGTTCGACCCGGTACGTTCGTGTTCACTGCGACGGACGGCGGGTACGCGAAGCGGACCGCCGTCGACGAGTACCGCGTCCAGGGTCGCGGCGGCCTCGGCATCAAGGCTGCCAAGATCGTCGAGGACCGCGGTTCGCTCGTCGGCGCGCTGGTGGTCGAGGAGACCGACGAGATCCTCGCCATCACGCTCGGTGGCGGTGTGATTCGTACGCGAGTCAACGAGGTCAGGGAGACGGGCCGTGACACCATGGGCGTCCAACTGATCAACCTGGGCAAGCGCGATGCCGTCGTCGGCATCGCACGTAACGCCGAGGCGGGGCGCGAGGCGGAGGAGGTCGACGGCGACATCGTCGTCGACGAGACCGCCGAGGACGCCGCGACCAGCGGCACGGACGAGGGTGAGGCGCCCTCGGCCGAGTAGCACGAGGAGTGAGTCATCGTGAGCGGAGCCACGGGCGCCGGTTCGGTCGGTACGCCGGCCGGCACCTCTGAGGGCCCTTCCACCGGAACGTCTGCCGGCAAGGCGACGGACGACGGCGGCCGTGGCTCCGCCGCGCCGGCGGGGGACGCGCATCCCACCGATGCGCGGGGCGCCGACGGGCGGGGGGCGGACACGCACACCACCCAGCTGAAGCCGGTCAAGGCGTCCCCGGCCGACTCGCCCTCGTCCGACGGACAGGGAGCGCAGTCATCCCAGGGATCCCAGGGGGGAACCGTGACGGACACCCGAGGCCCGCAGACCCAGAAGGGGGCCTCCCCGTTGCCCGGTGAGCGGCAGCAGAAGCAGCCCACCGGGCCGTACCACCCACCGCAGGCGTACCAGACGCCGGCCCCGGCCGGCGCGGTACGCCGTCCGCGGACCGGCGCCCGCACCACGCCCCGGGTCCGCAAGGCCCGGCTGCGGGTGGCCAAGGCCGACCCCTGGTCGGTCATGAAGGTGAGCTTCCTGCTCTCCATCGCGCTCGGCATCTGCACCATCGTCGCGGCCGCCGTCCTGTGGATGGTCATGGACGCGATGGGCGTCTTCTCGACGGTCGGCGGCACGATCTCCCAGGCGACCGGCTCCAACGAGTCGAACGGCTTTGATCTCCAGGCGTTCCTCTCGCTCCCCCACGTCCTGATGTTCACGTCGATCATCGCGGTCATCGACGTCGTCCTCGCGACGGCCCTCGCGACCCTCGGCGCCTTCATCTACAACCTCGCCGCGGGCTTCGTGGGCGGCGTCGAGCTGACGCTGGCCGAGGACGAGTGACCTGCCCCGACCACCGATTTTGGGACTGCCCCGGTCGTGCGCTAATCTTCAGGAGTCAGCGCGCGGGACACACACCGCAGAAGCGCGGCGGGGCTATAGCTCAGTTGGTTAGAGCGCATCCCTGATAAGGATGAGGCCACAGGTTCAAATCCTGTTAGCCCCACCAGCCAAAAGACCCCCGGACCATCGGTCCGGGGGTCTTTTGACACCAGTGATTGACACCAACGGCGGCGGACGGCGGCGAACGCCCGCGGCCGGCCGACCGGCGGTCAGCCGATGAGCGGGTCTTCCAGCAGCTCGGCCAGCATCGCCACGGCCTCCCGCTCGCTGTCGCCCACCACGTGTGTGTAGACGTCCATGGTCATGCTGATCTGGCTGTGCCGCAGGATCGCCTGAGCGACCTTCGGATGCACCTTCAGGAAGGCCAGCAGGGTGCCGCAGGTGTGCCGGGCCAGCCGGACCGTGATGCGGCGCACACGGGCCCGCTTCACGAGGCGGTCGAAGGTCCTGGAGAAGCCCGTGGGGTCGATCATGCCGCCGTGCTCGGCGGAGAAGATCAGGTCATGCCCGTCCGCCTGCGACCAGTGGTCCCCGGCGATCTTCTGCTCCAGCTCCTGGAGCTCCCGCCGCTCCTCCAGGACACGGGCGCAGAACTCGGGGAGGGGAAGTACCGCCTGTGAGGACTCGGTCTTGAGGTCCTTGAGGACCAGGCCGACGCCCTTCTCCCGCTGCACCTGCTTGACCGGGGTGAACTGGCCGGCCTCGAAGTCGACGTCCTGCCAGCGCAGGCCCAGAACCTCACTGCGGCGGAGGCCGAGCACCAGGACCAGGACGCAGGCCGCGTAAAGGCGGTGCGCCCGGACGGAGCGGAGGAACGCGATGGCTTCCCGCGCACTCCATGCCGTGCCCTTGTCCTTGGCGACCTTGGGCATGTCGACCAGGAGCGCCACGTTGCGGGTGAGCAGCTCTTCGCGCATGGCCCGGTTGAGGGCGTTGCGGAGGACGCGCAGCACCTCGAAGCGGGTGGCCGCGCCCACCTTCTCCTGCCTCAGCGTCGCCATGAAGACGCGGAGCTGCGCCGGCGTCAGCTTGATGAGCGGCTTCTTGCCGAGGTGGGGCACCAGGTAGAGCCGTGCCTTCGACTCGTACTTGACGTACGTGTTGTGCTCGCGTTCCGGCCTGACGATGTGCTCCAGCCAGTAATCCAGCCACTCACCGAGTGTCCAGCTGCGGGAAGGCACCGGGACGCCGTTGCGCTCCTGGTCCTGGAGCTTGCCGAGCTTCTCGTTGGCGTCGTCCCACGTGGCGCCGTAGACCGTCTTACGGACGCGAAGGCCGTCCGTGTCGGTGACGTACGCGCGTCCCATGTAACGGCCGTCCGCCCGCTTGGAGATGGTGCCCCCTCCGTTGGGCCGCCTCTTGGCCATCAGGCGGCCTCCCCGATCTCCCGGCGGACGAAGTCGCGTACGGCGTCGTCCGGGATACGGCGGCATCCGTCGACCTTGAGGGAGGCCAGGCGGCGGGTGCGGATGAGGTCGTACACCTTGGTGCGGCCGACCTTGAGCCGCGTCATGACCTCCGGCACGGTGAGCAGCTCGGGGGCGGCGGTGGTCATGCGGCGGCTCCTTCCGGGGCGGATCGACGGGCGTCGAGGGCGTGTTGGGCGCGTTCGTCTCGCAGGGCTTCGCGGGCGGTCTCGCGGTTGAGGTGGATGTCGCGGCGGATGGTGGCGGCGAGCCAGGATTCGCCCGCGGTGTGGCCGTGGCCGACGTAGGACCAGTGGGCGAGGGTCAGGGTGGTTGCCTCCGGGGTGTCGGGGTCGGGCAGGCCGAGGGCTTCGCGCTGCTGGGCGGCCCGGTAGTCGGCGCGGGTCTGGCGGAGGGCGCCGAGGGTGGTGGAGTAGCGGCGGGACTTGGTGGAGAAGTGGCCGCGGAAGCCGAGCATGTGGGCCCAGTAGCGGAGTTTGCGGTCCGGGTAGAGCGGGTGGAGGTCGAGGCAGGCCGAGATGAGCCGGCGGGGGTGCTCGGGGACGTCGAGCAGGACGAGAGCTTCCTTGTTGCCGATGCGGTGGTCGACGGTGCCGGTGGTCTCGGCCGCTTTGGTGGCGTACTTGGCGACGTAGGAGGCGACCGCTTGTTCGGTGATCTCCTCGCCGTCGCCGAAGGCGCCGATGGGCTGGACGTCGAGCTGGGTGCCCCAGCGCAGGACGCGGGCGGGTTCGTCTCCGGCCGGGGGGACGTCGACCGCGACGCGGGCGGCAGCAGCGCGGATGGCGTCGGTGAGGAGGTCGAGGGTGGCCCAGGCCGGGGGCGGGGAGTCCGGCCCGTCGGGGCCGTCGAAGCGAATCACGGCGTGAAAGTGGACGGCGCCGCGCTTCTGGTACTCGGCGACCTTGCCGAAGGAGACGCCGGACTGCGCGTGTGCGTCCTTCTGGGTGAGGTCGGCGCGGCGGGCGATCTCTCGGCGCAGGTAGATCGTGAAGTACCGCCACAGGTCGGAGGCGTGGTTGTTCCACAGCACCGCGCCCGCGTAGTCGTACGCGTCCGGGTCGAGGGGGGTGCCGAGTTGGGGTGCGTCCTCGGCGTGGTGGGTGCCGCAGCGGCACGGCCGGTTGCCGGGGCGGTTGTGGACCGGGCCGAAGGAGGGTGCGGTGAGGGTGGCGAAGACGCGGGGGTGGTCCCGGATCGTCTCCGGAGTCCCCTTGGCGGGGTCGCCGACCAGGCCCGCGCGGATCAGGTGGTACGTGTCGCCCGCGTAGGTCCAGGCGCAGGAGGGGCACCGGGAGGCGCGGCGGTTGCCGCAGGCGATCCGGAGCCGGCCGCCCGGCTCGTTGTCGGTGCTGTAGGTGTGCAGAACCTGTCCGGTGGCCCGGTCACGGGTGACCGTGGAGCCCTGGAGGTGGATGGGGTCGGAGCAGCCTCCCGTGCGGTGGATCTGTTCCTGCACACGTTCGAAGCCGGGGGACCCGGCCAGCCTCAGCACGTCGTCGAGGGTGGCCGAGTCCAGGCCCGCCATGGAGGCGGAGTCGGTCACGCCTTGTTCTCCTTGAGGATCGAGCGGACGGCGACGGCGCAGACGGCCACGGAGGCGGCCGTGATGGCGACGGCGAGGAGCATCGAGACCAGGACCGCGCCGACGACGAGGACCAGGGCGCCGCCGCCGGCGGCGAGGGTGAGCGTGCTGCCCGCGGTGAGCTGGACGGTCGGGCGGTTGGAGACCGGAGCGGACGGAAACGGGGTGGTGGCCGGGACGTAGGGCACCGGGCTGTAGACGGTCGGAGCCGTGGGAGCGGGTGCCGGAGCGGTGTCCTGCGGCGGGTATTTCGGGGTGAACACGTGGGTGATCCCTTCTGCGGGTCAGTCGAGGAGGGCGGCGACGGCGGGGGCGAGGACGCTGTTGGCGACGAGGTAGCCGCCGAGGAGGAGCAGGGCGACCAGCCACCACGGCGGGCGGGCGAGCTGGACGCCGAGGACGGCGACGACGAGCACGGCGAACCACAGCGGGACGTCCATGGCGGGATCTCCTTCTCAGGCCTTGCAGCGGTGGGTGCGGGCGGCGAGTTCGGCGGCGGCGCGGCTGTCGTACTCGGCGGAGAAGTCGCAGCGGGGCGCGGTGCAGGCGGCGAGGTGCCGGTTGCGGCCGCGGGCGAGGTACGAGGCGACCTGGACGGGACCGATGCGGCGGACGTTGCGGAAGCGCGGGGTCACTGGGGCGGTCCTTTCTCAGAGATGGGCGGCGACGGACGGCGTCATGGAGGGCGGGAGGCCGAGCCGGGTGCGTACGGCGTCGGGGTCGGCGGGGTGGCCGGTGGCGGCGTGGTGCTCCTCGGCGAGGGCCCGGACGCGGTCGACGAGGGCGGGCGGCAGAGTGACGGCGGGAACGGGAGCCGGGGCGTCGGTGAGACCGGTAGGGGGCTCCTCGGGGGCCGGGTCGGTGGACGGTGCCGGGAGCGCGTCACGGTGGGGTGCGTCGACCGGGGCCGGGGACGGGGCCGAGGGCGGTTCAGGAGCCGCCTCCGGCACCGGCGGGTGCGCGGGCTCCTCCTGCGTGCGGGGCGCGTGCGCCAGGAGCGTTCCGCCGAAGAAGGCGACGGCGGGCCAGCCGGCGACGACGACGCGGAGCGACGCGGGGACGTCGTCCAGGTCGAGGAGGCCGGCGGTGGCGACGTTGGCGCCGAGGGAGGCGGCCAGGGCGATCAGGAACCACAGCCGCGGGCCCCCGGCCGGTTGTCCGGCACGCTGCTGTGCGCGCATCCGGCGCCAGGCGGCGACCAACAGCAGGTCTACGGAGACGGGGTAGGCCCACGCCTTCCAGCCGCCTTGTCCGGCCGCCGCCGCGAGGTCGTGCAGGTGGGAGAAGGACAGGGCGCCCGCTATGACGGCCTGGATGATCACCGCGTCCACGCGGGCGAGGTGGGCACGCATCGTCTCGTCTTCCTTCCGGTTCGAGGCATGGGAGGGGTAGGGACCTGGCGCGAGGCGGTCACGCCGACCGTGGGAGAGGGGTGCGGTTACTCGGTCACCGGGCGGGCGGTGGGCACGGCCGCGGGGGCAGTGGCCACCCCGGCGGGCTCGGCGGCGGCCACGGGTCGGAAGGCGTCGAGGCGGGGCAGCTCGGGCACGAGGGCGGAGGTGGCGCGGCAGACGGCCGCAGCCTCGTCGAGGGTCAGGTGCGGGGAGCGGGCGCGGGACCAGCCGCCGGAGGAGTCGCCGACGATCGCGACGCCGGGACGTTCGGCCGGGATCGAGGTGGCGGCCAGCGCCGCCTCAGGAGAGATGTCGGCCAGCGCCATGTTCGCCGAGGACTCGTCGTTGACGCGGTGGCAGACACGGCCGGTGAGCTGGGCGCGGAGCATGGTGGCGCCCTTGCCGAGTTCGGAGCCGAAGCGCTGCCCGCACACCTCCAGGTAGATGCCGGCCGCCCGGCCGAGCTGGGCGATACGGATCAGCTTGGTGACCATGGCGTCACGTCGCTTCTCGTCGTCCCGGCTCGCGGCGAGGAAGAGTTCCGCCACCTCGTCGACGACGACCACGACCGGCACCGGCCGCACCTTCTCCGGCAGGCCCCACACGTCCGAGGTGAGGACGGCGTCCGGACCGGCGCCGGAGGCGAGACCGATCAGGCGGAACCGTGCCTCCATCTCCTCCAGCAGGGCATCGAGCAGTTCGTTCGCCCGGTCCGGGGTGTCGGCGAGGGCCGACAAGCGGGGCGCGAAGGGAACGAGTTCGACGCCCCACTTGCAGTCGATGCCGACGAGGACGACCGGTTGCCGGGCCAGGCCGCACAGGAGGTTGCGCAGGTATACGGACTTGCCGGACTGCGTGGCGCCGAGGATGAGTTCGTGCGGCACGGCGCGGAAGTCCCGCATGTGCCAGTGCCCGTCATCCCGGAGCGCCAGCGGCAGGGACAGCAGGCCGCGGCTCTGCCACCGCCGTCGGCGCCGTACGTCCGCGAGCACGTCCCAGCCGATCAGCCGCAGTTCGAGCCATCCCGGTTTGGTCGGGCGGATGTGGACGGCGTGAGCGGCCCAGGCGTGCCGCAGCCGGTCAGCCGAGGCCATGAAGTCCTCGGGCGCCTGCCCGGTTGCCATGCGCAGCCGCATCACGAGTCCGGACCCGGTCGGCAGCGGCAGGGACCGGCGAGGCGGTACGGGCGCCGCCTCCCGTCCGATCATCCGGACCGTGGCCCGGCGCATGGCGGACGCCGGGACCGTCAGGCCGCAGGCGTCCATCGTGGCCCGGTAGGTGGTGAGCACGCGCAGCGCAACGAGCGGATAGCCCACGAGCCACCAGAATGCGACCGGCACACGCCGGCGCAGCACCAGCAGCGCGACGAGCACCACGAGGCACAGCGCCAGCGTCCACACGGTGTCGGCCATGGCCGTCAGCCCTTCACCGGGGCGGGAGCGGCGACCATGACGGCGTCCGCGCGGTAGGCGATGCCGTGACGCATCCGCCCGCCGAACTCGCTCTCCCACGGCCGGGCGACGAGCCCGGACAGGATGACCGGGACGCCCATCATCAGGCCGTCACCGATGCCCGGCTCCGGAACGGTCACCTTGATCATGTCGGAACCGCCCTGCGCGATGAATACCAGCTCCAGCACCATGAGCCGCTCGTTGGTCACCGGGTCCACGGCGACCTCACCGGACTGACGGTCCTTCACCTTGACCTCGGGCAGCTTGGTGACGAGTAGCGTCGCGGCCGAGGTGTCGACGGGGATGGTTCGCATTCTCTGAGCCTCACTGGGTTGGCGGCGCCAAGTAGTCGGCACCGCGTCTACTGAATACCCCCCTAGACAGTGCAGGGGGGGACCCGCCGCCCTAACTGTCTAGGGGGGTCGACAGAGACGGTAGACCACTGAGCTGCAACTGTCTAGGGGGGTATACGGATGAACTCTCGGCCTCTGATCAGGCGCCCTGGCGCCCGTGCCCAGCGAGGTCACGGCTCCCGCCTCACCAGGACGCCAGCGGCCCAGCAACATGAGTCACTGACAGGACAGTTGAATCCGGTAGCCAAGTCGTGTTGCGCTCGGTCATCTCATGGGCATGGGCCTACACGGACGCCACGATGACAGGTAGTGCGGCCGAACGGGGGCGGATCACCGATGTCGTACGGCTGGTGCAGATGTGGACGGGACGGCTTCTGGAACGGAGAATCATGGGACCACGATTGCGCGTGTAAGTACGAGAAGCCCAGGGAGCGAGAAAAGCTACGGAGGCAGCGCGACGAGCCATCGGATGATGCTGGCTCGTCCACAAAGGCCGACACATCAGGGCCTGGCGGCTGCCTGGGCTGCATCGTGGTGCTTGTGGTGATCGCCGTCGTCTGGGGCGCTGACGGATTCGCCTACCTCCTGAAGGTGCCGATCGCCCTTCTGGTGATGGCGTTCCGCGCACTAACCGGTTGAAAAGGCTCTACTGGTTCACTCGGGGGAGCCGATGCCTTGTGACAGCCCCCAGTGCAGGGCGGTGGCGTCATCGTGCGCCTTGCCCCGTGGCCAGCGTCGCCCGTCGAGATCGCCGGCCTCTGCTTCCCGCACGCGGCGGATCAACTTGGCGGGCCCGGACGTACCGAGAACGGCCAACGTGTCTTGCCACGTGGTGATCCCGAAGCGGTCGACGAGTCGGGTAGCGCCGTCGCTCAGCAACGTCACCGACGCCAGCGCTTCCAGCGGCACCGCCCCGGTAAGGGCATGTTCGGCCGCGAGCGGATCCGGTCCGGCGATCCAGAAGCCGCCCGGCCGGTTGCGGAGCCCTGTCAGGGCGTCGCGGTACTCGGCCAAGGCGGCGGCATGTTCGGGTGAGCCGGTGGGCAACGAGTCGACCGGCCCGCGCAGCCGTTTGCCGACGTCGTCCAGGCGCCGGTCCGTGACGGCGGTCGGCTTCCCGTCCCTGTCGGCGAGCAGGAGTGTCGAGTCGCCGAGGACGAGGTACTCCAGGGCCCCCGCGGAAGCCCGCACGGCAAGGACCGTGCTGGTCGGACTGGCCCGATAGGTCAGGTCACAGGTGCCCTCATGCAGGGAGCGGACAGTCCGGATCGAGTCGGCCAAGCAGTCGGTGAGCGGTCGGGCGGGTTGCGCGGCGATGGAGCCCAGCAGCAGCCCGCCCAGCGTCGTGGAGAACCATGCGATGCCATGAACGCATCCGGTCTCCGCCCCAGCCACGCCGGCACCGTCGAGGAGGACGGCCGCGCCGACAGCAGCAGCGGCGAAGTCCTCGTTCTCCCGGCCCGGTTCCGCGGGCTCAGAGTCGACGACCACGTTCACGCCGTCGTCTCCTCGTCGTGCAGGTAGAGCGGGGTGAGCAGTTCAACGGATTGCGGTTCGTCGGTCTCGGGGGCGTAGTCGACGCTCACCAGGGTGGAGAAGTGACGCTCACCCACCTGCCCCCAGAGCGTGTTGAGGTCTGAGGCGAGCAGCTGGACGACGCCGAGGGAGCCCGCGGTGTGAATGCCAGCGATGGCGAGCACCGAGCCGTTGCCGTCCGGCCGGGGCAGCCGGCCGAGGTATCCGACGTCGTGCGGGCGGGACGGTTCGGTGTCCGCTCCCGCGCGGTACGTCGAGCCGGTACGCCGGTCTACCAGGGCCCACGGCTCGCCCTCCGGGTGCTCCCAGCCGAGCACCGGGTCCTGCGCGTACAGGTCGCTCATGGCCTGAGACATGCCCGGCCCGCAGACGACGACCAGGCCGTCACGGTTGAGGTCGACCTCACCGCCCACCTGCACATGGCCGGAGCTGACGTCGAGCCCGTAGGACTTGGCCAGCTCCTCGAGCCGCTTCCCGGAGTTCATGTCGGCCATGGCGACGACCGGGCGCTTCTTCTCACGGTCCCACCGCAGCGGGGTGACAACGGTGACGGCGCCCGCGCCGAGGAAGGCACCTTCGGGTGCCGGTCCGGTGTGCCGGATCTGATGAATCCGCCCGCGGCTCAGGCCGGCCTTCTCGGCGATCTGCGCGTACGACAGCCCTTGCGCGTGGAGGTCCTGGACCACACGGCGACGCAGCCGGGCGAGTTCGGTCACCTCCTGCTGCGCTTCGGCCAACCGCGTTGTGACCTCACGCAGGAGCAGGTACGGATCACCGATCGCCGTGATCCGCTGCAACTCGTCCGACATGACCACACCTCCTAGAAGTACCCAGGAGTCTAGGGCCCTAGACAGAACAGGCGCGAGACGGCGTCCCGATCGAACCCCGATCACGTAGAACGCGGCCCGCCGCCGAGGTACACCCTTGGGGCTCACTCCCCACCGCCCAGAGGACGAGTACGGCCCGCCGTCGCACCACGCGCCATCACTCGCCCACCCGTACCAGGTCTGCCCAGATGCAGCGTCCGCCGGAAGGCCGGTCCTTCACGCCCCAGTCCTTCGCGCAGGCCGCGACCATCATCAGCCCGCGGCCTCCCTGCTCGGCCGGGCTGGTCACACTCCGCACCACGGGTTCACAGTCGCCGCCCTGGTCGACCACCTGAATCCGCACGAAGTCATCAGCGAAGCCGACGATCACGAGGAACCATCCTCGGTACCAGCCGCTCCGCGTGTGCCGGACGGCGTTCGCCGCCAGCTCGCCGACGATGAGGACGGCGTCATCGACGAGGCCCGAAGCCTCGTCTTCCAACAGGCCGGCGACGAAGTGGCGGGCTTCGGCCACCTGCCACGCCTGGCCGGGAAAGATGCGGGACCACTCTGCGGGCATGGGAACACTCCTCTACGTCTAGGGGGCTAGACATGCAGTGAGCAGAGTATTCCTGGGTGCAACAGATGAGCCAGGCATCAAGAGGAATTATTCCTCTAACGAGTGGCGGAGCTGTCCAGGTCCCGGAAGTCCGCCATCACCCGGAGCAGGAGTTCCCGCACCTCAGACCCGTAGACCGCGGCCGCTTCGAACTGACGGAACGTCTCCTCGTAGGCGACCACTTCGGCAGAGTCGTCCGAAGCCCGCTCATTCCGGAAGGTCTCGACGACGACCGCCGCTCGATCGCACAAGGTGAACCCGTGACGAGGCATGACGGGTACGGCGCGACGCCAGGGCAGTACACCGAGGCGTACCGTGCTCAGACTCTCGACAGCCAGCAGCCGGTCGAGCTGGGCAAGCATCAGCGCAGGACTCCCCGGCCAAGTCCGCAACACGGCCTCCGTCAGCACGAACGCCGACTCCCGCCCCGGTTCGTACAAGAGGCTCTGCCGCTCCACACGGGCGGCGACCGCACGGCCGACAGCTTCCGGAGTCGCGTCCGGCGCACTGCCGAAGACGTGCCGGGCATACTCCGCGCTCTGAAGCATGGCCGGCAGAACGACGCACCCGAACGAGCGGACCAGCCGAGCAGACCGCACCGCTTCATCAAGAGCCCCCACGACGGAGGCCTGAGGCTCCGGAGCTTCAACAGCGTCCGATGCGGTCTCCACCGCGACCAGGAGGTCACGCACTTCCTGCCTCGTCGACTCGTCGAGGTCAAGGGCGCGAGCCAGGCGGTCCAGGACGTCAGCGCTGGGGACCATTCGCCCGTTCTCCACCTTGGACACGGTCGGTTGACCCACCCCGGCTCGATGCGCCAGCACGGCCCCCGTCAGACCAGCCTCAGTACGAAGTCCGCGAAGACGCACCCCAAGCGCCTTCATCCGCTCCTGCCGCTCACTCCCCATAACCAGGGTTGTACACCACAGCCCAGCAGGGCCCGTAAGCCCAAGCGGTGATGGCCACCAGCCCAACGCCCCACCACGAGCACCTGTTACAGGTTTCTCTACCTCATCAAGGCGGCTCGCTCCGCTCCCCGCGCGCGGCCCGGCCCCCGGCCGGGCCTGCGCTCCTGCCTCCGTCCCGCTCCAGCCCGGCCGGTGTCCGTGCCGCGCTCAGCAGTTAGCCGCCAGACAAGAAGCGCCGTGGCTGAGAAGGCTGACTGCTGCCCCCGCCACGATCACGACCTCAGTCGCAGGCGCCCCTTGTGGGAGTTCGTGAATTTTTCTGGAAACGATCTTCATGTTGGGGTTTGCCGTGCGTCGTAGCGGATGGGACAGCCTGTGCGGTGCTGGTGAGCCGTCAGGCAAGGTTCGAATAGAGGAGCACGGATGGCCAGCAGGGCTGACCGGTCTCCCGGCGACGAGGGCGTGCGTCGGGATCGGGGCCGAAGTAGCGAGCGGGCGGAGCGTCAGCAGACGCAGCCCATGACAGGCGGCCGGCCGGAGGAGGTGTTGTCGCCGGAGGCCGCCGCGACGTGGCAGGCGGCGCTGGAGCGCCAGCGGCAGATGACGTGGACGCTGTCCCGTAGCGTGCCGTTGCCGCATGCCGAGGACATTGCTCAGCAGGCGATGATGAAGGCGTGGGTCTACCTCACGGACGATGAGGCCCGGCCGGTGGAGAACGTGGGCGCGTGGCTGCGCACGATCAGCACGAATCTGCTGATCGACCACAAGCGCCGACTGATGCGGCTCGTCGAGGTCTTCGTCGAGGATCATGAGGACGTCCTTGATGAAGGAGATGGCGATACGCCTCAGAGCATGCGGGAGCTCCACGAGAAGGCGTTCGAGATGGCCAAGCAGCTCGACGGGCTGGTCACGCCGTGGGAGGCCAAGGTCGTCGTGCTGCACAAGGCGTACATGCTGCCCACCAAGGATGTCGCGGAGATGCTGCAGACCACGACGGCCTCGGTGCGGTCGACGTCCCACACGGCGGTGCGCAAGCTGCGTGCTCCCGATCGGAAACGGCAGGTGTTGTACCGGTTCGGCTTGACCGACTGAGGCCGGTCAGCTCCTTCGCGAGCCCGTGAGTCGCGCGTTCCGTTCGCGTGGTTCACGGGTTCGAGTGGGAAGCTCATCGGCTTCTCAAACCAACACCACCCGTTCCAATGAGATCCGCGCGACACGGGGCGCGCGGGTGTAAAGGGGACCAGCATGCACAGTCGCTTTACACATCACTGGGCGACATTGATCGCCCTCATCATGGTCGCCGTCGGGATCACCGCCCGGGCGTGGGACCGTCTGCTGACCGTCGTGTTGCCGCGGCTGCCCTTCGGGGAGGCTTCGTTGCGCAAGAGCGAGCAGCAGGCAACTCGGCGTGCCGGGTCTGCTACGCCTCGGTCTTTGGGGGAGGCGCGCAGTTGATGACGACGGACTTAACGTGACGTAGGCCACAGGCAGAGCCGGGCTCCGATGTTTCGGAGCCCGGCTCAGTCATTCCCGGTGTCGGAACAAACCACCGTCGCCCGCTGCACGTCGGGGTAGGGCCCAACGAGCGGCAGAAGGGCGGCCCCCAGAAGGAGCCTGGCCGATGACCAGCTTGCCTCAGCCGTACGGAGATGACCAGGGCAATCAGCTCGATGCCCTCCTCATCGCCGCCAAGGACGAGTTCGACCGTCGCGCGGAGGGGAAGAGGGAAGCCCGACGTGAGGTGCGACGCCTGCACCGCGCTCGCCGGGCGCACCTGCGCTGTCTTCGTCGCGTCCGCCGTGCCGAAATGGGCCGCCGCGCAGCGGCGGTGGCGCGGTCCTTGTCTCCGGTCGGTCTCGCCGGTCTTGGCACCGTCGCCTTCGTGGCGTCGATCGTGATGTTTGTACAGGGTGACGTCCAGGCGGCCGACATGCTCAGCGCGGCCATCGGCTTCTGGGCGCTGGCCGTGGCCCTGAAGCGCGCGAAGTAGCGGGTGCCTCTGGAGGACGCAAGAGTGGCCTCGACCGGTCCCCGGGTCGGGGCCACCCGTCGTTCCATCAGCGCATACCGAGGTCGGCGCGGCCTGCTGGGCTGGGCAGTGTGGAGTGTCGTTGGTCGCTGGGCAGCCGCTCGTTTGACCCAGCGCGGTCCCCATGTGGGAGGCGATGACCACCGAGTCGTGGTTACGACCCGGCCGGCGCGGCCTACCCTGGTCGACGACACCGGCAGCGTGGCTAAGGCGAGTGAGAGTGCAGCGAGGCACACGCGTGCGTGGTCGGTCGACGCACCCGCCATCGTGGCTGACTGTCGTCGGCTGAGGTCCAGACGTGCCCCGTGTAGGCCTGGAGTGATCACCGTGCGGCGGATTTAGTGGGTGAGTAGGGGACTTGTCAAGTCCACCTCTGGCAGCTGACACCATCGCCTGACACCAACAGCCCCGGACGCCAGCGATCAGCGCCGAACCTCGGCGAACCCTCCCCAAGCGCCACGGCCAGTTGACCAAGGTTGCCGCCCCCCTGTGACCGACCTGATAAGGATGAGGCCACAGGTTCAAATCCTGTTAGCCCCACCAGCGAGAAGACCCCCAACCGATCATGGTTGGGGGTCTTCTGCGTCTGTGGCTGACACCAACGGTCTCGCGGGGGTGAGCGCCGGTGGGCGGAGGGCGGTGGGGTGCCTGGTGGGTTCCGGGCATGCGAAGGCCCGGTCGCTGGCGACGGGGGATGCACCAGCGACCGGGCTATGGCCAAGGCTAACAAGGGTGGTTGCCTGGGGGGAGGAACTCTCCTCTACGGCCGGACGTTGTGACGGGTATCACTTCGCTGTCAGGAGTCGTCGCAGGGAGGTTCGTAGGAGAGGCGGGGGAGGTACTCCTGCCACTTGTCCTCGGTCAGGACGCCGCGGGTGGTCGCGCAGATGTGGCTGATGGCGTCGTCGACGTCGAGGTTCCACAGCCGCACGGTGTCCGTGCCGCTCGAGACGCCGAGCATGGGGCTCTGGGGGCTGAAGGAGAGGAAGTTGCCCGTCTTGGCGTTGGGGCTCATCGACTGGCCGATGGGGGCCGCCGCGGAGGGGTCGGCGACGTTCCAGAGGCGGACGGTGTTGTCGTTGCCGCCGCTCGCCAGGGTGTGGCCGTCCGGGCTGAAGGTCAGGGACACGACCGCTTCCGTGTGCCCGGTGAGGGGGGCTTCCAGCCGGGAGGCCCGGCGGGGGTCGGTGACGTCCCACAGGCGGACCGTGTCGTCGTCGCTGCCGCTGGCCAGCGTGTGGCCGTCGGGGCTGTACGCGAGGGTGTTGACCGGGCCGTGGTGCCCGGTCAGGGGCGTGCCGAGGAGAGCGGCGCGGCGGGGGGCGGTCACGTCCCACAGGCGGATCGTGCCGTCCGCGCTGGCGCTCGCCAGGGTCCGGCCGTCCGGGCTGAAGGTGAGGGCGTTGACGTAGCCCTTGTGGCCGGTGAGGGGGGCGCCGTAGGGGGTGGGGCGGGACAGGTCGGTGATGTCCCAGAGGCGGAGGGTGCGGTCGTCGTAGGCGGTGGCGAGGGTGCGGCCGTCGGGGCTGAACGCCAGTGCCTCGGGGCCCATGAAGCGGGTGAGCAGGGTGAGGGGAGCGCCGTAGGAGACCGGTCGGGCCGGGTCGGTGACGTTCCACAGGTACACCGAGCGGCTGCCGGTGAGCACGGCGAGGGTGCGGCCGTCGGGGGAGAAGAGCAGGGAGCGCTGGCCGCCGTTGCCGGGCAGGAAGGGTTCGTTGAGGAGGACGGGCCGGTCCGGTCTCTCCACGTTCCACAGCCGGACGCTGCCGTCGCGCGCGGCCGTGGCGAGCACCCGCCCGTCCGGGCGGAACGCCCCGCTGCGGCCGATCATGTCGGACGTCGGGATCGACCACAGACGGACCTTGCTGTCGCCGCTCCCGGTGGCGAGGGTGCGGCCGTCGGGGCTGAAGCCCAGGGCGTACATCTCGCCGCTGCTCCCGGCCAGGGGTTCACCGACCTGGGAGGGGTACGCCGGGTCGCTGACGTTCCACAGGCTCGCCGTGCTGTCGGCGCTGGCCGCCGCGAGCATGGTGCCGTCGGGGTTGAACGCCACCGACCAGATCGGCGCCGTGTGGCCGGTGAGCGGCGGCCCGAGCTGGCCGGCCCGGCGGGGGACGGAGACGTCCCAGAGGCGGATGGTGTCGTCCGCGCCGCCGCTGGCGAGGACGCGCCCGTCGGGGCTGAACGCCACGGAGTGCACGAGGTCCGTGTGGCCGGTCAGCGTCCGGAGCGCCTCGGGCCGGTCCGGCTCGGCCACGTCCCACAGCCGGACCGTGTCGTCGTCACCGCCGGACGCCAGCGTCCGTCCGTCCGGACTGAACGCCACCGACCGCACCGCGGCGGTGTGGCCGGTCAGCGCGCCCAGCGCCTTCGGCCGTGCCGGGTCGGCCATGTTCCACAGCCGTACGGTGCGGTCCTCGCCGGCGGAGGCCAGGGTCCGCCCGTCCGGGCTGAAGGCGAGCAGGTAGATCGTGCCCTTGTGGCCGGTCAGGGGAGCGCCGAGCGGCTTCGGACGGCTGGGGGCGGTGACGTCCCACAGCCGGATCGTGCCGTCGTCGCCGGCGCTGGCGAGGGTGTGGCCGTCCGGGCTGAAGACGGCGCTGCTCACCCAACTGGTGTGACCGGTGAGGGGTTCGCCGAGCGGTTCGGGGCGCTCGGGGTCGTGCACGTCCCACAGCCGTACGGTCCGGTCGTAGCTGGCGGTCGCCAGGAGCCGTCCGTCCGGGCTGAACGAGGTGAGGTAGACGGCGCCGGTGTGGCCGAGGAGGGGGGTGGCGAGCGGGGCGTTGACGATGGAGATCAGCCGGTTGACGGTGCCCTCGTCGTCCGGGCGCAGGCGGTGCGCGACCAGGTCGAGCTGCGCGGACAGCGAGGGGTCCGTGTACTGGACGCGGTCGGCCTCGGCGACGACCTGCTCGAACACGGCGTCGTTGCGCTGCTGCCAGGCGACGACCGCCGCGCCGACGGCCAGGACCGCGAGGACGACCAGGGTCGACACCGCGGCACGGCTGAGCAGGACGATCCGTCTGCGCAGCCTGACCGAGGCGGCCAGGAACTCCACCGCGCCGCGGGTCAGGTAGGTGTCGCCGGCGGACCGGGCCCATGCGCGGGCCTGTTCCAGACGGGATCCCCGGTAGAGCAGCGACGCGTCGCGCCGGGACTCCTCCCAGGCCCTGCCGTCCTCCTCCAGGCGCTGGCGGAGGAGGTTGCCGTTGCGGTCCTCGTCGATCCAGTCGCGCAGTCGCGGCCAGGCGTGCAGCAGTGCCTCGTGGGTGATCTCCACGGTCTCCGCGTCGAGCGTCACCAGCCGGGCCCGTACCAGCGCCTCCAGGGACTCCTCGGTCTTGCCGGGGTCCGTCGACTCGGCCGCCAGCTGGCGCCGGGTCCCGCGCCGGCGGGTGGCCTGGGTGTCCTCGCTCAGCCGGACCAGCCGGAGCAGGAGCAGCCGGGCCGCCGTACGGGCCGCCGGGTCGAGTCCGGACCACGCGCGTTCTGCGGTCGCCGCCACCGCTCCCTGGATGCCGCCGGCCGCGCGGTAGCCCGCCAGCGTCAGCCTGCCCGCCTTCCGCCGCTGCCAGGTGGCGAGCAGCGCGTGGGAGAGGAGCGGCAGCACGCCCGCGTCGTGCGCGCCGCGCGGACCGTCGGCGCTGACCTCACGGACGATCAGCTCGGCGAGACCGGGTTCGAGTTCCAGTCCCACGGCTTTGGCGGGACCGGTGACCGCTTCGCGCAGCTCCGCGGTGGTCAGCGGGCCGAGCACCATGTGCCGGTGCTGGAGGGCGTCGGCCAGTTCGGGATAGCCCAGGCACTGCTCGTAGAAGTCGGCGCGGATGCCGAGGATGACGAGGACGGGGGCCCGTTCGCCCGGGGCGTCGGGGGTGCAGGCGGCGTGGAGGAGCTGGATGAAGGTCCGCCGGGCCGTCTCGTCGGGGCAGAGGGTGAAGGTCTCCTCGAACTGGTCGACGATGAGGACCGGGCGGGGGGAGGGGGTGCGGGACGGGGTGGGGGACGGGGTGAGGGGTGTGGGAGAGGTCGGTGCGGGGGCGGGCGGTGTGCGGACGGACGGCGGGGCAGCGGACGGCGGCGGATCGGATGGTGTGGGGCCGGGGGGCGTCGTCGTCGCCCAGGCCGTGATGGCGGCCCGTACCGTCCGGGCGAAGTGCGGGGTGCCGGGTTCGTTCGCCGCCGGCTCCGGTGTGTCCCGTACGGGCGGGGCGGTCCGGGCCGGGTGGGGAGGGGGCTGGGTGAGGCCGGGGAGGGCCCGGGTGAGTTCCGGCAGGGAGCGGGTCAGCTCCGCGAGGGGATCGGCGCCCGGTACGAGGTGGAGGACCTTTCTGCTCCGGCTGTCCTCGTCGCCCGGCGCGCCGTCGCGCAGCGCGGGCACCAGGCCGGCGCTCAGCAGGGAGGACTTGCCCGCCCCCGAGGCGCCCACGAGCATCACGAGGCCACCGGTCTCCTCGGCCGCGCGGAGCTGGGCGACCAGGGCCTCCGTGCTCCGCTCCCGGCCGAAGAACCAGCGGGCGTCCTCCTGGCGGTACGAGGCCAGCCCCCGGTACGGGCAGACGCCGCCGGGCACGGGCGGGGGGTCGCCGCCCGGGGGCTGCTCCTCCTCGGCCGCCTCGGGACCGTCGGCGACCGGGTCGGCCACCGCGCGTTCCCACAGGCGCTGCCACTGGGTCAGGTCGTAGAGTCCCGTGGACACCGGTACGGGACGCAGGCGGCGCGCCTCGGGGATGAGCACGTGCAGGACCGCCGCCAGGGCGGCGAACTGTGCGGGCACGTTGCGGGCCCGCCGCCAGTCGCTGATCCGCTGGGCGGACACCCGTACGGGCCGCCCGCGTTCGTCGACCCGCTGAAGGCGGGCGACCGCTTCGGACACGCGCTTGAGCGGCGGGTTGCCGGCCTCCCTGTACAGCAGCGCGAGACGTTCCGCGAAGGCCGTGCGCGCCCCTGAGCCGGAACCCAAGTCTCCACCCCTTACTCCCCCCGCAGCCGGCATCCGGTCCGGAAAACTCACTGTATACGGCTGACCTGCGGTTAAGCCGAGGACCGGACGCCGGAACCTCCCTTCGTACGGGCCGAAAATGGCAGGATCGCATCGCAGTGGCGCATCAACCGGACGACGCCCGCACAGGCCACCAGCTCAGCGGTCGCGGGCAGCTCGGGGCACCGCATGTTCCCGGCCAACTTTCGCCAGAGTTCTCATACGATCGCGACCCCCGTCGCCTGAGCGCGCGGGGACCCGAGAAGCAGTCCCCCGACCGGACTGCTGCCCCACCCGGGCCACGGGTTCCCGGCTTACCTCGGTCCACGCCTCCACGGCGCGGGCCGACGTCACCCGCACCGTTCGGCAGCGGTCCGCACGAGGGGAGGGACCGGTGCCGAACGGTGCGGCGTGTGGATGCGGCGTGGGGCGCCGTCACGTAGGGGTAGCCCCTCAGGGGCCGTGCCACCGCAGTGACGCCAGCGCTCGGGCCCGGGCCGCCACGACGGCCATACGGGCCGCCCGTTCGGCCGGATCGACGTGCGCCGCCTGCCCCGTGGCCTGGCCGTGCCACTTCCGGTACAGGAGCCCCACCTCAGCCGAGAACCACCCACGGCTCACCGAGTCGAGCGCCAGCAGCAGCCCGGTGTCCTCCGACGCCGGCAGCGCCATCCAGCCGCCCAGCGCGAGCAGCAGATCACGCCGTACGCACAGGGTCGCCGGATGCACCTGCGCCCGGAAGCCGTTCGCCGTCCAGTGGGCGAGTACCTCCCCGCGCTCGATCGGCCCGTCGGGCGGATCGTCCGGGAAGCCGGCCGTCGTGCCGTCCGGCAGCAGGTCCAGGGCGCACGACGTCGCCCATCCGATCGTCGGGTCGCCTTCGAGGGCGGCCAGGTCGCGGGCCAGGGCGCCCGGGGCGAGCCGGTCGTCGGCGTCCAGGACCTTCACGTACTCGCCCTCGGCGTGGGCGAGCGCGACGGTGCGGGCGACACCCGGTCCGCCCCGGCGCCCCTGACGGAAGGTCACGCGCGGGTCGGCGTCCGGCAGGTGCGGGGCGACCTCGTCCGTGGTGCCGTCCTCCTGGACCACCCAGTGCCACTCCCAGCCGTCGGGCAGCTCCTGGTCGCACAGCGACGCGTAGGCCTCCGGCAGGTACGGGGCGGACGGGGCGTGCACCGCGGTGACGACGACGATGCGCCGGATCACGGCAGGACTCACCGCACTCACCACCTTTCCGGGAGCGTGGTCACGGGCGACTCCGTCATGGTCGATCAGCCTATGGGCCGTCAGAAGGTGTCATGGAGGCGGGGTTTGTGCCGGACGGACACGTCATGGGCCCGTACGGGACCTGTCCGCGTGCCCGTACGGGGAACCGTGGGCGTGCCCGTACGGGGACCCGTACGCGCATTCGCAAGTGTGCCCGTACGTGGACCCGTGCGCCCCTGATCTGCTTCGCGCGCCGTGCGTGGGGCCGGATGTCGCGCACGGACCGGCACACGCGGCCCTGCCAGCATCACGGACCGTTCCTCTCCCCTCCCCCACGCCGTCGAAAGGCAGACGCCCGTGTCCGTCGCGCCCCTGGACCACTCCGCCTCCGGCTACTCGCCGACGCACGCCTACTGGCTTGCGCACGCCGCCCGTGCCGCGTACCAGCCCCCGGAGAAGGCCGAACAGCTCGCCCGCGAGTGGAAGTTCGAACGGTTCCGCCACTTCTCGGCCCCCCACACCATGCCTTTCCCGATCGAGGACACCCAGGCCTACGTCGCCGCCAGCGAGCACATGGTCCTCGTCGCGTTCCGCGGCACCGAGCCGGAGCAGATCCGCGACTGGCTCACCGACACCGCCACCCCGCCCGTCCCCGGACCGGGTGGCAAGGGGTACGTGCACGTCGGATTCCACCGTGCGCTCGACGTCGTGCACCCGCAGATCCGCGAGACGGTGGGGGAGTTCAAGGACAACGGACAGTCGGTGTGGTTCACCGGGCACAGTCTCGGCGGAGCCCTGGCGATGCTGTCCGGCGCGCGCATGTACTTCGAGGCGCCCAACCTGACCCCGCACGGCGTCTACACCTACGGCCAGCCGCGTACCTGCGACGCCACCCTGGCCACCGCCTACGACACCGCGCTCAAGGGACGCACGTTCCGGTTCGTCAACAACAACGACATCGTGCCCCAGGTCCCGCCGACGCCGTTCCGCCACGTCGAGGCCCTCCGCTACTTCGACGCCGACGGCAGGCTGCACGACCGCATTCCCGCTGTCGGCCTGCTCGCCGACAAGGTGCGGGGCGCCACCGCGGATCCGTTCGCGCCGGCCGGCGACGGCATCCGCGACCACTTCATCGACCGGTACGTCGCCCTGCTGGAGAAGAACCTGCGCTGACCTGCGCAGACCCGCGCTGGCCCGCCCTGACCCGCGTTGCACCGGGCCGGCCTGTGCTGACCGGGGCGCGCCGCCCCGGCCGGCCGCCGTACGAGGGGTCCGCCCGACGTCCGGCGGGCACGGCGAAGGCCCGGTGGCTCCTGGGAGCCGCCGGGCCTGCTTCGTGCGCGCTGTAAGGCTGTACGCAAGTCGCCGTTACATCGTGTCGGTGGGGGTGCCGCGTCCTCAGCGCTGGAGCGGGATCGGCGCCTTGGCGCCGCGCGGGAGGACTTCGGGCTCGCAGGGCGTCGTGCGGGGCTCGGCCGGTTCGCCGAGGCCGGCGGCCGGGGCGGCTTCCGGGCCGGGGGCGGCTTCTACGGCTGGTTCGGCGGCTGGTTCGGCGGCCGGATCGGCGGCCTGTTCGGCCGGGTCCGCCTCCGGGAGGGGGCGGGTGCGGCAGCTGGGCGACTTGCCGTGGGCCTCCGCGCGGATGCGCTGTTTCATCGTGGGGGGCAGTGACCGTGCGTGGAGCCAGGCCCAGGGGGACACCGCCGGCACGGCCGGGTGGACGGTGCGTCCTCCGTTGTCGCTGTTGCGCGCCGGCTCGGTCTGTGCCACCGCCGTCGTGGCGGTCGTCGTGATGAATCCGAGCGCGGCGCACACGGCGAAGAAGGCGGTGACGATGGCGGTCCACAGCTTCATGACCCGGTTCTCGGTCATGTCCCTCACTTTCGGGTCGAGCGATTTGCGTACTTTCCTCATGATGTGTATGTGGGGTGCGAAGTGGTGGAGCAACGCTCGCGCCGCCGCGATGTTCGGATGAACACCACTCGGATGGCCTCATAAAGGAAGAAAAGTATGGAAGGCGGGCGTAGGTGGGGCGAAATCACCCTCCGTGGAGAGGTGATCACCCTCCGGTTCTATGGGGTGATCCGGTCTCGCCGGGCCCGGCTACTGCGCCGTCGGGGGCGGTAGTTGAGGGGCCGACGCAGGTCACCGATCGATATCGGTCGGTGTGTATAGTCGGGCGCCAGAGGTCCCCAACGTCAACGAAAGACGAGGTCGCGCGGTGAAGAAGCTTCTCCTGGTCGCACTGGCCGCCATTGGCGGGCTCCTCGTGTACCGCCAGATCCAGGCGGATCGCGCCGAGCAGGATCTGTGGACGGAGGCGACCGACTCCGTGCCCACGGGTTCGTGAACACAGACACCGAGAACTGAGCAGACCCCGGCCGCCTCAGCGGTCGGGGTTTCGTGTTGCACGGGATCTCGGCCCCGTGTAGGGGCGAACGTTTCGGACGCCCGTACGGAATGCGCGGGTGGCGCCCGGGCCGACGGGGCAGGATGGCCCACGGCCGGGTCCGGGCGGACCCGGTGCCGGCGAGGGCGAGGGGGCGTGCGGATGGGCCGGCGTACGGGGCGGCGGACCGCCCGGGGGCGAGCAGCCACGATGACCGGGATGACCGGGATGTCCGCCGTGATGGTCATGGCGCGCATGGCCGCTGTGACCGCAGTGACGGCGGTGACCTTCGTGACGTCGGTGCTGCTCCCCGGGACCGCTGCCGTGGCGACCGCCCTCTCCCACCCCTACGACCGTGACGACGACGACCCCGACTCCGCATACGGCTACGGCTTCGACGGCGACGCCCGGAGCGCCGAGCCCGCGAAGGGCACCGCCGACGCCGTACGTCTGCACCCCGGTACCACCTACCGGAGCTCCCTCACCGGCCGCGGCAAGGCCTACTACCGCCTCGAACTCGACGCCACCTCGACCACGTACGTCTCCGTCACGGCCGTCCCCCGCCCCGGCGCCGCGCCGGCGAGCGGCGACGGGATCAGCGTCTCCGTGCAGAACGCCGACGGCGTCGGCTGCTCCTACGACTCCGTGACCACCGGCGCCTCCCGCAGCCCGCAACCGATCACCGCCTGGGCCGCCCGGGAGATCCAGCCGGGCCTCGGCCTGTGCCAGGAAGCGGGCACCTACTACGTCGTCGTCGAGCGCACCGGCACCGGCACCGGAACCGGCACCGGCACCGAGTCCGACCGGCCCTGGGACCTGGAGCTGGTGCCCGTCTCCGAGCCGCCCCTGGAGAAGGCCGGCGCCACGGGCGTGCCCGAGACGTGGAACTCCGCCACCCCCGCCCCGCTCGTCGCCGAGCCGGTACCCCGCCGGGGCGGATCGGGCTTCGCCGGGGCGACCGCGCTGTCACAGGGCGTCTGGAGCGACGACCTCGCCCCCGGCCAGACCCTCTTCTACAAGGTGCCCGTCGGCTGGGGGCAGCAGGTGTACGCCACCGTCGACCTGGACAGCGCCGACCAGGACACCGGGTTCGTGGTGCCCGCGCTCGACATGACGCTCTACAACCCGGTGCGCGCCGAGGTCGTGCACACGAGCGCCGGCTACGGCGGCCGGCAGACGTCGACCTCCCTCGCCCCGGTGCCGCCGGTCCGCTACACCAACCGGTACGCCCCCACCGACCCCGCCGACAGCCTGCGGTTCGCCGGCTCCTACTACCTCGTACTGCATCTGTCGGCGCAGGTCGCCGAGAGTTTCGGCGACGGGCCGTACGGCCTGCGGCTGCGCGTCCGCGTCGACGGAGCGGCAGGCAGGGCCGGGCCGGGGTACGCCGGGCAGCCGGTGCCGCGTGACGTCTTCGACGCCGGTGCGCGGGAACCGGCCCGCGCGCCGGGCGGCACCGTGGCCGCGGGCGAGGGTGGTGGCACCGCCATGCGGGCGGTCGCCGTGGGCGGTATCGGCACCGGCAGCGCGCTGCTGCTGGTGCTCGGCGTGTGGACGGTCACGGCCCGGCGCCGGACCTCCGCTCAGATCCGCGCCAACGCCCAGAACCCCACGGCGTAACAGGCCAGCGCGAGCAGCAGCAGCGGCAGCGCCACCTTGGCGGGTGGGCCGGGCCGACGCGGCGCACGGGCGCGGCGGTGCCCCCGGCGGGTACCCGCTGCCCTTCCGGAGGGAGCGGGGGCAGCGGGGACAGCGGGGGAAACAGGGGCCGCGGCGGAAGCGAGGGCCTCGGGGAGAACGGGGGCCTCGGAGGAAGCGGGAGCTTCCTGGGCCGTGTACGCAGCCGTGGTGGAGGCGCCGGTGCGTCGGCCGCCCGAGTGCAGCGCGTACGTGGAGTCGTACATGGAGTCGTACGGGGATCCGTGGGGGGAGAGGTGCGGGGAGCCCGTGACGTGATGCGGTTGCGGAGGGAGAGCGGGAGGGGGCTCGGGGGCGGAAGCCGGCGTGGGGGTGGGTGTGGGCGTGGGGGCCTGGGTGGGCTGAGGGGGCGGCAGGTGGAAGCTGCCGGTGTCCGACATGGAGGGGACGGGAGCGCCGGGCACGGGCACGGGCGCGGAGGCCGGCGGGCGTCCGGGCTGACGCGGATCGCTCGCTGTGGAGGACGTGCCGGAGCCGGAGCCGGTGCTGGCGATGGAGCCGGTGCCGGTGCCGGTATCCCGGCCGTATGCCACGGAGCCCGTGCCCGGGCCGTGCTGCGGCGAGGTCCGCTCGAAGGCCGACGGCGCCACGGTGATGCCCGAGGCGCGCTTCAGCGGGCCCTCGGGGCCGAATCCCGGGGGCAGCGGCCCGAGTTGGTCGAAGATCTCGATCTGCTCGTCGTCCGGGCCGGGCTCGGGCAGCAGCTCCGCGGCCGCCGCCAGTGCCTTGCGCACCCCGGTGGCCGTACGGAAGCGGGCCTGCGGATCCGGTTGCAGCAGCGTGGCCACCACCTGCCACAGCGGCTCGGGGATGTTCTGGGGCGCGCCGGGTGTGCCGTGTTCCGCGAAGTAATGGACGAGCGCCTTGGCGTCGGGCTTGGCGCCCTCCAGCAGATAGAGCGCCACCAGGCCGACGGCGAACAGGTCGGCGGGGAAGTCGGGGTCGGAGCCCAGCATCTGCTCGGGCGCGAGGTAACCGGGCGTACCCACCACGAGATTGGTCTCGGTCAGGCGGGGCTCGCCCAGGCGCATCGCGATGCCGAAGTCGGACAGCCGCAGCCGCGGCCGGGCCGTGCCGGTGGCCTCCAGGAGCACGTTGGCGGGCTTGACGTCACGGTGCACGACGCCCTCCGCGTGGACCGCGGCGAGCCCGGACAGGAGCTGGTCGAGGAGCGTGCAGACGAACGCGGGAGGCAGCGGACCGTAGTCGCCGACGAGGTGGACCAGCGACCCGCCACCGACCAGGTCCATGGTGAACAGGACCTTGTCGTCGTCGGCGGCCCAGCTGGCGGGGGCGAGCACATGGGGGTGGTCGATGCGCAGCGCCTGCTCGCGGACGAAACGCAGCAGGGCGTGGGCGTCGCGCTGCTGGAGCACCTTGGCGGCCACGTAGCGCCGGCGCCGGTGGTCCCAGGCGCGCCAGACGGCGCCCACCCCTCCACGGCCGATCGGGTCGGCGAGTTCGTACCGTCCGGCGAAGACCTCACCCATGGCAGTGCGTCGCTCCTCCCCCTGCGGTTTCCCTCTGCTGTCCCTCGTTACCCCCGTGACGAGCGACAGGACCCCCTCCGTGACGAGTGACTCGAACCCCTCCGTGACGAGTGAACCGACCCCTTGGACGCGTGGCGCGTCCCTTCCCGAGCGGCAGGACCCCCGTGACGGGCGATGACGCCCTCCCGCCTGTCTCCGGCCCGGTCGCCGAACCCCCTTCGGTCTCCCCGGCCGTCGGATCAGCTCTGGTGGGACTGGTAGTGCGCGACCGCGTCGGAGGTGCGGCCGGCGCCGTACACCCGGAGGAACTCTGCCAGCTCCGGGTGGGTCGGGGCGAGGGTGTCGGCGGCCTCGATGATGTCGCCGGCGGCGGCGACCGAGCGCAGCAGCGACTGGATCTCGCGGACCACGCGCTTGACCGTCGGTGCCCCCGAACCGCTGGTGGTCTGCGTGGTGTTGTTGAGCACCGAGCCTCCCTGCGACCTCTTGATCTCGTCCATGCGCTCGGTCGCCTCGGCGGCGCTGACGCTGCCGTCGGCGGCCTGGGCCGCCAGCTCCTGAAGCAGCTGCACCCGCTGCACCACCGCCGGATTGCCGATCTTCGCCCGCTGACCGCTCATCAGCTGCGACAGCATCGGCGCCGACAGTCCCAGTACCCCCGCGAGACGAGCCTGGTTGAGACCGAGATCGTCGATGAGCTTGCGGAAGAGCGCCCCCAGCGGCTCTCCGTACCAGTTCCGCTGCAGTTCCCGCGCTCTCGCGGTGGCTTCCTGCTGTGCGGCGTCCATGTGCGTCTCCCCATCGCTTCCCCAGAAACCGTGGTTCGCTGCCGCGAACCACGCCGAGCATCTTACGGAGCGTGGTCATGCGCGGGGACCCCCAATCTTTTTGCGGGATCAGGGGGGTGACCCGGTACTCTGGTCTGCGGCGCCCACCGGTAGGGGGTTTCTCCGGCTGGTCGTTTCTCTTCCAGGGGCCTTAGCTCAGTTGGTAGAGCGCTGTCTTTGCATGGCAGATGTCAGGGGTTCGACTCCCCTAGGCTCCACCTGGAGATGCCCTCCGAACTGCGAGAACGCAGCTCGGAGGGCATTTTTGCGCCCTGCGCGGAGGCAGTGCCCGTGTGCGGCCCCGATCCACCCCCTCCGCCACGGACACGCAACGGGTACACCCTGAGCGCGCTACGTGACCGCCCGGCACGAGGAACACCCCTCCGGCCACGTAAACGCGGTCAAAGGGGTGTTTCACGTGAAACGTCGTTGTGGTCCGCCGTGATCGCCGTACGTCGTCGGCCCCACGTGGTAGGCGCCACGTCCTCGATACGTCGTAGAAGTCGAAGCCTCAGCTGCGGTCCTCGCGGTTCGCGGCCTCCTCCTCGGCCTCCTTGGCCTGGACCTCGGGGTCGAGAGCGGACGCCTCACCGGTACCGCCCACCGGGTTCAGGCCGCCCCCGGCGGGAACCTCCGTGGCGGCGGGCGGCTCGACCAGCCAGTCCGGGTTGGCCTGCTTGTCCCACCACTTCCACGCCGCGTAAGCGCCCGTGCCGACGAGACCCACCACGGCCAGGGCCTTGGCGAGCTTGCCCGCCCGTGCCCGCCGCCGGTGCTTGCGGACCAGTTTCTCGATCTCCTTGGGCGTCACCTGGCCGCGGAGCGCGGCCAGCGCGGCGATGCCCCGGGCGGCGGCCTCGTCCTTCACGGGCCCGGCCGCGGCCTTCGCCTGCTCGATCTTCGGCCGGGAGTATTCGGCGGCCTGCCGTGCGGCCTGACGCGTCCGAACGGCCGCCTCATGAGCGGCGTGGTCGACCTTCGGCGGCACATGCGCCCGTGCCTGCTCCAGGCGGGGCGCGACATGGGCGCCGTACTGCACGCGGGCCTGTACGGCGGCCTGGGACACCTTGGGCGCGAGCCGTACGCGGGCCTCCTGCGCATAGAGCGCGGCCCTCTCCTTGGCCGTGTCGGCGTAGGGCGCCACCACTTCCGCGGCGTGCAGCACGCTGTCCTTCGCCGAACCGGTCGCGGCGCGCACGCTGTCGATGCGGGTCACGGGTTCCTCCTCCTCGGTGGCGTACGGTATTTCGACTTTCCACCCTTTTACGGATCATGCCTGCCGGCGGCCGCCTCGGCATGCGCGGACGGGCATACGGGTGCCGAACGTCCCGAGTGGTAGTGATCGGATGCAAGAGGGGGTGAATACGGGGAACGGGGGCTTGTCGTCGACAATGCCACGGATCGGCTCCGCCCGCTCCCGCCCCGGACGGCCCGGGCGCTTTTCCGTGTCCGTACCCCGGACGGCCCGAGCGCCTTTCGTGTCCGGAGCGACCCCTTCCGTCGCGGGTGCCGGGCGACGTACCGTCCCGGGCGTGCGAGGATCGGGGCGTTACAGGAAGACAACGGAAGGCAGATCGTGGCCGAGCAGCTGTACGCCACCCTGAAGACCAACCACGGCGACATCGAGGTCCGGCTCTTCCCGGACCACGCCCCCAAGACGGTCAAGAACTTCGTCGAGCTCGCCACCGGCGAGCGCGAGTGGACCCACCCCGCCACCGGCGAGAAGTCCTCGGCGAAGCTCTACGACGGCACGGTCTTCCACCGGGTGATCAGCGGATTCATGATCCAGGGCGGTGACCCGCTGGGCAACGGAACCGGCGGTCCCGGCTACCAGTTCGAGGACGAGTTCCACCCGGACCTGCGTTTCGACAAGCCCTACCTGCTGGCCATGGCCAACGCCGGTCCGGGCACCAACGGCTCGCAGTTCTTCATCACCGTCTCCCCGACGGCCTGGCTGACCCGCAAGCACACCATCTTCGGCGAGGTCACCGACCCGGCCGGCCAGAAGATCGTCGACGCCATCGCGGGCACGCAGACCAACCCGCGCACCGACCGCCCGCTCAACGACGTCGTCATCGAGTCGGTCGTCGTCGAGAAGCGCTGACGGCAGGACGCACCGGTTCCGGTCGGGAACCATTTGCCCCGCTCGTCCGTAGTGACGAGCGGGGCACAGCCTTGCAGACGACGACGTTGGGGGACCCCATGGACCAGGCGCCGGGCAGCCGCCAGGACGACGCCCACAGCGGCCTGCCCGCTTGCTACCGGCACGCCGACCGTGAGACGGGCGTGCGCTGCACCCGGTGCGAGCGCCCCATCTGCCCCGAGTGCATGGTCAGCGCCTCCGTCGGCTTCCAGTGCCCGGACTGCGTCCGCACCGGCTCCGGCACGGGACACGCGCCCTCCGCGTCGCAGCCGCGGACCCTCGCGGGCGGCACCGTCGCCGCCGACCCCCGCCTCGTCACCAAGATCCTGATGGGCCTCTGCCTCGCCGCGTTCCTGGTGCAGCTCTCGGTCGGGGACCGCTTCACCGACCGGTTCGACCTGATCGGACAGGCCTACGTGCCGGCCCTCCAGGATGTCGAGGGCGTCGCGCGGGGGCAGTGGTACCGGCTGCTGACCTCGATGTTCCTGCACAGCACCTATATGCACATCCTGTTCAACATGCTCAGCCTGTGGTGGCTCGGCGGCCCTCTCGAACAGGCACTCGGCCGGGTTCGCTACCTGGCGCTCTACGTCGTCTCGGGTCTCGCGGGCAGCGCCCTGACCTACCTCCTCGCGGCCCCGAACCAGGCCTCGCTCGGTGCCTCCGGCGCGATCTTCGGCCTGTTCGGCGCCACCGCCGTCCTGATGCGCCGTATGCGCTACGACATGCGGCCGATCATCGCCCTGCTGGTGATCAACGGGATCATCACCTTCGGGTGGGGCAGCATCGCCTGGCAGGCCCATGTCGGCGGTTTCGTGGCCGGCGTCGCCATCGGCTACGCCATGGTCCACGCCCCGCGTGAGCGGCGTGCCCTGGTGCAGTTCGGCACCTGTGCACTGGTGCTCGTGGCAGCCGTGGTGATGACCCTCTTGAGGACCGGCCAGCTCAGTTGAGCGCAGGTTGTCCACAGCGTGTGCCCGATCTTGTGCACACTGTGGGGGAACAGCTGTGCCCCCTGTCACCGACCGATGTTCTCGCAGGTCAGGCAGGGGGCGAACAGGTTTTCGAGGGGGTGGGGGTTCGTCACACCGGTGTCAACCTCGGGCCGGTTATCCACAGATCGTCGTTCTTTTTCCCCACTGTGGAAAACGGCTGTGGATAACTCGGTGGATACCCCTGGGCAGAGGTGGACGGAGGAGTGGTCCGCCTGCTACTTCCACTGGGTGGAGACGCCGAATCCGGCGGCGATGAAGCCGAAGCCCACCACGATGTTCCAGTTGCCGAGCTGGTCGAGGGGCAGGGAGCCGTCGGTCACGTAGAACACGACGATCCAGGCGAGCCCGATGAGGAACATGGCCAGCATCACCGGCGCGACCCAGGCCCGGTTGTTCAGCTTGATCGCGGTCGTCTGCTTCACCGGCGGCGGCGTGTAATCGGCCTTCTTGCGGATACGTGACTTCGGCACGAGGGTCTCTCCTGTCGATGCGCTGCGTGGCCGCGCAGGGAACTGGGTCGGGCTCGGGGCAGCGTACAAGGGGACACTGAGGCTCCCCCGGGCGTCCGTTAGCGTAGTGCTTCTACGGCGCCGAAGGAGATAAGGGTACGTTGAGCAATTCTGCCGACTCCCCCGGGACGGGTTCAACGGGTTCCGCTTCCGTCCGCCGGCCCCGTCTCCGCCCGGTGCGGGTACTCACCATGGGTGTCTTCGCCCTCGCGGGACTCCTCTTCGTCACCAGCTTCAACACGGCCAAGGGCACCAACATCCGCACGGACGCGTCCTTGCTGCAGCTCTCCGACCTGATCCAGGAGCGCAGCCGTGAGAACGGCGCACTGGACGAGTCCAACGCGGCCCTGCGCGACGACGTGGAGTCGTTGGCCGAGGCCGACGACGGCAGCACCCAGGCCGAGGACGAGAAACTCGCCGGGTTGGAGGCGCAGGCGGGCACGCAGGAGCTCAAGGGCGAGGCGATCACGGTCACGCTCAACGACGCCCCGCCCGACGCCACCGCCAAGCTCCCCGGCTACCCCGAGCCGCAGCCCGACTACCTGGTGATCCACCAGCAGGACCTCCAGGCCGTGGTGAACGCCCTCTGGCAGGGCGGCGCCCAGGGCATCAAGGTCATGGACCAGCGGCTGATCTCCACCAGCGCCGTGCGCTGCGTGGGCAACACCCTGATCCTCCAGGGCCGTGTCTACTCACCGCCGTACAAGATCCAGGCGGTCGGGGACCCGGAGAAGCTCCAGCAGGCGCTCGCGGACTCGCAGGCGATCCAGAACTACATGGTCTACGTCAACGTCTACGGCCTCGGCTGGAACGTCACCGAGGACGGGACGGTGACGCTGCCGGGTTACTCGGGCACAGTGGACCTGCACTACGCCGAGCCGGTGGAGTAGCCGCGGGCAGCCGGGACCACCCGGAAGAAGCGGAGCAGCCGGAACAGCCGTTCGTTCCACGGGGAGCCGCCGGTGCGCCTGATCGTCCGGACCCTCAGCGAGCTCTGCGTCACCCTGGGCACCGTGATCGTGCTCTTCGTCGTCTACGTGCTGTTCTGGACGGGCGTGCGGGCCGACCACGTGATGGACGAGCAGGTCGACCACCTCCGCGACCAGTGGGCGCGGCACCCGGCGCAGGGCTCCTCCCCGGCCCCGCAGTCCCCACAGCCCTCACCGGCCCCGCAGTCCCCGAGTGCCTCCTCCAGTCCCGCGCCGCCCGCCGCGTACCGGCCGGGCAGCGCTTTCGCGATCATGTACATCCCGCGGCTCGGTTTCACGTGGAACAAGCCCGTGCTCGAAGGCACGGACACCGGCACCCTGAAGAAGGGGCTCGGCCACTACACGGGCACGGCCGCGCTCGGGCAGACCGGGAACTTCTCCGTCGCCGGGCACCGCCGCACCTACGGCGACCCCTTCAAGGACTTCCCGAAGCTGCGGCCCGGGGACGCGGTGGTGCTGACGGACGGGACGACCTGGTTCACGTACCGGATCGACCGGGGGCCCTACCGGACCGTGCCGGCGGACGTCGAGGTGATCGACGCGGTGCCCCGCGCGTCGGGGTACACGCGTCCAGGGCGCTATCTGACGCTGACCACGTGCGACCCCGAGTGGGGTCACAGCCACCGGCTGATCGTCTGGGCGCACCTGGACTCCACCCAGCCCGCGGAGGCAGGCGAACCGGCGGCCCTACGCCGTTAGTCTGGTGGTGTACGGCGTGAGTCTGGTGCCGTGGTGCGACGGAAGGGACGGCATGTACGGCTGGATCTGGCGGCATCTGCCGGGAAACGCCTTGGTGAAGGCGCTGATCTCGATCGTGCTGGTTCTGGCTGTGGTGTACGTCCTGTTCCAGTACGTCTTCCCGTGGGCCGAACCGCTGCTTCCCTTCAACGATGTGACGGTGGACAACCAGTGAGCGCGCGCATTCTCGTCGTCGACAACTACGACAGCTTCGTCTTCAACCTGGTCCAGTACCTCTACCAGCTGGGTGCCGAGTGCGAGGTCCTGCGCAACGACGAGGTCTCCACGGCCCATGCGCAGGACGGCTTCGACGGCGTCCTGCTCTCCCCGGGACCGGGCACGCCGGAGCAGGCCGGCGTCTGCGTCGACATGGTCCGCCACTGTGCGACGACCGGCGTCCCCGTCTTCGGCGTCTGCCTGGGCATGCAGTCGATGCAGGTGGCGTACGGCGGCGTGGTGGACAGGGCGCCGGAGCTGCTGCACGGCAAGACGTCGCCGGTCGAGCACGAGGGCGAGGGCGTCTTCGCCGGGCTGCCCTCGCCCTTCACGGCGACCCGCTACCACTCCCTGGCGGCCGAGCCGGCGACGGTGCCCGACGAGCTGAAGGTCACGGCCCGCACCCACGACGGCATCATCATGGGCCTGCGCCACCGGGAACTGCCGGTCGAGGGCGTGCAGTTCCATCCGGAGTCGGTGCTGACCGAGCACGGCCACCGGATGCTCGCCAACTGGCTGGTGGAGTGCGGCGACGAGAGTGCGGTGGCGAGGTCGGCGGGCCTGGCGCCGGTGGTGGGCAGGGCCACGGCGTGACCGCGCTGCGCCCCGAGCGCGAGGACCTCTACGGCGGCCTGCCGTACGAGCCTCCCCTGGACGACGAGACGGTGGCCCTGCGGATACCGCAGCCACCGGAGTCCGCGTTCGGCGGCGAGCCCCTGGCCGGTTCTGGAGCCCCGGCCCCCTCTCCCGCTCCTGGAACCCCCGCCGGTGGCCGAGCGGCCCGCAGAAAGGCCGCCAAGCGCCGTCACGGGCGTCGTGGCGGCGACGGCGCGGTCCCCGCGCCCGCCCGGACCGAGGAGTCGCCGTCGCGGCCGCTCTCCCGGGTGGAGGCCCGGCGGCAGGCGCGGGCGCGCAAGCCCGGCGCGGCCGTGATCGCCAGCCGCGCCGTCGGCGAGGTGTTCATCACCACGGGCGTGCTGATGCTGCTGTTCGTCACCTACCAGCTGTGGTGGACGAACGTCCGGGCGCACGCGCAGGCGGACCAGGAGGCGAGCAGCCTCCAGGACGACTGGGCGAACGGCAAACGCAACCCGGGGACCTTCTCGCCGGGGCAGGGATTCGCCCTCCTGCACATCCCCAAGCTGGACGTGGTGGTGCCGATCGCCGAGGGCACCAGCAACAAGAAGGTGCTCGACAAGGGCATGGTCGGGCACTACGGCGAGGGCGCCCTGGAGACGGCCATGCCCGACGCGAAGACCGGCAACTTCGGGCTCGCGGGCCACCGCAACACGCACGGCGAGCCGTTCCGGTACATCAACAAGCTCCAGCCCGGCGACGCGATCGTCGTCGAGACGCAGGACGAGTACTACGTCTACAAGATGGCGTCGATGCTGCCGGTGACCTCGCCGAGCAACGTGAGCGTCCTCGAACCCGTGCCGGTGGGCTCCGGATTCACCGGGCCGGGCCGGTACATCACCCTGACGACGTGCACGCCGGAGTTCACCAGCAAGTACCGGTTGATCGTCTGGGGCAAGATGGTCGAGGAACGGCCGCGCAGCAAGGGCAAGCCGGATGCGCTCGTCGAGTAGGGGCAGATGACCGTGGCAGCGACCACCGACGACACTGAGCACGCAGAACCCGCGGAACCCGCGGATCGCGCGGATCGCGCGGATCGCGCGGAGCACACCGACCTGTCCCCGCCCGCGCCGCGGTGCCGCGGCCGGATCGCCCTGGCGGTGAGCGTCTTCGGCGAACTCCTCATCACGGCCGGGCTGGTGCTCGGCCTGTTCGTCGTCTACTCCCTGTGGTGGACCAACGTCATAGCCGACCGCAGGGCGGACCAGCAGGGCGACAAGGTGCGGGACACCTGGGCCGCCGAGGACACCGGCCCCGGTGCGCTCGACACCAAGAACGGCATCGGCTTCCTGCACGTGCCCGCCATGAACAACGGTGAGGTCCTGGTCGAGAAGGGCACCTCCTCGAAGATCCTCAACGACGGCGTCGCCGGCTACTACACCGACCCCGTCAAGGCCACGCTCCCCACCAGCGGCAAGGACGGCAACTTCTCGCTGGCCGCCCACCGCGACGGCCACGGCGCGAAGTTCCACAACATCGACAAGCTGAAGAAGGGCGACCCGATCGTCTTCGAGACGCGGGACAACTGGTACGTCTACACGGTGTACGCCGTCCTTGCGGAGACGTCGAAGTACAACGTCGAGGTCCTCGGCGCCGTCCCGAAGGAGTCGGGCCGGAAGAAGGCCGGCAAGTACATCACGCTGACCACCTGCACGCCGGTCTACACGAGCCGGTACCGGTACGTGGTCTGGGGCGAGCTGGAGCGCGTGGAGAAGGTGGACGCGGACCGGACGCCGCCGAAGGAACTGCGCTGACCTCGCGAGAGCGCCGCCCGCGCGGGAACGCCGGGGACAGCGGCTGACCACGAACGACACGGGCCCTGCCGGATCGACCGGCAGGGCCCGACGCGTCGGTGGGGGCGGGGTCAGTCCTCCCCGTCGCCTCCGCCGAAGAAGTTCGTCCCGCCGTTGTCGCCGTTACCGCCGTCGTTGTTGCCGTTGTTGCCGCCGGCGGCGACCAGGTTGACCGTCTGCCCCTTGCTCACCGTGGTGCCCGGCTGCGGATCGGAGCTGATGACGACGGCGTTGTCGTCGCTGGAGCCGGTGACGTTGCCGACGGTGAGGCCCGCGTCCTCGATGGCCTTCTTGGCGTCCTTCAGGCTCAGGCCCTGGAGGTTGCCCGGGACCTGGGTCTGGGTGCTGCGGCCGATCTGGATCTGGACCGTGGAGCCCTTGTCGGCCTGGGAGTTGGCCGACGGCGTGGTCTGGATGACCTTGCCGACCTGGTTCTGGTCCTGGGTGTCGACCTCGGTGCAGCTGCCGACGAGGTTGTTGGCCTCCATCTGGGCCTTGGCCTCGTCACAGGTCTTGCCGGAGACGTCGGGGACGGTGGCCTTCTCCTCGGCCTTGGCGATGGTGAGGGTGATCGTGGACCCCTTCTCCACCTCGTTGCCCAGCTCCGGGTCCTGCCCGATGACCGTGCCCGCCTCCTCCGAGGAGACCTCTTCCTTCGTCTCGACGACCAGCTGGTACTTGTCGCCCTCCAGCGTCGACTTGGCCTCTTCCAGGGTCTTGCCGAGGACGCTGGGCACGGCGACCTTCGGCGCACCGGTCGAGACGACGATGTTGACCGTGTCGCCCTTGTCGACCTCGGTGCCGGCCTTGGGGTCCTGCTCGCAGACGCTGCCCTTCGGCGTGTCCTCGCAGGCTTCCTCGGTGCTCACCAGCTTCAGCTCGACGTTGTCGGCCATCGTCTGGGCGCGTTCCGCGGTCTGACCGACGAAGTTCGGTGCCTCGAACGGCTGGTCCTCGGCGCTGCCGCTGAACGCCCACTTGCCGATCAGGATCGCGCCGACGAGCACCAGCACGGCCGCGACGACCAGCAGGATCGTCGAGGTGTTGGACTTCTTCTGGCGGCGCCGGTCGGGGCGGTCGTCGTAGCCGAAGCCGCCGTCGTCCGGGCTCATCGGGGGCAGCATCGTGGTGGCGCCGGCGTCCGTGGAGCGCAGGGCCGTGGTGGGCTGGTCGTCGGGGTAGCCCCCGTAGCCGACGGAGCCCATCGCCGCCGTGGCCGCGACCGGCTGGCCGTCGAGGCAGGCCTCGATGTCGGCGCGCATCTCGTCGGCGGACTGGTAGCGGTAGTTCGGGTCCTTGACCAGCGCCTTCAGGACGATGGCGTCCATCTCGGGGGTGATCTCGGGGTCGAAGACGCTGGGCGCCTGCGGTTCCTCGCGGACGTGCTGGTAGGCGACCGCGACCGGGGAGTCGCCGACGAACGGCGGCCGGACGGTCAGCAGTTCGTAGAGGAGACAGCCCGTGGAGTAGAGGTCCGAGCGGGCGTCCACCTGCTCGCCCTTGGCCTGCTCCGGGGAGAGGTACTGGGCGGTGCCGATGACCGCGGCCGTCTGCGTCATCGTCATGCCGGCGTCGCCCATGGCGCGGGCGATGCCGAAGTCCATCACCTTGACCTGGCCGTTGCGCGTCAGCATGACGTTCGCCGGTTTGATGTCGCGGTGGACGATGCCGGCCCGGTGCGAGTACTCCAGGGCCTGGAGGATGCCGATGGTCATCTCCAGCGTCCGCTCCGGCAGCAGCTTGCGGCCGGAGTGCAGCAGCTCACGCAGGGTGGAGCCGTCGACGTACTCCATGACGATGTACGGGATCGAGACCCCGTCGATGTAGTCCTCGCCCGTGTCGTAGACCGCGACGATCGCGGGGTGGTTGAGCGAGGCGGCAGACTGGGCCTCCCGGCGGAACCGGGCCTGGAAGGAAGGGTCGCGCGCGAGGTCCACGCGCAGCGTCTTCACCGCCACGGTGCGGCCGAGGCGGGTGTCATGCGCGAGGTAGACCTCGGCCATGCCACCACGGCCGAGCACATGGCCCAGCTCGTACCGGCCGCCGAGGCGACGCGGCTCTTCCATAGCTACCTACCAGCCCTCTCCGTCGGTCCCGACCGGCACACATGTGCGGCCGGAGGCTGCCGTCCGGGCATTACCGTACCCGGACGGCGCTGCGTGACCTGGCCAAGCCCGTCACCCGATACAGGACCGGTATCGCAACGTGCACCGATGTGTAGGCGACGTGATCGGGGTCACTTCTTGCTGTCGATGACTGCCTGCATCACTTTCTTCGCGATCGGCGCGGCCAGACCGCCACCGGTGATGTCGTCGCGGTTGGCGGAGCCGTCCTCGACGACCACGGCGACGGCGACCGGCGAGCTGCCGTCGGACAGCTTGGCGTAGGAGATGAACCAGGCGTACGGCTTCTCGCTGTTGTTCAGGCCGTGCTGGGCGGTACCGGTCTTGCCGCCGACGGTGACGCCGTCGATCTGCGCGCTCGTACCCGTACCGGTCTTCACGACCGTCTCCATCATCTGCTGGAGCTTCTGCGCGGTCTCCGAGGACACCGCCTGGGACAGCTCCTGCGGCTCGGTCGTCTCGATGGTGTCGAGGTTGGCGGCCTTGAGCTGGTCGACCATGTACGGCTTCATCAGCTTGCCGTCGTTGGCGACGGCCGAGGCGACCATCGCCATCTGGAGCGGGGTGGCCCGGTTGGAGGCCTGGCCGATGCCGTCCATCGCGTTCTGCGGGCGGTTGTCCTCGGGGTAGACGCTCTCGGAGGCGCGGACCGGGGTGTCCAGCTCGGCGTTGTTGTAGCCGAACTTCTCCGCCTGCTCGATCATCTTCTCGCTGCCCACGGTGTCGGCCAGCTTCGCGAAGACGGTGTTGCAGGAGACCCGCAGGGCCTCGCGCAGGGTGGCGTTCTCGCAGTCGCCGTGCTCGTTGGTGAGGTCCGTGGTGGTCTGCGGCAGCTGGTACGGGTCCGGCGTGTCGGTGGCCTCGTCGATGCCCGAGACGACGCCGTTCTCCAGCGCGGCGGCCGCGGTGACGACCTTGAAGGTGGAACCCGGCGGGTACGTCTCGCGCAGCGCCCGGTTCAGCATCGGGTCGTCCTCGTTGTTCTCCTTCTGGACGGCCTTCCAGGCCTCGGCGTCCGAGTCGGACGTCCCCGCGAACTTCGACGGGTCGTACGACGGCGTGGAGACCAGCGCGAGGATCTTGCCGGTGGTCGGGTCGATCGCGGCGACGGCGCCCTTCTTGTCGCCCAGCCCGTTGTACGCGGCCTTCTGGGCGGCGGCGTTGAGGGTGGTGACGACGCTGCCGCCCTCCTTCTTCTTGCCCGTGATCATGTCGAGCGTGTTGCGGAAGAAGAGCCGGTCGTCGTTGCCGGTGAGGATGCCGTCCTCCAGCTTCTCCAGCTGGTTGGCGCCGAAGGCCTGCGAGGAGTAGCCGGTGACGGGCGCCCACATGGCGCCGTTCGTCCAGGTGCGCTTGTACTTGTAGTCACCGCTGGTGGCCTCGACGGACCCGGTGATCGCCTTGCCGTCGACGATGATGTCGCCGCGCGGGGTGGCGTAGCGCGCGATGTTGACGCGGCGGTTGTCGTCGTCGCCGGCCAGGTCGTCGGCCTTGGCGTACTGGAGCCAGTTGTCGCGGATGAGCAGGGTGAGGATCAGGAGTCCGCAGAAGATCGCGATCCGGCGCAGGGGCTTGTTCATGACGGGCGGACCACCTGGGTCATCTCGGCGTCGGGGTTGGCGGCGGGGGCCGGGGCGGGGCGGCGCGCGGTGTCGCTGATTCTCAGCAGGATGCCGACGAGCGCCCAGTTGGCGATGACGGAGGAACCGCCGTACGCCAGGAACGGCATCGTCATACCGGTGAGCGGGATGAGGCCCATCACACCGCCGGCGACGACGAAGACCTGGAGCGCGAAGGCGCCGGACAGGCCGATGGCGAGCAGTTTGCCGAACGGGTCGCGGGCGGCGAGGGCGGTGCGCACACCGCGCTCGGCGATCAGGCCGTACAGCAGCAGCAGCGCCATGATGCCCGCCAGGCCCAGCTCCTCGCCGAAGGTGGCGAGGATGAAGTCGGAGTTGGCGGCGAACCGGATCAGCTCGGAGTGGCCCTGGCCCCAGCCGGTGCCGAGGGTGCCGCCGGAGCCGAACGCCCACAGCGCCTGCATGGCCTGCTCGGAGTGGCCGACGACGCCCTCACGGGAGAGCGTGTACTCCTTCATCGGGTCGAGCCAGGCCTGGACACGCTGCTGGACGTGGGGTTCGAAGCTGGCCACGCCGACCGCGCCGGCCGCGGACATCAGCAGACCGAAGACGATCCAGCTGGTCCGCTCGGTGGCGACGTACAGCATGATGACGAACATTCCGAAGAACAGCAGCGAGGTGCCGAGGTCGGTCTCGAAGACCAGGATCAGGATCGAGATGAACCAGACCACCAGGATCGGGCCGAGGTCGCGGCCGCGCGGCAGGTACAGGCCCATGAAGCGGCGGCTGGCGAGCGCGAGCGCGTCCCGCTTCACCATCAGGTAGCCGGCGAAGAAGATCGCGAGGACGATCTTGGCGAACTCGCCGGGCTGGATGGAGAAGCTGCCGACCTGGATCCAGATCTTGGCGCCGTAGATGTTCTTGCCGAGGCCGGGCACCAGCGGCAGCAGCAGCAGGATCAGCGCGCCGACCATGGAGATGTAGGTGTAGCGCTGGAGGACGCGGTGGTCCTTGAGGAAGATCAGCACCGCGATGAAGAACGCGATGCCCATCGCCGTGTACATCAGCTGGCGCGGCGCGGCGGTGCCGGCCTGCTGGATGGACTGGAGCAGCTCGGACTGGTCCAGCCGCCAGATCGCGACGAGCCCGAGTCCGTTCAGCAGGGTCGCCAGCGGCAGCAGCAGCGGGTCGGCGTACGGCGCGAACTTGCGCACCACGAGGTGGGCGACGCCGGCCAGCAGGCCGAGGCCCAGGCCATAGCTGAGCAGGCCGGCGGGCACTTGCTCGTTGATGGCGAGGCCCACGTTGGCGTAGGCGAACACCGGGATGGCGACGGCGAACACCAGCAGCGCGAGCTCGGTGTTGCGCCGGCTCGGCGTGCCGATCGAGCCGATCGTGGACGTGTGGTGCGTCGGCGTGTTGGTTGAACTGCTCATCGTGTGACGGGGCCTCTCACGGCTTGCCTACTGCTTACCGCACAGCGAGACGACCTTCTGCTCCTCCTCCGAGAGGCTGGGGCCGGGGCTGGGAGTGGCGGTCGCGGTTGCGGACGGGGACGCGGACACCGAGGGGCTCGGTGTCGCCTTGGACGTGAGGGAGGAGGGAGTGGTTCCCGTGGTGCCTCCGGCCTCGCCCTCGCCCGTCTTGGAGGTCTTCTCGCCCGGGCTCTTGGCCTGCTGGGCCGTCTCCGCCTGCTTGCGGCACGCGGAGGCCTGCACGGCCAGTTCGTCGATCTTCTTCCGGGCGGTGGACAGGCTGCCTTCGGCGATCGTCGCCTCGACCAGCTTCTGCTGGTACTCGGGGAGGTACTTGAGTTCGATCTCGGGGTGGTCCTTCTCCACCTTCGAGAGCGAAACCCAGGCCAGGTCCTGGCTGATGCCCCGGTACAGCGCGACGTGCTCGCCCTTGGTGCCGACGTAGTACTGCGTCTGCGTCCAGCGCCAGCCGCCGTACAGGCCGCCGCCGATGACGGCGAGGGCGAGACCGCCGTAGAGGGATCTCTTCAGCCACCTGCGGCCCTTGCGCGGCTTGACGAAGTCGTCGTCGGTGTAGTCGCCGAAGCCGCCGGTGGGGATGAACCCGGTCACGTCGCCGGAGCCGGGCGGGCCGAACTCGCCGCCGCCCTGTCCGCCGCCGCGGCGGCCGAGGCCCGCGGCGCGGCCGGCGGGGGTCTGCATGATGCCGTTGTCGTGCAGCTGGTGCTGGTTCTCGGCGACGGCGCCGACCACGACCGGGGTGTCGGACAGCTGCCCGGCGAGGGTGTCACCGGTGTCCAGGTCGAGGACGTCGGCGACGATCACCGTGATGTTGTCGGGGCCGCCGCCGCGCAGCGCGAGCTGGATCAGCTCCTGCACGGTCTCCTGCGGGCCCTGATAGCTGGCGAGGGTGTCCTCGAGGGTCTGGTGGGAGACGACGCCGGAGAGGCCGTCGGAGCAGATCAGGTAGCGGTCACCGGCCCGGACCTCGCGGATCGACAGGTCGGGCTCGACGTGCTCACCGCTGCCGAGCGCCCGCATCAGCAGGGAGCGCTGGGGGTGGGTGGTGGCCTCTTCCTCGGTGATGCGGCCCTCGTCGACCAGCCTCTGGACCCAGGTGTGGTCCTGGGTGATCTGCGTCAGCGCCCCGTCGCGCAGCAGATAGGCGCGCGAGTCGCCGACGTGCACCAGGCCGAGCCGCTGGCCCGTCCACAGCAGGGCGGTGAGCGTCGTCCCCATGCCTTCGAGCTGGGGGTCCTCCTCGACCAGGGCGCGCAACTGGTCGTTGGCGCGCTGCACGGCCGTACCGAGCGAGGTGAGGACGTCGGAGCCGGGCACGTCGTCGTCGAGCGCGACGATCGTGGAGATCGCCTCGGAGGAGGCGACCTCACCGGCGGCGGCGCCGCCCATGCCGTCGGCGATGGCGAGCAGGCGCGGACCGGCGTAACCGGAGTCCTCGTTGCCCTCCCGGATCATCCCCTTGTGCGATCCGGCGGCGAAGCGCAGTGACAGACTCATGCCCACCTCGCCCGTCGGCCCCGGGTACAGCCGGTCGTGTCGAGCCACACTGCCCACCCTCCGGTCGGGAGCGCGCCGGGGCCCGGGGTGCCGGCCGCCGCTGCGTGCTCGCTCCGCTCGCGCTCACTCATGATGTAGCACTACTTCCGCAGCTCGATGACGGTCTTGCCGATACGGATCGGCGCGCCCAGCTGGATCGGTGTGGGAGTCGTCAGCCGCGTTCGGTCGAGGTACGTGCCGTTGGTGGAGCCCAGGTCCTCGACGATCCACTGGCCGTCGCGGTCCGGGTAGATCCTGGCATGGCGGCTGGAGGCGTAGTCGTCGTCCAGCACGATCGTGCTGTCGTGCGCGCGGCCCAGCGAGATCGTCTGGCCCTGGAGCGCGACGGTCGTGCCGGTGAGGGTGCCTTCGGTCACCACCAGCTTGGAGGGGGCGTTACGGCGCTGGCGGCCGCCGCCGGCCTGCTGGCGCTGCTGCGGGGGCGCGGCCTGCCGGGCGGCCTGCTGCGCCCGTCCGCTCTCCCGGCGCGAGCCGCGCTGGGTGACGCGCGTACCGAACAGGTCGCTGCGGATGACCTGCACGGCCACGATCACGAACAGCCACAGTACGGCCAGGAAACCCAGCCGCATGACCGTGAGGGTCAGCTCTGACATTGCCCCCGCTTCACCCTTCGGCTTGCCTATAGATAACGGTGGTGCTGCCCACGACGATCCGCGAGCCGTCGCGGAGCGTAGCGCGGGTGGTGTGCTGCCCGTCCACCACGATGCCGTTGGTGGAACCGAGATCCTGGATCGTCGAGGGCGAACCGGTCCGGATCTCGCAGTGCCGGCGGGAGACGCCGGGGTCGTCGATCCGCACGTCGGCCTCGGTGCTGCGACCCAGTACGAGCGTGGCGCGGGAGATCTGGTGGCGGGTGCCGTTGATCTCGATCCAGTGGCGGGTGCGGGAACCGGGCTGCGGTGCGCCGACCGGACCGCCGCCGCCGGCCGCGCCGGGGCGCTGGCCGCCTGCCGCGGGCGGGTAGCCGTAGCCGCCGGCACGGGCGCCGGGCGGCGGGGAGGACGGCATGGGCGGCGCGGCGGCGGGCGAATGGCCGTAGCCGCCGGGGCGCTGGCCGCCGGCCGCGGGCGCGCGCTCGGGGTCCTGGCTGCTGGAGGAGGCGAGCGTACGGCTGCGCACGCGGTACAGGCCGGTGTCGAGGTCGTCCGCCTTCTCCAGGTTGACCTTGATCGCTCCCATGAAGGTGTAGCGCTGCTGCTTGGCGTAGTCGCGCACCATGCCGGCGAGCTCGTCGCCGAGCTGGCCGGAGTAGGGGCTGAGGCGCTCGTAGTCCGGCGCGCTCAGCTCCACGATGAAGTCGTTGGGCACGACCGTGCGGTCGCGGTTCCAGATCGTCGCGTTGTTGTCGCACTCCCGCTGGAGCGCTCCGGCGATCTCCACGGGCTGGACCTCGGACTTGAAGACCTTGGCGAAGGTGCCGTTGACCAGACCCTCGAGACGCTGCTCGAATTTCTTCAGGACTCCCATGGGGCACCTCCTCCGTCGTGACTTGCGTCCCGCGTCCTGCTGCTTACCTGGTACTGCTTACTGATCGTATCCACGCGCCGGTGAATCGGCTGGTTCCCCCTGTCGGCCCCGTCGACGGGTGTCGACACCCTCTCCCTACCTGCTTCTGCCCAGGATCCGTTCCCCTGCCTCGGGCAGGGGCCGTACCTGTTTCTGCCCAGGATCGTAGAGGCGCCCGAGGACCAGTGTCCCGCACCTGACTGTGGACCTGGCCCGGCTGCCGGGGAGACGGCCGTCATAGGTACGAGGTTGATACGTGAACCGGTCGCCGCCGGGACGTTCGGGTCGCCGCACGTCCACGGCCCCCTGCCCAGGGAGAAGGGATGTGAACGCACCCTCGCCAGCGTGCTAATGTTCTGCATGTCGGAAGGCGCCGGGCCGAAAAGCCCACAAGCCCGAGGACACACCCAATGCGCGGGTGGCGGAATAGGCAGACGCGCTGGATTCAGGTTCCAGTGCCCGCAAGGGCGTGGGGGTTCAACTCCCCCCTCGCGCACAGCGGAAGCCCCGCAGGTCTTAGACCTGCGGGGCTTCTTCGTGTTCGGGTTGGCTCATGTTCGGGGTGGGGTGTGGCCGGTGGGTTCTGGTCGGGGTGTGTGGTGTTCGGGGTGAGGGGGACGGCTGCGGGCTGCGGTGCGAGCGCGGGTGCGGGTGTGTGTGGGGGGGGCGGGTGCGGGTGGGGTGCGGGGTTCGCGCGCGTGAGCTATCTCACGGGCCGGATGTCGGGGTGTGCGGGGGACGCCGGCGTGAGGCGTGGGGGAGTTGTCCACAGGTGGGGAGTTGTCCACAGGTCTGACGCGGTTCGGCCGTCGAGCTGTACGGTCGGCTCGAGTTGATGTTCGGCTCGTCTCGTCGAGCCGGGGTACGAATGACGCGTGACATGCGGGGGAGGCGGTCATGGTGGCCGATGTGACCGAGGGCGGAGCTGGGCGGGCCGCGGGTGCGGATGCGGTCGGTAAAGAGCGGCTGCCGCGGGTGCCCGGGTTCGCCGAGTGGCCTGCCGCGGGATCTCCCAAGGAGGAGGGCAAGGCGCTGCGCCACCGGGTGCCGCGCTCGGCCCACGCCGGACTCGACCTGGACGCCTCCCGCCCGGACGCGGTGACGGCGGTCGAGGAGTCCAACCGGGGCCGCATCCCCGACCTCACCCCGATAAGGGTGGGACGGATGGCGGCCACACCGTTCGCGTTCCTGCGCGGCTCGGCGGGCCTCATGGCGTACGACCTCGCCCGCACCCCCCTCACCGGGATCCGGGCCAGGATCTGCGGTGACGCGCACGCGGCCAACTTCGGTCTGTACGGCGACGCCCGCGGCCACCTGGTCATCGACCTGAACGACTTCGACGAGACCGTCGACGGCCCCTGGGAGTGGGACCTCAAGCGGCTCGCGACCTCGCTGGTGCTCGCGGGCCGGGTGGCCGGTGCCGACGAGGACACCTGCCGCAGCGCGGCCCATGACGCGGCCGGCGCCTACCGCCGCACCATGCGCCTGCTGGCGAAGCTGCCCGCGCTGGACGCGTGGAACGCCATCGCCGACGAGGAGTTGGTCTCCCACACCGACGCCCACGACCTGCTCGGCACCCTCGAACGGGTCTCGGAGAAGGCGCGGGCCAACACCAGTGGGCGGTTCGCGGCGAAGTCGACCGAGCCCACACCCGACGGGGGGCGCCGCTTCGTCGACGCCCCGCCGGTGCTGCGGCGCGTGTCCGACGCGGAGGCGGCGGCGGTCGCCGCGTCCCTGGAGCAGTACGTGACCACACTCCCCGAGGACCGCCTGCCCCTCCTCGCCCGGTACGCGGTGCACGACGTCGCCTTCCGGATCGTCGGCACGGGCAGCGTGGGGACCCGGTCGTACGTCGTCCTGCTGCTGGACCACCGGGGAGAGCCGCTGGTGCTCCAGGTGAAGGAGGCCCGCCCGTCGGCGCTGGTGCCGCACCTGCGGACCGCCGGCCTCGACACCCCGGACGTGGGCCACGAGGGGCGGCGGGTGGTCCTCGGCCAGAAGCGGATGCAGGTCGTCAGTGACATCCTGCTCGGCTGGACCACCGTCGACGGCCGCCCCTTCCAGGTCCGCCAGTTCCGCAACCGCAAGGGCAGCGTCGACCCGGCCGCCCTCGCCGCCGACCAGATCGACGACTACGGCCGGATGACCGGCGCCCTCCTGGCCCGCGCCCACTCCCACAGCGCCGACCCCCGCCTCGTCGCCGGCTACTGCGGCAAGAACGACGAGCTGGACGAGGCGGTCGCGGCGTTCGCCGTCGCGTACGCCGACCGCACGGAGGCTGACCACGCGGACCTGGTGGCGGCGGTGCGGGCGGGGAGGATCGCGGCGGAGACCGGCGTGTGAGGCGAGGGTCACGGTGCCCGCCCGCCCGTGGCCTACGCTGGTCGGGTGACGACCCCCGAAGCTGAGCAGGCGCGGCCCGAGGAGCGGCTCGAGCAGGCCGTGCGGGCCGCTGAGCAGGCGCTGATCGAGTTCGAGATCGCGGTGGAGACCTTCCGCGTCGAGGTCGAGAACTTCTCGCGGCTCCACCACCAGAAACTCGGTCCCATGTACACCCGGCTCGACGAGCTGGAGGCGCAGATAGCCGAGGCCCGTGCCGCCCGCAGCGGTGATCCGGAGGACGCGCGCAAGGCGGCCGAGGCGCGGGCGCGGGTGCTGCCGATGCCCGGGGTCGAGGAGCTGTTCCACGGCTGGATGGACGGTGACGGGCTGTTCCCGGAGGCCGCGGCGATGCTCACCGAGCAGCCCGTGCGGCCGCCGGAGCGGGTGCGGCCCAGTGACGAGGCCCGCAAGCTCTACCGCGAGCTGGCCCGCAAGGCCCACCCGGACCTGGCGCAGGAGGAGACGGAACGGACGCGGCGCGAGGAGTTCATCACCCGCGTCAACGCCGCCTACGCCCGTGGCGACGAGGTCGCGCTGCGGACCCTGGCCGAGGAGTGGGCGGCCGGTCCGGCGCCCGCAGAACGCAAGCCGAGCCCCAGCGAGGAGCTCTACGCCCGCCTGGAGTGGCTCGCCGAGCGCAAGGAACTGCTCGCGATGGTCGCCCGCGAGCTGGAGGAGAGCGCGATCGGCGGGATGCTCCGGCTGGCACCGGACGATCCCGACCGTCTCCTCGACGAGATCGCCGACCAGCTGCTGGCGGAGGTCGCCAAGAAGGAGGCCGAGCTGGCGGAGCTGGTGGGGTAGTCGCCCGGGCGGGGCCGGGGCCGTGTCGGGGCGGGCGGTGAGGATGACGGCGCGGCGGTGGTGACGGCGGCGTGGGGCGATGGCGGCGGTCCGGTCGGGGTGTGTGCCGTCCGGTAGCGTCGGGAGTATGAGTTTCGGAGCTGGTGTGCCCACGGTCGAGGTCGGGGACCTCAAGGACGACGACTTCCTGCTGGACGTCCGCGAGGACGACGAGTGGCAGGCGGGTCATGCCGAGGGGGCACTGCACATTCCCATCAGCGAGTTCGTCGCGCGGTACGGCGAGCTGACCGAGGCGGCGCCGCAGGACGGGCGGGTCCATGTGATCTGCCGCTCCGGTGGCCGTTCGGCCCAGGTCACGATGTACCTGGTGCAGCAGGGCATCGACGCGGTGAACGTCGAAGGCGGCATGCAGTACTGGGCGACGGTCGGCCGTCCGGTCGTGACCGACGAGGGACGGCCGGGTTTCGTCCTCTAGCGCGAGGGTTCCGCGGGTTCTGCGGGTTCCGCGGTTTCTCCGGTGCTCTGCGGGTTCCTCCGGCGCCCTTCGGACGGGTCGTTCGATCTGACGGTGTGTCATGAGTGGGGTCGGCGAGTGGCGTTCGGGGTGCCGTGAGGTCCGGGGTGTGCCGTGGGCCCCTTTCGTCCCGAGTCCGGACGGGGCGGTCCGGGGGGAGGGCTGCGCGGAGCGGGCGGGTCTGAGTACCGTTCCGTGCGACGACTGTGAGACGGCCGTGCGAAGGCCGTCCGGCTGTGCGCGGTGGTGCGCGGTGCCCGGGGCGCGGTCGTGCCCGGGGATGCGGTCGAGCCCGGGAGCGCGGGCGCACGGGCGGCCGCCGCGGCGCCGCGCGCAGCCGATGCCGCACAGTCGAACGGACCGGAATCGGGGAACGGGGCGGAATGAACGCGTACGACGGAGGCTCTGACGCTCCGCGGGAAGCGGAGGAGGCGGAGGAGGCGGAGGAGGCGGTGCGGACTCCCGAGACGGACAGGCCCACGGAAGGGCCACCGCCCGAACGCCGCCCGGCTGTTGCCGGCGCCGAGGGTGAGGACCATCCGCCCGCCGCCGGAATACCCCGGGGTCGCCCCGGCGACAGCCCCGCCCCCGCCCCCGCCCCCCTCCCCGCCCCCGAAGCCGGTCCGCGTACCGGTGTGGCCGCCCTCTCCCCCCGCTACCAGATCGCCGCCGCCCTGGCGCTCGCGGTCGTCGCGGTCACCGTCTGTGCGCACCTGGGCATGGTGTTCCTGCACGTCGCGCCGTCCAACACGGTCACCAAGGCACACGGCGACGCGATCGACGACTGGATCTACCCGGAGTTCGAGCAGAACTGGAAGCTGTTCGCGCCGAACCCGCTCCAGCAGAACATCGCCGTGCAGGTCCGCGCCGACGTCCGCACCGCGGACGGTTCCTCGCGCACCACCGGCTGGTTCGACCTCTCCGCGCAGGACGGCCGGGCCATCGACGGCAACCTGGTGCCCAGCCACACCCAGCAGAACGAGCTGCGCCGCGCCTGGGACTTCTACCTGGGCTCGCACGACGCCGACGACCGCGCGGTGGGTTCGCGCAGCGCCCTGTCCGAGGAGTACCTGCGCCGCATCGTCGTCGGTCGCCTGGAGCGTGGCGGCGCGGCCGGGGAGGGCGGCCTGATCGAGCGGGTCCAGGTCCGCTCCCGCACCACCAACGTGCCGACGCCTCCCTGGGTCTCCGACCAGGTCACGTCGCGGCCGGTGTACCGCGTGCTGCCCTGGTGGTCGGTTCCGGCCGCCGAGGGAGGTGCGCGGTGAACCGGTTGTCCCTATCGGTGTCCGCGGCGATGGCCCGTGTGACCGGGGCCGCGCTCGGGCCGTACCAGAGCGCCGTGGTCCGGATCGGCTTCAGCCTGACCTGGCTGCTGTTCCTGTTGCGTGAGTATCCGCACCGCGAGGAGCTCTACGGTCCCGACGGCCCCTGGAGCTGGGAGCTGGCCCGGCGGCTGATCGACGGCAACGGCGCCTTCTCGGCCCTGATGTGGTCGGACGGGCGGGTCTGGTTCGAGCTCGTCTACGCGTGCGCGGTGCTGGCGAGCGCGCTGCTGCTGCTCGGCTGGCGCACCCGCACGGTGTCGGTGCTGTTCATGGCGGGCGTGCTGTCGCTGCAGAACCGCAGTGTCTTCGTGGGCGACGGCGGCGACAACGTGATGCACCTGATGTCCCTCTACCTCGTGTTCACGCGCTGCGCCCAGGTGTGGTCGCTGGACGCGCGGCGGGCGCGGCGCGAGGCCGGGGCACGCGCGCGCGGAGAGCGGGTCACGGACCGGGTGGGGCCCGCCCTGTGGGGTGTGTTCGGGCTGGTGCTGGTCGTGGCGACCGGGACGGGACGCCTGGAGGGCGATCCGGTCGTGCCGGCGATCCTGTGGGCGGTGTGGGCCGCACAGGGCCTGTGGTGGGCCGTGGGGCGTCTGACACGGTCCGCGGAACCCAGGATCCTGCTGGACGTCGTCGCCAACATCCTGCACAACGGCGCCCTGCTGGTGATCATGGCGGAGGCCTGTCTGATCTACGCGACGGCCGGCTGGTACAAGGTCCAGGGCTCCCGCTGGCAGGACGGCACCGCCGTCTACTACCCCCTGCACCTGGACTACTTCTCGCCCTGGCCCGCCCTGGGCGAGCTGCTGTCCTCCAGCGGCACCATGGTCATGCTGGTGACCTACGGGACGGTGGCCGTGCAGGTCGCCTTCCCCTTCACGCTGTTCAACCGGCGCGTGAAGAACGTCCTGCTGGTGGTCATGATGATCGAGCACGCGGCGATCGCCGTGGTCCTCGGGCTGCCGTTCTTCTCGCTCGCGATGATCGCGGCGGACGCGGTCTTCCTGCCGACGCCCTTCCTGCGCCGGCTCGGCGGATGGGCGGCCCGCGCGGGCGTGGCGATCCTGGCCCGTCCGGGGGCCCGGGCCGTCGCGGCGGAGCCGCCGCCGGGCCCGCGGACGCCCCAGGACGCCGAGCCCAGCCGCGTAGGCTTCACGGCATGACCGACCCCCTCGCCCTGTGGCGCCGGACGGCCGACGCCCGCGTGCTCCTCGACGGTTTCCACGCCGTGAAGCACGCCGTGCGGTTCGGGGCCGAGATCCCGGTGGCGGTCGCCGTCGACCGGCGGGCGGCGCTCGCCCTCGCCGACGAGCTCGCCCCCGACGTCCGGCGGACGCTGGACGCGCTGCTGACGGAGGTGCCGGAGGCGACGTACGCCTCGCTGGTGCCGCGTCCGCATCCCACCGCCGTGGCCGCCCTGGCCGTACGGCCCTCCCGGGAGGCGCGTCTGCTCGCGCTGTCCCGGTTGCCGCGCACGGCGCCGGTCGTGGTGCTCGACGAGCCGCGCAACCTGGGGAACGCGGGGGCCGTGATCCGCCTGGCGGCCGGTTTCGGGGCGACCGGCGTGGTCACCACCGGCACGCTCGACCCCTGGCATCCGACCGTGGTGCGCGGCGGTGCGGGGCTGCACTTCGCGACCACCGTGGAGCGGCTGGCCGTCGACGAGCTGCCGCCCGGCCCGGTGTTCGCGCTCGACCCGGAGGGCGAGGACCTCCGCGGCGTGAAGCTCCCGGACGACGCCGTCCTCGCCTTCGGTTCGGAGCGCAGCGGGCTGTCCGCCGCGCTCCGTGCGCGGGCCGACCAGCTGCTCGCCCTGCCGATGCGGCCCCAGGTCTCCAGCTACAACCTCGCCACCAGCGTGGCCATGACGCTGTACCACTGGAGCGCCGGGGGCGGGGGCACGGAACTCCGGGACGGCTTCCCCGGGCCGGACACGATCTAGGACAGGTCCAGGGCGCTTCTGACGGATCTCCGCGGCGCCCTAGGCCTCCCGGCGCACCTCCACCACCCGGAAGCGGTTCGCGACGAAGGCGCCGTCGGTGAGGGCGGCGCTGGCCGCCGGGTTGCCGCCCGAGCCGTGGAAGTCGGAGAAGGCGGCCGTCTGGTTGACGTAGACCCCGCCGGTGAGGTTGAGGGACAGCTGGGCGGCCTCCTCCAGGCAGACCTCCTCGACGGCCCGCTCGACCTCCGCGTCGGAGGTGTACGCGCCGACCGTCATCGCGCCCTTGTCGCGGATGGTGCGCCGCAGCAGCTCGACGCCCTCCGCGGACGAGTCGACGGCGACGGCGAAGGAGACCGGTCCGAAGCACTCGCTCATGTAGGCGGCCTCGTCGTCCGGTTTGGCGCCGTCCAGCTTCACGATCACGGGGGTGCGCACGACCGCGTCGGGGAAGTCCGGGTGGGGCACCTCGCGGGAGGCGAGGGCCACCTCGCCGAGCCCGGCCGCCGCTTCGAGCCGGGCCTTGACGTCGGGGTTGACGATGGCGCCGAGCAGGGCGTTCGCGCGCGCGTCGTCGCCGAGGAGGCCGTCGACCGAGCGGGCCAGGTCGGCGACGACCTCGTCGTAGCCGCGGGGGCCCTCGTCGGTGCGGATGCCGTCGCGGGGGATCAGCAGGTTCTGCGGGGTGGTGCACATCTGGCCGCTGTACAGGGACAGCGAGAAGGCCAGGTTGGAGAGCATGCCCCGGTAGTCGTCGGTGGAGTCGACCAGGATCGTGTTGACGCCGGCCTTCTCCGTGTAGACCTGCGCCTGGCGGGCGTTGTCCTCCAGCCAGTCGCCGAAGGCCGTCGAACCGGTGTAGTCGATGATCTTGATCTCGGGCCGGAGGGCCAGGGTCCTGGCGATGCCCTCGCCCGGCCGTTCGGCGGCGAGCGCGACCAGGTCGGCGGCGAAGCCGGCCTCGGCGAGCACCTCGCGGGCGATCCGCACGGTGAGCGCGAGCGGCAGCACCGCGCGCGGGTGGGGCTTGACCAGGACCGCGTTGCCGGTGGCGAGGGAGGCGAACAGGCCCGGATAGCCGTTCCACGTCGGGAAGGTGTTGCAGCCGATGAGCAGGGCGACACCGCGCGGGACGGGTGTGAACCGCTTGGTCAGCGCGAGCGGGTCGCGCTTGCCCTGCGGCTTGGTCCACTCGGCGGTGTCGGGGGTGCGGGTCTGTTCGGCGTACGCGTACGCCACCGCTTCCAGACCGCGGTCCTGGGCGTGGGGGCCGCCCGCCTGGAACGCCATCATGAAGGCCTGGCCGGAGGTGTGCATGACGGCGTGCGCGAACTCGTGCGTCCGGTCGCTGATGCGCTTGAGGATCTCCAGGCAGGTCACCGCGCGGACCTCGGCCCCCGCGTCGCGCCAGGCCCGCTGGCCGGCCCGCATGGCGGGCAGCAGTACGTCGACGTCCGCGTGCGGGTACGTCACGCCCAGCTCCACGCCGTACGGGGAGACCTCGCCGCCCACCCAGTCGTCGGTGCCGGGCTGGCCCAGGTCGAGGCGGGTGCCCAGCAGGGCGTCGAAGGCCGCCTTGCCCGCGGCCGCGTCCAGGCTGCCGTGCTCGCCGTAGGCCTTGGGGTGTTCGGGGTGCGGGGACCAGTACGCGCGGGTGCGGATCGCTTCCAGGGCCTGGTCGAGGGTGGGCCGGTGCCTGGCGATCAGATCGGGTGCGGTGGGTTCGGCGGCCATGCGGGACCAACTCCTCGTCGTGAGAGCTCCTCGTCGAGCTCATGACCTGGGCGGAAGAAGGGCAGGACATCGGGAGACGCGGTGCGGGGCGCCTCCGTCGTGGTGGAGGCGGGTGACGGTTCGGCCAGTCAGAGTTAGAGTAACCGAACGATCGGTCGGGACAAGGGGGCCTGCCGCATCTGTGGAAAACCCCGTGCGGGAGGATCGCGCACATGACAGCACTCGACCTCAGCAGCCCCGTGGCCGTCGTCGGCACCGGCACCATGGGCCAGGGCATCGCCCAGGTCGCGCTGGTCGCGGGCCACCCCGTACGGCTGTACGACGCCGTGGCCGGCCGCGCCCGGGAAGCGTCCGCCGCGATCGGCGCCCGCCTCGACCGGCTCGTCGAGAAGGACCGGCTCACCGCCGCCGAGCGGGACGCCGCCCGCGCCCGCCTCCTGCCCGTGGACAGCCTCGCCGGCCTCGCCGACTGCGCGCTGGTCGTCGAGGCCGTCCTGGAGCGGCTGGACGTCAAGCAGGAGCTGTTCCGGGCGCTGGAGGACGTCGTCGGCGAGGACTGCCTGCTCGCCACCAACACCTCCTCCCTGTCGGTGACGGCCGTCGGCGGCGCCCTGCGCAACCCGGGCCGCTTCGTGGGCCTGCACTTCTTCAACCCGGCGCCGCTGATGCCGCTGGTGGAGGTCGTCTCCGGCTTCGCCACCGACGTCACCTCGGCCACGCGCGCGTACGAGACCGCCCGCGCGTGGGGCAAGACGCCGGTCGCCTGCGCCGACACCCCCGGCTTCATCGTCAACCGCATCGCCCGGCCCTTCTACGCCGAGGCCTTCGCGGTCTACGAGTCCCAGGGCGCCGACCCCGCCACCATCGACGCCGTCCTGCGCGAGTCGGGCGGTTTCCGGATGGGCGCGTTCGAGCTGACCGATCTGATCGGGCAGGACGTCAACGAGTCCGTCACGCACTCCGTGTGGCAGGCCTTCTTCCAGGACGTGCGCTTCACCCCCTCGCTCGCCCAGCGCCGGCTGGTCGAGTCCGGCCGCCTCGGCCGCAAGACCGGTCAGGGCTGGTTCGACCACCGCGGTGACGCCGGGGCCGGCGAGCGTCCCGAGCCGCACACCGCGGAGCGGCACCGGCCACCCGCCCACGTCGTCGCCGAGGGCGACCTCGGTCCCGCCGCGGAGCTGCTCGCGATGATCCGCGAGGCGGGCATCCCGGTCCACGAGGAGGAAGAGGACCACGGCACCCGCCTGATGCTGCCCGGCGGCGGCCATCTCGCGCTCGCCGACGGCCAGACCTCCGTCGAGTTCCGCGACGTCGTCTACTTCGACCTCGCCCTGGACTACCGCAAGGCCACCCGGATCGCCCTGTCCGCCTCCCAGGACACCTCCCCGCAGGCCCTGTCCGAGGCCATCGGCCTGTTCCAGGCGCTCGGCAAGGACGTCAGCGTCATCGGCGACGTCCCCGGCATGATCGTCGCCCGGACGGTCGCGCGGATCGTCGACCTCGCGCACGACGCCGTCGCCAAGGGCGTGGCCACCGAGGAGGACGTCGACACCGCGATGCGCCTGGGCGTCAACTACCCCCTCGGCCCCTTCGAGTGGAGCCGCAGGCTGGGCAGGACCTGGGCGCACGACCTGCTGGAGGAGCTGCATCTGCGCGAACCCTCCGGCCGCTACGCGCCCTCGCTCGCGCTGTACCGCCACGGACACGCCGCCGACCGGCGGGAGGGGACCTCATGACCACCGCCAAGCGGGACACGTACACCCCGGAGACCCTGCTCTCGGTCGCCGTGCAGGTCTTCAACGAGCGCGGCTACGACGGCACCTCCATGGAGCACCTCTCCCGGGCGGCCGGCATCTCCAAGTCGTCGATCTACCACCACGTCTCCGGCAAGGAGGAGCTGCTGCGGCGCGCGGTGAGCCGGGCGCTGGACGGCCTCTTCGGGATCCTCGACGAGGAGCACGCGCGCGTGGGGCGGGCCGCGGAGCGCCTGGAGTACGTCGTGCGGCGCATGGTCGAGGTGCTCATAGCCGAACTGCCCTACGTGACCCTGTTGCTGCGGGTGCGCGGCAACACCGACACCGAGCGGTGGGCCCTGGAGCGCCGCCGCGACTTCGACCACCGGGTCGCCGCGCTGCTGAAGGCGGCCGCCGCCGACGGGGACGTGCGCGGCGACGTCGAGGTGCGGCTGGCGACCCGGCTGGTCTTCGGCATGATCAACTCGATCGTCGAGTGGTACCGGCCGGACGGGCGGGGCATGGGCGAGCGGGAGGTGGCCGACGCGGTGGCGCGGCTGGTCTTCTCGGGGCTGCGCCGGGAGGGCTGAGGGCCAGGACGCTTCCGGGTCACCCCTGCGGCTCCAGGTCCTCCTCCTCGAACACCAGCAGCGTGCGCGTGCTGAGCACCTGGGGAATGGCCTGGAGCCGGGTGAGCACCAGCTCGCGCAGCGCCCTGTTGTCGGGTGCGTGCACCAGCAGCAGCACGTCGAAGTCGCCGCCCACCAGCGCGATGTGGGAGGCGCCGGGGAGCTGTCTGAGCTGCTCGCGCACCGTGCGCCAGGAATTCTGGACGATCTTCAGCGTGATGTACGCGGACGTGCCGTGGCCCGCGCGCTCGTGGTCGACGCGGGCGCCGAAGCCGCGGATGACGCCGTCGTCGAGCAGCCGGTTGATGCGTGCGTAGGCGTTGGCGCGCGAGACGTGGACCCGTTCGGCGATCGACCGTATCGAGGCGCGGCCGTCCGCCTGGAGCATCCGGAGGATGTCCTGATCGATGGCGTCCAGCGGGCGGGGCGGGGCCTGCGGCGAGCCGCCGTCCGGACTGTCGGCCATTTGTTCAGGTGTCATGTCCCCCCGCCTCTCCGCCGTGGACGACCTGCGTCCATCTCAGGCTGTGGAGAACCGTTTGTCCACAGCCTCGGGGGGCCAGTAGCCAAAATGTGCCGACGACCGAACAATCGGTAGGTGAGGCGGGTCACAGCCGACCCGCCTCCCGTAGCCACCCCCACGAGGAGGTGCCGTCATGACGGTCATGGAGCAGCGGGGCGCGTATCGGTCGACCCCGCCGCCCGCCTGGCAGCCCCGCACCGACCCCGCGCCGCTGCTGCCCGACGCCGAGCCCCACCGCGTGCTCGGCACCGAAGCGGCCGCGCAGGCCGACCCGGAGCTGCTGCGCGGGCTCTACGCCCAGCTGGTGCGCGGCCGCCGGTACAACGCGCAGGCCACCGCCCTCACCAAGCAGGGCCGCCTCGCCGTCTACCCCTCCAGCACCGGCCAGGAGGCCTGCGAGATCGCCGCCGCGCTCGTCCTGCGGGAGCGGGACTGGCTCTTCCCCAGCTACCGCGACACCCTCGCGGCCGTCGCGCGCGGCGTGGACCCCGTCGAGGCCCTGACCCTGCTGCGCGGCGACTGGCACACCGGCTACGACCCCCTGGAGCACCGGGTGGCCCCCCTGTGCACCCCGCTCGCCACCCAGCTCCCGCACGCCGTGGGCCTCGCCCACGCCGCCCGCCTGAAGGGCGACGACGTGGTCGCGCTCGCCATGGTCGGCGACGGCGGCACCAGCGAGGGCGACTTCCACGAGGCGCTGAACTTCGCCGCCGTCTGGCAGGCACCGGTCGTCTTCCTCGTCCAGAACAACGGCTTCGCGATCTCCGTCCCGCTCGCCAAGCAGACCGCCGCCCCCTCCCTGGCCCACAAGGCCGTCGGGTACGGCATGCCGGGCCGGCTCGTCGACGGCAACGACGCGGTCGCCGTGCACCAGGTGCTGTCCGACGCCGTACGGCACGCGCGCGCGGGCGGCGGACCGACGCTGGTGGAGGCCGTCACCTACCGCATCGACGCCCACACCAACGCCGACGACGCGACCCGCTACCGCGGCGACGCCGAGATCGAGACCTGGCGCGAGCACGACCCGATCCTGCTGCTGGAACACGAGCTGACCGCCCGCGGGCTGCTCGACGAGCGGGAGAAGCGGGCCGCGCGGGACGCCGCCGAGGCCCTGGCCGCCGACCTGCGCGCCCGCATGCACCGGGATGCGACGCTCGACCCCATGGACCTGTTCGCCCACGTGTACGCCGAACCCACCCCCCAGCTGCGCGAGCAGCGGGCCCTGCTGCGGGCCGAGCTCGACGCGGAGCGGGAAGGGGGGCACTGATGACCACCGTCGCCGCCGGGACCGCCACCATGGCGCAGGCCCTCACGCGCGCGCTGCGCGACGCGATGGCCGCCGATCCGTCCGTGCACGTCCTGGGCGAGGACGTCGGCACCCTCGGCGGCGTCTTCCGGGTCACCGACGGGCTCGCCGAGGAGTTCGGCGAGGACCGCTGCACGGACACGCCGCTCGCCGAGGCGGGCATCCTCGGCACGGCCGTCGGCATGGCCATGTACGGGCTGCGGCCGGTCGTGGAGATGCAGTTCGACGCCTTCGCCTACCCGGCGTTCGAGCAGCTCATCAGCCATGTCGCCCGCATGCGCAACCGCACCCGGGGCCGCATGCCCGTGCCGATCACCGTCCGCGTCCCCTACGGCGGCGGCATCGGCGGCGTCGAGCACCACAGCGACTCCTCCGAGGCGTACTACATGGCGACTCCGGGGCTCCATGTCGTCACGCCCGCCACGGTCGCCGACGCCTACGGCCTGCTGCGCGCCGCCATCGCCTCCGACGACCCGGTCGTCTTCCTCGAACCCAAGCGCCTGTACTGGTCCAAGGACTCCTGGAACCCGGACGAACCGCCGGCCGTTGAACCCGTGGGCCGCGCGGTGGTGCGGCGCTCGGGCCGGAGCGCCACACTCATCACGTACGGGCCGTCGGTGCCGGTCTGCCTCGAAGCCGCCGAGGCGGCCGGCGCCGAGGGCCATGACCTCGAAGTCGTCGATCTGCGCTCCCTGGTGCCGTTCGACGACGAGACGGTCTGCGCCTCGGTACGGCGGACCGGCCGCGCGGTCGTCGTCCACGAATCGGGCTCCTTCGGAGGCCCGGGCGGGGAGATCGCGGCCCGTGTCACGGAGCGCTGCTTCCACCACCTGGAGGCGCCGGTGCTGCGCGTGGCCGGGTTCGACATCCCCTACCCGCCGCCGATGCTGGAGCGCCACCACCTGCCGGGCGTCGACCGCATCCTGGACGCCGTGGCGCGTCTGCAGTGGGAGGCCGAGAGCTGATGGCACAGGTGCTGGAGTTCAAGCTGCCGGACCTCGGGGAGGGGCTCACCGGGGCGGAGATCGTGCGCTGGATGGTGCAGGTCGGTGACGTCGTCGCCGTCGACCAGCCGGTCGTCGAGGTCGAGACGGCGAAGGCGATGGTCGAGGTGCCGTGCCCCTACGGCGGCGTGGTCACCGCCCGGTTCGGCGAGGAGGGCACCGAACTGCCGGTCGGCGCCCCGCTGCTGACCGTCGCGGTCGGCGGACCGCCCTCCGACGAACCGGCGGACGACTCGGACACCCGGGGCGGCGGCGTCCAGGGCGCGGGCACCCGTGGACCGGACGCACCGGCCCCAGGTGCCCAGGGCTCGGGCAACGTCCTGGTGGGGTACGGCACGTCGGAGGCGCCCGCGCGACGGCGCCGGGTACGGCCGCCGCAGCCGACGCGGGCGGGACAGCCGACGCCGGAGGGCGGGTCGGCCCGGACGGCTCCGTCAGCCCCGCCCGCGCCCTCCGCGGGTCAGGAGCCAGCCGTCGCGTCCTTCTCCGCGCCCCCGGCGGCCCAGGGGCGGGCCGGAGGCCCCGGCGACTCCACGGCGGACGGTCCCGTCCCGGTGATCTCCCCGCTGGTGCGCCGTCTCGCCCGGGAGAACGGCCTGGACCTCGCCCAGTTGAAGGGGTCCGGCCCGGACGGTCTGATCCTGCGGGCGGACGTGGAGGACGCGCTGCGGGTGGCCGCCGCCCGGAGCCGGACCGCACGGCCGCCGGCCGGACAGCAGGCGCCGGCGGCGCTCTCGGCTCCCGCCGCCCCCCAGGTCCCCGCGCCACCGGCCCCCGCCTCCCGGCCCGCTCCCGTACCACCGACGTTCGCCGCCTCTCCGGCGCTCGCGGGAGAGCACCGCATCCCGCTCAGGGGCGTGCTCGGGGCCGCCGCCGACAGGCTCTCCCGCAGCCGCCGCGAGATCCCCGACGCGACCTGTTGGGTGGACGCCGACGCCACGGAACTGATGCGCGCCCGCACGGCGATGAACGCCGTCGGCGGCCCGAAGATCTCCCTCCTGGCGCTGCTGGCCCGCATCTGCACCGCTGCCCTGGCCCGGTTCCCGGAGCTGAACTCCACCGTCGATGCCGAGGCGCGGGAGATCGTCCGGTTCGACCACGTCCACCTCGGGTTCGCCGCCCAGACCGAGCGGGGGCTGGTCGTCCCCGTCGTCCGCGACGCGCACGCCCGGGACGCCGAGGGGCTCAGCGCCGAGTTCGCACGCCTCACGGACGCGGCCCGGTCCGGGACCCTCACTCCGGGCGATCTGACCGGCGGGACCTTCACGCTGAACAACTACGGCGTGTTCGGCGTCGACGGCTCCACGCCGATCGTCAACCACCCCGAGGCGGCCATGCTCGGCGTCGGCCGCATCGCCCCCAAGCCATGGGTGCACGACGGGGAGCTGGCGGTGCGCCAGGTCGTCCAGCTCTCGCTCACCTTCGACCACCGCGTGTGCGACGGGGGTACGGCGGGCGGATTCCTGCGTTACGTGGCGGACTGCGTGGAACAGCCGGCGGTACTGCTGCGCACACTGTGATGACGCGGCCGCCCACGCGTTCCCCGTGATCGGCGGGCCGCGCATACTCGGGGGGTGACCCCGAACGTGTCCCCCGCTCACGACGCCGTCGTGCTCGCCGGTGGCGGCGCCCGCCGCCTCGGCGGTGCCGACAAGCCCGGCGTCCGCGTGGGCGGGCGCGCGCTGCTCGACCGGGTGCTGTCCGCCTGCGCCGACGCGCGGACCACCGTCGTCGTCGCCGACCCCCGGCCCACCGTCCGGCCCGTGCGGTGGGCGCGCGAGGACCCGCCCGGCGCGGGCCCGGTCGCGGCCCTCGGCGCCGGACTGCGCCACACCACCGCCGACCGCGTCCTCGTCCTCTCCGCCGACCTGCCGTTCCTCGCGCCGGACACCGTCCGCGGCCTGCTGGCCGCCCTGGACGACCACCATGCCGAGGGCGCGCTGCTCACCGACGCCGACGGCCGCGACCAGCCGCTCGTCGCCGCCTACCGCACGTCCGCCCTGCGCCGTGAACTGGCGGCGCTCGGCGAGCGGCACAACGGCCTCACCGGCCTTCCGCTGCGCCGGCTCACCGCCGGGCTCGACCTCACCCGCGTCCCCGACCCCGTCGCGTCCTTCGACTGCGACACCTGGGACGACATCGCCACCGCCAGGGCACGTATCAGGGAGCATGGCCACGTGTTGGATGAATGGATCTCCGCAGTCAAGGACGAACTGGGCATCGACCTCGACGTCGACACCGGCGTCCTCCTCGACCTCGCCCGTGACGCCGCCCACGGCGTGGCCCGGCCCGCCGCCCCGCTGACGACCTTCCTGGTCGGCTACGCGGCAGGGCGGGCCCAGGGCGGGCCCGAAGCCGTCGCCGAGGCCGCCCGCAAGGCCGCCGACCTGGCCGTGCGCTGGGCCGACGAACCCGGCGACGGCCGGTCCGACGTGGCTCCCGACGCCACGCCCGACACCCGCCCGGACGCCGGATGACCGCCTTCGGTGTCCGGGGCGGCCAGGACGCCGAGGACCTCGACGTCGAGGAGGCGCTCGCCCTCGTGAACCACGGCAACAGCTCCCCCGGCCCGGCCGGGGACGGCGCCCTCCGCCCGGCCGGGGACGGCAGCCCCGCGTCGGCGGCCGCGCACGGTGAGGACCGGGGCGGACGGCACGGCGACGACCACGCCGGCCGGCCCGGCGCAGGGCACGGCGGGACAGCCGGCCCCCGTGATGCCCAGGGACACCCGGCCGGTCACCGGGCCACCGCCACCCCGTGGGCCGAGGCCCGCACGATCGCCGGTCGGGCCGCCCGCTCCACCGCCGCCCGCCGCACCCCCGTCTCCGTGTCCCTCGTCGACGCGCTCGGCCTGGTCCTGGCCGCCCCCCTGACCGCCCTCACCGACCTGCCCTCCTTCGACACCTCCGCGATGGACGGCTGGGCGGTCGCCGGCCCCGGTCCCTGGGCCGTACGGGACGAGGGTGTCCTGGCCGGGCACGCGCAGCCCGCGCCCCTCGCCGACGGTGAGGCCGCTCGTATCGCCACCGGAGCCCGGATCCCGCCCGACACCACGGCCGTGCTCCGCAGCGAGCACGGCCGTACCGACGAGAAGGGCCGGCTCCACCCCACCCGTGAGAACCGGCACGGCCAGGACATCCGCCCCCGCGGCCAGGAGTGCCGGAGCGGGGACCAGCTGCTGCCGGCCGGCTCGGTGGTGACCCCGGCCGTCCTGGGGCTCGCCGCGGCCGCCGGCTACGACACGCTGGCGGCCGTGCCCCGCCCCCGTGTGGAGGTGCTCGTCCTCGGCGACGAACTGCTCACCGAGGGCCGCCCGCACGACGGCCTCATCAGGGACGCGCTCGGCCCGATGCTTCCCCCATGGCTGCGGGCGCTGGGTGCCGAGGTGGTGGCGTTGCACAGACTGGGCGACGACGCGGAGGCCCTGTACCGGGCCCTGACGACGTCGGCGGCGGACCTGATCATCACCACCGGCGGCACGGCCTCTGGCCCCGTCGACCACGTCCACCCCACGCTGCGTCGTATCGGCGCCGAGCTCCTGGTCGACGGGGTTCAGGTGCGCCCCGGCCATCCGATGCTGCTGGCCCGTCTCCAGGACGGCCGGCACCTCGTGGGCCTGCCCGGCAACCCCCTCGCGGCCGTCTCCGGCCTGGTCACCCTCGCCGAGCCGCTGCTGCGTACGCTCGCCGCCCGTCCGGCCCCCGAGCCGTACACGCTGCCGCTGAAGGAGGCGGTGCACGGGCACCCGCACGACACCCGGCTCGTCCCGGCCGTTCTACGAGGCGACCACGCCGTGCCGCTGCACTACAACGGCCCGGCGATGCTCCGCGGCATCGCGGCGGCCGACGTCCTGGCCGTCGTACCACCGGGTGGGGTGCGCGCAGGTCAGGAGACGGAACTGCTGGACCTGCCGTGGGCTGCGGCCGGGATCGACGCCTGTTTCACGTGAAACACCCGAATGACCCACTCGGCCTGTTTCACGTGAAACACCTCGACAGATCACGACCTGCCCGTTTCACGTGAAACATTCGCCCCTTCAGGCGTCGCCCGCCCGGGTCACACCTGCTCGGTGACCGGGGCCCGGCTCACCGTGATCACCCGGTCCCCCGCCTTGAGCTCGGTGAGCTTCGGGTCGGCGAAGTCCAGCAGATCCTTGCCCCGCAGGACCGCCACCATCAGGTCCGCGCAGGCGCGTGGCGACCGTCCCACCTCCTGCCGGGTGACGGGACGTTCGATCAGGTCCAGTCCGCTGCCCAGGGTCATCAGGTCCTCCAGGGTCCTCGCCACGATCGGGCTGACCATGGAGACGCCGAGCAGCCGGCCGGCGGAGCTGGAGCTGGTGACCACTGTGTCCGCGCCGCTCTGCTTGAGCAGCGGGACGTTCTCGTCCTCCCGGGCGGCGACGACGATCGTGGCCCGCCGGTTCAGCTGGCGTGCGGTGAGGGTGACCAGGGCCGCGGTGTCGTCGCGCTGCGGGGCGACGATCACCCGGGCGGCGCTGGGAACCTCGGCCTTGAGGAGCGTCTCGGAGCGGGTGGCGTCCCCGGTCACCGTGACCAGCCCGTCGTCCCCGGCGGACACCGCGGCCTTGAGCTGCGCGTCCACGACGACGATCTGTTCCTTGGGGACGCCCTGCCCGACGAGCGTCTCCACCGCGTGGCGGCCCTTGGTGCCGTAGCCGACGACCACGACGTGGTTGTGGGTGCGGGTGCGCCAGCGGTGGACGCGGACCTGCTGGCGGGTGCGCTCGGTGAGCACTTCGAGGGTGGTGCCGACCAGGATGATCAGGAAGAGCACGCGCAGCGGCGTGATGACGAGGATGTTGACGAGCCGGGCCGTGTCGCTGACGGGCGTGATGTCGCCGTATCCGGTGGTGGAGAGGGTGACGGTGGCGTAGTAGGCCGAGTCGAGGAGGTCGACGGAGCCGTCGGAATTGTCGTTGTAGCCCTCGTGGTCGGCGTAGACGATCAACGTGGTGACGGCCAGCACGAACAGGGCCAGGGCGAGGCGCCGCAGCACCTGCTGGAGTGGCGGCAGGGCGCTCTGCACCGGCATCGTGATGGAGCGGCCGGCCTCGGCGTCGTCACGGGCCTCGGCGCGCGAGCGGTACCAGAGCGACCTGAGGAGGGAGAGCCGCCGTGCCCCGGCAGGCTGTCGTTCGTGGTCTCGCATCGCGTGCCCCCTGTCATGGTGATCCGTACGGTGGGCACCATGGTTCCCGGCGGGTTGTTCCCGTCAGCACGCAACACCCCGTCCGTACCGAGGTTTCGCCCAGTATCCCGGAGGTCTCCCTTGCGCGACCACACCGTCGTCGTCGGCTTCGGCACGAAGGGGCGGGCCGCGATCCGCACCGCCTGTGCCTCGGGACTGCGGAAGGAGCAGGTCGTCGTGATCGATCCCGGCGCCAAGATGATCGCCGCGGCGACGGCCGAGGGCTACGAGGGCGTGGTCGGCGACGCGACGCGCAGCGACGTGCTGCGCCGGGCGGAGGTGCAGCGGGCCGGAAAGATCATCATCGCGACGGAACGCGACGACACGTCCGTCCTCGTGGCCCTGACCGCCCGCCAGCTCAATCCCCGGGCGAAGATCGTGGCCGCGGTGCGGGAGGAGGAGAACGCGCCGCTGCTCCAGCAGTCGGGCGCGGACGAGGTCATCACCAGCGCGGGAGCGGCCGGACGCCTCCTCGGGCTGTCCGTGCTCAGCCCGGCGGCCGGCCGGGTCATGGAGGACCTCATGCACCAGGGCAGCGGCCTGGACCTCGTGGAGCGGCCCGTCACCAAGGCCGAGTCGGGACGCAGCCCGCGCGAGACGGACGATCTGGTGGTGAGCGTCGTCCGCGGTCACCGGGTGCTCGCCTACGACGATCCGGCGATCGGCGTCCTGGAGCTGACGGACCGCCTGGTCACCATCGTGCGGGTACCGCCGGAGCCGCGAACGGCACCCCCCCGCCTCTAGCGGACGGCGCCCCGCCTCCAGCGGACGGCGCCCGGCTTCTCGTGGACGGCGCCCCGCCTCCAGGGGAAGCCTTCTGGAAGCCTTCCTAATTGCGGTTGTACAGCCGCATCGTGACCGGTCCGAAGACCAGCACGAACAGCGCGGCCCACCCCAGCGACCAGGCGATGTCGGCGGTCGGCCGGTCGCCCGCCATCAGTCCGCGCACCGCGGAGGACAGATGCGTGACCGGGCTGTTGTTGACGAACGCCTGGAGCCAGCCGGGCATGGTCCTCGGGTCGACGAACACGTTGGACAGGAAGGTCAGCGGGAAGATCACCATCATGCTGACGCCCATCACCGACTTCTCGGTGCGCAGCATCAGCCCGAACATGGTCCAGATCCACGAGAAGGCGAACGAGAAGACGATCAGCAGGGCGATCCCGGCGACGACGCCGACGAACCCGCCGTCCGGGCGATAGCCGAGGATCATGCCGACGGTGAGCATCACGGCGGAGGCGATCGTGTAGCGCAGGGCGTCGCCGAGGAGGTAGCCGACCATCGTCGACGGCCGCCAGATCGGCAGTGAGCGGAAGCGGTCGAACACGCCCTTCTCGATGTCCGTGTTCACCGAGACGCCCGTGTACATCGTGATCATCATGACGGACATCACGAGGATGCCCGGCAGCAGGAACTGGATGTACTCCTTCGGCGACCCGGCCAGGGCACCGCCGAACAGGTATGTGTACATCAGCACCATCATGATCGGGAACGCGGTGACGTCGAAGAGCTGCTCCGGCACGTGCTTGATCTTCAGGACGGCCCGCCAGCCGAAGGTGAGCGAGGCCGACCAGGCGCTCGGGCGCGGCGGCCGCTCCCGGGCGACGAGCAGCGCCGCGAGGGAGTCGGCGCTCACCGGGGCGAGTGTCCGGGTGTCGTCGGTCGTCGCGGTGCTCATGCCGCCACCTCGTCCTTCGGGTCGGGCCGCACGTCGTCGGCGGCGTCGTGGGTGTCGTGTCCGGTCAGGGCGAGGAACACCTCGTCGAGGCTGGGCTGCCCGAGTGAGAAGTCGTCGACGGTGATCCCGGCCCGGGAGAGCTCGGAGAGGGCGCGCGCGGCCTGTTCGGCGGCCGTGTCGTCCGCCGTGGCGGTCAGCCGGGCCGTCAGCGCCACCGCGTCGGGTTCGGGCTCCACGGAGGCGTCCAGAACCCGTCGCAGCAGTTCCGCCGCCTCGGACCGCTGCCCGGCGTCCCGCAGCCGCAGATGGACGGAGCCGGCTCCCACGGACGCCTTCAGCTCGCCCTTGGTGCCCTCGGCGATCACCTTGCCGTGGTCGATGACGGCGATCCGGGAGGCCAGCTGATCGGCCTCGTCCAGGTACTGCGTGGTCAGCAGCACGGTGGTGCCCTGCGCGACCACCGCCCGCACGATGTCCCACACGTGGTTGCGGCTGCGCGGGTCGAGGCCGGTGGTCGGCTCGTCGAGGAAGAGCAGCTCGGGCGTGCTGAGGATGGACGCGGCGATGTCGATGCGGCGCCGCATGCCGCCCGAGTAGTGCTTGATCTGCTTGCCTGCCGCGTCGGTGAGCCCGAACGCCTCCAGGAGTTGGGCCGCCCGCTCCCGGGCTGGCTTCCTGCCGTGCCCGAGGAGCCGGCCGAGCAGCACCAGGTTCTCGGTACCGGTGAGGTCCTCGTCCACCGACGCGTACTGGCCGGTGAGGCTGACCAGGCCGCGTACCTCGTCGGCCTCGCGGACCACGTCGTGGCCGAAGACGTGGGCCTCGCCGCCGTCGGGCCTGAGGAGCGTGGCGAGCATCTTGACGGTGGTGGTCTTTCCGGCGCCGTTGGGCCCGAGGACGCCGTAGACCGTGCCGGCGGGCACGGCGAGGTCCACGCCGTCCACGGCGCGGGTCTCGCCGAACGTCTTCACCAGGCCCGCGGTCTCGATGGCCAGGCCGGCGGTGTGCTGGCTCATGGGGGAGTGTCCTTCCGCGCAGTCGGATTACGCAGGGGAGACCTTCACCGTCGCGCAGACTCATCGGTCGCGCATCGGGATGTCCCCGGGACCGGCCCATGACCGCTGCGGCTCCGCTGACCGCTGCGGGTCCGCTGACCGCTGTGGGTCCGCGGTCGCCCGACGGCCGCTACGGCGGACGCCGCGGACGCAGGAGTAGCGTCCCTCCCATGCATGCGATCACGATTTCCGAACCTGGTGGTCCCGAGGCGCTGGTGTGGGAAGAGGTCCCCGATCCCGTACCCGGCGAGGGCGAGGTCCTGGTCGAGGTGGTGGCCGGCGCCGTCAACCGCGCCGACATCATGCAGCGGCAGGGCTTCTACGACCCGCCGCCGGGCGCGTCGCCCTACCCCGGCCTGGAGTGCTCGGGGCGCATCGCCGAGCTCGGCCCCGGAGTCAGCGGCTGGGCCGTCGGCGACGAGGTGTGCGCGCTGCTCGCGGGCGGCGGATACGCGGAGAAGGTCGTCGTCCCGGCGGGGCAGCTGCTGCCGGTGCCCGAGGGGATCGACCTCCGGCAGGCCGCCGCGCTCCCCGAGGTGACGTGCACGGTCTGGTCGAACGTCTTCATGGTCGCCCATCTGCGCCCCGGTGAGACGCTGCTGGTGCACGGCGGCTCCAGCGGGATCGGCACCATGGCCGTTCAGCTGGCCAAGTCCGTCGGCGCCAGGGTCGCCGTCACCGCGGGCAGCGAGGAGAAGCTGCGGCGGTGTGCCGAGCTGGGCGCGGACATCCTGGTCAACTACCGGGAGCAGGACTTCGTGGCCGAGATCAAGCAGGCCACGGACGGTGCCGGGGCCGACGTCATCCTCGACAACATGGGCGCGAAGTACCTGGAGCGCAACGTCCAGAGCCTGGCCGTCAACGGCCGCCTCGCGATCATCGGCATGCAGGGCGGGGTGAAGGGTGAGCTGAACATCGGCGCGCTCCTCGCCAAGCGTGCCGCGATCAGCGCGACCTCGCTGCGGGCCCGCCCGCTCGAGGAGAAGGCGACGATCGTCGCGGCGGTGCGCGAGCACGTCTGGCCCTTGCTGGCCGCCGGTCACGTCCGCCCGGTCGTCGACCGCGAGGTCCCGATGCAGGACGCGGCCACCGCCCACCGCATCGTCGAGGAGAGCGGTCACGTCGGCAAGGTCCTGCTGGTCGCACCCTGACGGCACCGCACGGCCACAGGGCGTCGTCCTAGCCACGGCGCAGCCGCAGTCCGAGGAAGGCGAGGCCGAGACCGAGGCCGATGAGGATCAGGCCGCTGCCGAGGGGCAGGACCCGCAGGGCGTGCCCGACGGGCTGTTCCTGCTGGGTGGCCGCCCGCGGCGACGCGCTGGGCACGAGCCCGGCCGCGGGCGGGTCCTCCTCGGCCGGCTCCTCCTCGGCCGGGTCCTCCCCCGCGTCCTGCTCCTCGTACGCCTCCACGTCGTCGTCCTCGTACACGTCCCCGTCCTCGGCCCCGTCCTCGTCCGCCGTCCGCCCCGGACGGATGCGTCCCTCCCCGGCCCGGCTCCCGGCCCGGTCGGGCCCGACCGGGGACGCGGACGCGGACAAGGACGCGGATGTGTACGAAGACGTGTAGGGGGACGAAGACGGGGATGAGGATGAGGACGGGGACGAGGTCGTGGACGGCGACGGCGCGGCGGCGTACGACGCGACTCCGCCGTACGGCAGCCCGGCCGCCAGCGCCAGGCTCACCGCCGGTCCGCACAACCCCCACCGCCATGGAGTCACGTCCGTGACCCCCTCCCGGTGTCAGCCGATAGAGAACAAGTAGCGACAAGCCTGGCATTCGGCCGTGTTCACCGCATCACGGACTGCTCCGAACGGAAACGGTGGATCATCTTTCCCGGGGGGCACCACGGTGATGAGGTGTACGGGTGCGAGAGAATGGCGGCATGGAGATGCCGAGGAACGAAAGGTCGCCGGAGAACGCCCAGCGGATCCTGGTCGTGGGCCAGGACGGTATGGCACTCGGTGGCGGCGACGCGGACGAGGACTCCCGTGAGACCCCGGTGACGGAACAGGTCGAGCAGCCGGCGAAGGTCATGCGGATCGGCAGCATGATCAAGCAGTTGCTGGAGGAGGTGCGGGCGGCTCCCCTGGACGAGGCGAGCCGGGCTCGGCTCAAGGAGATCCACTCCAGTTCGGTGAAGGAACTGGAGGACGGTCTGGCGCCCGAGCTCGTCGAGGAGTTGGAGCGGCTCTCCCTGCCGTTCAACGACGACGCGACTCCGAGCGACGCGGAACTGCGGATCGCCCAGGCCCAGTTGGTCGGCTGGCTGGAGGGCCTGTTCCACGGCATCCAGACCACCCTGTTCGCGCAGCAGATGGCCGCGCGCGCCCAGCTGGAGCAGATGCGCCGCGCGCTGCCGCCGGGTGTGGGCGGCCAGGAGGGCCTCGACGACCCCCGCACGGGCGGCCGCTCGGGCGGACCGTACCTGTAACCCCGTACGAGGAGAAACCCCGTACGACCAGACCCCGTACGAAGGGCCCGGCGGTCGCCGCCGGGCCCTTTCGGTTGCCGGGACGTCAGGACGCCGGGTTGCCCGTCGACACGCTCAGCTCGATCTCCGGCATGTCCTCGGGGTCGACGTCCGTCCCGGCGGACGGGAACTGGTCCATGACCGCGCCCTGGCCGTACGTGTTCTCGTCGACGTCCTTGATCGTCATCGTCCAGCCGGCCGCCTGGAAGCACTCCTTGACCGACTTGATGTACTTGAACTGGAAGTTCGGGACGCGGATCTTGTCGGGGTCGTTGTACGACTCGTCGGGCTCGGAGCACTCGGCCGAGTCGATCGTCTTCGAGGTGTCCGGGCCGCGGTAGCCGGCCGCCTTCGTGGCGGTGGCGCTGGAACTGGCTCCGCCGGAGCCGCCCTTGTCGTCCTCGCTGCCGTCGTTCGCCATGAGGGTGCCCAGCAGGGCGGCGACCGCCACGACCGCGACGACAGTCGAGCCGACGACCACCGGCTTGCTGCTCGCCCGTCCGCTGCCGGGGCCCACCGCCGTCGACGGCTGCGGGGTGAGGTTGTAGGCGGGCGGGGTGTGCGGCGCCTGCTGGTGGCCGTACGACGGGGCGGGCGTCTGGTAACCGCCCTGTGCCGGATAGCCGTAGGACGGCGCCGGGGCCGGCGTCGAGGGCGCCGGGGTGCCGTACGGGTTGTTCGGCGCGGGCTGGTACGGCGTCTGCACATTGCCCGTCGGGCCCTGGGTGCCCTGGCCGACCGGCGGGAAGACCGCGGAGCCGACGCCCGCGCCGCTCGACGTCTGGGCACCGGCGACGATGCTCGGCGGGGCGGCCTGGAAGGAGGCCGCGACGCGCAGGCACTCGTCGCGCATGGCCACGGCGGTGGGGAAGCGCTCGTTCGGGTTCTTCTTCAACGCGCGCGCGACGAGCGCGTCCACGGCCGGCGGCAGCGCGCGGTTGACGGAGGAAGGAGCCACCGGCTCCTCCTGCACGTGCGCGTACGCGATCGCCAGCGCCGAGTCCGCGTCGAACGGGATCCGGCCGGTGACCAGTTGGAACAGCATGATGCCGACCGAGTACAGGTCGGAGCGGGCGTCCACGCCCCGGCCCAGCGCCTGCTCGGGCGAGAGGTACTGCGGGGTGCCGACGACCATGCCGGTCTGCGTCATCGAGGTGACGCCGGACTGCATCGCGCGCGCGATGCCGAAGTCCATCACCTTGACGACACCGCGCTTGGTCATCATCACGTTGCCGGGCTTGATGTCGCGGTGGACCAGCCCCATCTCGTGACTGATCTCCAGCGCCGCCAGCACGTCCGCGGTGATCTTCAGCGCCTTGTCGGCGGGCATCGCGCCCTGCTGCCGCACGTCCTCGTCGAGCACCGACCCGAGCGGGCGGCCCTCGATGTACTCCATGACGATGTACGGCGTCGTCATGCCGTCCACGTCGTCCTCGCCCGTGTCGAAGACGGAGACGATGTTGGTGTGCGTGAGCTTCGCCACGGCCTGGGCCTCGCGGCGGAAGCGCTCGCGGAAGGCCTGCTCGCGGCCGAGCTCGGTGTGGAGTGTCTTGATCGCGACCTGGCGGTCGAGCACGGAGTCGTAGGCGAGGTGGACGGAGGCCATGCCGCCCTCGCCGAGCAAGTCGCGCAGCTGATAGCGGCCGCCGGCGAGCGCCCGCCCCGCATACCGGCCCTGCGCGCCGTCCTGGCTCATCTTCTGCGTCCCCCGTAAGGCGTCGGGCACCTGCCGCTTGCTGTGGCTAGCCATTGATCGAAAGTGCCATTCCCGGCCAAGTCTGCCCCAGGCCACTGACACGTCAAGCGCGGTGCCCGTTCCGTGACCGTACGCGAAAGAAGCGTCGCGGAAGCGTTACAGGCGGCGTACGGCCGGTACACAGAATTTGCACGCCGGCATGGGGTGCGGGTTTGATGGCCGGTCCGGTCTCCGACCCGTACCCGCGCTCATCCCGGACCGGCGGCTTGCGCGGAGGCTGTAGCGTGGCCGACGGAGACCGTGACAACACCGCGCGCACCGCGGGCAGAAACGACGGCGAGGACTGATGGCACAGCAGCAGCGCGCTCAGGGCCCGTCCGACCCCGAGGCGACTGGCGGCGGTATGTCAGATGCGCCGGAGCTGTGGGGTAACGGCGGGCTTGTCGGGGACGGCCGGTACCGGCTGACCCACAGACTCGGCCGGGGCGGCATGGCGGAGGTGTTCGCCGCCGAGGACGTGCGCCTCGGGCGAACCGTGGCCGTCAAGCTGCTGCGCGCCGATCTCGCCGAGGACCCGGTGTCCAAGGCCCGGTTCACCCGCGAGGCCCAGTCGGTGGCCGGCCTCAACCACCACGCGATCGTCGCCGTGTACGACTCCGGCGAGGACTTCGTGGGCGGCCAGAGCGTGCCGTACATCGTCATGGAGCTGGTCGAGGGGCGGACGATCCGTGATCTGCTGCTCAACGCCGAGGCGCCGGGCCCCGAGCAGGCGCTGATCATCGTCTCCGGGGTGCTGGAGGCGCTGGCCTACTCGCACCAGCACGGCATCGTCCACCGCGACATCAAGCCGGCGAACGTGATCATCACGGACAACGGCGCCGTGAAGGTGATGGACTTCGGCATCGCCCGAGCCCTGCACGGCGCGTCCACGACGATGACGCAGACCGGCATGGTCATGGGCACTCCGCAGTACCTCTCCCCGGAGCAGGCCCTCGGCAAGGCCGTCGACCACCGCTCCGACCTGTACGCCACGGGCTGCCTGCTGTACGAACTGCTCGCGCTGCGTCCGCCGTTCACCGGCGAGACCCCGCTGTCGGTGGTCTACCAGCACGTCCAGGACATCCCGGTGCCGCCGTCGCGCACCTCGGACGGCGCCTGCCCGCCCGAACTCGACGGCCTGGTCATGCGCTCCCTCGCCAAGGAGCCCGACGACCGCTTCCAGACCGCGGAGGAGATGCGCGGCCTGGTCCAGTACGCCCTTCAGATGCTCTACGACCAGGGCGGCCACACCGGCACCTGGAACACCGGGCCGGTCGACGCGGCCGCCGGCGGGGCTGCCGCCGCGGCCGGGTTCGCGGGCACCACGGCGATGCCGCACGGCGCCGACGGCTCCAGCACCTCGCAGATCCCCCAGCCGATCCTGCCCTCGGGCTACGGAGGCGGCGACGACGGCGGGTTCGAGGGGCACGGCAACCGGGGCAGCGGCCGCGGCAAGCTGTGGGTCCTCGCCGTCCTCGCGGTGATCGCCATCGCGGCCGGTGTCGCCCTCGCGCTGAACAACAGCGGTTCGGACGGCGGCGGAGGGTCGGAGACCACGGAGTCGCCGACCGTCACGCAGTCCGCGACGGAGGACGAGAGCAGCGCGTCCCCGAGCGACTCGCCGACCGACGAGTCGACGGAGGAGGAGACGACGGAGGGCAGCTCCGGCTCGAACTACGGTTCGGAGTACACGCCGTCGTACACGCCGTCGTATTCGCCCTCCCCGAGCTACAGCAGCGAGGAGAGCGAGCAGCCGTCGGAGGAGCCGACCGAGACGCAGCCGTCGGAGGAGCCGACCGACACCGAGTCGAGCGACTCGGGCACCACGGACGGCGGGACCGGGGAGGACGCCGGTTCCACGACGGGCACCTCCAGCGGCAGCGACCAGGGCACCACCAGCCTCGGCAGCCTCGGCGGCTGACCCCTTCCGTCCACACCGCCACGCGCGCGCGTGGGGCCCGACCGGGCTCCCCACGCGCGCGTCGTCGTCTGCGCGGCCCGCCCCGGCGGGGCGGCCCCGCGCCCGGGTCAGAGCGTGAAGGCGTCGCACACCGCGTCGTACTCGCGCGTCCACCACACCGCCAGGGCGGAGGCCGCCGGGAACTGGGGATCGGCGCGGGTGTCGCCGCGCTCGTAGTGCCAGCGCAGCATCCAGAAGTCGTTGAGGCGCTCCCACCACACGCGGTGCACGGCGGCCGCGAGTTCCGAGGGGGTGGCCCCGGCGGCGCGCCGGTACGCGCGCGCGTACGCCCGCGCCTTGGGCAGGTCGAGGGTGCCGCCGGGCAGGACGAAGAAGATCGCGGCGGCGCGTACGGCCTCCTCGGCGCGCGGCTGCACACCGAGCCGGTCCCAGTCGACGATGGCGGCGGGGGCGTCGTCGCGGTAGAGCAGGTTGAAGGGGTGGAAGTCCCCGTGCACCCAGCCGGCCGGGCCGCCGCGCGGGGGACGGCGGTCGGCGTTCCGTTCCAGCAGGGCGCGCCGTTCCAGGAGCCGGTGGCGGGCCAGTTCGTCGAAGGAGTCGGCGGGGCGGTGCCGGCGCACGCGCGCGAGGAGGTCGTCGATCACGGCGAAGGTGTCGGCCGGGGCGACGCTCTCCGGGGGTGCGGCGCGGGCCCGCGCGTGTGCCGGCATCACCCGTTCCAGGCTCGCGTGCACGACCCCCAGCAGCGCCCCCAGACGGGCGCACTCACCGGGGGTGAGCTGGGCGCCGTGGCGGTGGCGGCCGTCGATCCACGGGTGCAGGGCGTAGGCGTGGCCGCCGACGACGGCGACCGTGCGCCCGTCGCGGCCGGGCAGCGGGGGCGCCACGGGGACCCCCAGGTCGGCCAGGCGCTGGGTGGCCCGGTGCTGGCGGACGATCGAGGCCTCGTCGGCGGTGTCCGGGTCGAAGTGGTGCTTGAGGAAGTAGCGGCCGCGGGTGGTGCGCAGCCGGTAGCCGCGGTTCAGCAGACCTTGGTCGACGGGCGCGCAGTCGAGGGGGGAGCCGGCGGCGTAGCGGCGGAGCAGGGCGCCCAGAGGGGGCGCGTGGGGCATGTGGGGTGGTACACAGGAGCGCGGCACGCGCCTGATGCTAGGGCACTGTCCGGTGCCGTGAGCTGCGCGTTGTCACACACAGTCACCAGGTGTCACAAGTGGTCCCCGACGGTCGCCTTGAGGTGGGTCCCGGGCGTGAAGTGATCCCCCCGGTCGGCGGCCGGTGTAGGGGTATGGGGCGCTTCGTCCTTTTCGGTGGGTTGGTGCACTCGTCTATCCGTGCTCTTCCCGTTGCCGAGGCCGACGGGATAACGTGCCGTTGCTCCGGCCTCCTGCAAGGCTGTGACCAGGATCCTTCCCGAGTTTGCCGATTTTACTTGGAAATCCAAGCAAAAACGCAGGTCAGGTGGGGTTTCACAGACATGTGGCGTACTGGGTAACGTGCATCTTGCAGGGCGCTCGCCGGGGCACCTGTCACGCCTGTTCCGGCCGAGCGGCACCCACCCCGTGCGCGGGTGTCGGAACAGGTGAGCCGTACTGGTTCCCGGCAACCCCGGGGGCCGGACCGACGGAGGAGCACACGTGACCGTGGAGAGCACTGCCGCGCGCAAGCCGCGACGCAGCGCCGGAGGCAAGGCCGGAGCCACCGGCACCGAGACGGCGACCGGCACCACCCGCGCCGCCGCGGCGAAGGCCACCGGCGGCAAGCGCGCCGCCGGCAAGCGCACCGCCGCCGGGGCCCGCACCGCCCGTACCGCCGGCGCCATCGCCGGGAAGGGCGGCGAGCCCGAGCTCGTCCAGCTGCTCACGCCCGAGGGCAAGCGCGTGAAGGACGCCGAGTACGACCCGTACGTCGCCGACGTCAGTCCCGACGAGCTGCGCGGCCTGTACCGCGACATGGTGCTCACCCGCCGCTTCGACGCCGAGGCCACCTCCCTCCAGCGCCAGGGCGAGCTGGGCCTGTGGGCCTCGCTGCTCGGCCAGGAGGCCGCCCAGATCGGCTCCGGCCGCGCCCTGCGCGACGACGACTACGTCTTCCCGACCTACCGCGAGCACGGCGTCGCCTGGTGCCGCGGTGTCGACCCGGCCAACCTGCTGGGCATGTTCCGCGGCGTCAACAACGGCGGCTGGGACCCCAACAGCAACAACTTCCACCTCTACACGATCGTCATCGGCGCCCAGACGCTGCACGCCACCGGCTACGCGATGGGCATCGCCAAGGACGGCGCGGACAGCGCGGTCCTCGCCTACTTCGGCGACGGCGCCTCCAGCCAGGGCGACGTCGCCGAATCGTTCACCTTCTCCGCCGTCTACAACGCGCCGGTGGTGTTCTTCTGCCAGAACAACCAGTGGGCGATCTCCGAGCCGACCGAGAAGCAGACCCGCGTCCCGCTCTACCAGCGGGCGCAGGGCTACGGCTTCCCGGGCGTCCGCGTCGACGGCAACGACGTCCTCGCCTGCCTCGCGGTCACCAAGTGGGCCCTGGAGCGGGCCCGCCGCGGCGAGGGGCCGACCCTCGTCGAGGCCTACACGTACCGGATGGGCGCCCACACCACCTCCGACGACCCCACCCGCTACCGGCACGACGACGAGCGCGTCGCCTGGGAGGCCAAGGACCCGATCCTGCGCCTGCGCCGGTACCTGGAGGCCTCAAACCACACGGACGAGGGATTCTTCGCGGAACTCGAGGCCGAGAGCGAGGCGTTGGGCAGGCGAGTGCGCGAAGCGGTCCGTGCCATGCCGGACCCGGACCACTTCGCCATCTTCGAGAACGCGTACGCGGACGGGCACGCGCTCGTCGACGAGGAGCGGGCCCGGTTCGCCGCCTACCAGGCGTCGTTCGAGACGGAGTCCGACAGCGGCGTCGCCGCGGGTGAGGGGGGCAACTGAGATGGCCGGCACTGCGACCAGCAAGACCAGCACGACCATGGCTCTGGCCAAGGCGATCAACGAGTCGCTGCGGCACGCGCTGGACTCCGACCCCAAGGTCCTCGTCATGGGCGAGGACGTCGGCAAGCTCGGCGGTGTGTTCCGGGTGACGGACGGCCTCCAGAAGGACTTCGGCGAGTCCCGCGTCATCGACACCCCGCTCGCCGAGTCGGGCATCGTGGGCACCGCGATCGGCCTGGCCCTGCGCGGCTACCGCCCGGTGGTGGAGATCCAGTTCGACGGCTTCGTCTTCCCGGCCTACGACCAGATCGTCACCCAGCTCGCGAAGATGCACGCCCGCTCGCTGGGCAAGGTGAAGCTCCCCGTCGTCGTCCGCATCCCCTACGGCGGTGGCATCGGCGCCGTCGAGCACCACTCGGAGTCCCCCGAGGCGCTCTTCGCGCACGTGGCGGGCCTGAAGGTGGTCTCGCCGTCGAACGCCGGGGACGCCTACTGGATGATGCAGCAGGCCATCCAGAGCGACGACCCGGTGATCTTCTTCGAGCCCAAGCGGCGCTACTGGGACAAGGGCGAGGTCAACACCGAGGCCATCCCCGGCCCGCTGCACAAGGCGCAGGTCGTCCGCGAGGGCACCGATGTGACCCTCGTCGCCTACGGTCCGATGGTGAAGGTCTGCCGGGAGGCCGCCGACGCGGCCGCCGAGGAGGGCAAGAGCCTGGAGGTCCTGGACCTGCGTTCGGTCTCCCCCCTCGACTTCGACTCCATCCAGGCATCGGTGGAGAAGACCCGCCGTCTGGTCGTGGTCCACGAGGCGCCGGTGTTCTTCGGCTCGGGCGCGGAGATCGCCGCCCGGATCACGGAGCGCTGCTTCTACCACCTGGAGGCCCCCGTGCTCCGGGTCGGCGGCTACCACGTCCCGTACCCGCCGGCGCGTCTGGAGGAGGAGTACCTGCCGGGTCTGGACCGGGTGCTCGACGCCGTCGACCGTGCCCTGGCGTACTGAGGAGAGGGTCGTGACGACGATGACGGAAGCGTCCGTTCGCGAGTTCCGGATGCCCGACGTGGGCGAGGGGCTCACCGAGGCCGAGATCCTCAAGTGGTACGTCCAGCCCGGGGACACGGTGACCGACGGTCAGGTGGTGTGCGAGGTCGAGACGGCCAAGGCCGCCGTCGAACTGCCCATCCCCTACGACGGCGTGGTCCGCGCGCTCCACTTCCCCGAGGGCACCACGGTGGACGTGGGCACGGTGATCATCGCGGTGGACATCGCGGGCGGCGAGGCGCCGGCGGCGGCAGCGGCTCCGGCGCAGGCCGCCGCCCCGGCCGTGGCGGGGGAGCCCGCCGCGCCCGAGGCGGAGGGTTCCGGCCGCCAGCCGGTCCTCGTCGGGTACGGCGTGGCCGCCTCCTCCACCAAGCGCCGTCCGCGCAAGGCCGCGGAGGTTCCCGCCCAGGAACCGGCGGCGGCCGCGGCCGTCCAGGCCGAACTGAACGGCCACGGCACGGCGGCGCACGCCGCACCGGCCCCCGCACCGGTCCCCAGCCCGGCCGCCGTACCGGCCCCCGGTCCGTCCGACGCCTCCGTCGGCAAGGCCCGCCCGCTGGCCAAGCCGCCCGTGCGGAAGCTCGCCAAGGACCTGGGCGTGGACCTCGCGACGGTGGTCCCGTCCGGGCCGGACGGCATCATCACGCGCGAGGACGTCCACGCGGCGGCGGCCCCGGCGCAGGCCCCCGCGCCCGAGCGGCCGGAGGCGCCGCAGCCCGTCCCGGCGGCCGCCCCCGCCCCCGCCCCCGTCACCGTCCCGGCCCCGGTGGTCTCGTACGACGCGGCCCGCGAGACCCGTGTCCCCGTCAAGGGGGTGCGCAAGGCGACCGCGCAGGCCATGGTGGGGTCGGCGTTCACGGCGCCGCACGTCACGGAGTTCGTGACGGTCGACGTGACCCGCACGCTGAAGCTCGTCGAGGAGCTCAAGCAGGACAAGGACATGCAGGGCCTGCGGGTCAACCCGCTGCTGCTCATCGCCAAGGCCCTGCTGGTCGCCCTCCGGCGGAACCCGGACATCAACGCGTCCTGGGACGAGGCCAACCAGGAGATCGTGCGCAAGCACTACGTCAACCTGGGCATCGCGGCCGCGACCCCGCGCGGTCTGATCGTGCCGAACATCAAGGACGCCCACGACAAGACGCTGCCCCAGCTCGCCGAGGCGCTGGGCGAGCTGGTGGCGACGGCGCGCGAGGGGCGGACGCCTCCGGCGGCCATGCAGGGCGGCACGGTCACCATCACCAACGTCGGTGTCTTCGGCATCGACACCGGCACACCGATCCTCAACCCCGGCGAGTCCGCGATCCTGGCCATCGGCGCGATCAAGCTCCAGCCGTGGGTGCACAAGGGCAAGGTGAAGCCGCGTCAGGTGACCACGCTCGCGCTGAGCTTCGACCACCGCCTGGTCGACGGCGAGCTGGGCTCCAAGGTGCTGGCGGACGTGGCGGCGATCCTGGAGCAGCCGAAGAAGCTGATCACCTGGGCCTGAGCCCGGGTGAGCGCGGGGAGCCGCGGCCCCCTCGGGTGGGGTCGCCCCACCCCGTGGAGCCGTCCCACCGGGCCGGGTCGCCCCACCGGGCCGGGTCGCCCCACCGGGTGGGGTCGCCCCACCCCGTGGAGCCGTCCCACCGGGCCGGGCCGCCCAACCGGGCGGGGTCGCCCGGTGGGCGGGGCCGTCCCACCGGGCGGGGCCGTCCCACCCGTGGGTACGACCCACCGCATGCCCGGCTCAACGGGCGGCGGTGGTCCCCGGGGTCTCCTCGCGCATCCAGTGGCCGTCGGTGGCCCAGCCCAGGAGTCGTCGGCCTTCGCCCTCGTCCGGCGAGCCGCCTTCGGCGGTCTGCCGCAGGCCGGTCAGGGCGGGAGCGAGCCGGGTCGCGACATGGCCGGGGCGGCGGGCGGCCTCCTCGGTCAGCCGGTCCAGGGCGCGGGCCTGTTCCCGCGGGGTGCACAGGGACAGGTGGAACAGCATCTGGCGCCAGGCGTAGGCCGCATCCTTGATGGTGGCGAGGGGACGCGGGTTCCCGTGGACGCGGGCGGTCAGGCGGCAGACGGTGTCGAAGCTACGGAGGGCCAGGTCCTCCCAGCCCGTGGCCGGGCTGATGCCGACCCGGTGGACCAGGGTGGCGAGGTTGTGCGTGGTGAGGATCTGCGCCTGCTCGATGACCGTGCCGTTCGCCGCCACCGATCCGGAGCCCCACCGGGAGCGGGTCGAGGAGGCCCCGGCCCGTTCGGCGCACAGCTGCGCGAACCGGGCCGAGGCCCGGGGCCGGACCGTCCGGAGCTGGGCCTCACCGGCTTCGAGGATCGCCAGGTTGCGCACGGCGCGGTAGTCGATGGCGTAGTAGCGCTCGTAGAGCGAGCCGCCTCCGAGGAGTTCCGCGGCGACACGGGCGGCGACGAGGAACTTCGGGGTGAACGTGCCCATGAAGATGTCGGCGGCCAGCTCCTCGACCAGCGGGGCGCCGAGGTCGGCCTGGCGGGCGAGGACGGACAGTTCGCGGACGAGCGGGTTGGGCAGGATCGTGCCCGGGAAGGCCTGCACGGCCAGTTCGCCGAGCTGCCGCAGCGCGAGGGCGGACACCTCGTCCGCCTCGCCACCGGTACGCCACCCGGCCACGGCCTTCACCCATGGCAGTTCCTCCGCCCGCACCTGCCGCTCCAGGTTGAGCAGCAGCAGCGAGCGGCGGTTGCGGAAGGCGCGGTAGTGGGCGGCGGCCAGCGTGCGCAGCGACTCCTCCGGGTAGGCCTGCGCGGTCGTCGCGGCGACGAGCTGCGGGACCAGTTCGGCCATGACCTCGGCGGACGGCACCACACCGCGCTCCACCAGCGTGCCCAGCGGCGCGCTCAGCGCGGTCTCGACGGGCCGGCGCAGGGCGCGCGGGATCGCCGCCCCCGCGGGCAGTCCCGTCTCCCGGGCCTCCTCCTGGCTGACCGCGGCGACGAGCGGACCGACCTCGGCGACGCCCTCCTCCGGCGGCAGCCCGGACAGCCGGCGCAGCACCAGCTGGGCCAGCGCGTGGTGCGAGGGCAGCGCCGCCTGCGCGGCCTGCTTCCGGCGCAGCGCCGTCAGTTCGGGCGAGCCGGGCAGGCCGCGCCGCCGCACCATGGAGGTGACGGCGTGCCGCAGCAGCCCGAGCCGGCGCGCGTCCAGCGGGCGTCCGGCGACGCTCTCCTCCAGCGCGCCGCGCAGGATGGCGAGGTTCTGCTTGGGGTCGAGGTGCTTGGTGCAGCGGGTGTGCCGGCGGGCGAGGTCGCGGTAGCGGCGCAGCAGGGCGGCGCCCCGCTCGTGCCAGGCGGCGTCGGGTGTGCGCGCCAGGACCCGGCCGTCCTCGGCCGTCTCCAGCCAGTGCGCGAGCAGTTCGTCGCCGAACGGCTGCCAGACGGCCAGTGCCTCCCGCTGTGTCTCCACGGCCTCGCCGGGCCGGCGCCGGCCCAGACCGTGCCGGGCGTCGCCGACGGTCCGGCGGTGCACCGCGGCGGCGTCGGGCGCGGGGCGGTCGGCGGGGGCCGGGGTGAAGCGCAGCCGGTCCGCGAAGGGGACCAGTTCCTCGACGAGGTCGAGGGCGGCGTCCGTCTCCCCGGCCCGGGCGAGCCAGGCGACGGTGAGCAGGGCGGCCTCCTCGGGGACGGTCACCTCGTAGCGGCCGCTGTCCAGCAGGTCGTACAGGCGGCGCAGTCCGTCCTCGGACAGCCAGTACGCGAAGAGGGCCCGCCGCTGCGCGGGGACGCCCGCCTGCCGCGCGGCCTCGGTCTCGTACGGGCGCAGGGGGCCGCCGGCCGCGGCCTCGCCGGTGGCGAAGCCGCCGCGGACGACCTGCGGGGTCACCCAGGCGGGCAGTCCGGCGACCGGGGTGCGCGAGCCGACGGAGAGCAGTCCGTTCGCCATGCCGGCGAGGACGGCCCGCCAGGCGCGGCCCTTCTCCTGGGCCCGGTGGCGGGTGTCGGGGTCCTGGTGGGTGTGGGCGGTCCTGAGCGCCTTGGCCAGTTGGCCGGACGCGTAGCCCGGGTTCGCCTCTGCGAGGTGCTGCTGGTCAGCGTCGTTGTCCATAAGCCGACGTGACGGGTTCCGCCCCCGTGCCCTCCGGGTCCCGAGCCCGGCGCTCTGCTGCTGAGCTACACGTCGATGAGCCGACGTGACGGGTTCCGCCCCCGTGCCCCCCGGGACCACAGCCCGGTGCTCTGCTGCTGAGCTACACGTCGTCGAGCCGACGTGGCGGGTGCCGCCCCCGCGCCCTCCGGGTGAAGAGCCCGGTGCTCTGCTGTTGAGCTACACGTCGATGGCCTAGACGGTAGATCCCGGAGCTACGGTCGGACAATCGGATTTACGACGGCGTCCGTTCCGCCCCGGGACCGGCACCGGCTCCGGGACCGGCATCGGCTCCGGCACCGGGACCGGCATCGGCTCCGGCACCGGGCCGTGGCTACGCGGGCACGTGCACGGTGGAGACCCGGCTGGCGACCAGCCGCTCCCGTTCCCGCCGGGCCGCCCGCCTGCGCAGCCGCAGGATCTGGCTCACCCCGACGGCCTGGAGCACGAACACCGCGGAGAAGGCGGCCCGGTAGTCGTCGCCGGTGGCGTCCAGCAGGACGCCGATCGCGAAGAGGGTCGTCATGGAGGCGACGAACCCGCCCATGTTGGTGATCCCGGACGCGGTCCCCTGCCGCTCGGGCGGGTTGGCGGGCCGGGCGAAGTCGAACCCGATCATCGAGGCGGGCCCGCAGGCCCCGAGCACCACGCACAGCACCACCAGCAGCCACATCGGCGCGTGGTCGTCCGGGTAGGCGAGCGTGGCCGCCCACAGCAGCGCGGTCGCCCCGACGGTGCCGAGCGCGAGCGGCAGGCGCGCCCCGTGGTGCCGGGCGACGACCTGCCCGTACACGAGTCCGACGGCCATGTTGGACAGGACGACGAGGGTGAGCAGTTCGCCGGCGGTGGCCCGGTCGAGGCCCTGGGCCTCGACGAGGAACGGCAGCCCCCACAGCAGCAGGAACACCATCGCCGGGAACTGGGTCGTGAAGTGCACCCACAGGCCCAGCCGCGTGCCCGGCTCCCGCCAGGAGGCCGCGATCTGCCGCCGTACGTAGGCGGCGCCCTGGTGCGGGAACGGCTCGGGGTCGTGCCCCTCGGGGTGGTCCTTCAGGAACAGCACCAGCAGCACCAGGACGACGACGCCGGCGAGCGAGCTGCCCGCGAACGCGGCGGTCCATCCCACGCCGTGCAGCAGCCGCGCCAGCACCAGCGTGGACACCAGGTTGCCGGCCATGCCCGCCAGGCCCGCGAACTGCGCGACCATCGGCCCGCGCCGCGCCGGGAACCAGCGGGTGCCGAGCCGCAGCACGCTGATGAACGTCATGGCGTCCCCGCAGCCGAGCAGCGCCCGCGAGGCGAGTGCCGTGCCGTACGTCGGGGAGAGGGCGAACCCGAGCTGCCCGGCGGTGAAGAGGACCACACCGATGCCCAGGACCTTCTTGGTGCCGAGCCGGTCGACGAGGAGACCGACCGGTATCTGCATGCCCGCGTACACCAGCAGCTGGAGGATCGAGAAGGTGGACAGCGCGGAGGCGTTCACATGGAAGCGGTCGGCGGCGTCGAGGCCGGCCACTCCCAGGGAGGTGCGGAAGATGACGGCGACGAAGTAGACGGAGACGCCGATCCCCCAGACGGCGACGGCGCGCCGTCCGCCCGGCGGGTCACCCGGTCGGGTGGAGTTGCCCAGGGGCCTCGCCGGGCTCATCGGACCTCCCCCCGGGCCAGGTGCGAGAACCAGCCGACGTGCCGGTGGACGATCCCGACGGCCGCCTCCGCGTCGCCGGAGCGCAGCGCCTCCAGGATCTCGGCGTGCTCGGTGAGGGTCTTGGCGATCCGGTCGGGGTGGGAGTGCAGGACCGCGACGCCCATCCGCAGCTGCCGGTCGCGCAGTTGGTCGTAGAGCCGGGAGAGGATCTCGTTGCCGCCGCTGCGGACGATCTCGGCGTGGAAGCAGCGGTCGGTGACGGCGGCCCCGGCCAGGTCGCCGGCGGCCGCCTGGGTCCGCTGCCGCGCGAGCAGTTCCTCCAGCCGTGCGATGAGCCCCGGCGGCGCGGGGACGGCCTTGCGCGCCGCGTGCTCCTCCACCAGCAGCCGGGTCTCCACGACGTCCGCGATCTCCTGCGCGGACACCGGCAGGACCAGGGCGCCCTTCTTCGGGTAGAGCTTGATCAGCCCCTCCACCTCCAGGCGCAGCAGCGCCTCGCGCACCGGCGTGCGCGAGACCCCGACGGCCTCGGCGAGCTCGCCCTCGGTGAGGAGCGTGCCGCCCTCGTAACGGCGGTCCAGGACTCCCTGCTTGACGTGGGTGTAGACGCGGTCGGCGGCGGGTGGCTGCTTGAGGGGGGCGGGCGGCGCGGATGGCATGTCCACAGGATAGATACAACACGTACGCATGGGTGGTCCGCGTCCATCATGCGGACCCCCGGGGCGAAGTGCCCTCCGAACGGGTCACGGGTGGGGCGTAAGGGGATCCCCTCGCAGCAAGCGCACAACTATCTGTGCTACTTACGTGTCACACACATGCGGCCCCTTCTGCTTTCCCCTGCAACTCGGCCGCACCTCAGGGGCATTCGACGTAATCGGGGTATTTCAGTTGATAACCGCCACCAAGGGCTTCCGTGTCCGCAGGGCCGCTGCCGTCGTCGTGACGACCGGCGCAGTGCTCGCCACCGGAGCTCTCACAGCGGCGCCCGCGCAGGCTGTCACGACGCCCACCATCACCGCCAAGGGCGCGTACCTGATGAACAGCGCGACCGGCGCGACGCTCTACAGCAAGTCCGCCGACTACAAGAGGCTCACCGCCTCCACCACGAAGGTCATGACCGCGAAGGTCGTGCTCTCGCAGTCGAACCTGAACCTCGACACCAAGGTCACGGTCAAGCAGGCGGTCAGCGACTACATGGTCCGCGAGGGCTACCCTTCGTCGGCCAAACTGATCGTCGGCGACAAGGTCACGGTCCGTCAGCTGCTGTACGGGATGATGCTGCCGTCCGGCTGTGACGCAGCGATGGTCCTCGCCGACAAGTTCGGCACGGGTACGACCGTCGCGGCCCGCACCAAGAACTTCATCGCCAAGATGAACACCACGGCCAAGAACCTGGGCATGACGAACACGCACTTCGACTCGTTCGACGGCCTCAGCAACGGCTCCAACTACTCGACGCCGCGCGACCTGACGAAGCTCGGCCGCAGCGTGATGAAGAGTTCCACGTTCAAAGCCGTCGTGAAGACCAAGTCCTACACGGCGAAGACGATCACCAAGACGGGTGCCACCCGCACCATGGCCGCTTGGACCAACACCAACACGCTGCTCGGCTGGAACGGCACGCTCGGCATCAAGACCGGCTCCGGCACCCAGGCCAAGTACTGCCTCATCTTTGCCGCCACGCTCAACGGCGAGTCGGTCGTGGGCACCGTCCTCACGGCTCCCGACGCGGCGAACCGCACGGCCGACGTGAAGAAGCTCATCAACTACGGCTACGCCAAGATCAGCTGACGCGCACCCACCCGTGTGCGGACGGGCCCGTCGTGACGTTCACGACGGGCCCGTTCCGTTGTGCGGCTGTGCGGCCTTGCAGCCGTGAGGCCATGCGGCCGTGACGGCTAGCGCGTCACCGCGAAGTTCCGCAGGATCGCGGCCGTCAGCTCCGGCTCGCCCTCCGCCTTGACCCGGTCCGCGACCGCCTCCGGGGACACCCGGCCGCAGGCGAGGCGGACGTACGTCTCCCAGTCGAGGGCGAAGGAGGCGGCGGGCCCGAGGGCGGGGGCCGTCTCCAGGGTGCCGCGGCCCTGGATGTCGACGCGGATGGTGCGCAGGAACTCGATCGGCCCGTGGACGTCGAAGACGACGGCGGAGCTGCGCGGGGCGTCGGACCGGGTGGCCACGACGCCGGGGAGCTCGGAGAGGAGCACGTCCCGGGCGATGTGCGCGCCGGGGGAGTCGAGGTTGCCGGGGCGGCCGAGGGCGGCGCGCAGGTCCTGCTCGTGCACCCACACGTTGAACGCGTGGTTGCGCATGGACTCCTCCAGCGTCAGCTCGGTGCCGAGGGGGCCCCGCACCTTGGCGCCGGGGTCGCGCGACTCGTTCCGCAGCTGCCGGTTGCGGCGGATGATCGTGTACTCCAGCTCGGACGTCATCTCCGGTGACGTGTGGTGCCGGCGGACGTCCACCTGTATCTCCATGTAGCGCTGGAGGTCGGTGGTGACGTGGAAGAGGTCCCGGGGCAGGGAGTGGATCGGCCGCGGGTCGCCGTACATCTCGCAGTCCAGCCCGATGACGTGCGACACGATGTCGCGGACCGACCAGCCCGGGCACGGCGTACGGCGGTTCCAGTCCGCCTCCACCAGCGGCTGCACCAGCTCGGTTATCGCTTCGATGGAGTGGGTCCAGGCGTCGGCGTAGGGCTGGAGGGTGGAATGCAGACTCACGGAACGGGACCCCTCGGCGGTCGGTACACGGGCGGGCAGGATGGTGGCGGCGGCGGTGCCAGCGGGAGGTGGCTGTCGGCGGGTGTCTTGAGACGCTAAGTTACGCTGCTGTGAGGCACCCCGGCAGTGCTTTCGTGTGACGATCGTAGGCCCGTGTGGACTACTCGAATGCCAGGACGGTGGTAGTGTGCGCGCCTCTCTGATCCAGATCGCCGTGGAAGAGGGCGAATCGGTCGACGTACGGCGGGCGCGAGTCGCCTCGCTGGTGCGGGAGCAGGCCGGCTCGGCCGACCTCGTGGTGCTGCCCGAGCTGTGGACGACCGGAGCCTTCGCCTACCAGCGGTTCGGCACCGAATCCGAGCCGCTCCAGGGCCCGACCCACGAGGCGATGGCCAAGGCGGCGAGCGACGCGGGCGTGTGGCTGCACGCCGGCTCGATCCCCGAGCGGGACCCGGACGGCACCCTCTACAACACCTCCCTCGTCTTCTCCCCCACCGGCGACCTCGCCGCTGCCTACCGCAAGATCCACCGCTTCGGCTTCGACAAGGGCGAGGCCGTCCTGATGGGCGCGGGGGGCGACCTGGTGACCGTGACGCTGCCGGAGACCACCATCGGTGTGGCCACCTGCTACGACCTCCGTTTCCCCGAGCTCTTCCGCGGCCTCGTCGACGCCGGCGCCGAGACCCTGGTCATCCCGGCGGGCTGGCCGGAGCGCCGCCGGGCGCACTGGACGCTGCTGGCTCAGGCGCGGGCGGTGGAGAACCAGGCGTTCGTGCTCGCGTGTGGAACGGCCGGCACGCACGCCGGGGTTCCCCAGGCGGGTCACTCGATCGTGGTCGATCCGTGGGGCGAGGTCCTCGCGCAGGCCGGCGCGGGCGAGGAGGTCCTCACCGTCGACTTCGACCCGGCGAAGGTCGCGACGACCCGGGAGCAGTTCCCGGCCCTGAAGGACCGCGTCCTCGGCGTGGCGGCACCCCGGCGCTGAGCCCCCGCCCCTCCGGGCGCTCAGTCCTCCCGCTCCTTCTCCGCCAGGTTGATCACGCACACCGCGACCGCGATCAGCAGCGCCGGATCGGCGTCGTCACGGACGACGTCGACGCCGTACGTGTCCCGCACGTGCAGCCACCGCCGTGAGATCACGGCCAGCAGTTCGCCGTCGTACTCCACGGCGAACTCCCGGTCGAGGATCTTGCCGCTGACGTCCAGCTCGGTACGGCCGTCCGCCAGGGCGACCCGGTAGTGGTTGCGCAGCAGAGACAGCCGCTTGCGGCGGATCGTCGCCAGGGGCTCGCCGTCCCGTTCGATCACCATCGTGTCGCGCAGGGCGAACATCTTCTGACGGATGTCGATCAGGACCCGTCCCTCGGTGTCCTTCAGCTCGAAGGTGTGCCGCATCCGGATCGCCTTGCCGTCGACGAGGTAGACCCGGTTGCCGTGGTCGTCCTCGATCCAGTAGTCGTCACCGAAGCCGAGGATGCGGTCGCGCACGAGGAATCTCATGGCTCTACGGGTACCCCCGACGGTCCGAGCGGGACGCAGCCGCTAGGCCGACGGGCTGATCCCCGCCTTCCGCACGGCGGTGAGCAGGGCGCTGACGGCGCTGGGGGTGGGGGTGAGGATTGTGGTGGGGGTGTCGCTCTCGCGGAGGTGGAGGGTGGTGGGGGTGGCGGCTATCTCCAGGCAGTCATTGTCGGAGTCGCCTGCGGAGAACGACGACTTCTGCCACTGGAGGGTTTCGGACACGTCGAGCCCCTTCACACGGTTGGGCCAGGTGCGGGCGTGTGTCGCACCGCTGTGAGCAGGGCGTTCAGGGCGGTGGGGGCGGGGGTGAGGATTGTGGTGGGGGTGTCGCTCTCGCGGAGGTGGAGGGTGGTGGGGGTGGCGGCTATCTCCAGGCAGTTGGTGTCGGTGTCGGCGGAGAAGGACGACTTCTGCCAGTGGAGGGTTTCGTGCACAGGGATTCCTTCACAGTTCCTGGGCGATGCGATGAATGAGGTCGAGTGAAGCATCCTCCGGGAGGGCTGCCTTGTCGATGCTCCCCAGGACGTTGCGGTAGCGGTTCAGTCGTGCCGTGGCGTCGATGAACTCGGCGCCGTGTGTGGTGTCGATCTGCACGGTGTCGAGCTGGTGGACAGCTCCGCCGACGTACTGCATTGAATAGCCGCCCCCTGAGAATCCCTCAGTGGTGAAGGGGACGACGCGCAGGATGAGCGACTTCCTGTCGGACGCATCGAGGAGGTGTTTGAGCTGGTCGCGGGTGACCTTGGAGCCGCCGACGCGCATGCGTAGCGCGGCCTCATGGATGATCACGTCATACGGCGTGCCCGACTCCAGCACCTGTCGGCGCTGCATCCGGAAGGAAACGAAAGCCTCGCGGATCTCCTTCGGGCGGTTCGGGTCGAAGAAGTCGGAGGTTGCGCGTACGTGCGCCTCCGTCTGAAGAACTCCGGGGATGTGCACCACCTCGAAAGCGCGCACGTATGACGCGTCGTGCTCCAGCTCGGCCAGATCGAGTGCCTGCGGCGGCATCACGCCTCGGTACTCGTCCCACCAGTTGCCGAAGCGCGGCAACGACATGGCGACCAGCGCGTCCACGAGCGCTGCGTCGTCGCAGTCGTAGAACTCGGTCATCCTGCGCAGGCGTTCTTCGCTGATGCCGATGCGCCCGGACTCGATGTGGCTGATCTGGGTCGGGCTGACGCCCAGTTGTGCGGCGGCCTTCCGGTTCGGGACACCCGCCGCCTCTCGCAGCTTGCGCATTTCCGTGCCCAGCCGCGCTTGTCGGGCCGTCGGATTGGGTCTCGAAGTCATGCGTCCTCCCAAACGGTGACGAGTTTCCCGAAACGTTGAGCCGCTTCAACGTTTGCCGCTACAGTCGTCACTGTACTCACGGAGAGTGCTCACAGTGTCACTCTCTCGCAACTTCCGTACGCCCGATCCCCGTTGGAAGTGCCACCCCGGCCCCGCTGCCGGGGCGTCGGACAGTGACGTGGTGGTCAGGCTCGCACAGACCCCCTTCTCCTCACCGGAGTTGATGCCCCATGCCCTCGTACACCCTGATCTGTCCGCCTCTCGACAGTTCCCCCCACATCGCCCGCGACTTCGTCGCCACCGTGCTGCGCGCGCTCGAACTGGACGGCGATCTGATCGACGACGCGACGCTCTGCACCTCGGAGATCGTCACCAACGCCTGTGTGCACGCGAAGGGCGGGGACGGCGCGATGCTGTGGCTGGCCGTGGAGGAGGGGCGGCTGCGGGTGGCGGTGTACGACGGGGACGACAACCCACCGGTGCTGAGAGAGGTGACGGCCGAGACGTGGGAGCGGGGCGGCGGCCGGGGCCTCTACCTGGTGGACGCCCTCACCGGCGGCCGCTGGGGGCACGGCCCGGACCTCCCGTACGGCGGGCACCGGTACCCGTACCCGGACGGCAAGGCCGTCTGGTTCGACCTGCCCGTGCGGCGAACGGCGGTGCCGTGACCGGTCAGCCGCGGACGGCCGACCGGCAGCTGCTGGAGCGAACACGCACCGGTCCGGCCGACGAGGACGCCGACCGGACCGGAGGGGATGTCGGATGGTGCGCCGCGCGGCTATCCGATGACCTGGAAGCTGAAGCCGCGGTTGCTGCGCGCTCCGACGCTGTTCCCGGTGACGATCACGACCCGTCCGGTCTCGATGACGGCGGCCTGGGTGTTGTCCAGCGTGTACCAGCCGTCTCCCCAGACGTTGGAGGTGGCGCTGGGCAGCGTGGTGAAGGGGCTCTGGAAGACGATGGAGTAGCGGCCCTCGCCCTCCCTGGTCACCCAGAAGTCGCCGCTGCCGCTGGCGACGCTCCCGTCGGCGTTGACGTTGCCGAACACCAGGCGTCGGCCCGTCGCCGTGGTGCCGCCGCCCTGGCCGGAGCCGGTGGAGGGCCGGCCGGCGGTACGGGTGAGGCCGAGCCGTTGCCCGTAGTCGTTGCGCAGCCAGATGCGGCGCGCCTCGCCCCCTCCCTGGAGGTCGAGGTTGTCGAAGACGTGGCTGTCGGCGCCGGGGTTGACGGTGATGGTGGCGCGCTCCAGGCACCAGCCGTCGGTTCCGAGGTAGCGGAGGTAGGCCGGATAGCGGTCCAGGTCCTCTGTGGTCAGTTGCGGTTTGCGCGGGTCGTTGTACTCGGCCTGCTCGACGTTGGCGCCCTCGCCGAGGACGAACTCGTCCGCCGCTCCCTGTTCGTAGTCGTCGGCCGCGGTTTCCAGGACGAACTCGCGCCCGGCGATGCCCAGGTAGACGGTTCCGCTGTCGGTCTTGGCGTCGGCGATGTCCGCGGTGTAGATCGTCGCGACGATCTTGGCGATGTCGGCCATGACGGCTCCTTCGTCTCGGTGCGGCGGTGGTCCTGCCGGGGCGGATCCCGGGGCGGTGTCGCCGCACAATCCGTTACGGAGGGTGTGTCCGACGTAAGCGGAACGTGAACTTCCCTGTGGAAGCGCGCAGTTGTCGGCCCCCGCCCGCGCACGCCAGCACCAGCCGCCGGACCACGGACGCACCGGTCGTGACCGGACGTGCCACCGGGTCCCTCATCGGTGGGGTTTGGCCCCCCCTGTACGCGAAAGTCCGTACACGTGTGAACCTACGCTCACGCCCGGCTGGCAAGCTGGACGCATGAACGATGCCGCCTCGGCGCCCACCCCCGCGTCCGCGCCCCCACCCCGTCGCCGTGCCCGTGTCCGTGCCCCCGAGCTGGTCGGCATGGGTGGCTGGCTGAACACGGGCGAGCAGCAGTACACCCTCGCCGACCTGCGAGGACGCATCGTCATCCTGGACTTCTGGACGTTCTGCTGCATCAACTGTCTGCACGTCCTCGACGAGCTGCGCGAGCTGGAGGAGAAGCACCGGGACACCGTGGTCGTCGTGGGCGTGCACTCGCCGAAGTTCGTGCACGAGGCGGAGCACGCGGCGGTCGTGGACGCGGTGGAGCGGTACGGCGTCGAACACCCCGTGCTGGACGACCCCGAGCTCGCCACCTGGAAGCAGTACGCGGTGCGGGCGTGGCCGACGCTCGTCGTGATCGACCCCGAGGGGTACGTCGTCGCCCAGCACGCGGGTGAGGGGCATGTGCACGCCATCGAGCGGCTGGTGACGGAGCTGGAGGCCGAGCACGCGGCGAAGGGGACGCTGCGGCGCGGTGACGGGCCGTACGTGGCGCCTGAGCCGGAGCCGACGGACCTCCGCTTCCCCGGCAAGGCGGTCCTGCTGCCGTCCGGGAACCTGCTGGTCAGCGACACCACCCGGCATCAGCTCGTGGAGCTGGCGGAGGACGGGGAGAGCGTCGTACGGCGGATCGGGTCGGGGGTGCGCGGCTTCGCCGACGGCGCGGCCGGCACCGCCTCCTTCAACGAGCCGCAGGGGCTCGCCCTCCTCGACGCCTCCTCCGTGGTCGTCGCGGACACCGTCAACCACGCCCTGCGCCGCCTCGATCTCGACTCCGGTGAGGTGACCACGCTCGCCGGTACCGGGAAGCAGTGGTGGCAGGGGGCACCGACGTCCGGTCCGGCCCGGTCGGTCGATCTGTCCTCGCCGTGGGACGTGGCCCTGTTCGGCGGCACGGTGTGGATCGCGATGGCGGGCGTGCACCAGCTGTGGGCGTACGACCCGGTCGCCGGGACCGTCGGTGTCGCCGCCGGGACCACCAACGAGGGGCTCGTCGACGGGCCCGTCGACGAGGCCTGGTTCGCGCAGCCGTCCGGGCTCGCGGTCTCCCCCGACGGGGAGCGGCTCTGGCTGGCCGACTCCGAGACCTCGGCCCTGCGCTGGGTGGATTCCGGCGGCGTCGTCCGCACCGCCGTCGGCACCGGCCTGTTCGACTTCGGTCACCGGGACGGCGCGGCGGGGCAGGCGCTGCTCCAGCACCCGCTGGGCGTCACCGTCCTGCCCGACGGCTCGGTGGCCGTCAGCGACACCTACAACCACGCCCTGCGCCGCTACGACCCGGCGACGGGCGAGGTCACCACGCTCGCCACGGACCTGCGCGAGCCCAGCGACGCGGTGCTCGTCGGCGACGACATCGTGGTCGTGGAGTCGGCCCGGCACCGGCTGACCCGGCTGCGGCTGCCGGAGGAGGCGGTCCGCGTCGAGGCGGTCGCCCACCGGACGCAGCGGGCCGCCACCGAGGTGGCGCCGGGCACGCTCCGGCTGGACGTGATCTTCCAGGCGCCGGCCGGTCAGAAGCTCGACACCCGCTACGGCCCCTCGACCCGTCTGCTGGTCTCCGCCACCCCGCCCCAGCTGCTGCTGTCGGGGGAGGGCGCGGACACCGATCTGGTGCGCGTGCTGGAGCTGAACCCGGCGGTGCCGGAGGGGGTGCTGCACGTCTCCGCGATGGCCGCGTCCTGCGACGACGACCCCGCGGCCGAGTACCCGGCCTGCCATGTCCACCAGCAGGACTGGGGTGTTCCGGTGGTGCTCACCGAGTCAGGCGCCGACCGGCTGCCGCTGGTGCTGGCAGGCCTGGACGCCTGATCCCGGGAGCGGTCACACGCCGTACCCGTCGCTGTAGCCGTCGCGGTGGTGCCGGTCCGTCTCGACCACGGTGGTCGAGGCCGGCGGCACCATCACGCGGCGGCGCCGGGCGATGCTGCTGAAGGTCGTCACGCCGATCAGGCCGACGATCATCAGGATGACTCCGACCAGGTCGAGGTTGACCCCCTGCATGTCCCAGTCGGTCGCGAACGTGAGGATGGCTCCCACGGCGATGAGGATGATGCACCCGCCGAGGCCCATGAGTGTCGCCTCCCTGTCCGGTGTACCGGTCGTTCCGGTTCCCCGAACCCGTGTACCCCGGCGGTCGACGCCCATGCGGTGACGGATCCTCACGGACCGCCGGCCGGTGCTCCGTCGACGGCGTCTCAGCCCTCCAGGAAGGCCGCCAGGGCGTTCGCCAGCAGGTACGGGTCGTCCGCGCCGCTCAACTCCCGTGCGCTGTGCATCGACAGGATCGCCACGCCGATGTCGACGGTGCGGATCCCGTGCCGGGCCGCGGTGATCGGGCCGATCGTCGTGCCGCACGGCATGGAGTTGTTGGAGACGAACGACTGGAAGGGGACGCCCGCCTTCTCGCAGGCGGCGGCGAAGACCGCGCGGCCCGTACCGTCCGTCGCGTAGCGGTTGTTGACGTTGACCTTGAGGATGGGGCCGCCGTTGACGCGCGGGTGGTGCGTCGGGTCGTGCCGCTCCGCGTAGTTGGGGTGGACCGCGTGCCCGGTGTCGGAGGAGAGACAGACGGTGCCGGCGAAGGCCCTCGCCCGGTCCTCGTACGTCCCCCCGCGCGCGAAGACCGAACGCTCCAGGACGCTGCCGAGCAGCGGCCCGTCCGCGCCGGTGTCCGACTGCGAGCCGTTCTCCTCGTGGTCGAAGGCGGCGAGCACGGGGATGCAGGGCAGGGCGGTGCCGCCGGTCGCCACGGCCGCCAGCGCCGCCGTGCCGGCGTGCACGGACAGCAGGTTGTCCATGCGCGGCCCGGCCACCAGCTCCTCGTCGCGGCCCAGGTAGGCGGGCGGCTCGACGGAGTGCGTCATCAGGTCCCAGCCGGTGACCTGGTCGGCGGCGAGCCCGGCCGACTCCGCCAGGAAGGCGATCAGGTCGCCGTCGCGGACGTCGTTGCCCAGTCCCCACACGGGCTGGAGGTGGCGCTGCTTGTCGAGCTTGAGGCCTTCGCTGCTCACCGCGCGGTCCAGGTGGATGGCGAGCTGCGGCACCCGCAGCAGCGGCCGGCCGACGTCGATCAGGCGGGTGGAGCCGTCGCGCAGGGTGAGGCGGCCGGCGATGCCCAGGTCGCGGTCGAGCCAGGAGTTGAGCAGCGGACCGCCGTAGATCTCCACGGCGACCTGGCGCCAGCCGTGCGCGCCGGTGTCGGGCAGCGGCTTGACGCGCAGGTTGGGGGAGTCGGTGTGCGCGCCGACGATCCGGAAGGGGGTGTGCGGGGCGGCGTCCTCGGGGACGTACCAGGCGACGATGGCGCCCCCGCGCAGTACGTACTTCCCGCCGCTGGTCCCGTCCCAGGCGTCCGTCTCGGCGACCTGCCGGAACCCGGCCTTCTCCAGCCGTTCGGCGGCGTTCGCCACGGCGTGGTACGGCGACGGGCTCGCCGTGAGGAAGGACATGAGGTCGTCGGTGTGGCCGCGGTCGAAGGCCGCAGGAACGCGCGAGGCGCTTCCCGGAGGGGTGGCGCCGGAGGGCGGGCGGGCAGGTTCGCTCATGGAGTTCACCTTAACGACGTACGAAAGCCCGCTCCTGTCGAAAGGAGCGGGCCCACGTGAGGACGGTGTGGAGTTCGCGGCTGCCGCGGGGGCTTCCCGGGGGGCGGTGACCCGGGCGCTTCCCCGGGGCGGTGACTCGGGCGCTTCCTCCGGGCCGTGACTCGGGTGTTTCCCCGGGCGGTGTCTAGAAGGCGGCCTCGTCCAGTTCCATCAGGTCCAGGTCGACGCCCGAGGCCACCTTGCGGGCCAGGGTGACGCCCGGCAGGACGTTCGCCGCGAAGAACTTCGCCGCGGCGATCTTGCCGGTGTAGAACGCCGTGTCCTTGGCGGAGGCCGTCTGAAGCTTCTCCGCCGCGACCGCCGCGCCCTTCAGCAGCAGGTAGCCGACGACCACGTCACCGGAGGCCAGCAGCAGGCGGGTGGTGTTCAGGCCCACCTTGTAGATGTTCTTGACGTCCTGCTCGGTGGCCGCGAGGTCGGTCAGCATCAGGCCGACGATCGCCTCCAGCTCCACGGCCGCCTTGGCCAGGTGCTCGCGGGCGCCCGCCAACTCCTCGCCGCCGGTGCCGAGGGCCAGGAACTTCTTGATGTCCTCGGCGAGGGAGTTCAGGGCCGCGCCCTGGTTGCGGACGATCTTCCGGAAGAAGTAGTCCTGGCCCTGGATCGCCGTGGTGCCCTCGTACAGGGTGTCGATCTTGGCGTCGCGGATGTACTGCTCGATCGGGTACTCCTGGAGGAAGCCGGAGCCGCCGAAGGTCTGGAGCGACTGGGCGAGCTGCTCGTAGCCCTTCTCGGAGCCGTAGCCCTTGACGATCGGCAGGAGCAGGTCGTTCAGCGCGTGCTCGGCGGAGGCGTCCTCGCCGTTCGCCTCCTTGACGGCGATCGCGTCCTGGACGGAGGCGGTGTACAGCACCAGCGCCCGCATGCCCTCCGCGTACGCCTTCTGGGTGATCAGCGAGCGGCGCACGTCGGGGTGGTGGGTGATGGTGACCTTGGGCGCGGTCTTGTCCATGAAGTTCGCCAGGTCGGGGCCCTGGACGCGCTCCTTGGCGTACTCCAGCGCGTTGAGGTAGCCCGTCGACAGGGTGGAGATCGCCTTCGTGCCGACCATCATGCGGGCGAACTCGATGATGCGGAACATCTGGCGGATGCCGTCGTGCTTGTCGCCGATCAGCCAGCCCTTGGCGGGGTGGCGGTCGCCGAAGGTCATCTCGCAGGTGTTGGAGGCCTTCAGGCCCATCTTGTGCTCGACGTTGGTGGCGTAGACGCCGTTGCGCTCGCCCAGCTCGCCGGTCTCGGCGTCGACGAGGTACTTCGGGACGAGGAAGAGGGACAGGCCCTTGGTGCCGGGGCCGGCGCCCTCGGGGCGGGCCAGCACGTAGTGGAGGATGTTCTCCGACATGTCGTGCTCGCCGGAGGTGATGAAGCGCTTCACGCCCTCGATGTGCCAGGAGCCGTCCTCCTGCTGCACCGCCTTGGTGCGGCCGGCGCCCACGTCGGAGCCCGCGTCGGGCTCGGTGAGGACCATGGTGGAGCCCCACTGGCGCTCGACGGCGATCCGCGCGATCTTCTTCTGGACCTCGTTGCCCTCGTCGAAGAGGATCCCCGCGAAGGCCGGGCCGGAGGAGTACATCCACACGGCCGGGTTGGCGCCCAGGATCAGCTCGGCGTACGCCCAGATCAGGGACGGCGGGGCGGTGGTGCCGCCGATCTCCTCGGGCAGGCCGAGGCGCCAGTACTCGGAGTCCATGAAGGCCTGGTAGCTCTTCTTGAAGGACGCGGGGACCGGCGCGGTGTTGGTGGCCGGGTCGAAGACCGGCGGGTTGCGGTCGGCGTCCGTGAAGGACTCGGCCAGCTCGTTCTCCGCGAGGCGGGTCAGCTCCTCGAGGATGCTTTTCGCGGTCTCGGTGTCCATCTCCTCGAAGGGTCCGCTGCCGTACAGCTTGTCGCGGCCCAGCACCTCGAAGAGGTTGAACTCGATGTCGCGGAGATTCGACTTGTAGTGCCCCATGGCGACGGCTCCCGGATCCGTAGAGAGATCGGCGAGGCACTGGATCCTCGCGCTAGTTCACGTACCAACAAGTAGCTACGATGATGCTACCCGCCGGTAATAAGCCGCAACCCCGATCCCGGATCTGTGACGATCGCCGCGTTCCCGCAGCCCGCGGACGGCGTCCGCCCGGGCCGCGGGCTGCGTCCGGGCGGCGGGCAGGCGGCTTCCGTGCGGGCCCGGACGGCCTCCGCGCGGCCGGTGGGCGGCCTCTGCCCGCTCCGCGGACGGCCTCCGGTCGGCCTAAGGGCGGCTTCCCCGTGGCCGGTGGGCGGGTTCCGCCCGGCCCGCGGACGGCCTGCACCCGGCCCAAGGGTGGCTTCCGTGCCACCCGCGGGCGGCCTCCGCCCGGCCCAAGGGCGGCTACCCCGTGGCCGGTGGGCGGGTTCGGCCCGGTCCCGGGGTGGGCCCTCCCGTCCCGGGATCCCGCTTACTCCCGGGTGGCGCCGCGCCCGAACACCGCTCTCGGTACGCTTGCGCCCATGTACGGCTACGACCAGAACGTCGGCGCTCAGCAGCAGTACGCCCCGCCGCAGCAGCCCATGGGCGGCGGGTACGGCCAGCAGCCGCCCCTGTACCCCGAGCCGTCCCCGCCCTCGCTCGCGGACGCGGTGCGGGCCTTCACCACCGGGCAGTTGGCCGCCGAGGACTTCCAGCAGGTCTTCGCGACCTCGAAGGTCTACTGCCCGCGCGGCGACAACCCCGGCTTCCTCGCCCTGCACAACACCCAGCAGCCGGTGATCCCGATGTTCACCACGCTCAAGGAACTGCGCCGGTACGCCGGCAAGGAGTCCAAGTACTTCGTGATCACCGGTGCCGAGGTGCTGGACCTGCTGCCCACCGGCTACGGCTTCGTCCTCGACATGGAGGGCGAGCACCGGATGGTCTTCGACGCGAAGGCGGTCGAGCAGATGGTCGACTTCGCGATGCGCCGCATGTACGGCTGACGGCCGACCGCACGCGCCGCACCGGCGCGGCCCGCCAGTGCACGAGCCCGGAGGGAATGCCCTCCGGGCTCGTGTCGTTATGAGTGGCGGAAAGTTCAACGCTCAACTAAAGTGGGACGCACGTCGCCCAAGGAGGTACCGACATGCCCGCCGTGACCGTCGAGAACCCGTTGACGCTGCCGCGTGTGACCGCGCCGGCCGATGCCGTGGCCCGCCCCGTGCTCACCGTCACGACCGCGCCCAGCGGTTACGAGGGTGAGGGCTTCCCGGTGCGCCGCGCGTTCGCCGGGATCCACTACCGTCACCTCGACCCGTTCATCATGATGGACCAGATGGGCGAGGTGGAGTACGCGCCGGGTGAGCCGAAGGGCACCCCCTGGCACCCGCACCGCGGCTTCGAGACCGTGACCTACATCATCGACGGCATCTTCGACCACCAGGACAGCAACGGTGGCGGCGGCACCATCACCAACGGCGACACCCAGTGGATGACGGCGGGCTCGGGCCTGCTGCACATCGAGGCGCCGCCGGAGCACCTGGTCATGTCGGGCGGTCTCTTCCACGGCCTCCAGCTGTGGGTGAACCTGCCGGCCCAGGACAAGATGATGGCGCCGAGGTACCAGGACCTGCGCAGCGGGCAGGTCGCCCTGCTGACCTCGCCGGACGGCGGCGCGCTGATCCGCGTCATCGCCGGCGACCTGGACGGCCACCAGGGCCCCGGTGCCACCCACACGCCGATCACGATGATCCACGCGACGCTGGCGCCGGGCGCCGAGCTGACCCTGCCGTGGCGCGAGGACTTCAACGCCCTCGCCTACGTGATGGCCGGCAAGGGCTCGGTCGGCACCCAGCAGCGGCCGATCCACCTGGGCCAGACCGCCGTCTTCGGCGCCGGCTCCTCGCTGACCGTCCGCGCGGACGAGAAGCAGGACTCCCACACGCCGGACCTGGAGGTCGTCCTCCTCGGCGGCCGGCCCATCCGTGAGCCCATGGTCCACTACGGCCCGTTCGTCATGAACACCAAGGACGAACTCATGCAGGCCTTCGAGGACTTCCAGAAGGGCCGCCTGGGCACCGTCCCGGCCGTCCACGGGATGACGGAGAGCGGTCCCGAGGAGGCCTGAGCCGCCGTCAGCCGCCGTCAGCCGCCGTCAGGCGTCGCCAGGCGTCGCCAGGCGTCGTCAGGCACCGTCAGGCACCGTCCGCCCGGGTGACACCCCGTCACCCGGGCGGACCGGCACGGAGGGACAACCGGGCGGGCACGTGATCCGCTGGACGCGTGCGCCTGCTGCCCCTCCCCGTCCGCCGCCTCGCCGCCTGGTGCGCCGTCATCCTGCTCGTGTCGGGCGTCGTCTACGTCGGGATCCGGCTGTGCGTGGAGTTCCGGACGGCCGTCGTGCCCGTGCTGCTCGCGCTGCTCGGCACCGCGCTGCTCGGGCCGTTCCACCGGCGGCTCGTCCAGGCGGGGGTCAACCGGTCGGTCTCCGCCGCCGCCACCTGCGTGGCCGTCCTGGCGGTGGTCGGCGGGGCCGTGTACATCGTCGTCGCCGTGCTGGTCGACAGCGGGGACCAGATCGTCGCGTCGCTGAGGGCCGCGGCGCGGGACCTCGCCCGGCACTTCGGGGCGGCCGGGACCTCACTGGAGGACCTCGCCTCCAACGCCAGGGAACTGCTCGGCAAGTTCGGCGGGACCGCCGCCTCCGGAGTCATCAGCGGGGTCAGCGTCGTGGGCGAGAGCATCGCCATGGCCGTCCTCGCGCTGCTGCTCGTCTTCTTCTTCCTGCGCGACTCCGACCGGGCCGTCGGCGCCCTGCGGGCGGTCGCGCCGGACGGCGGCGCGGACACCGTGGAGGCCATGGCCCGCAAGGCGTTCCGGGCCGTCGAGGGGTTCATGCGGGGGACGACGCTCATCGCGTTCATCGACGCCGTGTGCATCACCGTCGGGCTGCTCGTCCTCCGGGTGCCGGGGGCCGCGGGACTCGGCGCGCTCGTCTTCGTCGGGGCGTACATCCCCTACCTCGGCGCCTTCCTCTCCGGCGCGGTCGCCGTGCTCGTCGCGCTCGCCGACCGCGGCTTCGTCATCGCGCTGTGGGCGCTCGGGGTGGTGCTCGCCGTGCAGGTGCTGGAGGGGCATGTGCTCCAGCCGATGATCCAGAGCCGGACCGTGCAGATGCACCCGGCGGTGGTGATGCTGGCGATCACGGCGGGGGCGTCCGTCGCGGGGATCCTCGGCATGCTGCTGGCCGTACCGCTCACCGCGGCCGCCTTCGGGGTCGCGGACGAACTGCGGGAGCGCTATCCGGCGGCCGCCGCCGGGGGCGACTCGTAGAGCTCGAACCAGATGCTCTTGCCCTCGCCCCGCGGCGCCACCCCCCACCCGTCCGCGAGGAGCTCGATGAGGACCAGGCCGCGCCCTGAGGAGGCCAGCTCCCCGGGGCGGCGCTTGTGCGGCAGGTCGTCGCTGCTGTCGGTCACCTCGAACCGCATCCGCCGCTCGCCGGGGTCGCCGGTCACCTCGACGACCAGCAGCGCGTCGGTGTCGGTGTGCACGAGGACGTTCGTCAGCGTCTCGGAGACCAGCAGCACCGCCGAGTCGACCTGGTCCTCGGAGGGCCAGTCGTGCAGCAGCTCGCGCACCTCCCGCCGGGCCTCGGAGACCCGCTCGGGCTCGGCCTGCGCCACCGTCATCATGGTGCGCCGCACGGACGGTTGCAGGGGCACGGCGGCGCCGAGGTCGCAGCTGCCTCCCTGGCGGCAGACGAGGAGGAGGGCGATGTCGTCCTCCCGTCGGTCGGTGAAGGGGCCGGGGGTGTGGTGGGACGACGGCCCGTGCACCGCCTGGACCAGTGCGTCCGCCAGCTCCTCCATTCCGCCCTCGTGGGACTCCAGGATGTTGCGGACGCGCCGCCAGCCGGTGTCGAGGTCGTGCCCGCCGGTCTCCAGCAGCCCGTCGGTGCACATCATCAGCGCCTCGCCGGGTTCCAGGCCGAGGCGGGTGATCGGGTAGTCGGCGTCCGGGTCGACGCCCAGGGGCAGCCCGCCCGACGTGGCGCGGACCAGGACGGTGCCGTCGGCCAGCCGGACCGCCGGGTCGAGATGACCGGCCCGCGCGGTCTCCAGGACCCCGGTCACCGGGTCGACCTCGACGTACAGGCAGGTCGCGAAGCGCAGGTCGGGGCCGGTGCCGGACTCGTCGGTGTGGGTGAGGCCGTAGAGGAAGCGGGAGGCGCGGGAGAGGACGGCGTCGGGGCGGTGGCCCTCGGCTGCGTACGCCCGCAGGGCGATGCGCAGCTGGCCCATGAGACCGGCGGCGCGCACGTCGTGCCCCTGCACATCCCCGATGACCAGCGCGAACCTGCCCCCGGGCAGCGGGATCATGTCGTACCAGTCGCCGCCGACCTGGAGGCCGCCGCCGGTGGGGATGTAGCGGGCGGCGAGGGTCATGCCCGGGATCTCGGGGCCGAGCGTGGGCAGCATCGTGCGCTGGAGGCCGTCCGTCAGCTCCCGCTGGACCTCGGCGGCACCCGCCCGGCTGAGGGCCTGGGCGAGCATGCGGGCCACGGTGGTCAGGACGGACCGCTCGTCGGGGGTGAAGGCCACCGGATAGGTGAACGCGGCCATCCAGGCGCCCATCGGGCGGCCCCCCGCCGTCAGCGGAAGGTAGGCCCAGGACTGCCGGCCGTAGTGCGCGATCCGCGGCCAGATGAGCGGGTAGCGCTCCCGGTACTGCTCGGGCGAGGACAGGTAGACGGCCCGGCCGGTGCGTATCGCCTCGGCCGCCGGATAGTCCGTCCGCAGCGACAGCTGGGTGAAGGGGATGTCGCCGGGCGGATGCCCATGGTGGCCGGTGATCGTCAGCCGGTCGCCCTCCACTCCGAAGACCGTCAGGCCGTCCGGGGTGAAGCCCGGCATCGACAGCCCCGCCGCGACCCGCAGCACCTCCTCCGTGGAGCGGGCCTCCGCCAGCGCCCGGCCCGCGTCCAGCAGGAACGCCTCCCGGGAGCGCCGCCAGTCGCCGGTGACGGCGGTGCGGTCGGACGGGGTGCCCGGACGCGGCTCGGTGACCTCCTGGAGGGTGCCGGTCAGCTCGTACGCCTTCTTCACCGGGTCGAACGACGGCTTGGAACGGCTGCGGACCACCCGGACGACCCGTCCGTGGTCGTCCACGATCCGGATACGGACCTCGGCGAGGGTGCCCTCGGCGACGGCGAGCTGGATCACTCCGGTGATCTCGTTCCAGTCGACCGGGTGGATGCGGGCGCGGGCCCGCACCTCGGTGAGGACGGTCGCCTCGGCGGGCAGCCCGAGCAGCCGGGCGGCCTCGGCGTCGACCGTGACCAGCCCGGCGGCCGTGCTCCAGTGCCACAGGCCGGTCGCGAGGGAGGCGAGGACCTGCTCCACGGCGGGCAGGGGCTCACCAGTGCGCATTGCCCCACTTTAAGAACATGCGAACGACGTCTGCCACTGATCGCGGTCTGTGGGGTGCCGCCGGTCGACGGCCGATCGTCAGCGCCGTAAGTCGGGAGAGCCGACGGTGGCCTGCCCGGTACGCTGGGGGTGTTTCATGTTTCACGTGAAACATCCGGCCTGCAGCACGGGCCGATCCACAGACCCCGATCCGCGAAGACTGGATGAACGACGATGCATCGGTACAGGTCCCACACCTGCGGCGAGCTCCGCGCCTCTGACGTCGGCACCGACGTCCGGCTGAGTGGCTGGCTGCACAATCGGCGCGACCTGGGCGGCATCCTCTTCATCGATCTGCGCGACCACTACGGCATCACGCAGCTGGTCGCCCGTCCCGGCACGCCCGCGTACGAGGCACTCGACAAGCTGACCAAGGAGTCGACCGTCCGGATCGACGGCAAGGTCGTCTCGCGGGGCGCCGAGAACGTCAACGCGGACCTGCCCACCGGTGAGGTCGAGGTCGAGGTGGCCGAGGTCGAGCTGCTCGGCGCCGCCCAGCCGCTCCCCTTCACCATCAACACCGAGGACGGGGTCAACGAGGAGCGGCGCCTGGAGTACCGCTTCCTGGACCTGCGCCGCGAGCGCATGCACCGCAACATCATGCTGCGCACGGCGGTCATCTCGGCCATCCGGCACAAGATGACGGCCCTCGGCTTCAACGAGATGGCGACCCCGATCCTGTCGGCGACCTCTCCCGAGGGCGCCCGCGACTTCGTGGTGCCCTCCCGCCTGAACCCGGGCAAGTTCTACGCCCTGCCCCAGGCGCCGCAGCAGTTCAAGCAGCTGCTGATGATCTCCGGCTTCGACCGCTACTTCCAGATCGCGCCCTGCTTCCGCGACGAGGACGCCCGCGCCGACCGTTCGCCGGGTGAGTTCTACCAGCTCGACGTGGAGATGAGCTTCGTCGAGCAGGAGGACGTCTTCCAGCCGATCGAGAAGCTCATGACGGAGCTCTTCGAGGAGTTCGGCAACGGCCGTCACGTCACCTCGCCGTTCCCGCGGATCCCGTTCCGCGAGGCGATGCTGAAGTACGGCTCCGACAAGCCGGACCTGCGCGCCCAGCTGGAGCTGGTGGACATCACCGACGTCTTCGAGGGGTCGGAGTTCAAGGCGTTCGCCGGCAAGCACGTGCGCGCGCTGGCCGTTCCCGCTGTGCAGGACCAGCCGCGGAAGTTCTTCGACCAGCTCGGTGACTTCGCGGTCTCGCTCGGCGCCAAGGGCCTGGCCTGGGTGCGCGTGGCCGAGGACGGTTCGCTGACCGGCCCGATCGCCAAGTTCCTCACCGAGGAGAACGTCGCCGAGCTGACCAAGCGCCTGTCGCTGGCCGCCGGCCACGCGGTGTTCTTCGGCGCGGGCGAGTTCGACGAGGTCTCCAAGATCATGGGCGCGGTCCGGGTCGAGGCCGCCAAGCGCGCCGGGCACTTCGAGGAGGGAGTCTTCCGGTTCTGCTGGATCGTCGACTTCCCGATGTACGAGAAGGACGAGGACACCGGGAAGATCGACTTCTCGCACAACCCGTTCTCGATGCCGCAGGGCGGACTTGAGGCCCTGGAGACCCAGGACCCGCTGGACATCCTCGGCTGGCAGTACGACATCGTCTGCAACGGCGTCGAGCTGTCCTCCGGCGCGATCCGGAACCACGAGCCGGAGATCATGCTCAAGGCCTTCGAGATCGCCGGCTACGACCGGAACACCGTCGAGGAGCAGTTCGCGGGCATGCTGCGCGCGTTCCGCTTCGGCGCCCCGCCGCACGGTGGCATCGCGCCGGGCGTCGACCGCATCGTGATGCTGCTGGCCGACGAGCCCAACATCCGCGAGACCATCGCCTTCCCGCTCAACGGCAACGCCCAGGACCTGATGATGGGCGCGCCGACCGAGCTGGACGAGGCGCGTCTGCGCGAGCTGCACCTGACGGTGCGCAAGCCGCAGCCGAAGTAAGGCAAGCCTTTCGAACAGCGCCGTGAAAAGGGACCTGAAGTCGACGTCGATTTCAGGTCCCTTTCGCATGCGCGGCGGAAGACGGCCTTTTTCTCAGCTCGCTGACAGGCTTCCTACCTAGCTTCCAGCGCCATGACAGCGAATGAACAGCCTCAGGAGCGCAACGAGAACAACGAGTACAACGACTACGACACGACCGATGCACTGACGCGCCGCAAAGTGGTCGCCGTCGGCGCGGGCGCCCTCGCCGTGGCGGGACTGGGCGGCAGCGCCTTCGCGACGAGCGCGTTCGCCGGTGACGGCACGAGAACCGCCGACGACGAGGCCGACGCCGATCTCTGCTACCGGCTGACCTCGGAGACGGTCGAGGGCCCGTACTACATCGACGCCGACAAGATCCGTCAGGACCTCACCGAGGACCGCGAGGGGATCCCCCTGCTGCTCAGCCTCAAGGTGATCGACTCGGAGACGTGCCGGCCGATCCGGAACGCGGCCGTGGACATCTGGCACTGCGACGCGGTCGGCGTGTACTCGGGGTACGAGGACCAGGGCAACGGCGGCGGGGGCGGCCCGGCTCCCACCGGCGAGCCCCCGACCGGCACTCCGACCGACACCCCCACCGGCGAGCCCCCGACCGACGCCCCCACGGGCGCGCCTCCCGGCGGGGGGCACCAGGAACCGACGGACGACACCCGCTACTTGCGCGGCACCTGGCGGACCGACCGGCAGGGCCGGGTCGCCTTCCGGACGGTCTTCCCGGGCTGGTACCGGGGCCGCTGCGTCCACGTCCACACGAAGGTGCACGTGGACGGCGAGTGGACCGACGCCGGGTACGAGGGCGGGCACACCTGCCACACCGGCCAGTTCTTCTTCGACGAGGAGTCGGTCCTCGCCTCCGCCGAGCTCGCGCCCTACAGCACCAACACCGCCGAGCGCACCACGCTCACCGAGGACACGATCTACGACCAGAGCGGCGCGCAGGGCGGCCTGCTGAGGCTCCGCTACGACAAGGAGGACATCGGCAGGGGTGTGCGCGCGTCGCTGACGGTCGGGGTCGATCCGGAGGCGACGGAGGACGGCCAGGACACCCCGGGGACACCGGCTCCGAGCACCTCGCCGTCGGCCTCGGCGAGCTGACGGCACGCGCCCCTCCTCCCGGCCGCCCGCCCGGCGGCGCGCACGACCCGTCCGTACAGCCCTTCGCGGCATCTCACCGGCGCCCCACAGGTATCCCGATGGAGCCCACAGCGGCCTGTCGTCTCATGGTGGAGACGGAACGGAACCGGACGGAACCGGACGGAGCCGACGTGAGTCGGCACAGGTCTGCGCGCAGGGAGGAAGCCACCATGGGGCTCATGATCGTGATCGCGGTACTGCTGATCGCCGGTGCGGTCGCCGGCGTGGTGGCCCTGCGCCGGGCCGCACCCCGCCTCCGGCCCTCCTCGCACCTGTCCGACCTGGACGCCGAGGCGGAGGCGAACCAGTGGCTCGTCCGCCTCGGCGGCGGCCTCGTCCCCACCGACGTCCGCGCCTGGGCCGAGGCGGACGAGGCGGCGGGGCGGGCGTTGAGCCGTGCGGCGGAGTGCCACCGCACGGCTCGCGCCCGGCTGGCGGCGGCGCGGACGGCACAGGAGTACGGCGAGGTGACGCGGCTGGCCGGGGAGGGCCTGGACCACCTGCGCACGGCCCGCACGGCACTGGGCCTCGACCGGCCCCCGTCCGACGACAGGACCCCGGCGGCCGTCCACCGCCCGGCCGCGGCTTAGGGCGCTCCCCTTTTCCCGTGCTTTACCCGGGACGGGAAATTGTTCAGGCCGTATGTGGATTTGGTGATGTGTTGTCGGCCGTCGGCTGAAAAGCTGTGTGTTTCCGGGTGGGCGGCGCTGAATTCATGGGACTGCACAGGCCTTTCCCACGTCTCTGACAGGCCCGCCTCCTAGTTTCCTGGCCCATGACGGGAAACATTGAGAACGAGCAGGGACCCAAGCACAAACGCGATCTGACCCGCCGCAAGGTGGTCGTCGCGAGCGCCGGTGCGGCCGTGGCCGTCGGTGCGGGCGCCACGCTCGCCGCGGGTGCTTTCGCCGGCGAGAACGGCAAGACGAAGGGCGCCTCGGCGACCAGCACCTCCAGTGACTCCGAGGTCTGCTACCGGCTCACCTCCGAGACCACCGAGGGCCCCTACTACATCGACGCGGACAAGCTCCGCCAGGACATCACCGAGGACAAGGAGGGCATCCCCCTCACCCTCGACCTGAAGGTCATCGACTCCGAGACCTGCAAGCCGCTGCGGAACGTCGCCGTGGACATCTGGCACTGCGACGCGCTGGGCATCTACTCCGGCTACGAGAGCCTGTCCACGGGCGGGGGCGGCCTGCCGTCCGGCGCTCCCTCGGGCAGCCCCACCGGTGAACCGCCGACGGGTGCGCCGTCCGGCGGGACCGGCGGCGGCAGCATCCACTCGGAGCCCACCGACGACGAGCGGTACCTGCGCGGCACCTGGAAGACCGACAAGCAGGGGCGGGTCACCTTCAAGACCATCTTCCCCGGCTGGTACCAGGGCCGCTGCGTGCACATCCACACGAAGGTGCACGTGGACGGCGAGTGGACCGACGCCGGGTACGAGGGCGGGCACACCTGCCACACCGGCCAGTTCTTCTTCGACGAGGAGTCGGTCCTCGCCTCCGCCGAGGTGGAGCCGTACTCCACCAGCACCACCGAGCGGACCACGCTCACCGAGGACACGATCTACGACCAGAGCGGCACCGCGGGCGGCCTGCTCACCCTCAAGTACGACAAGAAGAACATCGCCAAGGGTGTGCGGGCGTCGATCACCGTCGGCGTCGACCCGGACGCCACCCACGACGGCACCGACGACGCCGTCCAGCCGGGTGGCGGGGGCGCGTCGGCCTCCCCGTCGTCCTCCGCGAGCTGATCCGGCGCCGCGGTGCCGGTCTGACCCGCCGACCGGTCCGGCCCGGCCGGTCCGGCGAGCCGATGCGGCCGGGGTGTACGCCCCGGCCGCATCGGCGTCCCGCGGCCGGTCAGGTCTGACGGCCCCGCGCGTGACGCCCGTGACTGCGGCGGAAGTGGGCGACGACGGTGCGCAGGAAGCCGCGGGAGGTGGGCGGCGCGGGGACGGGGGCCGGCGGCCGGACGTCCGGCAGCGGCCCGTCCGGGAAGGCGACGATCACCAGGCGCCGGGAGGGGACGGCGGCCGCGGGAGCGGGCAGGGTCCGCACGGGCGTGCTCGGACGGACGGCCTGGTACGCGGACGCGGTGAGGCCGTAGGGCGCGGTGTCATGGCTCGGGAACTCCTGGCCGGCACCGGGGTCGTGCGGGCCGTACGGGCCGTGCGGGTCGTAGGAGGGCCGACTGAGGGTGAACGGTGTCGGGTCGTACGGCCCGTGGTCGTACAGCCCGTGGTCGTACGGCCCGTGGTCGTACGGAGCGGACCAGTCGTACGACGGCGCGGACGACCCGTCGTACAGGGCGGCCGAGTAGCCGTACTGGGCGGCGGAGTAGCCGTACTGCGCGTCCGGGTCCGCGAAGTCCGCGATGACGGCCTGTGGCGCGAGGCTGTTCCACGACGGCAGCGTGTGCGTGGCCGGCTGGTGCGCCGTCGTCAGCGCGGCGAGCTTGTCCCGCTCCTCCCGCAGGATGACCAGGGCCCCCACCGCTTCCTCGCGGGCGACGTCGGCCCGCGTCGCCCGGTCGTGGGCCGCGGCCGCGTCGCCCTCCAGGCGCTTCAGACGGGCGGCGAGACGCGCCTGGTCGGCGCGGTGTGACAGTTTCTGACGTCGGCGTTCCTCACGTTCGGCGTCCGCGGCACGGGCCCGCTCCCCGAGCCGTTCGGCGTGGTCGCGGTAGGCGTCGAGCAGTTCGTCCGTCATGAACCGGCCGTACAGGACCGGGGCGCAGCGCCGGAGCACCTCGACGTAGTCGAGCATGAGCGACTGGCGCTCCCGCGGGGACAGGGGCCGGCCGTCCCGCGCCAGCAGGTCGAGGAGGAGCGCGACCTCCCGGTGCCGCGGTGTCCGAGTGCCCTGGGCGACTGCTGACAGCGCGGCCGGCGTCACCCCGTCGTCCGGTTCCCCGTCGGGGAGAAGGCCGCGCAGCCTGCCGCCGATGTCGTCGAAGTCGCCGCCCAGCGGGGTGAGGACGCTCGCGCGCAGCCGGGCGGCGAACCGCTGGACGGCGGCGGTGGCCTCCGGGTCGGCCTCCGACGTCTCCTCCCGCAGCGCGTCGTACCACAGGCCCTCGATCCTGGACCAGACGCGCTGCTCCTCCTCGGGCGTTCCCCGGGTGCCGTCCAGCCGCACCAGGTGGAGCACGACGGCGCGGAGCGTGTCCAGCCTCGTGCGCTGCTTGGCGCGGAGGATGACGGAGATCGTCTGACGGCTGGCGGTCGCTTCCTTCTCGTCCGCTCTGACACGGTCTTCGATCCGGCGCAGCGACGGGTTTCCCGCGGACGCCCGCAGGGCCGCCACCTCCCGGGCGATGCGGTGCAGCGCGCCCTGTGGCTCCTGGTCGTCCGGCGCCCCTGCCGTCATGGCCGCGGCTCCTCCGCTGTGTCAAGGCTGTGTCAGATGAGAGGGCCAGAGCATCCCATATGTCAGCCGTTCGGCAGACGGCGCACGGGGGCGCGTGTCAGAGCGCGACGGCGGAAGATCTGCCCCGTCAGACGCGTCAGTGCCCCTGCCGGTGGGTGTCGACTGGAGAGACCGGCTGGTCATCGGTGGGCCGGTCGGCCGAGACCGGGCCGCGCTTCCCGCTGCCTGCTGGTCCGCGACGGCCCGGTCTCTCCCACCCACTTCATTCAAAGGGGCGATATGTTCAAGCTACGGCGGACGTGTGCGCGGGGGGCCGTTCCTCGGCAAAGCGGTGGCCGGGAGGCGGCTCTGCGGTACCGTTCCTCCCTTCTCTGTGCCCTCGGGCTCCTGTGGCTCGCCGCCGGGCCCGCGACGGCCGCCTTTCCGGAGTCGTCCGCGGCCCCGACGCCGGCACGGTCCTCGGTGACGGCACCGGCACCGGCACCGGCACCGGCATCGGCACCGGCATCGGCCCCGGCACCGGCGGCCCCGGTGTCGGCCGATCACTCGCTGGTGCGCGACGCCCTGCCGGAGTTCCTCGGTTCGCTCGGTGCGGGTGTCCTGCTCGCCGTGGCGGGGGTCGCCGCCAACCGGATCAGGGCGCGGCGGGCGGCGGCACGGGGCGAGGGGACGGCGCGGGGCGAGGGGACGGCTGGGCCCGTGGCGCCGGACGCGGATCCGTCGGGCGGGCGGTGAGCCGTCGGGTGGTGAGGCTTCGGGTGGTCAGGTGCCGGGCGGTGAGGTGCCGGGCGGTCAGGTGTCGTACGTGCCGTCCCACGGTGCGGCGAAGGCCAGGCGGTCCGGGTAGAGCTCGGCCCAGCTCTCGTCCTCGTCCTTCCGGACCACCAGGCCGAACACGACGCCCTCGTGGGTGACCTGGAACGGGCGGATCGCGATGTCCGTGTAGGACCGGCCCGGGAGGCTGCGCAGCAGGTGGGCCAGGTGGACGCGGGCGCGGGTGAGGACCGAGTCCTCGCCGTGCGGGTCGCGCAGGTGGTCGGCCCAGGTGCCGGCGCACCGGATCTGCGAGTCGCGGTAGCGGCCGTCGGCGTCGAAGGTGTGGAGCACCGTGTAGAGGCGTTTGTGTTCCTCCCACCCCTCGTCGAGGCCGAATCCCTCGGGAAAGGCGTACGTGATCGACGCGAGGAACTGACCGTCCGCGTACCGGCCGATGGACTCGGTGCGCTGCTTCGGCCGGTAGCCGATCGGGATGACGTCGGGGACTGCCATGGCGAAAACCATACGGGTTGGCGGGAACATGGCGAAACGCGGCCCCAGGCTTCGGGGGCCCCCGCCTTCGGGGGCGTGGTGGGCCCCGGGCTCCGGGGGCGCGGGCACCGGGGACCCGGTCCCGGGGGACGCGGGGTCCGGAACGGGCGGGGCCCGGGAAGCCGTACGCTTCCCGGGCCCTGTTCACCGTGGACCGACGGCCTACGCGGTGGGCTTCTCCTCCAGGCGCGGGAAGAGCACCGCGCCCTTGGTGACCGTGGAACCGGCGGGCAGCCGGCCCCACGCGCCGGCCTCCTGCACCCGCTGCTCGGCGAGCGCGCCCAGGGTCGCCTCGGCGCCCAGGGAGTCCCAGAGCTTCTGGGAGGTGTCCGGCATGACGGGGTTGAGCAGGACGGCGACCGCGCGCAGCGACTCGGCGGCCGTGTACAGGATGGTGGCGAGGCGGGCCTGGCCCTCGTCCGAGGTGTCCTTGGCCACCTTCCACGGCTCCTGCTCCGTGATGTAGCCGTTGACCTGCTTCACGAAGTCGAAGACGGCCAGGATGCCGCCCTGGAAGTCCAGCTCGTCGCCGATCTTCCGGTCGGCCTCGGCGACCGCCTTGGCCAGCCCGTCGTGCAGCGCCTTCTCGGCCTCGCCGTCGGCGGTGGCCTCGGGCAGCCGGCCGTCGAAGTACTTGCCGACCATGGCGGCGACGCGGGAGGCGAGGTTGCCGTAGTCGTTCGCCAGCTCGCTGGTGTAGCGGGCGGAGAAGTCCTCCCAGGAGAAGGAGCCGTCCTGGCCGAACGCGATCGCGCGCAGGAAGTACCAGCGGTAGGCGTCCACGCCGAAGTGCGAGGTGAGGTCCTGCGGCTTGATGCCGGTCAGGTTCGACTTCGACATCTTCTCGCCGCCGACCATCAGCCAGCCGTTCGCGGCGACCTTGCCGGGCAGGGGCAGGCCCTGCGCCATCAGCATCGCCGGCCAGATCACCGCGTGGAAGCGGAGGATGTCCTTGCCGACCAGGTGGACGTCGGCCGGGAAGGTGGCCTCGAACTTCTCCTCGTTCTCGTTGTAGCCGACCGCCGTGGCGTAGTTCAGCAGCGCGTCGACCCACACGTAGATCACGTGCTTGGTGTCCCAGGGGATCGGGATGCCCCAGTCGAACGTCGAGCGGGAGATGGAGAGGTCCTGGAGTCCCTGCCGGACGAAATTCATGACCTCGTTGCGCGCGGACTCGGGCTGGATGAAGCCGGGGTTCGCCTCGTAGTGGGCGAGGAGCTTCTCGCCGTACTCGCTCAGCTTGAAGAAGTAGTTCTCCTCGCTGAGGATCTCCACGGGCTTCTTGTGGATCGGGCAGAGCTTCTGTCCCGCGAAGTCGCCCTCGCCGTCGAGCAGCTCGCCGGGGAGCTTGTACTCCTCGCAGCCCACGCAGTACGGGCCCTCGTAGCCGCCCTTGTAGATCTCGCCCTTGTCGTACAGGTCCTGCACGAACTCCTGGACGCGGTCGGTGTGCCGCTTCTGCGTGGTGCGGATGAAGTCGTCGTTCGCGACCTCGAGGTGCTCCCAGAGGGGGCGCCAGGCCTCGTCGACGAGCTTGTCCGCCCACTCCTGCGGGGTGACGCCGTTGGCCTCGGCCGTGCGCATGATCTTCTGACCGTGCTCGTCCGTGCCGGTGAGGTACCACACCTTCTCGCCGCGCTGACGGTGCCAGCGCGTGAGCACGTCCCCTGCGACGGTCGTGTAGGCGTGGCCCAGGTGAGGAGCGTCGTTGACGTAGTAGATGGGGGTCGAGACGTAGTAAGCCTTCGTCCCCTGCTTCTCGGTTCCAGTGGCCGCCATGCCCGGAATCCTACTGGCCCCGGGAAGGTCCACTCACCTGCGTTTGGGGGGTGGACGGGGCCTGGGCGGCGGTCCGTCCACCCCCCGGGGGCTGGTGTGGGGTGGGTGGTCGTGCGGGTGCGGGCGGGTGGTTACGGGCGCCAGGACGCCAGGACGCCCTCGTAGAGCTCCTGGTCCGTGAGCTCCCGCGGGGTGGGGCCCGCGTGGAAGAACGCCGTGTTGGGGGTCTTCAGCTTGCGCAGGTAGTCGAAGGCCTTGTTGTCGTGCTCGCCGAACGCGACGAAGGAGAAGAAGACCGTGGGGTGGTTCTTCGCGGCGTCGGTGAGGGACTGGGTGGCGGGGGTCTTGGCGTCCGGCGCGCCGTCCGTCTGGAAGATCACCAGTGCGGGGGACTGCGCCGATGCCCGGTGCCGCTCGTGGTGGGACACGACGGCCTCCACGGCGGCGTGGTAGCTGGTACGGCCCATGCGGCCGAGGCCGGCGTGCAGCTCGTCGATCCTGTTCTCCGGGTCGGCGGGGGTCAGGTCGGCGGTGCCGTCGACCTCCGTCGAGAAGAAGACGACGTGGACCTTGGGCTCCGTGCCCTCCGGGGTGAGGTGGGCGGCGAGGGCGAGGGTCTGGTCGGCGAGGGCCTGGGCGGAGCCGTCCTTGTAGTACGGGCGCATGGACGCGGAGCGGTCGAGGACCAGGTAGACGTCGGCGTGGGTGCCGGCGAGGTTCAGGTTGGCGAGGGTGGCTGTCGGGGGCTCGGCCTCGGCCTCGGCTTTGCCTTCGGCCGGGTCGTTCCCACCCGCACCACCCGTGCGGCTCTCGTCGTCGGGTGCGGGTGGCCCCTGCGGGGCTTCCTCGCCGTCGGCGGCCGCGGCCTCGGCGGCCTCGGCGGCCTCGGCGGGCTCGGCGGCCTCGGCGGGCTCGGCGGCCTCGGCGGGCTCGGCGGCCTCGGCGGGCTCGGCGGCCTCGGCGGGCTCGGCGGCCTCGGCGGCCTCCACGGGCTCCGCCGTGTCGGCCGGCTCCGCCGTGGGGGCATCCGGGGTCGTCGGCTCCTCGGAGGCGGCGGTGGCGGGAGCGGCAGGTGCGGCCTCGGGCTCGGGGGTGGCCTCCTCGGCGACCGGCTCCGTGACGGGCTCGGGCTTCTCGGCGACCGGCTCCGGCTCGGAGGCCGGCTCCTCGGTGGTGGGCTCGGGCTCGGTCTCCGAGGTGGTTGCCAGGGCGGGCTCTTCGGCGGCGCGCGCCGGCTCGGCCTCGGGCGTGGCCTCCTCGACGGGGGGAGCCGTCTCGGCCTCGGGCTGCTCCTCCGCCGTGGGCTCTTCGGCGGTCGGCTCGGTCTCGGGCGATGCGGTGGGTTCCTCGGTGACCGGCTCGGTCGCGGCCTCGGGCTCCGGGGCGGCGGACTCTTCGGTGGCGGGCGTCGTCTCGGGGGCGGGCTCCGGCTTCGCCGTCGGGGCCTCGGCGACCGGCTTCGTCTCCGGTGCGGCCTCCGGCTCCTCCGCGGCCTCCGTCGTCTCCGCGGCTTCCGCGGCAACCTGGGGCTCGGCCTCCTGTGCCGGCTCCGCGGCGACCGGCTCGGCGGAGGACGCGGCGGTCGTCTCCTCCGCGTCGGACTCGGTGTCCGGCGTGGCCGTCTCGGTGACCGCCGTCGGCTCGGCCTCGGTCTCGGCCTTCGGCGAGACCTCGTCCGCGACCGGCGTCGGCTCATCCGTGACCGTGGCGGGCTTCTCCACAGCCGCAGCCGCCTCTTCGGCGACCGGAGTGGGTTCCTCGGCGACGGGCGTCGGCTCTTCCGCGGCCTGGGCCGGTTCCTCGGCGACCGCAGCGGGCTCCTCCACGGCCGGAGTGGAGTCCTCGGCCTTCGGCGAGACCTCGTCCGCGACCGGCGTCGGCTCTTCCGTGACCTGGGTCGGTTCCTCCGTGACCGCAGCGGGCTCCTCCACGGCCGTAGCAGGCTTCTCCTCGGCCGGAGCGGCCTCCTCCGTCACCGGTACGGCCTCAGCCGCGGCCTGGGCCGGTTCCTCCGTGACCGCAGCGGGCTTCTCCTCGGCCGGAGCGTCCTCCTCCACGCCCGGGGCCGGTTCCGGCACGCCCGCCGTGGCCTCCTCCGTCACCGGAGCCGATTCCGCCTCCACCGCCGTCGGCTCCTCAGCCGCCGGAGCCGTCACGGTCGGAGCCTCCGCCTCCGCCGCAGCCTCCGCCGGCGTCTCCGCCGGCTTCGCCGTCGCGGAGAGGGTGTCCTCTGTGGGGCGGGACGGCTTGGGGACCGTTACGTTGTCGAAGGCTGCTGCGACCAGGTCGTGTTCGGTGGGGGGCGCGGTGCGGGGCTCGGGGACGTGGGGGGTGGGGGCGGCCGGTTCGGTCGCCTCGGGGGTGGCGGGGGCTTCCTGCGCGGGGGGCTCCTGCGCCGGTGCTTCCTGCCTCGGCGCCTCCTGCGAAGGAACCCGTTCCGCACCCTCTGCCTCGGCCGTGTGCGTCTTGCGTGAGCGGCCGAACGCGTTCCGCAGGAGAGTGAGAATGCCCATATGCGCAACCCTTCGCGTGAGTTGATGCCCGTCAATCCCTGGCCAGGACGGACACGTAAGGTTAGCGGCCCTGAGCGGTGATCTTGGGGAGGGGTGAGTGGGCGGAAGGCAGGTGTGTCAACACCGCCTCGGCGTTCCGTCAACCTCCTTGTGGCAGCCGGGGATTCACCCGCCGTTCACTCAGCGTCAGCGCTTCCGCACATATGTACCCCTACCGTCACGGTCACACCATGGGCACGCAAGGGGAGAGTAAAGGTGCGCAAGCTTCTGCCGCTGATCGGAACGCCGTCCCAGTCGCATCCCGGCGGACGATCCGCCATGACCTGCCGTTTCCGGTGTGGTGACGCCTGCTTCCACGAGGTGCCCAACACCAGCGCCAACGACTACGTCGGTGACGTCATCGCCGGTGCCCTGAGCCGCCGCTCGATGATGCGCGCCGCCGCCGTCGTCACCGTCGCGGGTGCCGCCGGAGCGACGGGCGTCGTCGCCGGGGCGCGTCCGGCCGCCGCGGCGGCCCAGGAGTCGACCGCGGCCTCCGCCGCCTCCGCGGCGCAGAAGACCTCGAAACCGGGCGGCAAGGCAGCGAAGGGGCTGCGCTACAGCAGCGTCGCGCCGAACACGACCGACGCCGTGGTCGTCCCGGACGGGTACGGGCAGAACGTCGTGATCCGCTGGGGCGAGCCCATCCTGCGGGGTGCGCCGGCCTTCGACCCGGAGAACCAGACGCCGGCCGCCCAGGCGGGCCAGTTCGGCTACAACAACGACTTCCTCGCGCTGCTGCCGCTGCCGGGCGAGCGGAACCGGCAGCTGCTCGTCGCCAACCACGAGTACACCGACGAGATCCTGATGTTCCGGGGCTACGACGCCGCCAACCCGACCCGGCAGCAGGTCGAGATCGCCTGGGCCGCGCACGGCCTGTCCGCCGTCGTCGTGGAGGAGGACCGCACGACCGGCAAGCTCGTCGCCGTCCCCCGGCACTCGCTGAACCGGCGCGTCACCGCCACCACCGAGTTCCGCCTGACCGGTCCCGCCGCCGGCTCCGACCTGCTGAAGACGTCCGTCGACCCGACGGGCACCAAGGTGCTCGGCACGCTCAACAACTGCTCCGGCGGCACCACCCCGTGGGGCACCACCCTGCACGGCGAGGAGAACTTCAACCAGTACTTCGCCAACAGCAGCCGGACGACGGACAAGCGGTACGGCATCGGCACCGGCGCCACCGAGCGCAAGTGGGAACGGTTCGACAAGCGGTTCGACGTCGCCCAGGAGCCGAACGAGGTGCACCGGTTCGGGTACGTCGTCGAGTTCGACCCGTACGACCCGACGTCCACGCCCCGCAAGCACACCGCCCTCGGCCGGTTCAAGCACGAGGCCGCGACCGTGCGGCTGACCTCCGACGGCCGGCCCGTCGTCTACACCGGTGACGACGAGCGCTTCGACTACTTCTACAAGTTCGTCGGCAGCAAGCGGATGAAGCACGGCAGCTCCCGCGCCGCCCGCGAGCACAACCTCTCGCTGCTCGACGAGGGCACCCTGTACGTCGCCAGGCTCACCGGCGACTCCCCGGCCGTCGAGATCGACGGCACCGGCACGCTGCCGGCCGACGGCGAGTTCGACGGCAGCGGCGAGTGGATCCCGCTGGCCACCGCCACCGCCGAGGGCGCCGTCTCGCACGTCGAGGGCATGACCGCGGAGGAGGTCTTCGTCTTTACGCGGCTCGCCGGTGACAAGGTCGGCGCGACGAAGATGGACCGGCCCGAGGACATCGAGCCCAGCCCGGTCACCGGCAAGGTGTACGTCGCCCTCACCAACAACAGCAACCGCGGTGTCGGCTCCAACGCCAAGCCGGACGAGGCCAACCCGCGCAACGCCAACAAGCACGGGCACGTCCTGGAGCTGACCGAGCGCCGCAACCGGGCGGAGGCGACGGAGTTCGCCTGGTCGCTGTTCCTGGTCGCGGGTGACCCGGAGGACCCGGCGACGTACTTCGCGGGCTTCCCGAAGGACTCGGTCAGCCCGATCTCCTGCCCGGACAACGTGGCCTTCGACCCGCACGGCAACCTGTGGATCTCCACGGACGGCGCGCAGCTCGGCTCGCACGACGGTCTGTTCGGCGTGGCGACGCGCGGTGCGCGGCGCGGCGAGCTGAAGCAGTTCCTCACCGTGCCGACCGGCGCCGAGACCTGCGGTCCGCTCATCCAGGACCGCCGTGTCCTGGTCGCCGTCCAGCACCCGGGTGAGGTGGACGGCGCGTCCGTGGAGAAGCCGGCCAGCACCTGGCCGGACGGCGCCGGCAAGATCGTCCGCCCGGCGGTCGTGGCCGTGTGGCGCCAGGACGGCGAGGACATCGGCGTCTAGCGGCCGGTGCCGTTCGCGCTCCACCGTCCCCGGTTCAGCGGGGCCGGTGGAGCGTGAGGTCCACCAGCAGGGAGCGGTGGTCGGTGCCGGGCAGGTCGAGGAAGCGGGCGCGGCGCGCGGAGAACTCCCCGGAGACGAGGACGTGGTCGATCTGGGCGCCGAGGGCGGGCGTGGTCCGGGTCGGCCAGCTGGGTTCGCGGTGCGCCCCGGCGAGGCGGGCGGCGTCGTACAGCCCGGTGTCGAGGACGCGGCGGAACGCGGCGTGGTCCTGGGAGGCGTTGAAGTCCCCGGCGAGGATCAGCGGCCCGTCGGCGCGGTGCGCGGCGGCGAAGTCCGCCAGCCGGCCGAGCTCCCGCTTCCACAGGGCGACCTGGCGGGGCAGCGGCGGCTTGGGGTGCGCGAGCTGGAGCCGTACGGGGTGCCCGTCGACGTCGGCGACCGCCCCGGGCATGCCCATCCGGCCGGGCACGCCCGCGGTCGGCGTGAGCGGGAACCGGCTGAGGATGACCGACCCGACCGAGGTGTCCCCCGGCACGGCCCGCCGGTGCGGGTAGCCGCCCCCCAGCTCCCGCACCACCGCCGCCTGACAGCCGTACTCGCACTCCTCGACGAACACCAGGTCGGGCCGCTCGCGTCGCACGGCGGCGATCAGCGCGTCGGTCGCCCGGCCGAACTCGACGTTGGAGGTGAGGACGCGCACCCGGGCGACCGGCACCCCCTCGGGCCGGCTCCCCTTCCCGTACGGCTCGGTGAACCAGCCGAGCAGGGCGAGCAGCACGGCCCCCCACACCAGCCCGGTCCACCAGCGCGCGAGCAGGGACAGCGCCAGCCCGAGCCCGGCCGGCACGAGCAGCCACGGCAGGAAGGCGAGGAGCTGCGGTACGGGCGTGACGGCGTCGGTGTCCGCGGTCCGGCACCCCACGACCAGGCTCACCCCGGCGCACAGCGCCCCCGCGCACCAGCGCCCGACCAGCGTCCACCGCCGCCGCCCGCCGGGCACGTCAGCGGAACTCCCGTACGACCTCGATGCGTCCGACGATGTGAGCGTTGAACTCATCCAGTTCCTCCGCCGGCACCCACAGCTCCAGGATGGTCTCTCCCCCGGCCCGCCGTACGGGATACCGCCGGAGGAAGTCGCTGTCGACCTCGAACCGGGTGACGTACCCGGCTCCGGACGCGGGCACGTTCCAGTCCCGGGCGATCCGCACCGCGTAGTCCTCGTTCAGCACCGGGTAGAAGATCGGCTGTTCGGGCAGCCGGGGCGGCCAGGCGGTCCATCCGGACGCCTCGACGAGGGCCAGTTCCTCCGGGCCGGTGGGACGCCAGAGCGTCGTCGTGCTGGGCATGCCCGGTGACGGTAGCCGGGCGGGTGCCGGTCCGGCCAGGGATTACCCGCCGGCCAGTCCGGCCAGGGATCACCCGCCGGCCGGCCCTGCCACCCCCGGACGGAGGGGAACGTCCCATGGAGTGGCGCGGGGGCTGACCGAGGTGAGCCGCGGTCAGGGGGACTGGGGGACAGGCGGCGTGGGGGCGTGGGGGTGGTTCAGCCGAGGCGGCTGGGCGGGTGCGTGAGCGGTGTCTGGGGCGGGGGTGAGGCCGGGGGCGTGGGTGTGGCTGTGGGTGTGGGCGCGGGTGGGGTTCCGGGGGCGGGGGGCGCCGGGGTGGGGCCGGTCGGTGGCCGGCGGGAGTGCGCCGTGCGGCGGACGCGGATCTGCCGGGTGAGCCACACCGTGCCCGCCACCGTCAGGCCCGCCGTCAGCAGCAGCCAGGACACCGTGCGCAGGGTCGAGGTGAGGGCGTCGTAGACGGCGGCCGCGGCCGGGCGGTGGGTCTGGTCGGGGAGGTCCCCGAGAGTGAGCCGGCGGCCGAGCGCCACCGCCAGGCCCAGGAACGCGCCGCCGAGGGCCGTGCCGAGGGCGGTGGCGGTGAGGGCGCGGCGGCGGTGCACCGCGACGGCGATGCCCGTGGCGGCCAGGGCCACCGCCGCGACCGGGAGCCAGAAACCGGCGACGTCCAGCACGTGGTAGCCCTTCCGGAGCGTGGCCAGGTCGTTCGCCGGGAGCAGGGCGACGCTGGTGTGCCGGATCGGCACCTTCTCGGCGAACGGCACCCGGTCGGCGACGAGCTGCGCCTTGAGACGCGTGGTCACCGGAGCCAGGTCCACGGAGATCCCGCGGGCGCGTTCGTCGTGCAGCGCCGTCATGACGGCCTTGTGCGCCTCCTCGTTGCCCGCGTCCCACGCCCGGCGGTAGGCGCTGGTCCGGGTGAAGGAGCGCACCGCGTCGTGCACGAAGGGCGTCACCTCGGGGTGCAGGGGGCGGTGGCGGTCGGTGGCGGCCTCCCGCAGGATGCCGGCGGCCACCGCGTCCACGACCTCGTCCTGGACGGCGGGGTCGGAGGCCAGCGGCGCCATCGTGGTGACGTAACGGCCCGTGTCCGTGAGGCCGTACGCGGCCCAGGCGGCCAACGCGCCGAAGGGCAGCAGGAGGCAGGCCAGGGCGATGGTGACGGCCGAGACGGCGGTTCGCAGGCGTCGGGACACGCCCTCAGACAACGGGAGCGGCGGCGGGTGCGCCAGCGGGGCTGGGCCGCTCGGGTGACGGCCGCCCACGGACGGCCGGTTGCCCCGCCGTCCGGTGCGGCGACCGGCCGGTCGGCCCGCCGTCCGGTGCGGTGACTGTCCGGTCGGTCCGCCGTCCCCGCAGGTGGCGGGCGGCCGGTCGGTCCGTCGTCCGCGCAGGTGGCGGGCGGTCTTGCGGTCTCCGGTGGAGGGTTCACCCGAACGGGTGTCTCATGGATCAGGGGGGACGGGAGAAGGAGGCGATGATGCGCACCACTCCGATCCTGCGGGCTCTGGCCGCGGTCCTGCTCACCGGTGGAGCCCTCGCCGTCACGGCGGCGGGCACCACGGCGTCGGCAGCCCCGCGGGCCACCGCCGAAGCACGAGCGAACGGCGTCGACTGCCTGGTCCTGGGACACGACTGGAGTGCCACCCTGGCCGACGCCTTCAGTTACTCGAGCTCCTGGACCGTCGGCGTCTGCGAGGCCTCCGTTGATACGTCCGGTACCTCGTCGGGCGAGTGGGAGTGGACCCCACTGGCCCGGTGAGTGGAGGGATGAGGGAAGTGGGCCCCGGCGAAAAACCGCCGGGGCCCACGTATGTCCTCGCGGGTCGGACGACCGTGGGTCGGAGACCGTGGGTCGGAGACCGTGGGTCGGAGACCGCGGGTCAGAAGATACGGTGTCCCTCCGCGTCCTCGTGCGTGTAGTAGCGGTAGAACAGCACCCCGAACCAGCCCGCCGCGCACGCCACGGCGATGCCCGCCGAGTTCAGCACGCTCGCGCCGGTCTGGCTGATCAGGAAGCCCACCGCGCAGCCGGTGAACGCCGCCCACAGCAGGGCGTGCACCTCACGCCGCATGCGGGAGGCCAGGGCGCGTACGGCGGCGTACAGCCCGACGAACACGAGCGCCGTCACGAAGCCGAACAGGATGTTCCAGCCGGTGACCGGGCCGCCGTGGCGCTGGTTGGCGGCGGCCCAGTAGCCGTAGACCAGCCCGAGGGTGACGGGTGTCGCCCACTTCGCGATCAGGTGGGTCCGCGCGCCGAAGACGTCGGGCGTCGTGGTGGTGACGGCGGACGGGGGCCGCACGCTCGGTGCGGGTGCCGCATGAGCCATGAGAGCACTCCTCTCTCCTCGCCCCCGGTTTCCAGGGCACACCTGGGCGCGGGCGGTGGCAAGTCGGCCGGTTGCCTGTCGCCGCCCGTGCCGGGCCGGCCGGTTGCCTGTCGCCGCCCGCGGCGGGCCGGCCGGTCGCCCGCCGCCGCCCGTGGCCGGCCGGTCGCCGCTGCCGCCCGTGGCCGGGCGCCGATCTTCGCGGACGGCGTGCGGGGCCGAGACCGACGAAGGCCCCGTACGGGGACGTTTGCAGACCTGGGCCCCTCCTTTGCAGCAGCAGCGGTTACGGTGCTGCCGTACGTGATCGACAGGGGGAGGGACGATGCCCGGAACCGTGCTGCTGCTGGCGGCCTCACCCGTGGGCAAGGGATGCCTGGTGGAGGCGGCCTCCGTGCTTCCCGTGCTCGCGGCGGTGCCGCCCGCGGTGCTGGCCGGCACCGACACCGCGAACGTCGTCGAGCTCGCCGATCCGCTCGAACCGCAGGCCGTCCTCACCCGGCTGCGGGCCGCCGCGGCCGCCCCCGGGCCGCTGACCGTGTTCGTCGCCGGTCAGCTCCAGCTCGACCGGCGCCAGCGGCTGCCCCATCTCGCGCTGGCCCGTACGACACCGGCGACCGTCCGGTACACGGCCTTCCCCTGGCACTGGTTCCGGGAGGAGCTGCGGCTGCGGCCGGCCGGGGCGACGACGCTGCTGGTCGACCTGCACGCGGACGCGGAGACCTGGCAGTGGCTGCGGGGGCGGGGCCTGGACTGCGGGCCGTCGGTCGCCGTGCACGGGCGGATCGCGCCGCCGCCCGGACGGCGGCGGGTGGCGTCGCCGACGTACATGAGGGCGGTCGCGACGATACTGCGCAGCGGCGGGCGGCCGCCGGCGGAGCAGTTGCACCAGATGGCGTTGGCGCGGATCGCGTCGGAGGGGGAGGTGGGGGACCTGGTGGTGTCCGGAGTGGGACCCGCCGGAGCCCCCTCCGCCCCCTCTGCCTCCTCCGCGGCCGCGGCCCCGTTCGCCGTGGCTCCCTTCCCCGGCTCCCCGTTCCCCGGCGGTGCTGTCCCGGTCCCGGCCCCGGTCCCGGCCCCGGTCGCGGTCCCGGTCGCGGTCCCGGCCTCTCCTGCCGTAGCGGCTCAGACCCCTCCGGCCGCCGCCTTCCCCGGCTTCCCGGCGCCCGGCTCTCCGCCGGCCGTCCCCGCCGACGCCGCGCTCCCCGCCCCCGCCCCTCCCACGGCACCCGTCCCGGCGGCCCCCGAGCCCGCCTCCGCGCTTCCCGTACCGGCCCCGGCGGTCCCGGCGGTCACCGGCACCACCCGGACGCCGGAGGGCGCGCAGGACGGCCCACAGGGCACCGCGCAGGACGGCCCACAGGGCACCGAGCCGGACGTCCCGCAGGGCATCGAGCCGGACGCCGCGCTGGGCACCGAGCCGGACGCCGCGCTGGGCACCGAGCCGGACGCCGCGCCGCACGTTCCGGAGGGCATCGAGCCGGACGCCGCGCTGGGCACCGAGCCGGACGCCGCGCCGCACGTTCCGGAGGGCACCGCGCCGGATGCCGCGCCGCACGTTCCGGAGGGCACCGCGCCGGATGCCGCGCCGGACACCCCGCAGGGCACCGGGTCGGACGTCACCCCGGACGACGCGGCGCCCGACGACGACCCCCACGCCGCGATCACCACCGCCGTCCAGTCCGGGCAGCACGCGGACGCCGACGCGCTCGCCGCCCGCTGCGAGCGGGCCGCCGCGGCCGCGCACGGGCCCGGTTCGGAGGAGGCGCTGCACTGGGCCGAGGTGCGGGCGGACCTGGCGATGTTCGCGGGGGACGCGGAGCGCAGCTGCCGTACGTGGATGGCGGTCGCGAGCGCGCGGCTGGCCGCCGGGCAGCCGGCCGACGCGCCCGCGGTGGAGGCGGCCGTGGACCGGGCGCACCACCAGTGGGGCCGGATCCCGGACGCCGACCGGGCCAGGGAACTGGGCCCGGACCTCGCCGACCTGCGCGGCCGCGTCCCGGGCCGCCGCGAGGGCGCCCTGGACCACGTCCGCCAGCACCTGCACCAGTTGCAGACCCAGGGCTGAGGCTGAGCAGGCCTCCGGTCAGGCGGAGGACCCGACGTTCCGGCCGCCCGTCACTCCGCCCCCCGCACCCCGTCCTCCACCGCCGCCGAGGGGACCGGGCGGTCGGACGTCGCCTGGGCCGGGATCGCGTTGGCCGCGGTGACGAGGGCCGCCACGGCGACGACGGCCGCGGCCAGGGCCCTGGCGTACCGACCGGAGGAGCGGCCGTAGGGTGCGGATGTGCGTCCGGGCACGGCAACCTCGCAACGTCGGCTTCTTCGGCGGGCAAAAAAGCGATTCCTGCCACGGCTGCTGGTGTCAACCGTGTATTAAGCATGGTTAATTCGATGTTTAACCTAGGGGCTGGGCGAGCCCAACGGCAAGGGCCCTAGGGGGAGTTGGGGGGAGTCGGGGCGTGCGCGAGCGGGACGAACCGGAGGTCATCGGACGCCGGGTGCAGCGGCTGCGGGTCGAACGCCGGCTGACGCAGCGGCAGTTGGCCGAGCCGACCTACACCCCTGCCTACGTCTCGACGCTGGAGGCGGGCCGGGTGCGCCCCTCCGACGACGCGCTCAGGCACATCGCCGAGCGGCTCGGGGTGGACTTCGACGAACTGGCGACCGGGCGGCCGGCCCGGCTCGTCACCGACCTGAGGCTCCGCCTCACCGAGGCCCAGCGCGTCCTCGCCACCGGGGAGGCGGAGGAGGCGGCCCGGCAGTACGCGGGGCTGCTCGCGGAGACCGAGGAGCACGCGCTCGTCGAGGAGCGGGCCACCGCCCTGCTCGGGCTCGGCGAGTGCGGCATCGAGGCGGGGGACCTGGAGACGGCCCGGGGGTTCTTCGAGCGGGCGGAGACGTGCCTGGCCGGGGCGCCCCTCACCGCGCGGGTGCCGGCCCTGCGCGGCCGGGCCGTGGCCCACTACCTCGCCGGGGAACTCCGCTACGCCGTGTACCTGCTGGAATCCACCCTCGACGAGCTCAACCGGGGCGGCCTGCACGACCCCGACGCCCTCCTGCTGCTCTACGCCTCCGTCATCGGCCCCTACATGGACATGGGCGCCCACGCCCGTGCCGCGCAGGCCGCCGAGTTCGCCCTCGCCCTCGCGCCGAAGGTCGGCGATCCGGCCCTCGTGGCCCGTATGCACCGCTCCGTCGCCCGCACCCTCCTCGCCGAGGGCCGCGTCGCCGAGGCCGACGCCTCCCTCGCCAAGGCCGCCGAGCTCTACCGGCAGCTCCAGCTGCGCACCGAGCTCGCCAACTGCCACTGGATGCGCGGCTACGTCTGCGCCCAGAACGGCGAGCTGGAGCGGGCCGAGGACGAGCTGAGGCAGGCGCAGGCGATGCTCTCCGCGCAGCGCGCCGCCCTCTACAGCAGCCAGGTCGCCGTCGAGCTGGCCGACGTCCTGCACCGCCGGGGCAGGTCGCAGGAGGCGGCCGCGCTGCTGCACGGTGTCCTCGGGGACCTGTCCTCCGAGCGCGGGGCCGTGCACGCGGCGGGCGCGCACCGGCTGCTGGGCATCATCGCCGAGGACGCCCGTGACACGGAGACCGCCGAGGAGCACTACGTCCGCGCCCTGAGCCTGCTGGAGCGGGCCGGGGCCGCCGGTGACCTCGCCGACCTGTGCCGGCTCCTCGGTGACCTGCTGCGGCGCACGGGGCGGGTGGAGGCCGCCCTCGACGCGTACCGGACGGGGCTGGGCCACCGTACGGCGCCGGGGACGACCACCCTGGGGCCGGCCCCGGCCCAGCCGCCGCTGTAGCCGGACGGCGCTCGCCCCGGGCGGGGCCGTTGCCGGGTGCGGGTCGTGGTGGGTTGTTCGCGCAGTTCCCCGCGCCCCTGGGGCGGATACCCGCACGTCCGCTGCCGTAGCAGATGTGCGGTGTGCACAGGTTTCTCTTCGGTGATCCCGAGGGTCCGCACAGTCGTCGTGGTTAGCGTGCCCGCGACGACGACGGGCGGGACCGGAGAGTGCAGAACGAACGAACAGTGGCCGACGGGCTGCGCCTCGGCGTGCGCGTGCTGGTGTACGCCGTCCTCGGGGGCACCGCGCTGCTCGCCGTCGCCACCGTCGTGGCCGTGCTCGGCCCGACGCTCGCGCTCGACCTGTACACCCCGCCCGTGGCCGCCTGGTGGACGGTCTTCACGGCCATCGCCGTCCAGGGCGTGCCGTTCCTCCTCCTCGGTACGGTCGTCTCGGCGGCGATCGGCGCGTTCGTGCCGGAGCGGGTGCTCCGACGGCTGCTGCCGCGCCGGCCGGCGTTCGCCGTGCCGGTCGCCGGGGTCGCCGGGGTCGTCCTGCCGGGCTGCGAGTGCGCGTCCGTGCCGGTGGCCGGGAGCCTGATGCGGCGCGGGGTCGCCCCGGCGGCGGCCCTCGCCTTCCTGCTCTCGGCGCCCGCGATCAACCCCGTCGTGCTCGTCGCGACCTCGATCGCCTTCCCGGGGCAGCCGATGATGGTCCTGGCCCGGCTGGTCGCGTCGCTCGGCACCGCCGTGGTGATGGGCTGGCTGTGGGCGCGGTTCGGCCAGGAGAAGTGGCTGCGCCTGCCGCGCCGGCCCGCCGCGCACGCCACCGGCGCCCGCGCCTTCCTCATCGGACTCCAGCACGACTTCCTGCACGCCGGCGGCTTCCTCGTGCTGGGCGCGGCGGCCGCGGCGACCTTCAACATCGCCGTCCCGCGCTCCGTGCTGGACCTGTTCACCGGCTCGCCGTGGCTGTCGGTGCTGCTGCTGGCGCTGCTGGCGGTGGTGCTGTGCGTGTGCAGCGAGGCCGACGCCTTCGTCGCCGCCTCGCTGAGTGCCTTCCCGGCGACCGCGCGGCTGGCGTTCATGGTGGTCGGGCCGATGGTCGACCTGAAACTGATCGCTCTCCAGGCCGGTACCTTCGGCCGCGCCTTCGCGGTGCGGTTCGCGTCCGTGACCTGGGTGGTGGCCGTGGCCGCCAGTGTGCTCGTGGGGTGGTGGCTGCTGTGATGCGGCGGTACGGACCGGCGGTGCTGCTCCTGCTGACGGGCGGGGCGGTCCTGCGCATCGCGCTCTTCAGCGAGCTGTACCTGCGCTACGTGCAGGCGGGGCTGCGGCCCTACCTGATCGTCTCCGGGGCGGCGCTCGTCCTGCTGGGACTGGTGACGGCGGTACTCCGCGGCCGCACGGCGGACGGTCACGGGGAAGACGACGGTCACGGGGAAGACGGCGGCCACGACGAGGACGGCGGTCACGACGAAAACGGCGGTCACGACGAGGACGGCGGTCACGCGGACCACGGCCACGACGAGGACGGTCACGAGGACGACGGCCACGGTCACGGCCACGCCCATCACCCCGCCGGCCCCCGTCTCGCCTGGCTCCTCACGCTCCCCGCCCTGGCCCTCCTCCTCTTCCCGCCGCCGGCCCTCGGCTCCTACAGCGCCGAGCGGGAGGCCGCGCAGCAGGCCGCGCAGGGCGTCGGGACCTTCCCGGCGCTCCCGGCCGGGGACCCGCTGGACCTCACCCTCTCCGAGTTCAGCTCCCGCGCGATCTACGACAGTGACCGCTCGCTGAAGGGCCGTACGGTCCGTCTGACCGGCTTCGTCACGCGCGGCGACGACGGCGCCTGGTACGTCACCCGCCTCGCCGTCGCCTGCTGCGCCGCCGACGCCACCACCGGCAAGGCCGAGGTCCGCGACGCGGACGCGCCGACCGTCGACACCTGGGTCACGGTCACGGGCACCTGGCACCCGAAGGGCACCCTCGGTTCGGAGAAGGCCTGGCCGCCGGTCATCGACGCGGTGTCGGTCCAGCGGATCGAGCAGCCCGCGGATCCGTACGAGGACGCGTAGGCCCGCCGGTTTCCGCCACGGGCGGGGGGTACCCGGCCGGACGACGGAGAGGTCACTGCGGCAGGCGTACGCGGAGGTGGTCGGCGTGCGCGATCGGGACCGGGAGCGGATCACCGACGTGATCGCCCAGGAGGTGCGCGACGCGGAACCCGGTGAGGTTCCCGAGCGGCTGTGCGCGGCGGCGGTGCGGCTGCTGCCGGTGAGCGGCGCGAGCGTGTCCCTGCGCGGGGACGGGATGCTCGTGCCGCTGAGCGCGAGCAGCGAGCTGGCCGCGCACCTCATGGAGGTGCAGGCCACGCTGGGGGACGGCCCCTGCCAGCGGGCCGCGGACACCGGCGCGCCCGTGTTCGCCTCCGACCTCACGGCGGGCCGGGACGCCGGCCGCTGGCCGGTGTTCGCCCAGCAGGCGGCGGCCGCCGGGGTGCGGGCCGTGTACGCGTTGCCGCTCGGCGACAGCGCGGTGTGCGTGGGCACCCTCGACCTCTACCGGGAGGCCCCCGGCGAGCTGGACCCCCAGGAGGTCCGTACGGCCCGCTATGTGGCCGACGTCGTCACGGTCGCGCTGATGGCGCTGCCCCGCGGGGAGGAGGCGGGCCGGCTCGGCGACGGCCTCTGGCTGAGCCCCCTGGCGACCGGCCACGACGAGGTGTACCAGGCCGTCGGCATGGTCATGGCCCAGCGCGGGGTCCCCGCCGACGAGGCGCTGGACCTCCTGCGCGCCCACGCGTTCGCGGAGGGCCGCACGGTCCTCGACATGGCGCACGACGTCGTCGCCCGTTCGACCCGCTTCGACGCGGACTGACGGGGCCCACCGGGTCCGCGCCTCACACCTGCGCCCGGCCCAGCTTCCTGACCTCCGTCAGCCGCCGCACGCCCAGTTGCACGGCGGCCTGCGTGGCCTCGTTCGGCACGTCGTTGAGGCTGCCGTTGGTGAGGGCGAAGGTGTCCTGGCCGGCGCGGACGACGGCGACGTCGAGGTCGAGGGAGACCGGGTCGCCGTCGGTGCTCCAGTCGGTCAGCGTCACCCGCAGGCCCTGCCGGGCGTCGCCGACCGCCGGCAGGCGCAGCTCCCTGACCGACACGTCGAGCACGGTGCCGTCCGGTGCCGTCGCCGTGAACCGCGCGCACTTCTCGGGCAGCGTCCGCAGCCAGGCCAGGACCCGGTCCGCCTCCGCCGGGCGCAGGCCGCCGAGCTGGTAGCGCAGCTGGGCCTCGCTGTCCGGGTCGTCGAGGGCGACGACGGCGCGGGCGGGGCCCCCGAGCAGCTCGTCGGTGTACAGGCCGTCGAGCAGTTTCTGGCAGTCCGCGGTCGGCGTGGTCGCCTTGAGCATGCCGTCCCGCCAGGCGGCGGTGCCGCGCGTCGGGGTCCAGGGCGCGCCGAGGTCGGTGTCGGTGATCAGCGCGGCGTGCGCCTGGTCCTCGGTGAGGACGGGGACGTTCGCGGGCGCGGAGGGCTTGCCCGACGGCTTCTCCACGGTGGGGAGCGGCTGCCGCGCGGTCGGGGGGTGCTCCAGGCCGAGGGTGGCGCAGGCGCTGGCGGTGAGCAGCAGCCCGGTGACGGAGAGGGCGGAGGCGAGGAGCATACGGCGGGTCATCGGGGCGTGCCTCCTGGAGGAACGGCGGTCTGCCGGGGGAAGGGCGGTGTGCCGGGGGCCGGGGAAGGGCGGTCTGCTGGACGGCCGTCGGCCGTCGGCCGGGCCGGGCGTGCGGCCACCCGGCCGGGCCGACGGCCACCCGGCCGGCGGTCAGCAGGGCTGCCTCCTCTTCACGGCACCATCAAGCAGGCGGCCCGACCACGCGGCGGAGCCGTCCGGATGACGGGACCCGGTGCGGACGGGTGAACGCGGGCGGGCGGGAGGCGTCGCCGCCGGAAGGCCGCCCGGGAGCCGGGAGAATCCGCCGCCGTCCGGGGGGTGTCCGGGAGCCTGGGGAGTTCGCCACCCCCGGAAGGCTGCTCGGGAGCCGGGGGAATGCGCCACCCCCGGAAGGCCGCTCGGGAGCCGGGGGAGTCCGCTGCCGTCGGGGAGTACCCGGAAACCGGGCGCGTCCCCTGCCCGCCCCCCCCGCGCCGCCCGCCCGAAAACCCGTCGCCCCCTCCCCGCCCCCCTTGCTACGTTCCCCCCATGAAGCGCGCCCTTCCGTCCGCCACCGCCACGACGACGCCGGAGAGTGTCCCGGCGCGCTGACCACTGGATGTCCGAAGCCCCGGGGCGAGTGCCCCGGGGCTTCGTCGTGGGTGCTCGTCCCTCCTGGTTCCCGAGGAGGAGCAGCCATGCACGACCACCGCCGGCTCGGCCGTGAGCTCGACCTGTTCGACACCGATCCCCTCATGGGCGCGGGCCTGCCGTACTGGCTGCCCGACGGCGCGGTCGTCCGCCACACCCTGGAGGAGTACGTCCGGGAGCTGGAGCGGGCGGCCGGCTACCGGCACGTGTACTCGCCGGTCCTCGGCAAGCGCGACCTGTACGAGATCTCGGGTCACTGGGACCACTACCGCGACGACATGTTCCCGCCCATGGAGCTGGGCTCGGAGCAGGTCGTGCTGCGGCCCGGCCTCTGCCCCCACCACGCCCTGATCTACCGCTCCCGCTCCCGCAGCCACCGGGACCTCCCGCTCCGGATCGCCGAGCTGGGCGGGATGTACCGCGCGGAGCTGTCCGGCGTCCTCGGGGGTCTGACCCGCGTGCGGGCCATCACCCTCAACGACGCGCACGTCTTCTGCACCCCGGAGCAGGCGGTGGAGGAGGCCCGCGCGGCGCTCGCCCTGATCGCCCGCGCCTACGCCGACCTCGGCATCCGCGCCTCCCGGCACCGTCTCTCCCTGCCCGGCGGGGGCGGCAAGTACGTGGCCGACCCGGAGCTGTGGCGGCGGGCGACCGCGCTGCTGCGGGAGGTGCTGGACACCTCGGGCCTGGAGTACGAGGCGGCCGAGGGGGAGGCCGCCTTCTACGGCCCCAAGATCGACGTGCAGATCACCGATCCGGCGGGCCGCGAGGCCACCCTGTCCACCGTTCAGATCGACTTCCACCAGCCCGAGCGCTTCGGCCTGCACTACATCGGCGCCGACGGCGCGAAACACCGGCCGGTCATGGTCCACCGGAGCGTCATCGGCAGTGTGGAGCGGGCCGTGGCCCATCTGATCGAGGCGCACGGCGGCGCGTTCCCGGCGTGGCTGGCGCCCGTGCAGCTGGCCGTGCTGCCGGTGGCGCGGGCCCAGGAGGAGCGGGCGCACGCGGTGGTGCGGGAGGCGGTGGCGCGCGGGCTGCGGGCGGAGGTCCACGGCCCCCGCGAGGGCACCCTCGGCGCCCGGATCCGGGCGGTGCGCCGGGTGCCGTACCAGGCGGTGCTCGGCGAGCGGGAGGCCGACGGCGGACTGGTCGCCGTACGGCTGCGGGACGGGCGCCGGCCGGGGGCACTGCCGGTGGACGAGGTGCTGCGCCGGATCACCGGCCGGGTCGCGGCGCGCGGGCCGGAACTGTGGGCGGCTGCGTAAGGTCACTGACGTAACGCCGAACCCCGAGCTCGCCCCCGACCCCGACCCCGACCCCGCGCCCGAGCCCGACCCCGACCCCGACCCCGATGTGGGAGGAGCACCGCCGTGACCCGTCACCACCCCATCCCGGTGATCATCGACTGTGACACGGGCGTCGACGACGCCCTGGCCCTGCTGTTCGCCGTACGGCACCCCGGTCTGGATGTGCGGGCGGTGACCTGCGTCGCCGGGAACACCGACGTGGACGGGGTGGTGCGCAACACGCTGACCGTGCTGGAGCAGGCGGGCGCGGGCGACATCCCGGTCGCCCGGGGCGCCGAGCGTCCGCTGATCGAGCCGGTCCGCACCGCCCGGCACGTGCACGGGCAGGACGGGATGGGCGACCTCGGGCTGCCCGCGCCGACGCGGGTCCCGGTCGACGTGGACGCGGTGACGCTGCTGCGCCGCGAGATCCTCGCCTCGCCGCGTCCGGTCACGCTGATCCCCACCGCGCCGCTCACCAACATCGCCCTGCTGCTGCGTACGCACCCGGAGGTGGTGCGCAACATCGAGCGGATCGTGTTCATGGGCGGCGCGGTGGCGACCGGGAACGCCACGCCGGTCGCGGAGTTCAACGTGTGGCACGACCCGGAGGCCGCGGCGATCCTGCTCACCGCCGGGGTGCCGCTCACCATGTACGGCCTGGACGTGTTCCGGCAGGTCCTGGTCCCGGCGGCGGACGTCCAGCGGCTGCGCGCGAGCGCGGAGCCCCGGCTGCGGCTGGCGGGGGAACTCCTCGCCCACCGCGACCCGGCGACGTCCGGCGACCCCACGCCCACGGGCGGCCTGGGGGACGCGGGCGCGGTCTGCGCGGTCGCCGACCCGGCGGGCCTGACCACCGAGCCGCTGCCGGTCGAGGTGTCGCTGGCGCCCGGCCCGACCCGCGGCCAGACGGTCGTCGACCGCCGCCCGCGGCCGGGCGAGGCCGAGATCCACGAGGGCGCCCGCGAACAGCGGCTGGTGGACGTGGCGTTGGGGGTGGACGTGGAGCGGTACGTGAGCCTGTGGCTGACGACGGTGGAGAAGCCGTAGGCCCACCGCCTCCCCGCCGCCTCCCGGAGGCGCCCCGCACCCCACAGCAGGCGCCCGCCCGCCCCACCCAGGGGCGCGGGGAACTGCGCGAGCAACCCACCACGACCCGCACCCGACGACGGACCCCCGCGCCCCCGCGCTCCCGCACCCCACAGCAGGCGCCCGCCCGCCCCACCCAGGGGCGCGGGGAACTGCGCGAGCAACCCACCACGACCCGCACCCGACGACGGACCCACCACGCCCCGCGCCCCCGCGCTCCCCACGCCCCCCGCGCAGGGGGTGCGCACGGCAGCGCCGGGAGGGCGCGCGCGGCGGCGCGGACGTTGTCCTTCCCGGCGAAGTGGACAGGCTTCTGTGCGTGACCGACTACGACACAGCTCCCGTGGCCGATCCCATGGCCGACCTGTCCTCCCGCAACCCCGACTGGTGGCGCCAGGCCGTCGTCTACCAGGTGTACCCGCGCAGCTTCGCCGACGCCGACGGCGACGGGCTCGGGGACATCAGGGGCGTCACCGAACGCTTAGCGCACCTGGGGGCGCTGGGCGTCGACGCGCTCTGGCTGAGCCCCTTCTACCCTTCCGAACTGGCCGACGGCGGCTACGACGTCATCGACTACCGGGACGTCGACCCGCGCCTGGGCACGCTCGACGACTTCGACGCGCTGGTCGCCGAGGCGCACCGGCTCGGTCTGAAGGTGATCGTCGACGTCGTCCCCAACCACACCTCCCACCGGCACGTCTGGTTCCAGGAGGCGCTGGCCGCCGGCCCCGGCTCACCCGCCCGCGCCCGCTACGTCTTCCGCGACGGGCGGGGCGAGCACGGTGAACTCCCGCCCACCGACTGGCAGTCCGTCTTCGGCGGCAGCGCCTGGCAGCGCGTGCCCGACGGCCAGTGGTACCTGCACCTCTTCGCGCGCGAGCAGCCCGACCTCGACTGGGGTCACGAGGAGGTCCGCGAGGACTTCCGCACCACCCTGCGCTTCTGGTCCGACCGGGGCGTCGACGGCTTCCGCGTGGACGTGGCCCACGCCCTCGTCAAGGACCTGCGCGAGCCGCTGCGCGACCTGGGGGCGCCCGCGCTGAGCGCGGAGGACGCGCTGGAGGGGATGGAGCCGGGCACCCACCCCTTCTACGACCGCGACGAGGTCCACGACGTCTACCGGGACTGGCGGCGCGTCCTGGACGCCTACACGCCGCCCCGCACGGCGGTCGCCGAGGCCTGGGTCCCGGGCGCCCGCCGCGCCCTGTACGCCCGCCCCGACGAACTGAACCAGGCCTTCAACTTCGAGTACCTGCAAGCGTCGTGGGACGCGGCGGCGGTCCGCGAGGTCATCACGTCCTCCCTCGCCACCGCCCGCGCCGTGGGCGCCTCCGCGACCTGGGTGCTCTCCAACCACGACGTCGTCCGGCACGCCTCCCGTCTGGTGCTCCCGCCGGGCACGGACACGAACGCCTGGCTGCTGTCCGCCGGTCACGCCCCGCCCGTCGACGAGGAGGCCGGCCTGCGCCGCGCCCGCGCGGCCACCCTGCTGATGCTGGCGCTGCCGGGATCGTCGTACCTCTACCAGGGTGAGGAACTGGGGCTGCCGGAGGTCGCCGGGCTGCCCGTGGAGGTCCTCCAGGACCCCCTGTGGGAGCAGTCGGGCCGGGTCCGCAAGGGCCGTGACGGCTGCCGGGTGCCGCTGCCGTGGACGACGTCCGGTCCGTCGTACGGCTTCGGCGCGGGCGGGGCGTGGCTGCCGCAGCCGTCGTCGTTCGCGCGGTACGCCGTCGCGGCGCAGGACGGCGCGGAGGGCTCCACCCTGGAGTTCTACCGCACGGCCCTGCGGCTGCGCCGCAAGCTGCTGGACGGCGAGGAACTGGTCTGGGCGGACGGCACCCCGCCCGGCGTGCTCGCCTTCACCCGCTCCGACGGCTGGCGGTGCGTCGCCAACCTGTCGGACGCGCCGGTGCCGTTGCCGCCCGGGGAGGTGCTGCTGAGCAGCGGGCCCCTGGACGGCGACGGGCGGCTCGCACCGGACACGACGGTCTGGCTGGCGTAACAGGCGAGGGGCCCTACCCGGCCGTCGGCGTCGGCGTCGGCGCCGGGGTGGCCCCGCCCACCACGGCCGCGGCGTCGATGTCCACGGGGGTGGACGTGGCGGTCGGCGGCGGTGTGAGGACGACGGTCGGCTGGCCGGCGGCCGGGGGCGGCGGGGTGAGGTCCGACGCGGGCAGCTTCGGCGGGCTGGTCTGCTGGAACAGCGACTGGTCGAAGTCGACCAGGCCGGTCTTCTCCATCACCGTGATGTGGTCGAGGACGGTGTCGTTGGCCTGGTCGGCCAGCGCCCGCACCAGCGAGTTCTTGGTGGTGGAGCGGATCTTCGCGACGGTGTTGAAGATGGAGCCGTGCGTCTGGCGCAGGATGTTGGCGAACTCGACGTCGAAGTCCTTGCCGGTCTTCGCGTTGATCTGGTTGACGAAGCCGACCTGCTGCGGGCTGGCCACGTTGGGCAGGGTGATGTTCAGCATCGGCGCGATCTTGCGGCAGGTCGTGTCGAGCGCCGCGTGCCCGTCGACCAGGTGCTCGCTGGCGGTCTTGACCGCCGCGCTCTGCCCCTTCTGCAACCCGATCACTCCGAGCGGGTACTCCCACAGCCCGGCCGCCCGCACCTTGACCACGAAGTCCCGGTCGCCCTCCGTCAGCGGGCCCCACTGGGTGTTGGCGATGATCCGGTCGTTCGAGGTGGACACCGTGTCCAGCCCCAGCATCGACGGATAGGCGAGGGCCACGAGGGTCAGGCTGAGAGCGCCGCCCACGAAGGCGGTTCCCACCGTGTTCCGCGAAAAGCGCACCGTTCCTCCTGCCCGGTCGGGGATGCCCGCCACGCGAACACCGTGCTCGGCGGGGCCGTACACACAGGAGTACGGACGCGGAGCCGCGGGAATTCACCGGTCCGCGCGGGAATTTCGGCCGACGGAACCGAGGGGGCGTCGCCCATGACGACGGCGAGGGTCACGGAACTCACCTACTACCCGGTGAAGGGCTGCGCCGGCATACCGCTCCCCCGGGCCCGGCTCACCTCCGCCGGCCTCGCCCACGACCGCGCGTACGTGATCGTCGACGAGGCCGGGGAGCCGCGCTGGCAGTGGGGCGACCCGGCGCTGGCCCTGATCACCCCCGAGCACGACCCGGCGACCGGCACCCTGACCCTGCGCGCCCCCGGCCACGAGCCACTGCGCCTGCACGACGCGGAGAAGGACGGGCAGGAGGAGGAGGCGGCGGCACGCTGGCTGACCCGGCTCCTGGGCCGCCCCACCCGGCTCCGCCGCGACCGCCCGGACGCCGACGGCGACGGCGGGACCGGGAACATGAACCGCCTGCACGTCGTCTCCCGCGCCAGCCTCAACCACCTGAACCGGAAACTCCACGAGCGCGGCGCCCCACCCCTCCCCATGAACCGCTTCCGCCCCAACCTTGTCATCGACGGCTGGACCGCCCCCCACACCGAGGACACCACCGCCCACCTGTCCATCGCCGGCACGGAACTGACCTTCACCGAACGCACGATCCGCTGCGCCGTCACCATGGTCGACCAGGAGACGGGCCGCCGTGCGGGCCCGGAACCCCTCCGCACCCTGTCCACCTACCGGCGCGAGCCGGAGGGCGTGGCGTTCGGGGCGTACTTCACGGTGGCGCGGGAGGGGGAGGTGGCGGTGGGGGACGTGGTGACGGAGCGGGGTTGACGGCGATGTGTTGACGGCCACCTCGTCGGCGTCACCCGATCGGTGGCCATGCAGAAGGCTCAGTATTCGGTGAGATCCACGACCACGTCACAGTGCGGATCGTCGGAAGGCCGGTGCAGATGCTTGTTCGCCAGGAAGGCCGGGGACACCAGAGCGCCGAGCAGCCCGGGTCCGGTATTGCTGATTTTCACGTCCACACCGTACGTACGGTCCCGCTCGGGCGAACGGAAATAGAGGCGAATACGTTCGCCGTCCGTGATGACCGCACCGATGAACAGCGGTTTCCACGACACGTGCGTGGTGACGAGTGAACGGACGAGACCGAGCAGACAGGCCGTGCCCGCCTCCTCGGCCTCAGCGTCAGGAGAGTTCACAGCCCGTCTCAGTTCAGGAGGAGGACGACCTCGTCGATCTCGCCGCCGCGAGCCTGGGCGAAGCCCCTGTCCCGCCCGGTGACGACGAAGCCGCACTTCTCCAGCACCCGGATCGAACCGGCGTTGTCGGCCGCCGCGCGGGCGTGCAGCGGCCGGGTGCCGACCAGACCGACCAGCGCGGTCAGCGCCGCCGTGGCGATGCCGCGCCCCCAGTGGGACCGGTCGATCCAGTACGTGACCGAGCGCTCGTCCGGCGGCCCGTACACCGAGGCGTGGCCGACCACCTCGTCGTCGGCGAGCACCGTGCGGATCACGATGTCCGGGTTGGTGCGGATCCTCGCCCAGTAGCCGTCGAACTGCTCCCGGTCGTAGTGGTACTTCCTGGTCACGGCGGCCACGTGCTGTGCCGCGGGGTCGGACAGGTGCTCCCAGAAGACGGGCAGGTCACTGTCACGCACTTCGCGCAGGGAGATCATGTCGACGGTCGCTCCTGGCGGGCTGGTCCTCAAACGGCCCTGGAGCGTACCGCGTTGAGCAGGTGATCGAGCGGGGTGCGGGTGGTGGTGAGGACGGTGGCGGGGTCGTCGGACTCGCGGAGGTGGAGGGTGGTGGGGGTGGAGGCGAGTTCGAGGCAGTTGTTGCCGTCGTCCGGGCCGGAGTAGGACGACTTCTGCCAGTTCTCTGGACTGGTCATGGCATGCGCCTCACAGTTCCTTCGCCATCCTGTGCATGAAGTCACGTGATCTGTCGGGTTCGAGCGATACAGACTCCACTTTACGGAAGCGCGTGCGACAGACGCTCAGCTGAGCCTCTGAGTTGATGAAGGCCGAGCCATGGGGTACGTCACGGACAACCGTGTCCAGCTTGGGGACGGGACCGCCCACGTAGGTCATGGCGCTGGCCGCTCTGCCGAAGTTGTCGAGGTCGAAAGGGATGACGCGCAGGGTGATGTGGTCCCTCTCGGACAGCTCCAGCAGCCGGAGGAGCTGATCCCGTGAGGCGGTACGATCGCTCACCCTGATGCGTAGCGCCGCCTCATGCAACACGACCTCGTACGGGCGGGGACAGGGCCCGTCGACGGCCACTTGGCGGGCCTTTCGGTGCTCGACGCGCACCTCAAGTTCCTCCTGCGTGAGTTCAGGGACTCGAGCCGAGAAGACGGCGCGAGCGTAAGCCTCCGTCTGCAACAGGCCGGGCACGTAAAGGATGGCCACTTCACGCTGGAACGTCGCATGGTGATCCAGCTCTGACAGGTCCAGGAACGATGTCGGCAGCAGCCCCCGGTACTCCTCCCACCAACCACGCGTCCGGTCGGTAGCCATCGCGACCAGGGCGTCGACGAACTCGTCGTCCGTGCAGGCGTAGTGAGATGCGAGACGGCGGAGTCGCTTCTCGCTCACGCCCGCGAGTCCCGACTCGATGTGAGTGATCTGGGCGGGACTCACTCCGAGCAGCGCCGCGGCCTGACGGGCGTTGAGGCCGGCCGCCTCGCGCAGTCTGCGCAGTTCAGTCGCCAGTCGCATCTGACGTGCCGTTGGTTCGCGCCTCACGGGTCTCGACTGCTCCTCGGTTCAACGCGCGCGTAGGCGCAACTCGTTCGGAGTCAGATTACGCGACCGGCTTGCGGCATCTCTAAATTTAGATCTACCGTCAGTGACGTAAGAATCACTCTGCGGAAGCGCACTGCTCCGTCCTGCCATGGCGGCTGCGGCATTGCCACCGCGCCCTCGTTCCCTCCCTCACCCCCTCACGAACGGAGCTGACGCATGTCCGAAACCGCCACGGCCCCCACTCCCTGGGAGTACTCCCTCTACATCCCCAACGACCCGAGAGCCGTCCCCGTTTCGCGCCGCACCCTGCGCCTGATCCTCGCCCTCCACGGCCTCGCCCACCTCACCGACACCGCCGAGCTGATCGCGAGCGAGTTGCTCGCCAACGCCGTGCGGCACACCAGTGGCCCCGCCGCCCTCCGCATCCGCTACGCCGACGGCGTCCTGCGCGTCGGGGCCTGGGACGCCGACCCCGAGCCACCGGACCCGCCCGCGAAGCTCGACGACCTCGCCGACGACGCCGAGGACGGCCGGGGCCTGGCCCTGGTCCGGGCCTGCGCGGACGTCTGGGGCTGGCAGCCGCTGTCCCGCCTCGGGCATCGCGGCAAGTACGTGTGGTGTGACCTGGCCACCGCGTAGCTCGTTGATCACGTCGGACAGAAAGGAGAGCCGATGGTCGGCTCGTCGCACGAGGCCATGCACCGCATCTTCCAGAAGGACCCCGCGCTGCTGACCCGTGCCCTCCAGAAGGTGTTGCAGGTCCCGTTCCCCGACCCGTACGACTTCGCGGCGATGAACGTGGACCTCACCGAGATCGAACCGGTCGAACGCCGCGTGGACACGCTGCTGCGGGCGGAGACCGGTGAGGGCACGTACCTGCTGGTCGTGGAGTCGCAGGGGAAGCCGGACGAGAGGAAGCGCGGCAGCTGGCCGTACTACCTCAGCTACCTGTACGAGAAGTACCGCTGTGAGCCGGTGCTCATCGTCGTCACGCAGAACAGCGCGACGGCGCGCTGGGCGTCGGAGCCCATTCACCTCGGGGTGGCCGGATGTCCGTCGCTGACGGTGCGCCCGTTCGTCCTCGGCCCGGACAACGTGCCGGTGATCGCGGACGAGCGGGAGGCCGGACAGGACGTACCACTCGCGGTGCTCTCGGCCATGACACACGGCCGGGGACGGCAGGCCCCCGCCATACTGGACTCCTTGGCGGCAGCCCTGCGGACCATCGACCGCGACACCGCCGCGGTCTTCGTGCAGTTCGTCGACTCGTGCCTGGCGGACGACCAGGCCCGGCAGATGTGGAGGGACCTGATGACGGCGATCCAGTACTTCTGGCGGCACCCGCTCGCCGAGCAGGTGCGCGAGGAGGGGCGAGTGGAGGGGCGCGAGGAAGTCCGTGTTCAGGAGAGGGCGGATACGGTCGTGCGGATTCTCGGTTTCCGTGGCGTCCCCGTCTCCGACGCCGTCCGCGCGCGAGTGGAGTCCTGCTCCGACCTCGACCGACTCGCCCTGTGGCAGAAGCGGGCCTTGCACGTGGAGAAGGCTGAGGACATCTTCGTCGAGGACCCCAGCTGATGCCGATGCAGAACGACTGGCGGCACCCGCTGGCCGAGAAGATCCGCGAGCAAGCCTTCAGGCAAGCGTATGAGGAAGGCTTCAAGGAAGGCCTTATCGAGGTGCGGGCGGAGGGGGTCGTCTGGATTCTCGGCTTCCGTGGCATTCCGGTCTCCGACGCGGTGCGCGAGAGGGTGGAGTCCTGCTACGACCCCGACCGACTCGCCCTGTGGCAGGACCGGGCCATGCGTGCGGAGAAGGCGGAGGACATCTTCGACGACCGCGACTTGACCGCACCACCCCCGCCCCACCCTCAGTAGCGCACCGCCCGCGGCACCTCCGCCCGTACGTTGCCCGGCAGCTGGTGGGTGCTGCGGGCCGTGGCCGTCTTCTTCCCGCCCGCCGGTACGTCCGCGACGGTGACGAGGACCGTGTCCCGCCAGGTGCCGTCGGGGTCGTTGAAGTCGACCTGGACGGCGAAGGACTTCGCCGAGTCGGCGGAGTTGGTGGCGGTCACCTGCACCGTGGTGCGGTTGCCGGCGACGGTGGGGGCGCCGAGCTTCACGTCGTCCTTGGCCTCGACGCCGCCCTTGATGGAGTCCAGCTTGCGGCCGGCCTCCGCCGTTGCCGACGCGAAGGCGGACGCGGCCTGGCTGCCGACCGATTGGGCGGCGGAGGCCGCGCGGCTGGTCACGGACGACGGGTTGGTGTCGTCCGTGCAGCCGGACAGCGTGGCGGACAGCAGGACGGCGCACGCCACCGCCACCGCCGCTGCCGTCGGCGCGGCTGCGCCCGCCCCGCGTATTCGGTGAGCTGCCATGGGGATCTACCTCCTGTGGCGTCCGGTCGGGTCCGGCCCCTACCGGGGGCCGACTCCAGTGAAAGACGCCACGCCGCCCCCCGCACCCCGGTTCACCCGGACGGCCCACCCCTCGTGGTGACGGCCCGCCGTCGCGCCGATGGTCGAGGGAGAACCGCCCGCGACGGAACCGCCCGGCGCGGGAGCAGCGAGAAGAGCGGGGTACGCCATGAGCGAGCAGCCGTCGCAGTCCCACCCGACCCGGGATCCCGATGCCAGTCCCCAGGAGTCGCCCGTGTGGGACCCGTCCCACCAGGGCACGGGGTACCACATGGCCGGACCGGGCGGTGGCCACCCGGCGGGTGAGGCCGGCTGGGCGGCCGGCGGGGTCGTCTTCGCGGGTGTGCTGATGCTGGTGAACGGCCTCCTCGCCGTTTTCCAGGGCATCGCCGCGATCGCCGAGGACGACGTGTACACCCGGATCGGCGACTACGTCTACAAGATCAACCTCACCGGGTGGGGCTGGATCCTGCTGATCGTGGGCGTCGTGGCGGCCGTCACGGGTTGGGGCCTGCTCAAGGGCGCCGCCTGGGCCCGCGCCGCCGGCATCGCGCTGGCCGCGCTGAGCCTGGTCCTCCAGTTCCTGTTCCTGCCGTACGCCCCGCTCTGGTCGATCATCCTGATCGCGATCGACGTCTTCGTGATCTGGGCGCTGGCCGTGTACCGGCCGACGGGCGCGGCGGGGACGAGGGTCCGTCCCGTCTGAGCCGTACGACCCGCCCACGCTTACAAAGAACCCGTTGCAAAGAGAGCCTTGCAACGGGTTCTTTGCATGACTACGGTTGAAGCATGACGGAACCCGGCACGACGGAACCCGAGGGCTCGCGGGTCCGCCCACTCGACGCCCGCCTCCTGCGCGGGCTCGCCCACCCGCTGCGCATGCGGCTGCTGAACGCCCTGCGCCACGGAGGCCCGGCCACCGCCTCTCAACTTGCTGCGAAACTGGGCGAGTCGAGCGGCGCCACCAGCTACCACCTCCGCCAGCTCGCCGCCCACGGCTTCATCGAGGACGCCCCCGAGCAGGGTAAGGGCCGGGAGCGCTGGTGGCAGGCCGCCCACCAGGGGGTCAGCTTCGACGACGCCCTGCTCACGGACGCCGACCCCGATGTGCGGGGGGCCGCCGACCTGTACCTGCACGAGGTCGCGACCACCCAGACCCGCGACCTGTCGACCTGGCTCGGCAACCGTCACGCCTGGCCCGAGGAGTGGCGCAGCACCTGGGACATGAGCAGCGCGACGCTACGGCTGACGCCCGAACTCACCCGCGAACTCGTCGAGAAGATGCACGCGCTCGTCGACACCTACCGCGACCGCGTCACCGACGAGGACGACGCCACGGACACCGCCCACGTACGCATCCATACCCACGCGTTCCCCTTCACCACGGAATGAGAGGCCGCAGTCCGATGCACTCGTACACCCACCTCGCCCCGCACCGCCTCCGTGTCGCCGAACTGCGCGCCGAGGCCGATGCCCACCGCCTCGCCATGGCGGCCCGGCGGCCCCGGGACCTGCGTACCCGCCTCGGCTGGGCCCTCGTGGAGGTCGGCCTGCGGCTGACCACCCCGCCGAGGACGGCCGCGGCCGTCGCCTGAGACCGGCGGAACCGCACCTGGCCCTACGCTTCGTACCCCCACGCGCGGGCGAACTCGGCCAGCCGGGGTGGGAGGTCGGTGTCCGGGGTGGCGGTGCGGGCGGGCTGGATGCGGCCCGACTTGATGGCGCTGCTCCAGTCGCCGAGCTGCGGGCGGAACGTGCCGTGGTCGTTGCGCCCGTAGTCGAGCATCCCGCTCTCCCAGGGCACGCCCAGGAAGGCGCACAGGCCCCGGGTGACGCGCTCCGGCTCCGCGGTGAGCTCCTCGTACGTGATCACGTGGGCGCCGTCGAGGCGTTGCCGGGCCTCCTCCAGCTTCTCGCAGTAGCCGAGCACCTCGGCGAGGATGGCCTCCCGGTCCGGATCGGTACGGCGACTGGTCAGGGACGCGACGATCGCGCCCGGGTGCCGCAGCAGCAGCACGAACCGCGCGTTCGGCCAACATCGGTGCAGCCTGGGCCAGATGAGACTGTTGGGCGGGGTCTTGTCGACGATGACGTCCTTGCCGCTGCGGGTCAGCTCCAGGTGCAGCACCCGGTCCCACAGCACGTGCTCCAACTCCGCCTTGTCCAGCTCCAGTTCCTTCATGGCGGCGGCGGTGAACCCGCGCGTCAGCTGGACGTGCAGCGTCCGCAGGTGCATCTCGTGCGGGGCGCGGACGCGGCTGTGGCTGTTGAGCAGCACCCGCAGCAGCGTCGACCCCGAGCGCACGGAGGACAGCACGAACACCGGTGACTCCACCAGCCGCGCGGCCCGCGGGGCGACGTAGCCGTCACCGCCGTCCGCCTCCGGCCGCGGCGCCGGTACGGTGCTCCCCGCGCGCCGCGGCGGGCTCACCGCCTGCGCCACGAGCCTCCCCCGGCGCTTCAGCCCCTTGCTTATCGCGGTCAGACGCGGGTCTCGCACGACGACACCTTCCTCCCTGGCTCCGGCTCCGCATCCCAGGTGCCCCAAGCGGACAACACGTGTCCCGCAGGCGAACAACGAGAGCCGGAAACGCCGCCAGGGAGGGCCTGAGCTGGGCATTTACCGATTTCTTAAGTGTTGCTGTGAGTTGCTGTCAGTTGCCCGTCACACCCCCGGTGGCGAGGCCTCAGTCGGTGCCCGGCTGCTCCGGCGGTGTCACCCGCACCGCCTTCCTCCGCAGCCACGGCAACGGCGGCACCGCGGATCCCATGTACGGCGTGATCCGCACCTCGAAGTGCAGGTGGGGACCGGTGACGTTGCCCGTGGCGCCCGCGAGTCCTAGGCGCTGCCCCGCCCCCACCCGCTCGCCCTTGCGGACGTCGGTGCGGGAGAGGTGGGCGTACTGCGTGAAGTACCCGTCGGCGTGGCGGACCACGACCTGGTTCCCGAAGCCGTCGCCGCACGTCGTCACGCGGACGACGCCCGGACCGACGGCGTACACCGGAGTGCCGGCGGGCACGGCGAAGTCCTGGCCGGTGTGCCGGTGGGCCCAGCGGGAGCCCTTGTCGGCGTAGCCGGCGGAGAGCCAGTAGCCGCGGGTCGGTGCGGTCCACTCCGCACGGTCGCCTTCCTCCTTGCCGCCCTTCTCCTTCTCCCGGTCCCGGTCCCGGTCCCGGTCCCGGTCGCGCTCGGGCGTCCGGTCGGGGGCGGGGGCGGGGTCCGGGACGGCGCAGTGTCCGGCCCGGCCCGCCGGGTCGACGGCGACCGGGTCGCCGTTGTCGTGCGCCGCCGGTCCCAGCAGGTCCCACAGATCGTCGCGGAGGGTCTTGCGGCGGCTTTCGGCGGCCTTGACCTTCGTGGTGCCGGCGTCCGTCCGCCGGAGCCGGTCGACCCGTTCGCGGGCCTGCTCGTGGTCGTGCACGACCCGGGCGGCCCGCTCGCGGACGCCGTCGCTCCCGGCGTCGGCGGGCATCGCGGCGAGCGCGACCAGGGCGGCGGCCAGCAGCACGGCCAGGACGGCGGCCCCGGCGGGGACGCCGACCGTCGTCCCGGCGGGGCTGCCGGGGACGCCGGGGACGCCGGCCGTCGTATCGGCATCGGCCCGGAGGCGGGCTGCCGTATCGGCAGGGGCACGGTCCGCGGACACGGTCGTCACCTCGGCCACGGCGTCGGCCGTCGCCCCGGTCACGGCATCGGTGGTCGCCCCGGTCACGGCATCGGTGGTCGCCGCGCACCCGGAATCGGTCGTGTCGTCGAGGCACGGGGGGAGGGGGTGCGCGGGGTCTTCTCGTCGCATCTTGGGATCATCGGACCGACGCTCGCCGACGGTCCGTCAGACGCGCCGCGCCCTCAGCCGAACGGCCCACCCACCAGGGCCCGGTACACCTCCGACGACCGGGGATTCTCCCGGCACTGCCACACCCCGTGCGGGCAGTAGTCGGTGATGCTCTGGTAGAGCGGCCGGTGCCGGGCGAACCAATTGAGCATCCCGCGCACGTAGTCGGGGTTGTCGCCGTTGCGGTACAGCCCCCACTCCGGGTACGCGATCGGCTTGCCGTGCTCGGCGGCGAACCGCACGTGCGCCGCGAGCCCGTACGGCTCGGCGACCTGCCCCGCGAAGGACATGCCCGCGGGCTGGTCGTAGGCGTCCATGCCGATGATGTCGACGTACGCGTCACCGGGGTAGCACGCGGTCCACGGGATGGCGTCGCGCCCCCGGTTGGGCGCGAACTCGAACCGGAACCGCTCCCCGTCCACGGCTCGCATGGCCCGGACGATCCGCGCCCAGTACCGCTTCCAGGCGGCCGGGTCGGGGCCGCAGCGGTGCGTGTAGGACACGCCGTTCATCTCCCAGCCGAGGACGAGCACCGTGTCGGCCAGCCCGAGCGAGACGAGCCGTCGCCCCAGCACCCGGAAGTGCCCGTCGTAGGCGCCGCCCGCGCCCTTCGCCAGCTCGTGCCGCACGACGGAGTCGGGCAGCCGCGCCTCGTTCCGCTCCAGCATCGGGACGTTCAGCACGAACATCCTCTCGGGACGCGCCCCGCGCCATCGCGCCCAGTGCTCCAGATGGCCGGGCTCCCCCTCGATACGGTGCCACCGGTCCCCGGGCAGGTAGGCCCGGCCGACCACCGGAGTGGCCTTCCCCACCCACGCGCCGAGCCTCGCGATCCGCGGCACCGCGGCCGCGTCGTACCCGACGTACGCCCCGAAGGCGGTCCCGTCCCCCGCCGCCGCCCTCGCCCGGCCGTCCGTCGTGCCGCCCCCGACGGGCACACAGGCCGCACCCGCGAGGAGCAGCACGAGGGCCGCCGCAACGAGCCGGAGCGCACGCGTGAGTGGGCGCGGTGAAGAGCGCGGCGGGCGCGGCGAAGAGCGCCGGAGGCGCGGCGAAGGGCGCGGGAGGCGCGACAGAGAGCGCGGGGAAGCGTGTGGGAGAACGCTGGGGAAAGCGCGCGGGAAAGCGCGGGGGAAAGCGCGCGGGAGCCGTAACACCGGCCCAGCATGCCGGTCAGCGCCCCACCCGGCGGCCGACTCGCCCCACGGGCCACCCGGACCGGGGACGCGGTTCGGACGTGCGTGCGAGCACGTTTCGGCGGGCGGCGAAGCGTCGGGCACCTAGCGTTCCCGGCATGAGCACAGCAGCAGTCGGAGGGGACGTCGTCGCCGGGCGGCACGTGGCCCTCTCCCCGAGCATCCTGTACTTCGGCACGCCCGTGGCCCTGCTGGCCACCGAGAACGCCGACGGCACGCCCAACCTCGCCCCCGTCTCCTCGGCGTGGGCGCTCGGGTACACCGTCGTGCTCGGGGTGGGCCGGGAGAGCCGTACGGCCGAGAACCTGGCCGCGCGGCCGGAGGTGGTGATCAACCTGCCGGGGCCGGGACTGTGGCGGCAGGTCGAGGCGCTCGCCCCGCTCACCGGCGCCGATCCGGTGCCGGAGGTCAAGCGGGCGGTGTACCGGCACGAGGGCGACAAGTTCGCGGCCGCGGGACTCACCCCGCAGCCCGCCGAGACGGTACGGCCGCCCAGGGTCGCCGAGTGCCCGCTCCAACTGGAGGCGGTCGTACGGGCGATGACGCCGGGCGGGGCGGACGGGCACTTCTGGACGGTCGAGTGCGAGGTGCTGCGCGTGCACGCCGACGCCTCCGTCGTCGTCCCCGGCACCCAGCACATCGACCCGTCGGCGTGGAGCCCGCTCATCTACAACTTCCGCCACTACCACGGCCTCACCCCCGAACTCGGCCACGGCTTCCGGTCCGAGACGCCGAGGGAACGGGACCGCGACCCGGACCGGGAAGGGGAGCGGGCCTGATCAACGCCCGTTTATTCACAGGTTGGTTGGCGGCGGACATGTCAGGATGAGGGTCCCTGTACGTGATCCGTCGACCCGGGGGAGTCAACGACGTCATGAGCACCACCGCCGACGGCTACGACCGGCCGCCCTACCGCACGCCCCCCGCCGCCCCGGCGCTGGTGCCCGGGCCCGTCGCCTGGGTGCTGGACGTACTCCTGCCGTGGCGGCTGGCCCGGCGGATCTACGGCCCGTTCCACGCCTTCCGGTTCGACGCCGCCGCGGCCATCGGTCTCGCCGCGCCGGGGCAGCCCGTCGTCACCACCCTCGCCGGGCAGGCGGCCGACCCGCTCATCGAGCGGCTGCTGCTGCCCAGGGCGCTGCTCGGGCTCGGCGTCCTGTTCTTCGTCATCCACCTGTTCACCGGCGGAGGCTTCTTCGACTCCGTCGAGCAGGCCATGACCGACAGCATCCTGATGCTGGCCACCGGGCCGGTCGCCCTGCTCGTGGCGTGCGTCCCGCTCATCGCCCTGGCCCGCCCCGGCGCCCGCGCCACCGTGGCCCGGCTGTGCCTGCGCCCGCTGCTGACCGCTTCCATCACCGCCGGCTTCTGCGCCCTGTTCGTGGTCTGGATGCTGAACGGCTACGACTACGAACCCGAGCAGATGGCCTGGTACGTCCTGCTGCTGGTCTTCCTCCCCTGGCTGATGGTGTTCTTCGGCTCGGTGCTCTACCTCATCCACCGCAACTCCTTCAGCGTCGGCGGGCACCCCCTCGTCCGCCCCCTGGCCGCGGTCCCGCTGGTGTGGCTGACGGCCATCGCGCACTCCGCCCTCGTCGACTCCGTGGAGGCCTACCCGGGGTCGCACCCGACGCCGTCCTACTACGTGGCCCTGTTCACGGGCCCGGTCGGCGTCACCGTGACCGCCGTGGTCGAGATCGTCCTGCTGCGCCGCCGCCACGGGGTCGGCTTCCGGGGCCCGCTGCCGCACTGGCGGCCCCCGCCGCCCCCGCCGCCCACCCTGCCCCCGGCCCTCGTCGAACGCCTGCGCACGGACGTCAACCTCGGCCACGCGCAGTTCTGGCAGCGGTACACGGACCGCAACGGCGTCGTCTGGGGCGCCTCCCCGCTCTTCCACGACGGCCATCCGGTGCTGTGGCCCTTCGTCTTCACCTTCACCGCTGAGGCCCGGCCGGCGACCTTGCCGGAGGCGCGGCGCATGGCGGGCCCGCTGCGGCCCCGGTAGGGGAACCGGGAACCGGCCTCCACCGGGTGCCGCGGGGGCACCGGCCGTCGTCGGCCGCCGTCAATGGACTTTCACGGGGAACGCAACGTTCGGGACGGATGAGTCGTCTGTGTTCCCGGGACGTATTCCTCCGTGTGGGGAGGTTCCCGTCGTCCGGCGGTGACCGACGCCGAACGATCCGAGCACGGTGTACGGGGTGGACGGCCGAGCGGAGGGCGAGTGCCGGTGAGCGGTACGGGAAGGCGTCGGCGCACACCGCCCGGCGGGACCGGCGGGACCGGCGGGTCCGGCACGGGCAGGGGAACGGGCGCGGGCGCGGGCAGGAGCCGGGGCAGGGGGAAGACCCGGCTGACGCGGCGCGGCCGGGTCCTGGCGTGGGGCGCGGGGGTGACCTCGGTGGTCGTCCTCGCGGTCGGCGGGGTCGGCGCGTGGATATACCAGGACCTCAACGACAACATCAGCGCCGCCGACGTGGACGACAAGCTGGGCGGCGACCGGCCCGAGAACCTCAGTCCGGGCTCGCAGAACATCCTGGTCGTGGGCTCCGACAGCCGGGACGGCGCCAACGCGAAGTACGGCAAGGACCTGACCACCATGCAGTCGGACACGCTGATGGTGCTGCACGTCCCCGCCGACCGGAAGTGGGCCGCGGTCGTGTCGTTCCCGCGCGACTCCTACGTGGAGATACCCGCCTGCGACATGGGCGACGGCCGGACGTCCACCCCGCACAAGGGGAAGATCAACGAGGCGTTCGCGATCGGTGGCGCCAGCGGTGAGGTCGCCGGGGCCGCCGCGTGCAGCATCAAGACCGTCGAGGCCCACACGGGTCTGCGCATCGACCACTTCATGTCCGTCGACTTCTCCGGCTTCAAGGGCATGGTCGACGCCCTCGGCGGCATCGAGGTCTGCCCCGAGCAGGCCATCACCTCCGACAAGGCCCGCCTGGACCTGGACGCCGGCTGCCAGACCGTCGACGGCGAGACCGCCCTCGGCTACGTCCGGGTCCGCTACGGCGTCGGCGACGGCTCCGACATCGGACGCATCGGCCGCCAGCAGGAGTTCATGAACGCCCTGGTGAAGAAGGCCAAGTCCAAGCTGACCAGCCCCAACGCGCTGTACGGGTTCCTCCGGTCCGCGACCGAGTCGCTGACCACCGACCCGGACCTGGCCGGCATCCAGCCGATCTACGCCCTCGCCAACGAGCTCAAGGGCATACCCACCGACCGGCTGTCCTTCCTCACCGTGCCCAACTACCCGCGGGAGGCGGACGTCCCGACGGACAAGGCCAACGTCGTCTGGCAGTACCCGCAGGCCGCCGATCTGTTCACCTCCCTGGCCAAGGACGAGGAGACGACCAAGACGCAGTTGCAGACGGCCGTGAAGGACCTCGTGTACGCCTCCGCCGTCCGCGTCCGGGTCCTCAACGGCACCGGGATCGGCGGACGCGCCGCCGCCGTCGCCGAGAAGCTGCGCGCGGCCGGCTTCACCGTCACCGGGACGGGCAACGCGCCCGAGCCGGCGAGCGAGACCACCGTCGGTTACCCGGCGGGCCTGGAGCGGCAGGCCGCCGTCCTCTCCTCGCGCCTGCCCGTCCCGGGGGTGCCCTCGGCCGCGTCGGCGGAGGCGGACGCGGACGTGGTCACGCTCGTCGTCGGTCCCGACCTGGACGTCGACGAACTCGGCTGAACGGTACGGGGGGTGGTGGGGTGACGGGTGGTGTGACGGGTGGTGCGGCTGTGGTTTGCGTGACGGCCGGAGTGCTGTAGAGTTGATCACGAGCTGGTCGCCACAACAACAGCGGCGAAACGGTTCTGCGTTGGTGGTCCAAGGAAAGACGTCCCGCTTCCTGCGGGGAGATGCAGGTGCAAGGCCTGCCCGGCGCTCCAGCGCGAGGCCCATTCCGTGTCACACGGAATGGGCCTCGTTCGTTTGTGCCGGCTCCCGGCTGACATCGGGGCCGTCCGGGCCGTCCCGTCCGGGCTGGGCCGTCCGGGCCGTGCGGCCCGGACGGTGGCGCGGGTGGGGCGGGGTCGGTCAGGTCGCGTTGGCGTTCGAGCGGCCGAAGAACTCGATCTCCGCGATGGAGACCTGCTTGCTGTCCGAGGCGGCGTAGGCCGACTCGATGGTGAAGCGGACCTTGATCACCTCACCGACGCGGAACCCGCGGCGCTGGCCGCCGGCGCTCTGGTCGAGCGTGAGCTCCCTCGTCGTGGTCGTGCCGTCCTTCAGGGTGATCGTCGCCTTGATGCGGTGCGGCAGGGCCGACTCGGACAGCTGCTCGGCGCGGGTCGAGACGCCCGGGGTGATGATCAGGTCCAGCAGGCGGGTCGGCTCGGAGAAGCGGGCCTCGATCCACTCGCCCTCGCCGGACTGGGCGACACCGGGGCCCCACCAACTGTTGTTGATCTTGTCGAAGGCCAGCTCCGGCTTGTGGCCGGGGTACGAGCGGGAGGCGGCGATCGTGTCCGGGGCGACCGGGGCCCGCTTGGCGAAGTGGTCGCGGGTGGCCTGGATCCAGTCCGGCGTGTTGACCCCGACCCAGATCAGCAGGCTGAGGACGGCCGCGGTCACCACCCACGTCACGATCCGGTCGAAGGTGCGGCGCAGCCGGGGGCGCTCGCCCGCCCACGGCGTCTCGCGGTTGCGCCAGTCCACCAGGCGGCGCCACCACGACCGGCGCTCGAACGAGTGGTCCTCCCGGGTCATCGGCATCGCGCAGCGGGTGCAGTAGTGCCGGTCGGGGCGGTTGGGCGTGGAGCACCAGGGGCACGGGAGCCCGTTCGCGTCGCCCAGCTCGGGGCCCACGGCGCGCACCTGCGGCCGCTCCGCGACCGGCCGGCCCGGCAGCACCGGCACGACGGTCGGCGGCGGGGTGGGCCGGTCCTCCGGGTCCGCCACCGGGACGAGGAGGGAACGCGCCCGGGCCGTCATGGTGTCGTCCGGGGCGGACGCGGACGCGGAGGAGGAAGTGGAGGAGGAAGTGGAGGCGGCGGCAGCGGCGGGGACCGGTTCGGTGGGGGCCGTGTCGTCGGCGGCCGGGGCCGACGGCCGGCCGGCCTCGCCGTGCGCCGGGGTGTGCTCGTCCGGCGGCAGGGCCGGGAGCGGGGTCTCCGTGGTGTCGTCGTCGTCCGCCGTCGCGGACGCGTCCGGCGTCCGGGAGGTGTCGGGGGCGCCGGCGGTGGCCACGGCGGCCGCCGGGCGGGCGGCGGCCGTCTCCGGCTCGGCCGGGGCCGACTGGCGGCGGGCCTCCGGCGCCGGCTCGGCCGCGGTGCGGGCCGGGGAGCGGTCCGTCCAGCTCAGTACGGCTCCGCAGCCGTCGCAGAAGGACTGGCCCGGCTCCGCCCGGGTGCCGCACTCGGCGCAGTTCTGGGTGGTCATCTCTCCGGGATCCTTTCGGCGGCGGTCAGGGCAGGGGTCACCTTGACCGTGTAGGGCATGTGGGCGGGCCGGGCGGCGGCCACGAGGGCGTCCAGCCGGTGCTCGTCCGCCGGGCCGGGGTCGGACAGACGGAGCGTGACGTGCAGATGGGGGCGGGACTCGCCGGGGAACGAGCCCAGGGGGCGGGCGCTCCAGGCGGCGCCGCCGCTCTCGGAGATCTCCGGCTCCACCCCGAAGGCCAGGCGGATCGCCTCCGCCAGCCCGCGCCGGGTGCCCCGGACCCGGTGCAGGTGGGTGGCGGCCGCGACCGCGGCCCGCAGCCTCGGCTCCGGCTCGGTGCCGTCGGTCTCGGCGCCGACCCAGCCGGCCAGCCACCGGGTGAAGTCGACGGGGGCGAGCGCCGGGTCGAAGTAGGAGGGCAGGCAGTCGAGGACGTTGAGGATCGGCGCGATGACGTCGTCGAGGCCGCCGACGAACCGCTGCGCGAGGTCGTCGTCGGCGAAGACGGCCGGCAGCATCGCCCCGATCGGCGCGGACGAGCCGAGCCCGTCCACCGAGCCCCTCATGCGCCGTCCCCGATCACGCGGACCCGGTGGTCGTAGGAGAACACCAGGGCGGGCGCCGACAGGTCGATGCGGTCGGTGGCGTCGCCCCGCTTGCCGGTCAGCGGGTCGGCGGGGTGCAGGGTGACCTGGTCGACCAGTTCGACGCCGGGGACGCGCTGGAGGACCGCGAAGACCTCGCCGGACTGCACGGGACGGCCGAACGGCCAGCCCTTGCCGTCGGCGCCGCCGGTCAGCGGGTCGAGGTGGCGGTAGAGGGCGTCGTGGGCCTGGCGCCGCACCCGGTCGGTGTCGACGCCGCGGAAGGCGTGCACGGTGGCGACGACGGTGACGCCCTGGTAGTAGGGCGGGCCGACCGCCAGTCGCGTCCCGATCAGACGGCGTTCGTCGAGGTGGCGGGTGATGCGGTCGAGCAGGGCGTCGCCGGGCACGAGCTGCTCGAAGCGGAGCCGGCCGCCGGGGTCGGGGACGGCCTGCGGGACCACCAGGACCCGTACCGCGTAGGAGCCGTGCTCGTCCGGGCTGCCCTCCAGGCAGGTGATGCGCGCGGTCTCGGGGGCGGCGCGGCGGGCCAGCTCCTCGTAGTCGCGCAGGGTGACGGCCCGTTCCTGGGCGCGCAGCGTGATCGGGGCGCGGACCTTCGCCTCCTCGACCGTCTCGCCGTCGACCCCGCCGCGCGCGGCCTCCCGGTTGACGACCTCGGAGACGTACGGGACGGAGGTGCGCAGGACCTGGACGGCGCCCCGGGCCACGTTGCCCGAGCGGCCGCCGCCGGTGCGGTAGCGGCGGGCGCGGACGACGGCGCCCTTGGGGGCGACGGCGCCGTACTGGCGCAGGGTGCCGTCGGGTTCGCGGACGGACGGCCCGAAGGTGATCTCGCCGGTGGCGGCGTCGAGGGTGATGTGCCGGTCCTGCGGCCCGGAGGCGGCGAAGTGGGGGACGACCCGCCAGTCCACCCAGCCCTCGTGCTCGGCGGTCTGGAGCAGCAGCGGCGGGTCGTCGCCGACGACGGGGGTGTGGGCGAGGCGCAGGCGCTGGCCGGGCAGGCCCGTCGACTCGCCGAGCGCCTCGTCGTACACCGTCTCGGCGTGCACGGCGGGCGCGGTGCCGCCGACCGTGAAGGCCTCCGCGGAGCGGACGGTGGGGGAGGTGGTGTAGAAGGGCTGGTTGGTGAGGGGCTCGGTGACGCGGCAGCGCAGCCAGCCGGCCTCCTGGCCGCCGGAGCGGGACAGCACGTGCCCGCCGGGGACGTGCAGGACGACCTCGCCGGGGCGGTTGAGGCCGCCGGTGCCGTCGCGGTCGACCTCGCACTCCTGCCAGCCGTCCTCCGTCCACGCCTCCCACACCAGGGGCGGCTGGCGCGGGTCGACGCCGACGCCGTCCACGCGGCTGTCCAGCTCCAGCACCACCGCGCAGTGCGGTACGGCGGCGCTGAGGCCGAGCAGCATGCAGTCACCGGGGTTCGGGGACTCGGCGAAGCAGAAGACGTCCTTGCCCTCGGCGAGGTCGGTGGTGCGGTCGGTGACCGGTTCCCCCTTGTGCTGCACCACGACGTGGCCCAACGAGCAGGGCACCACGCTCAGTTCGCGCTCCGTGGCGAAGACGACGGACTCCTCGCTCTCGGTGCGCACGGTGGCGACCTCGGTGCCCAGCGGCAGCAGCACGGTCTCCTCCTGGGGGGCGGAGAGCCAGAAGGTGACGTCCGTGCGGGCGGCCGAGGGCGGGAAGAGGGTGATGCCGACGAGGTCCAGGAAGGCCAGGTGGTTCTTGTCCGGCACGCGGTTGAGCCGGTAGACGATCTGGTCGGCCATGTGGGCCACGGTCTCGACGAGGGTGACGCCGGGGTCGGAGACGTTGTGGTCGGTCCACTCCGGGGCGCGCTGCTGGATGTAGCGCTTGGCGTCGTCGACGAACTGCTGGAAGCGGCGGTCGTCGAGGTTGGGCGAGGGCAGGGCCATCAGCGGTCGCTTTCGGAAGCCGTACCCGTGGAGCCCGGCAGGTCCGGCTCGTCGTGGGACGGGATGACGTAGAAGGGGAAGACGAGGCTGCGCGGGTTGTTGGTGCCGCGGATGGAGTAGCGGACGTCGATGAAGAGCACGCCCTGCTGCGTACCGGCGGTGACCTCGACGTCGTGGACCTCGATGCGCGGCTCCCAGCGGTCGAGGCTGACGTACACCTCGTGCTGGATGCGGCCGGCGGTGGCCTCGTTGACCGGCGCGAACACCAGGTCGTGGATGGCGCAGCCGAACTCCGGGCGCATCGGCCGCTCACCCGGCGCGGTGGACAGCACCAGCCGGACGGCCTCCTCGATCTCGCGTTCCCCGCTGACCAGGGCGATGCCTCCGGTGGGCCCGATCCGGAGCGGGAACGCCCACCCGGACCCGACGAACTGTTCGGCCATCAGAGGGCCACCTGCCTTCTCCTTCTGCTGACGGACCCGGTCATGCCGGGAGCGGATACTTGACGTTGTTGACGAACACCGCGCCCTGGAGCAGCAGCGTGGCGGCGCGGATGCCGACGTTCGCCACGGAGTTGACCTGGAGGGTGGCACCGGAGGAGATCAGTGTGGCGCCCACCGCCTTGAGGTTGAGGGCGCCCATCGCGTCCACCGTCACCGCGCCCGCGAGGGACTTGAGGTTGACCAAGCCCTGGCCCTGGAGGGTGAGCGGTCCACCGCTCTTGATCGTCACCGATCGGCGTCCGTTCAGCGTGAGGTCCGTGCCCGCGTTCACCGACACCGACCGGCTGCCCTTGATGCTGACCGATCCCTTGCTGTCGACGGTGATCTCCGTCTGCACCCGGTCCAGGTTGATGACGAGTTTGCCGTCGCCGCTGGTCACCCGGACGCCCTGCTTGCCGCCGGTGCGCTGGCTGAGCAGGTCGACGCGGTTGCCGGTGCGGTCGGACAGGGTGTGCCGGGAGGCGCGTCCCCGCATGCCGTCGTGCAGGGGCACGTCCTTGACCGGGGTCGGGTTGTCCTTGCCGTTGTAGAGGCCGGCGATGACGTACGGGTGGTCCAGGGCGCCCCGGTCGAAGGCGACGAGCACCTCGTCGCCGACGTCCATCGGGAAGATCGAGCCGCCGCCCTTGCCGCCCCACTGCGCCACGCGGGTCCAGTCGCTGATGTAGGTGTCGTCCAGCCAGGGGAACTGGAGCTTGACCCGGCCCTTCTTGAGCGGGTCCTGCACGTCGGTGACGAGGGCGTTGACCACGCCGGGCAGCCGCAGGCCGTTGTCCGCCCCGTTGCCGCCGCCGGAGGTGAGGCCGTAGAGGGAGCGCCACTGGCGTCCGCTGACGGTCACCCAGGTCTCGTAGTGCTTGCCGTCGCCGAAGACGTGGCGCACGGACGTGGGCGTGTACTTGCCCTCGAAGGGGAAGCCGACGTCGGACAGGGTGACGGGGATGCCGGGGCGGAGCTTGGGGCCGCCGTGGACGACGACCTCCATCTCGGTGAAGGAGGAGGTGACGTCGGCGGCGAGGGAGTCGGCGGCGAACTTCACCTCGGACTGCTGGTCGTAGGGGATCTGCGGGTCGACGAGTTTGGCGGCCTTGAACTTGCCGGCCGCCTCACCGGGCGTGGTGCCGATGGTGAAGCCGGTGTTGGTCGTCGCCTTCGCGGTGGCGGTCAGCGCCTTCTTGGTGGTGACGTTCCAGCCGCGGGTCTCGACGGTGCCGACCTGTTCGGCGGCGGTGACCGCGGAGCGCAGCCGCAGGATGTCGATGCCGGCCTTCAGCTCGAACGGGTTCTTCCCCGAGGAGCTGACGGGCGGGGCGCCGGACGCCGGGTCGGGCTTGACGAACTGGAACTTGCCCTTGTTGTCGACGGACATCACCATCTCGTTCTCGTCGGCGAGGCGCGCGAGGAAGTCCCAGTCGGTGACGTTGGCCTGGCTGATGAACTCGTACACCGTCTTCGTCGACTCGACCCGGCCGATGGGGACGCCGTCCAGGGCGGCCAGCTTGCGGGCGATGTCGGAGGCGGACTGGTTGCGGTAGGCGGCGACCCGGCGCTGGCGCATCAGACGGTGGCCGTGGTCGTAGCCGCGGATGATGGTGAAGGTGCCGGTGCCCTCGTAGTCGCTCTCCAGACCGCACACCTCGCCCGTCAGCAGGGGGTCGCCGGCCCCCTTGCCGTCGGCGATGGGCGTGATCACCACCTCGGTGCCGAACGTCGCGTTGAGCTTGCCCAGGAGCAGCCGGCCCGGGTCGCGGAAGGTGAGCCGGAACGCCGCCGGGACGCCGAGGCCCTGGTCGACCCAGCCGTCCACGAGCATCGGCTCCAGGTCGGAGGGCAGGGGGCTGCCGCCGATGGTGACCTTGATGACGCTGGAGTAGGCGATCTGCACCATCAGTGCCGCACCTCCTCGGCGGCGGGGAGGACGAGTTCGGTGCCGGTCGGCAGGTGGCCGGGGTTGTCGATGCCGTTGGTCTCGGCGATCGCCCGCCAGGCGCTGGCGTCGCCGTACTCGCGCCAGGCCAGGGACTGGAGGGAGTCGCCGGCCACGACCCGGTGCACGCGCTGCGCGGTCAGGGCGCCCGACGTGGGGTTCTGCCCCTTGGTCTTGCTGGGGATCTCGTGCAGGCTGACCTGGCAGGTGGCCCGGATGGGCATGCCCGTCGTCCCGAAGAGGGAGTAACTCACCTCGACACTGCGCACGTAGGCGGTGAAGCGCGCGGTGGAGAAGGAGCCCCACTGGAAGATCACCCAGGGCGGGGAGGGCTGCTTGGCGGCGATGGACTTGGTGGTGACCTCGCAGCATTCGAGCAGCGACTCGACCTGCTTCATCACGTCGTTGCTGTCCGGGTCGTCCGAGCGGTCGAGGAAGACCTCCACGCTCATCTCGCGGGGCTCGGGGCCCATGAACTCCGGGACGACGCCGTCGCGGACCGCCGGGGTGGGCGTCGACTTCCACTGGGACTGGCGGGACAGCGTCAGCTGCGAGGGGTTGAACTCGAGCTCGAACTGTTTGATCAGCCCGCCCGGCGTGGTGCTGGTGCCCACCGGCGGTTCGTGAATGGCGAGGGTGGCGTGGACCAGGCTCTTGCCGGCGCCGCCCCTGCTGGATTTGGCCATGCTGCTTCCGTCCTCTCCCGTGGTCCGCTGGGGGCCGTCAGTCCGTGAATCCGTGGTGGGTGATCTCCAGGACCTCCGTGGCGACGGCCGGGTTGGCCGGGTCCAGGGTCGGCCCCTGCCAGCTGACCGGCAGGACGTCGATCAGTCCCCACCGGGCGACCTCCGAGCCGTCCGCGCGCAGCGCGGCGATCTGGGCGGTGGGCCGGGTGACGCCCGTGGTGATCGAGGAGATCCACGCGGCGACCTTGCTGGTGTCCGGGGTGAGCGGGCGGGTCAGCTTGATGTTGGAGAAGGTGACGCGGGAGGGGAGCTGCCAGACGAAGCCGTTGTTGCCGCCTTCCTGGCGCTGCTCGATCTCCACCGAGGACGACAGTCCCTCGCACCCGTTGAAGTACCCGAGGCTCTCGCCGTCGATGGTCAGGGTGAAGTAGATGGCGGAGCCCGGATCGAGATCGGACATCGAGAGGGCCTTTCTGGGCGGCCGGTAGGGACGTGCGGAACGGTGACGCGCGTGGGGCGCGGCTGCGGGTGCTCAGCCGCGGGGGTCGCGGAGTCTGCCGATCCGCTCCCGGTCGAGCCGTAGTTCGGTACGGAGCAGTCGGGTGATCCGGCCGGTCAGCCGGTGGGTCAGCTCGTCGAGCTGGAAGTCGGTGAGCGCCCGGGGATCGAAGGCGCCCTTGGGCACCTCGGTGTAGGCGGGCGGTGGCGTCGACGCGCCGCCGGTTCGCTGGTGGCCGGTGGGGGGATCGTGGGGCGGCGCCGAACCGGTGGACGTGACCGCGGGCGCGTTGCGTCGCTGGACCGCGGGAGGCGCGGAAGCCGGGGGAGCCGAGTGCGGCGGCACGGCCGCGGACCGCTGGACGGCCGGGGGCGCCGCGACGGTGGGGAACGGCGGGGCGGCGGCCGGAGCGATGGGGTGCGCCGTGGAGGGGAACGGCTGGGAGGCCGCGGTGACGGGGTGCGCCGTGGACGGGAACGGCTGCGGGTCCGCGACGACGGGCGGCAGCGACCGGCGCTGCACGGCGGGCGGCAGCGCGCTCGCGGGCATGGGCCGGGCGACGGGCTGCGGCTCCGCGCCGGGCGGGGTACGGCGCAGCGGTACGGCGGCCGGAACCGCCCGGCGCTGCACCTGGGGCGCGGACGCCGGCCGGTACGCGGCCGGTTCCACCGGCGGTGGCGTGGCGGCGACGGCGCGCTGAACGGGGGCGGGGGCGGCGGGCCGGGGCGGCAGGGCGGTGGTGTGCCGTACCACGGGGGCCGGGCCGGGTGTCGGGCCGGCGGTGTGCGGCGGCGCGACCGGTGAGGGTGCGGGGGCGGCGACGTGCCGGCCGGGGGGAGCCGGCAGGGGCGCGTGCGGGGTGGCCGGTGCGGCGGTGCGCTGAACGGCGGGCGGCATGGCGGGGCTCGGGGCGGCGGGCGCCGACGGGTGCGTGTGCGGCGGGGTCGCGCCGGTGGGGGCCACGGCTGCGGCCTCGGCCGGCCGGGTCGGGTGCGGCGCGGTGGCCGGTGCCGGTCGGGTGGGGGTGGCGCGCTGTACGACGGGGGCGCCGAGCGGCTTCGCGTCGGCCGGGCGGGCGGTGAGCGGGGCGCCGAGCGTGGGGCGTTGCCGCAGCGGCGAGGGGCCGGCGGTGTCCGTCCGGTCGGGGGCGGTCACCTCGCGGGACCGGGGGGCACCGAGCGCGGAGGCGCGCTGGACGGCGGGGCGCGGTCCGTCGGCCCGTGAGCCGGCCTGCGCGGGCGGTCGGCCGACGGGCACCGGGGCGGCTGCGGCGGCGGGGGGAACGGCTGGTCCGGGGCTGTTGTTCACGGGCGTCCCTGGGGTGGATGCCGGCGCCGGCACGGAGGCCGGTGCGGTGCGCTGTACGGCGGGCGTGCCGGGGCCGGCGTGCGGACGTACGGGAGCGGGAGCGGGGGCCGGGGCGGTGGAGGAGGCGGCGGGGCGCGTCGGTGTGCCCGTTGCGGTGCGCTGTACGGCGGGCGTGACGGCCGGAGCCGGTGCGGTGGCCGGGGTGGAGCGCTGTACGGGAGCCGGGCCCGTCGGGGCGGGGCTCGTCGGCGGTACGGGAGCCGGGCTCGTCGGCGGTACGGCCGGGGTGGCGCTCTGTACGGGCGTGGACACCGGTGACGGCGCGGGCGCCGGACCGGTCCGCCGCGCGGGGGCCGGTTCCGCGGTGGCCGGGCTCGCGGGCGGCGGCACGGCGACGGGAGCGTTCACCGGGGAGGACGGGGTGTGCTGGACGGGGGACGCGGCCGGTACGACGGGAGTCGCTGCGGGCGTGCCGGGGGCCGGAGCGGGGGTGGTCCGCCCGGTGCGCTGGACCGGGGCCGGGGTCGGTGCACCGGCGGAGCCCGCCGGAGAGGACGTGGCGGGCGGGGTGGGCCGCTCGGCGCGCTGTGGGGGAGGGGCGGGCGTGGCCGGGGCGCCGGGGGCGGGTGTGGCAGAGGTGGTGTGCCGGGCCGGGGACCCCGGGGCGGGCGTGGCCGGGGTGGCGCGCTGGACGGGAGCGGCGGTCGGCTTCGTGGCGCGCTGGACGGGAGTCGCGGGAGTCGCGGGGGATGCGGTGGCGCCGGGTGCGGGTACGGGCGTCGCCGGGGTGGGGTGCTGGGCCGAGGCGCCCGGGGCGGGTGTGGCCGGGGCGGTGGGCGGTGTCGTGGCGCGCTGAAGGGGGGCCGCGGTGGGCGTGGCCGCGCCCGGGGCGGGCGTGGCCGGGGCCGGCTGCCGGGCCGGTGTGTCCGTGGCGGGTGCCGCCGGACGCGGTGTGGTCCGCTGGACGGGGGCCGGGTGCGGTGCGGTGGGGGCGGGCTCGGGTACCGGGGTGCGCGAGGTGGGGGCACCCAGCCCGAGCCGGCGCGGCGGAGTCGCCCCGGGGGCGACCGCCCGCTGGACGCCGGGCGCGGAACGGGGCGCCGGGGCCGGGGGCGTGATGCGCTGGGAGGCCGCCGGGGTTGCCGGGGCTGCGGCCCCTGCCGGAGCAGGGGACGGAGTGCCGGTGGCCGAGCGGTGTGGCGGGGTGCTGGACGGCACGGGTGCGTTCACCGGGCCACGGGACGGCGCGCTGTCGCTGTCCCGCGCGGCGCGCTGCACGTTCGGCCGGGGGGCGGCCGGCGACGTGGTGCCGCCGGGTGCCGGTGCCGGAGCCGGAGCCGCGGGACGGCCGGTCGTGGCGGCACCGCCGGATGCTCCCGAGCCGGTGCGCGACTCGGTCGCCGAGGTCGCTGAAGACGTCGGCGTCACCGGAGCCGCCGGAGCCGCAGAGGTCGCCGAAGACGCCGAGGTCGCCGACGTCGCTGAAGACGCCGGCGTCACCGGAGCCGCCGAGGTCGCCGCAGGCCCCCCGCTCCTCCGGTTCTCCGGAGCCGGGGTGTCCCGTCGTGCCGCCGTCCGCTGGATCGGGGGCCGGTCGGGAACGCCGGGGCGTCGGGCGGGCTCGGCCGACTGGGGCGCGGCGGCCGCCGGGGTCGTAGAGGCGTCCGGGGTCGTGGCGGCGTTCGGGGTCGGCCCTTCCTGCCGTGTCGCCGTCCGCTGCACCGGGTGCCGGTGCGGGGGGTCGCTCGGGACGGAAGCGGGGGCCTGACCGGGTCGCGGGGTACGGGTGTCTCCCTGCTGCGGCCGTGCCGCCGGGCGCGGCGCCGGGCGTTCGCCCGCCGGTCGCGCCGGTCGTGTCACGGCTCGCTGCACCGAGGGCGCGGCACCCGCGTCCGGAGCGGCCCCGCGCTCGGGCGCGGTCGGCCGCGTACCGGAGACGGCGGGCCGCGGGCTCACTGCCGGGCCCGGAACCGGCTCCTCACCGCTGTCGCTCCCCCCACCGCTGCCGCTCTCCACCGGGGCCGCGCCGGTACCCGAGCCGGTCGGGGCGGTCGCGGTCGTCGGGGCAGGGGGGATGCGGGCCGGCAGCGTACGACGCTGCACCGGCGCCGGTGCGGACTTCGTCAGAGATGCCGGGGCCGGCGTCGGGGGCTGGGGCGGTACCGGGTTGGCGCGGATGCCGTGTGCCGGGAACGACGGTGCGGCCGGCCGCGGGGCGGGCTCCGCCGTCTGCGGTGGTGCGACCGCCGGCCGGGTGCGCGGGGGCTGTTCGACGGAGGCCGGGGCGGAGAGCACGCCGCCCCGGGTGCCGTCCAGCACCGCGTGCGACCGCGTGCCCGCGAAGGTGGGGTTCTGCCAGGTGGCCAGCCGGCCGGCGAACCCCGGGTCCGCGACCCCGGCCGCTCCCGTGGCCGTGCGCTGGATGGGCGGCAGCGCGGGCCAGGCCGCCGGGCGGGGACGTGCCACGGGCACGGCGGGCGCGGGCGTACCCGTGTCCGCCGGTCCCGGTGCACCCGCGCCCGGCGTACCCGTACCCGCGCCCGCCGCGCCGTCCTCGCCCGTCGCCGGAACTCCTCGTCCCGCCCGGAACCGGTCCAGGAACCCCATGTCTCAGCCCTCCGCCCCGCTCCGGGTGACCAGGGTCGTGATCTGGTCCGCGTAACGGCGCCGGTCGTGGTGTTCCAGGTCCAGGATGTCGTCCAGGGCCCAGTGGAAGTGGTAGGCGACGTACGCGATCTCCTCGTGCATGCGGTCGGTCGCGTACGTCACGATTCCCCCAGGCGGCTCCCGCCGAGTTCCACCTCGAAGGGCTCCGAACAGTGCGGGCACTGCACCGAGGCGCGGGTGTGCCCCTCGGCGTTGACCTGGCGGTAGAAGTCCTGGAGGAACGCCAGGTCGGAGGCGAACATGTTCTCCACGATCCCGTCGTGGACCAGGGGGAGCGTGCCCAGGCGGGTGATGACCCGGCCCAGGAGCACCACCGACAGGTACGCGGGGTTCTCCTGGACGCGCATGTCCCGCAGGGGCACCAGTTCGTCGCGGGCCGTGGCCAGGCGCATCACACCGTCGCGGTGGACGGTGCCCGCCTCGTCGACGTAGCCGCGCGGCAGTTCGAAGGGGAACTCCGTCTGCAGGCGGTACGCCTCCGGGGCCGGTGCGGCGGCGGGAACGGGCGCGGGCGCGGCGGCGGGGGCGGGAGCGGGGGAATCCGGGCTGGTCCCCACTCCCGCGTCGGCCGCCCGGACAGCCGTACGGCGCATTACTCGATGACCAGTTCTTCGAACGTGATGGTCACGGTCTCGGTCAGGGCCGACGCCTCGCCGGCCTTGACCGTGCTGGTGTCGATCTTGCTGCACCAGGCGTTGCGCATGTTGTACCGCTTGACCGGGTTGTTCTGGTAGTCCATCACCATGATCGTGGCGTTCTTGCGGGCGGTGCCCATGTCGCCGCGGATGGAGCTGCTGATCCACTCGTTGAACGCCGCGGACTGCGTCATACCGCGCACGACCGTGGCCGTACCGGCCTTCTGCACGCCCGGCATCTTCTTGGTGACCGGCTTGCCCTGCGCGGAGACCTGCTGGTACTCGATGACGTCCTGCTCCATGCTGAGGCCGCTGACCTCGGCGAGGTACTCGACCAGCACGCCGTCGATCTGGAGCCCGAAATTGTGTGATGTGAGGGCGTCACCCGGCTGGAGACTCATCTGGCTGTCCTTCTAGGGGTTCTGGGGGTTGGCGACGGGCTGCGGAGGCGGAGGCGGTGCCTACTCCTCCAGCTCGCCGTTGCCGCTGGAGAACTGGGCCAGCCGGAAGATCACGAACTCGGCGGGCTTGACCGGCGCGATGCCGATCTCGCACACGACCCGGCCGACGTCGACCGACTCCGGCGGGTTGGTCTCCTCGTCGCACTTGACGTAGTACGCGTCCTCGGGCTTGGCGCCGAAGAGGGCGCCGGCGCGCCACTCGTTGACCAGGAACGCCGAGACGTTGCGCCGGATGCGGGCCCACAGCGCGTGGTCGTTCGGCTCGAACACCACCCACTGGGTGCCGATCAGGATCGACTCCTCCAGGTAGTTGAAGTACCGGCGGACGTTCAGGTAGCGCCAGGCCGGGTCGGAGGAGAGGGTGCGGGCACCCCACACGCGGATGCCGCGGCCGGGGAACGCGCGGATGCAGTTCACGCCGATCGGGTTGAGCAGGTCCTGCTCGCCGCGGGTGATCTGGAGCTCCAGGTCGACCGCGCCGCGCACGACCTCGTTGGCGGGGGCCTTGTGCACGCCGCGCTCGGAGTCGTTGCGGGCCCAGATACCGGCCACGTGACCGCTCGGCGGGACCAGGCGGGACTGGCCGGTCGCCGGGTCGAAGGACTTGATCCACGGGTAGTACAGCGCCGCGTACTTGGAGTCGTAGCCGGCGGTCTCCTGGCGCCAGACGCGGATCTGGCGGGCGTTCAGACCGGGCGGCGGGTCGATGATCGCGACGCGGTCGCCCATCAGCTCGCAGTGCGCGATCAGGCCGAGCTGGACGGCCTTCACGGCCTCCAGGTCGATCGCGCCGCGCTGGTAGGCGGCCATCAGGTCGGGGACCGCGACCATGGAGATCTCGTCGACGGCCTCCAGGCCGCCGAAGCCGGTGCGGTCGGCGCTGTCACCGAGGTACTGCGCGGGCCCGGCGGTCTGCGCGGGCTCCTCCCCGGCGGCCGGGGCGGCGGGGCTGCCGACGGCCGGCGCGGCCAGGGCCACCGTCTGGTTCTCGGGGCGGACCAGCTGCGCCGACGGCGCGGCCTCCGCCACGGTGATGAGCTTGGAGCGCTCCTTGACCTGGGTGACGACGTAGGAGCGGTTGCCCTTCTTGGCGGTCACGTCGAACGTCTCGACCGGCTTGTCGCCGTCCTTGACGATCAGCTTGAACCGCTCGGCGGGGCCCTCGCCCTCCGCGTCGGCGACCTCCACGCTCAGCGGGCCGTTCTGCCCGGGCGCGGTGGCGGTGACGGTGAAGGTGCCGAGCTGCGCGGGCTCGGCCGCGGGCAGCGCCGCCCGGGCGGGAGCACCGGACACGGCGGCCGGGGTACCGGCGGACCCGGCGTCACCGGCGGCGCCCGCCGCGGAGCCGCCGACCCGGACGACGTACGCCGCCGAACCGCCGTTGTTGAAGAACCCGTAGACGGAGTGGGCGAGGTAGTACCCGTCGGTGAAGTCACCGAACGCCGCGACGTACTGGCTCCAGTTGGTCACCAGCGTCGGCTCGTTCAGCGGGCCGGTCGGGGCGAGCCCGACGAAGGCCGCCACCGAGGTTCCCACTCCCTCGATCGGGCGTGAGCCGCTGGCCACCTCCTCGACGTATACGCCGGGCGACAGGTAGGACGGCATGCTGTGCTCTCCTCGGGGTACGCGTCAGGTCGGTTCCCACCCTCACGCGCGAAGCGCGTCGTCTGAAACGTCCTCCGGTACCGGACCGGAGGCAGACTCGTTGCCCGGAAGGGCAGACTCCCGGACCGTGCCCCCGTGATTGCCCCGGAGTTCCTTCCGCCGCCCCGCGGCTCCCCGGCATGCTGGGGGATTGACGTCTACCGGCAGTCGAGGGGAGCGCCCGTGCGCGCGCAGGACAGGGACAGCGACCGCGGCAGCAACCAGGCCGCTCCGGGCCGTCCCGTCGGGCGGAACGCCGTCACCGGGCCTGCCGCCGGACTGCTCGCACTCCAGCGGACGGCGGGCAACGCGGCCGTGGCGCAGGCCGTGGCGGAGGAACGCCACCAGCACGACGCGCACTGCGGTCACGCCCCGGCCGTGCAGCGCCGCTCCCTGGTGCACGACGTGCTGCGCACGCCCGGCCGGCCCCTGGACACTCCGCTGCGCACCGAGATGGAGTCACGCTTCGGGGGCGCCGACTTCAGCGGGGTACGCGTCCACTCCGACACCGTCGCCCAGCGGTCGGCGCTGGAGATCGAGGCCAAGGCGTACACCTCCGGACCGCACATCGTCGACGGCGGCTCCATGTCCAAGGAGGACTGGGCGCACGAACTGACCCACTACATCGACCAGCAGGCCGGTCCCGTCCCCGGCAAGGACAACGGCTCCGGCCTGAACGTCTCGGACCCCGGCGACTCGGGAGAGCGCCGGGCGGTGGAGAACGCGCGCCAGGTGATGAGCGGGCCGGTGCCGCCGGTGCAGCGGGTCGCCGCCGACGACGGGCACGGCCCGCACGCGCACGGTCGGCACGGTGCGCACGGCCCCGGCGGGACGGCGGCCGGGGCGACGACGGCGTCGGCGGACGCGCCGGCCGCCGTGCAGCGCACGGTGTGGAAGTACAACGGCAGCACCCGGACCCACGGCCACGTGGGCGGCCAGAACTCGGGCCTGTGGCACGACGAGGCCAACCCGCAGCAGACCCGCAGCACCACCGATCTCGGCCTGAACCCGGACCGGGTGCACCACGGCGACAAGTACGACGACACCACACGGCAGTTGCACGGCAGCGGCAACATCGCCTTCTCCAAGCGCGGCACCTTCGAGGACAGCCCGCAGGCGCACCAGCGGCAGACCGCCTACGCGCAACGGGAGAGGAGGATCCGCCAGGCCGTGGTGGAGTCCAAGCAGCGGATGGCCACCACGTTGCAGATGCTGCACGCGGCCACGCAGGGCGCCCCCCACCCGACGCTGCTGCACGCCCTCCACCGGAGCTTCCCCTTCACCCAGTCGCTCACCCCCGCCCAACTGGTGTCCGTGATCGGGCACATCACCCAGGCGATCACCCGGGTCCAGGCCGGCCTGAACGCGCAGGGCGCGCAGATCGCCGTGGTGGGCACACCGGGCCTCTTCGACATCAACGCCCAGGGGGCCTCCGCGGCCGGAGCGGTCGGCTGGGTGGAGCCGACCATGAGCGAGCGGATCACCAACGCCACCACGAACCGGCTCGCGCCCGAGAACCCGCTGCCGCCCATGGACACGGACCGCACCGGCCCCATCAACCTCAACTTCCAGGGCGACAACGCCTGGTTCGTCATCCACGAGGCCACCCACCGCTTCGCCGGCACCCTCGACTACCAGTACAGCTCGTACGACTTCGAGATCGGCGAGGACGCGGCGGAGAACGCGATGGCGACGCTCCGGACACCGGCCGAGCAGGCCGCACGCATGGCGGAGGTGGTCGGCAACCGCGCCGTCCGGCCGTCCGACGGCTACACCGGCCAGGACGAGAAGTCCCGCCCGGCGAAGCAGCAGAACTGGTACGCCATGGGCCGGCGCGCGCTGATGAACGCCGACTCCTACGCCCAGCTGGTGCTGACCGCGACCGGCGCGACCATGCCCTTGTGAACCGTGCCCCTGTGAACCGTGCCGGCCGGCCTCCGGTGATCCGGTCCTTTCGCGCAGCCTCGCGTGCCCCTTCATCCCCTGGCGCCGCGAAGGGCGTTTCGTAACGTCTTCCTGTGAGCCTTTGGACATCCCTGGAGCCCGCCTCCGTCACGGTCGATCCCGGCAGCCGCGCGACCGTGCGCCTGCGGGTGCGCAACACCGGCGACGTGGTGGACGAGTACCGTTTCGAGCCGGTCGGCGCGGTCGCGCCCTGGACGACCGTGGAGCCGCCGACGCTGCGGCTCTACCCGGGGACGACGGGCACGGTGGAGCTGACCTTCGCCCCGCCCCGCACCCCGGACGCCACGGCCGGCCCGAACCCGTACGCGGTGCGCATCACCCCGACCGAGCAGTCCGACGCGGTCACCGTGCCCGAGGGCACCCTCACCGTCACGCCCTTCAGCGAGCTGCGGGCCGAGCTCGTCCCGCCGACGGTCAAGGGACGGTTCCGGGGGCGGCCGCGCCTCGCGGTCGACAACCTCGGCAACACCCCGCTGACCGCGTCGGTCAGCGGCAGCGACACCGGCGACCACCTGTCGTACGACCTGACTCCCGGCTCGGTCCAGGTGCAGCCCGGCCGGGCCGTGTTCGTGGACGCCACGCTGCGGCCCCGGGAGACCATCTGGTTCGGGTCGAAGGAGCAGCGGCCGTACGCACTGGCCGTGCACCGCTCCGGGGAGAGCCCCGTCACCGTCGACGGGACGTTCGTGCAGCGCGGCGTCCTGCCCCGCTGGCTGGCCACGGTGCTCAGCATCGGCCTGGCGCTGGCGATCACGTTCGTGTCGCTGTGGCTCGGCTACACGCCGCGGGTGAACAGCGGGGCCGTGGAGCACGTGGAGGAGGTCGCCGCCGCCGAACTGCCCGCCGTGCCCACCTCCCAGGCGCCGCTGCCCTCGCCGCAGGCGCCGGAGGCGGCGGCCGGGCAGGACACCGGCGGTGACGGCGACGACGGCGGCGACGGCGGCGAGGAGGACTCCGGCGGAGCCGCCGCGGAGGAGACGGAGCAGGCGGAGCCCGCCGGCCCGCTGCCGTTCCGCGAGGGCGACGGACCCAACCTCTTCGTGCAGTTCGCCCAGTCCAGGATGGCCACCTTCAAATCGACGGACCCCTGCCGGCTGACCGCGGAGCACACCACGGGCGTGATGGACGCGGCGACGGTCGAGGCGCTGAAGTGCTCCCAGCAGAGACTCGACGAGCACTACGGCGGGGTCATGGTGGAGACGGACGGCCTGGGCAACCTGGGCCGCGCCACCATGACGGGCCTGCTGATGGCCCACTTCGGCACGGACACCTCCAGCGTCCAGCCCGGCGACGACAACCCGGACGTGGTGTGGATCAACAGCGTGCTGCTGTGGGCCGGCTACGACACCTACACCGACGACGTCGTCGCCGCCCAGATCCTGACCGTGGGGCAGGACATCCACTACCTGCGCAACGTCGGCAATCGCGCCCACGCCACCGCGGACGACGCCCTGCGCACCCGGGTGATCCTCTACCAGCAGGCGATGGGCCTCTCCGCCACCGGCACCATCGACGCGGACACCTTCGCGCTGCTGCACGCCGGGAAGGTGGTGTCGCAGGACGACCCGGGGACGGTCACCGCCGATCCGTACCCGCCTGCCACGTCCTCGGACCAGTAGCGCGCGGTACGCCGACCGGGCCCTCGGACCGTCCGGGCCCTCGGACCGTCCGGGCCCTCGGACCGTCCGGGCTCCCGGCCATCCGGGCTCCCGACCGTCCGGGCTCCCGACCGTCCGGGCCCCGTAGGCCCTCATGGGACGGGGCGGGAGCCCTTCGGGCAGCGGTCGTGCCCCGCGGGCTCCTGACGCCGTCACCGCCGGGGCCGTAGCGTCGACGGGTGACTCTGTGGACTTCTCTGGAACCGGCCTCCACGACGGTGGACCCGGGTGGCAGTGCCCGGGTGCGGCTGCGGGTGCGCAACACCGGTGACGTGGTGGACGAGTACCGCTTCGAGCCGGTGGGTGCGGTGGCGCCGTGGACGACGGTGGAGCCGCCGACGCTGCGGCTGTATCCGGGGACGACGGGGACGGTGGAGCTGACGTTCGCCCCGCCGCGCACGCCGGACGCGACCGCGGGGCCGAACGCGTACGCGGTGCGGATCACCCCGACCGAGCATCCGGACGCGGTCACCGTGCCGGAGGGCAACCTCACGGTCACGCCGTTCACGGAGGTGCGGGCCGAGCTGGTGCCGCCCGTGGTGAAGGGCCGTTTCCGGGGCCGCCCCCGGCTCGCGATCGACAACCTCGGCAACACGCGCCTGACCGCCTCGCTCAGCGGTTCCGACAACGGTGACCGGCTCGGGTACGAGCTCCAGCCGGCGAACGTGCAGATCGAGCCCGGCCGTGCCGTGTTCGTCGACACGACGCTGCGGCCCCGGGAGACCATCTGGTTCGGGTCGAAGGAGGAGCACCCGTACCGTCTGGCCGTGCGGCGGTCGGGGGCGGAGCCGCTGGAGGTGGACGGGACGTTCGTGCAGCGCGGGTTCCTGCCGCGCTGGCTGGCGACCGCGCTCAGCCTGACCGTCGCGCTGGCCATCGCCTTCGTGATGATCTGGCTCACCTACAAGCCGCAGGTGCGCAGCCTCGCGGCGGAGAAGCTCGCCGAGGCCGGCGTGAGCACCCTCGCGCCGCCCAGCCCGTCGGCCACGATCGAGGCACCGAAGGCCGTCGAGGAGGCACCCGCCGAGGCCGCCGCACCGGCCACCAGCGCGCCCGCCGCCGACGACGGCGACAGCGGGGGCGGCGGCGGGTCGGGCGAGGAGGAGGAGCCGGAGGAGGAGGCGGAGGTGACCGCCGCCACGGCCGTGCAGGAGCTCGCCGCCCGCAGCGACGGCCGGCACATCTGCTACCGCGCCTACGTCGCCGACCAGGGCTGGCAGGACCCGGTGTGCGACGGCGCCGAGGCCGGTACGACGGGCCAGAACCTGCCTGTCAAGGCGCTCAACATCGCCGTGTCCGGGACCGGTGGTGTGTCGGGCAACGGCGCCCACATGGTCGAGGGCTGGAAGACGGGCGACAAGTGGTCGTCGGCGGCCGACGGGATCGACATGTACATCGGGTCCACCAAGGAGGCGGACTCCGCGATGATGGGCTACACCATCAAGGTGACGGACGGCTCCGTCTGCCAGAACGCCCACGTCGCGGACAAGGGCTGGCTGGGGCTGGGCTGCACCGAGGCCGGCAAGTGGGTCTACGGCGGTGCCCCGTTCGACGACCGGAAGCAGCTGGAGGCGGTCCGCTTCACCGTGTGACGTGGACCGCGCCCGGCCGTGTGAGGCGATCGGCCCCGCCGTGTGAGGCGGTCCGCTCCGCCGTGTGAGGCGGTCGGCCCCCGCCGTGGGAGAAGGGCAGGCCCGGTCGTCCCTTTCGGGCACCGGTCCTGCCCCGCCGCTTCCTGACGAGGTATCACGCCCCGCCTTAGCGTCGACAGGTGACTCTGTGGACTTCCCTGGAACCGGCCTCCACGACGGTGGACCCGGGTGGCAGCGCGCGGGTGCGGCTGCGGGTGCGCAACACCGGTGACGTGGTGGACGAGTACCGCTTCGAGCCCGTCGGCGCGGTCGCGCCCTGGACGACGGTGGAGCCGCCGACGCTGCGGCTGTATCCGGGGACGACGGGCACGGTGGAGCTGACGTTCGCCCCGCCACGCACGCCGGACGCGACCGCGGGGCCGAACGCGTACGCGGTACGGATCACGCCCACGGAACACCCCGACGCGGTCACCGTCCCCGAGGGCAACCTCACGGTCACGCCGTTCACGGAGGTGCGGGCCGAGCTGGTGCCGCCGGTGGTGAAGGGCCGCTTCCGGGGCCGTCCCCGGCTCGCGATCGACAACCTCGGCAACACGCGCCTGACCGCCTCGCTCAGCGGCTCCGACAACGGCGACCGGCTCGGGTACGACCTCAAGCCGGCGAACGTGCAGATCGAGCCCGGCCGTGCCGTGTTCGTCGACACGACGCTGCGGCCCCGGCAGATCACCTGGTTCGGGTCCAAGGAGGAGCACCCGTACCGCCTGGCCGTGCGGCGCTCGGGGGCCCAGCCGCTGGACGTGGAAGGGACGTTCGTGCAGCGCGGGTTCCTGCCGCGCTGGCTGGCCACCGCGCTCAGCCTCACCCTCGCGCTCGCCATCGCGTTCATCATGATCTGGCTCACCTACAAGCCGCAGGTGCGCAGCCTCGCGGCGGAGAAGCTCGCCGAGGCGGGGGTGAGCACGCTCGCGCCGCCCAGCCCGTCGGCCACGATCGAGGCACCGTCGGCCGTCGAGGAGGCACCCGTCCAGTCCGTCGCGCCGGCCGCCACCGAGGAAGAGGACGACGGCAGCGGCTCCGGCGGCGGTGAGGCGTCCCCGTCCCCGACGGCGACGAAGAAGGCGGAGAGCGTGCTGCCCGCCATGAAGATCCTGCTGCGCAACACCACCACCAAGAAGTGCGCCGACCTCCCCGGCGAGGGCAAGGGCAGCCTGGACGGCACGGTCCAGCAGTTCACCTGCGACGAGTCCGAGGACGACAACATGCTGTGGAACCTGGAGGTGAAGTACCCGAAGCTCGGACCGGGCGGCCGGCAGCTCTTCCAGATCCGCAACGTCAAGGACCAGCTGTGCATGGACCTGCCGAACTACGGGGCGCAGCCGGTCAGGACCCCCATCACCGAGTTCACCTGTGACGGCACCACCGCCGACAACCAGCTGTGGTGGCTGGAGAAGCAGAAGAGCGGCGCCTACTGGATCCGCAACTACGCCTCCAACAACAAGTGCCTGGACGTGGCCGGCCTCAGCACCGGCGGCGACAACACGAACCTCACCCTGTACGACTGCTCCAACAGCGACGACCAGGAGTGGCTGATCGTCCGGCCCACCTCCGAGTAGGAGCGGGGCGCACGGGGAGCAAGGTCTTCACGGTCCGATGCGGTGTGAACGGGCAGGGCGGTGCGTCCCCTTCGGGCACCGGTCCTGCCCCGCCGCTTCCTGACGGGGCACCGCCGCTCGCCTTAGCGTCGACAGGTGACTCTGTGGACTTCTCTGGAACCGGCTGCCGCGACGGTGGACCCGGGCGGCAGTACGACCGTACGGCTGCGGGTGCGCAACACCGGTGACGTCGTCGACGAGTACCGCTTCGAGCCCGTCGGCACGGTGGCGCCCTGGACGACCGTGGAGCCGCCGACGCTGCGGCTCTACCCCGGTACGACGGGCACGGTGGAGCTGACCTTCGCCCCGCCCCGCACCCCGGACGCGACCGCGGGCCCGAACCCGTACGCGGTACGGATCACGCCGACGGAGAACCCGGACGCGGTCACCGTCCCCGAGGGGAACCTGACGATCACGCCGTTCACGGAGGTGCGGGCCGAGCTGGTGCCGCCCGTGGTGAAGGGCCGTTTCCGGGGGCGGCCGCGCCTCGCGGTCGACAACCTCGGCAACACCCGGCTGACCGCGTCGGTCGCCGGTTCCGACACCGGGGACCACCTGTCGTACGAGATCCGGCCGGGCAGTGTGCAGATCGAGCCCGGCCGTGCCGTGTTCGTCGACACCGCGCTGCGGCCCCGGCAGATCATCTGGTTCGGGTCGAAGGAGCAGCGGCCGTACGCGCTGACCGTGCAGCGGTCGGGCGAGCTGCCGCTGACGGTGGACGGGACGTTCGTGCAGCGCGGGTTCCTGCCCCGCTGGCTGGCCACCGTGCTCAGCGTGAGCATGGCGCTGGCCATCGCGTTCGTCATGATCTGGATCGCGTACAAGCCGCAGGTCAACAGCCGTGCCACCGAGCAGCTCGCCGAGGCGGGCAGCACCTCGCTGCCCAGTCCGGCCGTCTCCTCGCCGTCCGTGCCGAACACGGACTCCTCCGCCGAGTCCGTGCCCTCGGTCACGGTGCCGTCCGAGGACGCGCAGGAGCAGGACACCGGCTCCGGCACGAGCGGTTCCTCGTCGTCCTCCGGCGGCGGTTCGAGCAGCTCGGGCGGCGGCGGATCGGACACGGAGTCCACCCCCGAGGCCGTCCCCGGCACGCAGATCATCGGGCAGGCCTCCAACCGCTGCATCGACGTGACCGACTCCCAGGACGGCGAGGGCCGCGACGGCACCCCGCTCCAGATCTACGACTGCGCCGGCACCGCCAACCAGAAGTGGGACTTCCGGGGCGACGGCACCGTCCGCTCGCTGGGCATGTGCATGGACGTCGCGTGGGGGTCGAGCGAGGACGGGGCCGTCATCCAGCTCGCCCGGTGCAGCGGCAACCCCGCCCAGCAGTTCGTGCTGAGCGTCGACGGCGACCTGGTGAACCCGCAGGCCGACAAGTGCGTCGACGCCAAGGACAACGGCACCGGCAACAACACCAAGCTCCAGCTGTGGACGTGCGCGGGGACCCCCAACCAGAAGTGGCGGGTCGAGGACTGAGGCGTCCAGGACTGACGCGTCCAGGACTGACGCGTCCAGGACTGACGCGTCCAGGACTGACGGGGCCCGGCAGGGGCAGGGCTACCAGTTGGCCTCTCCGGGGACCAGGCGGCCCGCCTTGCGGTACTCGCGGCGGGCGCCCTCCAGCAGGTCCCCGTCGCCGACCGGCTCGTCCCGCGCCGCGGCCAGGTAGGCGGCGGTGACCACCGCGCTGCGGATCGAGCCGCCGGCCAGCTCGAACTCCTTGGCCAGCGGGGACGGGTCGATGCCGGGCGCGCACGGCACGTGGGAGAGCCCGTGCCGCCACAGGGCCAGGCGCTGCTCGGGGTCCGGGAACGGGAAGTCGACCACCAGGTCCAGCCGGCGGGTGAACGCCTCGTCGATGTTGGCGCGCAGGTTGGTGGTGAGCAGCGCGATGCCGTCGAAGGACTCCAGCCGCTGGAGCAGGTAGGCGCTCTCCATGTTGGCGTACCGGTCGTGCGAGTCCTTGACCTCGGAGCGCTTGCCGAAGACCGCGTCGGCCTCGTCGAAGAGGAGCACGGCGTCGGTGCGGTCGGCCTCGGTGAAGATCCGCTCCAGGTTCTTCTCCGTCTCGCCGACGTACTTGTCGACGACCGAGGAGAGCTGGACGACGTACAGGTCCAGGCCGAGTTCGGCGGCCACGACCTCCGCGGACAGCGTCTTGCCGGTGCCGGACTCCCCGGCGAACAGGCCCAGCACGCCCCGGCCCCGCCCGCCGCCCGCGCTCAGCCGCCAGTCGCCCAGGACCCGGTCGCGGTGGCGGGCGCGCAGGGCGAGCTCGCGGAGCTGGGTGAGGGGGCGGTCGGGCAGGACGAGGTCGTCCCAGGTGACGTCGGGGCGGATGCGGCGGGCGTGCCGTTCCAGGCCGGACGCCGACTGCTGGCGGGCGGCCAGGCGGATGTGGGCGGCGGTGAGCGGCCCGCCTTCCAGGGCGGCGAGCCCGAGGGCGGCGTGCGCGGCCCGCGCCACCCGTTCCCCGCCGAGCCGGTACGGCGCCACGGCGGTCGCCAGGTCGAACGCGTCGGCGTCCGGGCCGAGCGCCGCGGCCCAGGCGGCGGTGCCGCCCGCGCGGCGGCGGGGGGCGTCCAGGACCAGCGGGTCGCGGACGCTCCAGTGCGGGTCGTAGGGGCGCGGGTCGGACAGCAGCACGGTCACGTCCGTCGCCGCCGTCAGCGCCGAGATCAGCGGGCCCGGCTGCTCGGGCAGACCGGACAGGACGATCGCGCGGCCGCCGAGCCGGGCCTCGCGCAGCAGCTCGGGGACGCGGTCCTCGGGGCCGGTGTAGCGCAGCGCGCCGAGACCGGCGGCGGCCAGGGCGGCGGCGACGCAGGCCAGACCGTCGCCCTCGCGGTGCTCGCGCAGGTGGACGGTGAGGGGGCCGCGCCGCAGCCGGGCGGCGAGCCGGGCCACGAAGTCCTCGTCGTCGGCGGGGAGCAGCTCCGGCAGGGGCAGCAGGTGGCCGTGCAGGGCGGCGTCCGGGGTGTCGTCGCCGAGCAGGTGGGCCAGGACCCGGTCGGGGACGCGCAACGACCGGGACAGGAAGGGGCGTTCGGGCTCCTCCACGTCCAGCAGGCCGAGGGCGCGCAGGGGCGCCGCGGAGTGGAACCGGGCCCGGGCCGCCGCGAGGTGCACGGGCGCCCCGCACAGCTCCAGCGCGAGCCCGACGGTCGCCCGCCGGCGGCTCACGTCGTCGTTGAGGTAGCCGTAGAGCGGCTCGAAACCGCGGTCGAGATCGGGGGCGAGCGCGATGAGCAGGACCGCCGTGTCGAGGGCGGTGAGGGGGAGGCGGGCGGCCAGCCGGTCGAGAGGGTCGTGGGGGGTGTGCGGGTCGTGGGGGTCGTGCGGGGTGTGCGGGTCGTGGGGGTCGTGCGGGGTGTGCGGGGCGTGGGGGGTGTCTCCCGCCTGTGCCTCCCCGGACGGGTCGGCCGTCGCCGTGCTCAGCAGGTGGCGTACCGCCTCCTCCGACAGGTACAGGCCGCGCAGCGGGTCGTCGGCGGTGGGGTCGGTGGCGGTGCGGTGGTCGACCAGGGCGGCGACCCGGTCGCGCAGACCGGCCAGGCGGGAGAGCAGGGCGGGACCGCCCGCCGGGGGAACGTCCGTCATCGCCGCTCCCGCGCCTCACGGGCCGCCGCCACCTGGTGCGGGCGGTGGGCGCGTTCCCCGGAGGAGGGCGGGTCGCCGTCCAGGCCGCGGACGCGGACGGCCGCGCCCTCGGTGACCGGCGGTCCGGCGTCGTACTCGGGGTACGCCGGGAAGGGCGCGGTCACCACCAGGTCCAGGGACGGCTTGAGCTCACCGCCGAGCGCGGACCAGATCTCGGCGAGGGAACGCGACTCGGTGTGCAGACCGGCCACGGTCATCGGCACGGCGAGCCCCAGGGCGCCCAGGGCGCCGGGGAGTTCGTCGGCGGGGAGCAGCTCGCGCGGCAGCAGCGTCGCCAGGACCGCGGACAGCAGCCGGTGTTCGTCCTGCGGGGTGCGGGTCCAGGCGGTCACCAGGTACGACAGGCGGAACCAGCGCGGCGGTTGGCGGCGGCGTACGACGATGTCCCGCTCGTCGCGCACCGAGATCTGGCCGCGCTGCCGACGGGACACGTCCTCGCGGATGTCGTACAAGTAGGTGTTGATCGTGGGGGCGTTGCGGCGGGCCGCCCAGTCGCGGGTCGGGGCCTCGAAGGAGACGTCGATGCCGGAGCCGGCCAGCGCACCGCCGCCGAGGAGGCCTTTGAGGACCTCGTCCACCTCGTGGATCACCGTCGTGCGCTCCTCAACCGCCCTGCTCGCCGGGCCTTTTCACCCACCGTGCCGATCGTGCCGTCCGGACCGCGCCGACCGCAGGCGCGCCGGGGTCGGCGGGCGGGCAGGGGGCGTTGCCCGCGTGTCCTCCTTCGATTGCCCGTTCGGTCAGATGTAGCCTTCCCGGAGGGCATATGCCACGGCGTGCGCCCGGTTGCGCAGATGCAGTCGTGTCGTGAGCCCGTGCATCACGTTCTTGACGGTCCGTTCGGAGTAGGACAGCTTGCTGGCGATCTCTCCGGTGTCGAAGCCCTCGGCGACCAGCCGCAGGACGTCCACCTCTCGGGGCGCGAGGCCCAGGGAGGGCGCGCCCGGCCGGTTCGCCGCACCCCGGTGCAGGGTGCCCACCTGGCTGATGAGCCGGCCCAGCAGATCGGCCGGCAGGTCGCCGTCGCCGCGCGCGGCGGCCGTCACCGCCTGCACCAGCCGGTGCGCGGTGGCCTCGCGGCGCCAGACGATCGCGCCGACCCCGCACTCGATGACGTCCAGCAGTTCGGTCTCCCGGATCGTGCCCACGACCAGCACGGCCCGCGCTCCCTCGCTGCGCACGACCCGGCGCAGCCGGGCCAGGGCGGCCTCGTCGAGGGTGTCCTCGATCAACAGGGCCACCGTGCCGGCGCCGTACTCCTCGCGGAGCTCGATCTCCGGGCGGGACCGCAGCTGGCTGACGGCTCCCTCGCGGGAGATCGGGTCGGAGGCCTGCACGGCCACGGGCGTGCGGCGCGACGCGCCATGGCCGGCACCTGTGCCGGTACCGATGCCGGTACCGATGCCCGTGCCGGTACCGATGCCGGCGCCGATGCCGAGTCCCGTTCCGGTGCCGGTTTCTGGTGTCCGGGGTGCGCTGAGCAACCGTTTCCCCCCTGTTCACGAACCCGTCGACCGGCAGGGGCCGGTGACGGCAGGTCATGTTCCACCCTTCTGTGACCGCTGGGGCGGGCGCAATCGTGGAGCACCACGAGGCGGACCACGAGAGCAGCGCGACGGCCACCACGAGAAGTGCCGCCGACGGGCGTCGTCGCAGGTGAACCGGGGTGCGACGGGAGCCGTGGTGCAGGTGGGGGACCGTCCGGAGTCCGCCGTGAGCATCGCCACAACGACCGTACGCCCCCGTCGGAACCCGTGCGCGGGATTTCCCGTCCACCCCAGGAGGCAGGCATGACCGGACCGCTGCGGGAACGCGAGGACGCGTACGCGCTGTTCGCGGCCGAGACCGAGCGCGCCCGCGCCGGTGCGGGCCGGTTCGTCCTGCTGCGCGGGGCCACCGGGACCGGCCGCTCCGCACTGCTGGAGGCGGCGGTCGCCCACGCGGCCGGTCGCGGCCTGCGCGTGCTGCGCGCCCGCTGCTCCCCCGAGGACACCGCCGTGCCGTTCTCCTCCGTCCTCCATCTCCTGGGTCCGGTACCGGAGTTCGCCGACATGGCGCCCGGCGCCGACGACCGGGGCAGCGCGGCCCGGCTGTGGCGGGTGCTGCGCGCGTACGCGGCCGAGTCGCCGCTGCTGGTCGCGGTGGACGACGTCCACCTCGCCGACGGGGCCTCCCGCCGCTGGCTCGCCGAGGCGGCCCGGCGCGTCGACCGATTAGCGGTGCTGGTGGTGGCCACCGAACGCAGCCAGTACGACGTCGACCCGCAGCCCGCGGGCCTCACCCATGCCCTCTCCCCGTCCCTCGTCCGCACCCACACCCTCGCCCCGCTCACCGACGCCACCGCCGCCCGACTGGTCCGGGACGCCTTCCCCACCGCCCCCGACGGGTGGACGGCGGACTGCGTCCGCGCGGGCGCCGGCAGCCCGCTGCTGCTGCGCGCCCTCCTGGAGGACCTGCACGGCACCCCGCCCCCGACGGCCGTCCCGGCGACCTGCGCCGCCCTGTACCCCGGCGCCTACCCGGCGGCCGTCTCGTGGTGGCTGGACAGCGCGGGCCCGGCGACGGCGGAGGTGGCCCGCACACTGGCGGCACTGGAGGGTTCGTGGACGCCCACCGCCGAGGCCCCCGCGCCGGGCGGCGGTCCGGCGTTCACCGAGGCCCCCGCGCCGGGCGGCGTCCCGTCCTCCGCCGAGGGACCGTTCGGCGTCCCGTCCCCCGCGGAGGGACCGTTCGGCGTCCCGTCCCCCGCGGAGGGACCGTTCGGCGTCCCGTCCCCCGCCGAGGGACCGTTCGGCGTCCCGTCCTCCGCCGACGGACCGTTCGGCGTCCCGGCCCCCGCCGACGCGGCCGGCACCCCCGTCGGTCCCCCGGCCTCCGTCTACGGCACCGACGCCTCCGCTGTTCCTCCGGCCTTCTCCGGCTACAGCACCGACGCCTCTGTCATTCCTCCGGCCTCCTCCGTCTACGGCGCCGGTACCTCCGTCGTTCCTCCGGCCCCCGCCGACGGGACCGGCACCGCCGTCGGAAGGCCTGCGGGCTTCGCCGGTGCGACGCCCGCCGGTGACGGCGCGTCGGGTTCCGCCCACGGCGCCACCCCGCCTCCCGCGCATGGCGCCACCGCCGCACCCGTCGCGCATGGCGCCGCCACCACCCCGCCCCCCGCCCACGGCGCCCCCGCCCGAGGCGCCCCCCTGGCCCCCGCTTCCACCCCAACCCCCGCTCCCGCCCTGGCCGCTCTCCTCGCCGATGCCACCGGTGCCGATCCCGTCCGGGTGGCCGGTTGGCTGACCGCCATGACGCGGCTGGGGGTGGTGCGGCCGGACGCGGACGGACGGCCGCGCTTCGCGCACCCCCTGCTGCGGGACGCGGTGCTCGCGGGCTGGCCGACCGCCCGTCGCCGGGCCGCTCGGCTCGCGGTGGCCGAGGCGATGCTGCGGCGCGGGGACCGGGCCGAGCCGGTGGCGCGGCAGTTGCTGGGCAGCGGCGCGGTCGGCCTGCCCTGGGCGCTGCGGGTGCTGCGGTACGCCACCGCCGTCGCCGTCCGCGAGGGCCGTCCCGGCGACGCCGTCGCCTACCTCCGCCGCGCCCTGGCCGAACCGCTCTCCGACGAGTTGCGGCAACGGCTGCTGACCGAGCTCGGTTCGCTGGAGTACGCCTCGGCGGGCGCCCCGGCCGGCATCCCGCGTCTCGCCGAGGCGCTGAGCCTGCCGGCGGAGCCCCGCGACCGGGTGCGGACGGCGATCGCGCTGGGCACCGCGCTCGCGGCCCGCGGCGAGGTCCGTACGGCGGTGGACGTGCTGAACCGGCTGGAGGACCGGCTGGCCGGCCACTCCGAGCTGGTGCGGACCGTGCGGACGGCGTCCGCGCTGCTGTCCGACCGGGACCAGACGGTCCGCCGCGAGGCCTACCGGTGGCTGGCCGACGCGGCCGGGCGTTCACCGGAACTCGTCGGCGCCACCGGCCAGGCCCTGCTCGTGCGGTACGCGGCGACCGCCGGGGCCTCTTCGGCCCGGTCGGCGATGGCCCGGCTGCGGACGCTGCTGACCGAGCCGGCGGACCCGCTGGCCGAGCCGTTCCTGCTGGGTACGGCCGCCGCGGTCGCCCAGTGGGCCGACGAGCTCGACGAGGCGGAGCGGCTCGCCGAGCGCGGGATGGCCGGGCAGCTCCCCTCCCTGCTGCACCCGATGCAGCGGGCCCTGCACGACGTCCGCCTGGACGTCGCCGCCGCCCGCGGCCGGTACGACCTGCTCCTCGCCGGCCGCGCACCTGTGGACGCCGGTCCCACCAACGCCGACGCCCACGCCCTGCTCGCCCTCGTCGAGACCGGCCGCAGCGCGGAGGCACGGCGTCTCGCGCACGGGTTCGACCTGCGGGCGGCCCACGACTCCTGGGAGCTGAACCGTTTCCTGTACGCCCGGGGCGTCCTGCGCCGCACGGAGGGCGACGCCACCGGCGCCCTGCACGACTTCCTGGAGTGCGGCCGCCGCCAGTCCGGCCGGGGCGTGCTCAGCCCGGTCGTCACCCCGTGGCGTTCGGCCGCCGCGGAGTGCCAGATCGCCCTGGGCACCGTGCGGGAGGCGCGGGCGCTCGCGGAGGAGGAGCTGCGGCTGGCCCGGGTCTGGGACACCCCCCGTACGGTCGGCCGGGCGCTGCGCGTCCTGGCCCGCGCGACCGGCGGGCGGCACGGCCTGGAGCTCGCCGAGGAGGCGGTCGCCCTGCTGCGGACGTCACCGGCCGACGACGAACTGATCGCCGCCCTGCTCACCCGGGGCCTGCTGCTGACCACCGCGGGGGAACGCGCCCGGGGCCGGGAGAGCCTGCGCGAGGCCGCCGAGCGCGCCGAACGCCTCGGCTCGGTCCGTCTGCGCACACGGGCCGAGCACGCCCTGCGCGCGGGCGGCGCCCGCCGCAGCGGCACCGCCCGCACCGGCTCCGCGGCCCTCACCACCAGCGAGCGCCGGATCGCCGAACTCGCCGCGGAAGGCCGTACGAACACGGAGATCGCCGACTCCCTGCACGTGGCCCGCCGCACCGTCGAGACCCATCTGACCAGCGCCTACCGCAAGTTGGGGATACGGCGGCGCGGAGAGCTGCGGGAGGCCCTGGCCCGCCCCTAGCCGCAGTGGCCGTCACGATCCCGAACCGGATGAATTCAAAAAGGCGACGGTGTCTCCTTCGTCGTGTCATGAATTGCTGCGGTGAACGCCGTTCCCGGGATGCAGAACGGTAGGACCTGGAGCAGGATCGGTGGTAGGGGAATCAGTTCGGCGGGGATTCTGCGGCAGACGACGGTAATCACCCGTTGAACGTTTCGAGATCGCACGACAGGCCGGGCCGGGCCGGGCCCTTCAAAGGTCGATCAGTTTCGCTGCGGAAGGGTTCGGGATACCCGCGCCAGGGGAAAGCGACGGGGTGTTTCGACATGTCCAACAATCAACCGACCGGATTCCCGGCGCCGCTCCAGAATTTCGAGCCGGGTGTCGAACTCCTCCAGGAGGCGCCCGAGGAGGACGCCCGGGGCGGGCTCGACTCGACGGCCCACGACGAGGCGCCGGCCGCCGGCGCCGACGAGGCCACGGCGGTGCGGCGACCTCCCGTCGTGGCGGTGGAGGACGTGCCGCGGACCACGCTCGCGGAGCGCTGGCGCGAGCACGTGGACGCCTCCCGACAGCAAGGAGCATGACCATGCCGTACTTCCGCAACAGCCATTCCTCGACGATCCAGGTCGTCGGGATGTACTGGGACTCGCAGGCCTGCGGGGCCTACGGCAACTACCGGACCATGGGCTGGTGGCGCATCAAGCCCTACGAGCGGATCCTCATCGCGCCCAACAACAACCAGTTCTTCTACTGGTACGCCGAATCCGACGACGGGAACAAGTGGGAGGGCCGCTACGGGCCCGTCTACACCTACCTCTACCCGTTCGACTCCTGCCTGGGGATCGGTTCGACCGCCGCGTGGAAGACGGTGACGATGCGTGAGCACGACACGTACGCCTTCCCCGGCGGCGTGAACGTCGATCTGTGAGCCCCGACCACGAGCAGGACCCAGGAGCAATCGTCATGGTCGCTCAGAACGACAACGAAACTCCGCGGTATTGCGCCCAGCCTCCGCAGAGAATTCCCGCGCTCCGCCCGGACCTCAGCCTTCCGCGGACCAGAGCGATACTGCAGAACCACTCGAAATGGGTGAACGGTACACCGCTGCGGTACTGCTTCCTCGACGGCGCCGACAACGGTGTGGAGAAGGCGTGGCTGGCCGAGGTCCACAACGGTTTCCAGGAGTGGGAGGACCTCGGGATCGGATTGCGTTTCCGCCCCGAGGACAACCCCGCGGAATCGGAGATCCGGATCACCTTCGCCGACGACGGATCCTGGTCGTACGTCGGCACCGACTGTCTCGGCATCGGTGTCGACGAGGCCACGATGAACTTCGGATGGGATCCGACCTCGCCCTACGGCAAGACCACGGTCCGGCACGAGATAGGGCACGCGCTCGGTTGCTGCCACGAACACCAGAATCCGTTCGCGGGCATCGAGTGGGACGAGCCGAAACTGTACGCGTACATGGGCGGCCCGCCCAACTTCTGGCCGCGGGAGACGACTTACCACAACATCGTCCGGAAACTCTCCGCGGACCAGGTGAGCGGTTCGCACTGGGACCCGACATCGATCATGCATTACGGGTTCGGGCCAGGTCTGATCAAGCGGCCGGAAGAGTACCGGAACGGCATTCCCTCCCCGCGGGGGCTGTCCGAACAGGACAAGGAGTACGTGCGCACGTGGTATCCGCCGCTGGCTCCGCACATGGAGGTGCTCCAGCCGTTCCGGTCGGCGGTCCTCGGCCTCGGTACCGGAGAGCAGGCCGATTTCGAGATCGTCCCGGAGAAGAGCCAGAAGTACCGGTTCAGTACCTTCGGGGACGCCGACGTGCGGATGGTCCTCTTCGAGGGGGCGGAACAGGACCTGCGCTTCGTCACCGGCGAGGACGACAGCGGTGAGGACCGCAACGGCCAGTTCGAGGTCAAACTCTTCGCGGGCCGCCGCTACGTCCTCCGCCTCCGGATGTACTCCACGTGGGGCGCGGGGAACGCGTCGGTCATGTACTGGTGACCGACGGCCATGTACGGGTGACCGACGGGGGCCGGTCCGCCACCGGGCGGCCGGCCCTCCCGGACGTACCGGACGCACCGGATGCACCGGACGCACCGGATGTACCAGATGTACCGGACGCCCTCAGGCCCCCTCGGGCGGTGTCGCCCGGGCCGCCGCGCGCAGGCCCAGCCGGTCGTCCGGGTCGCTCAGCCGTCCCGCGTTCGCCGGATCGGTGAGCAGTCGGCGGACGGCCGGGTCCGGCATGCGGATCACGACGGGGGCCGGGAGGGTGACCTCCTGCACGGCCACCGACGGGCGGCCGCCGCGCACCCGGTCGGTCACCCGCGCCACCACCCGCACGTCCAGCGTGAACTGCACCAGCACGGACTTGAACTTCGGCTTGTGCATCGGCATCGAGCCGGCCGCGTTCGCGGCGGTCGCCGTGCCGCTGCCGGAGCCGTCGACCGTGCCGAGGAGCTGGTTCATGCGGAACTCGTCCGCGTTGAGCACGCCCGCGCCGAACAGACCGCGCGCCGACGAGCCGTGCTCGTTGGCCTGCTGCCCGTCCGCGCCCGTCGGGCGCGGCGCGTCCAGGCCGCTCTGCGCGACCGTCTCGAAGGTCATGGTGTCGCCGACGCCCAGCACCCGGCCCTCGCGCAGCCGCGCGTGCAGCGAGGCGCGCAGGTCCTGGCCGGACGCGCCGGTCGCGTGCACCGGCGGCAGGTCCACGCCCGCGGAGGTCAGCAGGGGCAGCGCCGCGATCAGCCACTCGGTGGAGACCGCCTCGCGCAGCAGGTGGAAGGCCGCCTCGCCGCCGGTGCGGAAGCGGTCGCCGCCGCCGGCCCGCTGGACGGCGTCGTCGACCGCCTGCTGCACCCTGGGCGTGCCCTGGAAGCCGTTGACCTGCGACTCCATCGGCAGGCGCACGCCGTTGGCCCGCCAGGACCCGAGCCGGTCGGCGCGCGCGTCGGAGGCCGGGGCGGACCGCCGCCCGACCTGCCGCGGCGGTGGCGGCGCGAGTCGGGACAGGGCGTGGAGATCGGCGTCGAGGACGCGGTGGGTCAGGGACAGCCCGGTCAGCCCGGTGAGGGCGATCCGGCGGTTGCCGTTCCACAGTTCCAGGGTCGCGTCGATCGGCACGCTCATCCGGGACGAGGACGCGGAGGACGCCTCGGCGACCGTCTTGACACCGAGCTGGGCCCGTCCGGCGGACGCGGTGCGCCGCGCGTCGCTCCGCCCGAGGCCCAGGCCGGCCGCCCCGCCGACGTTCTTCAGCTGTCCGGCGCCGCCGTCGGGTTTCCCGGCACCGGCGAGGACGGCCTCGACACCCCGGGAGTCGCTCTCGTCGTGGGCGGAGGCCCGCTGCGCGGCGGCGGAGGTGATGTACTCCATGTCCCGCCCGTCGGACGCCGTCTCCGCGTACTTGCCCCGCCCGGTCCGCCGGACGTGGAACACCGCCCGGTAGGGCCGCTTGCGCCCGTCGAACAGCTCGACGCCCACGCCGCCGTCCATCGCGCTCGACAGCAGGCCCGCCGAGCCGTCCCGGTCGAGGACCCGCAGCAGCCGCTGCACGTTGTCGTTGCGGTCCGTCGACTGGGTGCGCGGCAGCAGGTCGTCGGCGAGGGAGCGGTCGAGCCGGCCGCGCAGCCGCTCCAGGAGCGGCACGAAGTCGGGCAGGTCCTCGATCATCCCGAAGCCCAGCGGCAGCCCCTGGGCGAGGTCCGGAACGGGAGCGGGCGGGACGAGGGAAGCCGACTTCGGGGCGCCCCCGGCCGTCGAACCCCGCGCGGTGCCGTCGTCCCGGGCGGTCTCCTTGCCCTTGGCGGACGTGCCGTCCTTCCCGGCGGGCGCGGCGTCCTTGCCCTTGCCCTTGCCGCCGTCCTTGGCCGCGGAGGTCTCCCCCGGCAGCCGCAGCCCCGCCGCCCGCACCTGCGCCTCCGTCATCCACACGGCCACCGCGCCCGGCGCCGTGCGCCCGCCCCGGGCGACGTACGGGCCGCCGCCGGTGACCGCCACCTCGGCGACCATGCGCAGCACGAGGTCGCACTGGACGAGGTACAGCGGGCTCTTGCGGGAGGTGTGGGCGTTGCGTTCCACGGTGCCGGAGAGGGTGAGGGCGGAGGTGTCGCCCGAGCCCAGGCTGCGGCCGGCGGACACGCCCTGGCCGAGGCGCCACTCGGGGCCGTTCTCCGAGCCCATGAGGCCGCCCTGCACGGACGTTCCGTAGTTCTTGCCCTCCTGGCCGGTGACCTGGTGGCCGCCCAGCACGAACGTCTCGGTACCGGGGCCCGTCCCCTGGTGCACGACCCGCGCTCCGCTGAGCGCGAACCGGGTGCCGACCGCGCCGGTCAGCCCGTTCAGCCGGCGCGGGTGGCGCAGGTTCTTCACCACCCACCCGGCGGAGACGCCCTGGCGCAGCGCGGCGGTGAGGGCCTGCGGGCTGAAACGGTCCTCCAGGGTGACGCGGGGCGCCAGTCCCTCCGTCTGGAGGGCCCGGTCCTCGCGCGCCTCCTTGTTGCGGGCGGCGGCCTTCGCCAGCAGCTCGAACGCCAGGTCCCGTACGGGCTGCCCGTCGCCGACGGTCTCCACCAGCGTCCAGTCCCGCACCCCCTTGCCGCCCATCTGGCGGGGCGCGAGCCCGGCGAGGTCGCCGATGCCGGCCGCCGCGAAGTCCGTGCGGACGTCCCGGTGGGCGGCGGTGCGCGCGGCGGTCGCGTCGTCCAGCCGCTGCTTGCCGTCGTCGTCGAGGGTGAACGCGGTCGGGGTGAGCAGCCGTACGTCCTGCTCGTCCAGGCGCAGCCCGGCGAGGGTCGTGGCCTCCGGCACGTCGTGGCCGGGGGCGCCGAAGGTGACGGCGCGGGCCGCCTTGCGCTGCCGGCTCGTCATGGTGACGTCGACGTTCAGCCCGAGCGCCGCGCCGAACGCGCTCGCGTCCTCGGAGCCGTTGGTGAGGACGTCGGTACGGGTGGTCGGCCCGGCCTGCCCGCGCCGGGTCGTCGTACGGGTCTTGTCGGCGCGGACCGACGCGGTGAGGGCGCCGGGGATCAGCCGGAACTGGCCGAGGGCCATGCCGCCGATGGTGCGGGAGCTGGCCCGCCCGCTCTGCGCGCTGGTGGTGACGCCGGTGTGGCTGCGCACCAGCCAGTCCTTGGCGTCGCCGAGGTAGCCGGTCTCCCGGAGCGAGCCGGTGACCCGCAGCTGCACGTCGTGCGCGTGGAAGGTGCTCTTGCGGCGCAGCCGCACCCGTACGCCGGTGGACAGCAGCTGGTCCTTGTGGACGCGGAGGTTGGTCTCCGACAGGACGGTCACCAGCTCGCGGTAGTTGCGCCGCTGGACCTCCGCCTCCTCCGCGCTGACCTTCCCCGCCTGCCGCTCGGCGCCGAAGGCGGGCAGGTAGCCGGCGAGGCGCGGGTCGGTGGCGAAGAGGCCCAGCACCGCCTTCATCATCGGCGCGGTGTCCAGCTGGCTGATCGCCACACTCGACCCCATGGCGCCGAAGGGGAGGTGCCGCACGATGTGCTCGGGCGCCTCCTCCACGGCGTCGACGGCGTCCACCGCCTCCTCGGTCTCCTGCCCGGCGAGGGTGCCCGGCCCGGTGGAACTCCCGGCTTCACCCTGCCGGACGCCGACCGGTGCCCGCCCCTTGGCGCCCTTGCCCTTCGCCTTGCCCTTGTCCTTGCCCTTGGGGTCGTCGGCGGGCCGTTCCGGCCGGGTGAGGAAGTCCCCGGCGGTGACCCCGTCCGGCAGCGGCAGCCCCAGCTCCTGGGCCTCGTCGGCGCGCAGGGTGATCCACACCTTCATGGAGTGGTGGGCCGTACGGTCGCCCTTGACCAGGGGCGACTCGGGTCCGCTGCCCTCGACGGTGAACCGGACGGTCCCCAGGTAGAGGACCTTGTCGCCGCGGACCTCCGCGCCCTGCCGGCTGGAGACGGTCTGGTCGGCGACCGTGAACCGGGCCTTGCGGGCGCCCGTGATCGGCATGACGGTGCCGCGTACGGCGGCGGCGTTGCCCAGGACGCCCACGCCCATCGCGGGACCGGCGCCGAACATGCCGCCCCGGCCCTTCCCGGCGGTGTCCGTCACCGACTGCTGGGTCTGCTGGTGGGTGCGCAGCTGGGTCTTGCCGGTGCCCCAGCCGGGGGCCAGCGCGGTGATCGCGGCGCGCATCCGGTAGGTGCCGGTGGTCTGGCCGTCCCGGCTGGTGAGGTCCTCGCCGACGACGCCGTCGCGCAGCAGCCGGGGCATGTCCTCCAGCACGGTCGAGGCAGCCGTCGCCTCGTACAGCCGGGCCCGGCCGGGGGCGCCGGGCCAGGTCAGGGACGGGGGCAGTACGGAGGCGACCGCGTCGAACAGCCCGCCGCCGCCCCCGTGCGGCGCGGCCCGGTCGGCGACGGCCAGGGGTGCCATGGAGTCGGCCAGCGACACCCGCCGGGCGGTCGCGGCGCTCACCCGGCGCGGCCGGGCCGGGGCGCCCATGGACACCGGCACCAGGTGCTCGGTCGGCACCCGCATGGTGAGCCCGCCGGTCGCGGCGAAGTTCTGGGCCCCCGGGGTGCCGTCCTTGGCGATCCGTACGCCGTAGCGCACCTTCCGTGGCACCTCCACCGTGCCCTTGTCGCTGCGCAGGACGCGGGGTTCGGCGACGTTGCGCTGGCTGCGGGAGTCGCGGGAGGACTGCCAGGGCTGGGCGGACGCGGTCACCGCCCCGCCCGCCCACACGCCGGGGGCGACGGGCGCCAGCCCGAACGCGGTGAAGGCGGCGCCCTTCGCGGCGGAGGAGCCGGTGGACTGGGCGACGGTGGCGGAGGTGTTGTGGTGCACGTCCACCTTGGTCGCCGTGCCCTCGGCGTCCGGGTTCTTGGGGGCGAAGGTCGGGGGCCGGTCGTCGTCGGTGGGCGTCACGGTGACCGTGACGTCGTAGCGGTCCCGGCCGCGCGGCCCGGTGACGGCGAAGGCGCGGCCCTGCCCGTAGAAGCTCTCGGGGCGTCCGGCGAGTTCGGCGGCGATGTCGTCGATCGTCTCGTCGCGGTGGCCGACGACGGTGACGAGGGTGGTGGCGACGAACTCGTGCCCGCTCAGCCCGTACGCCGAGGACAGTCCGGGCGCGTCCATGTCCTTGAGGTACGGCGGGAGTTCGAGGGAGTCGTCGGCGACCTCGGTGAGCGCTTCGAGGGGCGGTCCGCCGCGCGCGGTGGAGGGGCCGCCGGCGCTCAGTGCGCGTGCGGTGGCGGCGTTGCCCGCCGTCTGCTGGAGCCCGAGCAGGGGAGGCGCGGCCGAGCGCGGTGGCCGGGACGTCCGGGACGCCCAGGGAGCCCGCTCGGTGCCCATGCCGTGACGGTCGTCCGTCGTCTGCCGCTGTCCTCGCACCGCGTCAGCGTAGGAACGGCGGGCCGCCCGCGGGGGCTGAGCGTCGAGTGTTCAACTCGTGTACGACAAAAGGTCATCGGTGCGGGTCAGCGGGGGTGTGCGCGGGTCGCCGCGGGCGGGTCCGGGTACAGCGGCAGCCCCTCCGTGGAGATCGTCCACTCGGCGACGGTGACGTCCTCGCCGTAGACGAAGTCCTTGCGGGTCGCGTAGCGGGGGCCGTCGGGGGTGGGGTGGATGTCGGAGAGGACGGCGCCGGTGCCGGTACGGGGGTCGAAGACCGCGTAGACGGGCACGCCCATCAGGGGGTAGTCGCGCATCTTGGTGACCCAGTCGTTGTCCGGGTTGGAGCGGGAGGCGACCTCGATGGCGGCGATGAGCGTGCGGGGGTCGAAGGACCCCTCTCCTTCCATCTCCGCCTCCGCGATCACCATCACGTCGGGGTGGCGCGTGATCCCCTCGGGTTCGTCCTCGACATCCGGTACACCCGTGTGGGCCACGATCTCGTCCGGCGTCACCTTTTCGAGGCGTTTCCGCAGGTGCAGGGTGGTCAGCTCGTGGGGGCCGACGGGGGCCCTCATGTCGTGGACGATTCCTTCCTTGGTGACCTCGAACTTGCCGGGGAGGGTGTCGTCCATGGACTGAACGAAATCCCGCATGGCCCGGTACCGGTGGGAGGCGCCCTGCCGCGCGTCGTCCGGGGCGATGGTCATGGCGCTCGCTCCTCGTCGTCTGTGCCCAGGGGCTTCGACGCCGAAGGCGTACTCCCACTTCCAGGACACTTGCGCACCGCGCTCATCGCCTCGTCCAGTACGGCGCTCAGCTCTTCCAGGGCTTCCTCCGCGACGACGACGTCCTCGTGCTCCAGGTTGCTCTTGGCACGGGCGTAGCGGCTGGAGAGGTCGGGACGGCGGGCGATCTCAATGTCCCGGGCCCAGGTCAGAACCCAGCTCCACACCGGGCTGAGGGACTGCCATTCGACTGCCCTGGCGAAGGCCTCGTCCTTCGTGGCCTGCATCTCTGCCAGACGGCCGGGTGCGACGACGGCGAGGGCGGCGCGAAGCGCGTCAGGGGTCCGCGCGGGACGAGGAACCAGTAGCGGGGAGCGCGAGAGGGGTGAACCGTGCATTCAGATATCCGAGTGAACGTGATCGCGGCAGTCGCGGCAGTCGCGGCAGCGGCCCGGCTCGGGGGCGCGGAAGGGGCGGTCGCAGCCGGGGCAGGTCTGGAAGGGGTGTCGGGTGGGTGGGGGCGGGCCGGAGGGCCGGACGGGCGGCGGTGGGGGGAGCAGGGCGGTGAGGCGGTGGGCCAGGAGGGCCGCGGGGCGGTGCAGTGGCTCCTCGGGGAGGCCGAAGGCGAGGGCGTGGCGTACGGCCGTGGGGGTGACCTCGCGTTCCAGCCAGGCGGCGACACCGGGCGCCAGGTGGGCCGTGTCGTCGGCTGAGAAGAGGAGGCGGGAGTCGAGCCGGCGGAGGGAGGCGAGGAGGTCCGTCGCCGTCTGGAGCAGGGCGGCGGCGGGGAAGGACGGCCGGGGGACGTCCGGGAGGGCCTTCTTGCGGGGAGCGGCGGGCGGGCGCTGCCGCGTGGGTGCGGGTGCGGGGCGGCGGTCGTCGGCCGCAGTGGTCTGACGGTGGTGGCCGGGCCGGTTGCAGGAGATCGTGCGGGTGACGATCCGGCCGCCGGGCACGCGGGTGCGTTCGCGCCGCAGGTAGCCGTGCGCCTCCAGCTCCCGCAGGGCTGCGGAGATCCGGGCCGCGCCCTCGGGGAAGCGGGCGGTGAGGGACTTGATGTCCACGTGGGCGCCCTTGGGCAGCGACTGGATGTGGACGCCCAGCCCGATCGCCAGCAGCGAGAGCTCGGGGTGCTGGGCGAGGTGGTTGCCGACCACCGTGAAGTGGGTGGTGTGGCGGGCGTTCTCGTGGTGGAGTCCGCCGGAATGCCGCCGGTTCGGGTGGTGGTTGGCACCAAGCCGGGACTGGGCGGGCGGGGGCGCGCTAGGGTTTTCGATACCCATTGGGGAAGTTGTTGCCTTCCTCGGTGGTCAGGCCCTCGCACTGGGATGGCAGTCCCGGCGGGGGCCGACGCATGTCTGCTGTGTCGTCGCGCTGAGCGTAGGGCAGGCAATGCCCCCCAAACCCCGCCGAGTTGGCATTTTCACCCACCCGGGTGAGTTTGCCGCGCGGGCGGGAGGGGTGGGGCTTGGTGAGGTTCTTTCACCCTGGTGGTTCTTAAAAAAGACCGCCCGTGTCACCGGAGCACGGGGACGCGAGTTCCGGTGCCAGAGACACCTCGGCCCAGACCGTCTTGCGCGACGCCGGACCCTCGCTCACTCCCCATCGCTCCGCCAGCGCGTCCACGAGAACCAGCCCCCGGCCTGACTCGCTGTCCGGCGGCACCTGCCCGACGCACGGCGTACGGTCACCGCGCGTGTCCGAGACCTCGATGCGCAGGGTGTCGCCGATGACGTACAGCAGCAGCCGGAAGTCGCGGCCGTCGGCCCGGCCGTGCGTGACGGCGTTGGCCGCCAGCTCGGCGACGATCAGCGCCGCCGGGTCGACCGGGAGCCCCCAGCTGCGGAGTTGCTCGGTGGCGAGCAGCCGGGCGAGGCGGGCCCCTCGGGGCGTGGGGGACAGCTGCGCGTGGAAGTGGCGGAGGGGCGAGTCGAGTTGGTGTGTTTCGTGGATCACATCACCCAGAGTGGCCGGGCTCGCCTACCGTGAACAGTGACGACATCGATACGTAGGGTCACTGTCGGTCGCTTGTCCGGGCGTGTCCGGGCATGTCGGCGGGGCGGAGAGGGGAGACCGGATGCTGGTCGACGGAGAGGCGGCGCGCCTCAAGGGGGAAGCGGACGAGCCGGGGTGGGAGGTCGACCCCGACGACGAGTGGGGCGTCGCGGTCGTCGCGACCGTGGGACGGCAACTGCGGCTCCGCCGTGAGGCGGTGGGCATGCGGGCCACCGAGTTCGCGGCGGCGGTCGGGTACGGCGAGGATCTCGTCTACAAGATCGAGGGCGGCAAGCGGATTCCCCGGCCGGAGTACCTGGACAAGGCGGACGAGGTGCTGGGGGCGGGTGGGCTGCTCTCGGCGATGAAGGTGGATGTGGAGAGGGTCCAGTATCCGAAGAAGGTGCGGGCGCTGGCTCAGTTGGAGGCCAAGGCGGTCGAGATCGGGGTGTACGAGTGCAACAACATCCACGGCTTGCTCCAGACGCCGGAGCACGCGCGTGCGTTGTTCGACGTATGGCAGCCGCCCTACTCTCAAACCGAGTTGGAGCGGGTGCTGGCCGCTCGTATGGGGCGCCAGGCCATCTATGAACGGGACCCATCTCCCTCGATCAGCTTTGTTCAGGAAGAGGGGACGCTGAGGCGTCGCATCGGGGACACAATGGCAAGGCGGCGGCAGTACGAACGACTGCTGGAGGTAGGGCAGATGCGAAACGTCACCTTCCAGGTCATGCCGCTCGACAGCGGTCCCCATCCCGGCCTGAGCGGGAGGATCGAGTTGCTGAAGTTCGAGGACGGTACGGGCGTTGGACGCTCCGACGGCGCGTTCAATGGCCGTCGGCTCACTGATCCCAAGCAGCTCCGCATTCTTGAGCTGCGGTATGGAACCATCCGGGCTCAGGCTCTCCCTCCGAGGGAGTCGTTGGCCCTCGTCGAGCAACTGCTGGGAGAGACATGATCCGCAAGGTCCCCTCACTGGTCTGGTTCAAGAGCAGCTACAGCAGCGGCCCGGACGGCGACTCCTGCGTCGAAGTAGCGCTTGCCTGGTTCAAGAGCAGCTACAGCGACGGCCCGGACGGCGACTCCTGCCTCGAAGTAGCCCCCACCCCCACCACCATCCACATCCGCGACTCCAAGGTCACCGACGGCCCCCGCCTCGCCCTCGCGCCCCGGCCCTGGGCGGACTTCGTCCGGTACGCCGCGGCCCGGACCTGAGGCGCGCTAGGCCTCGGCAACGCTGACCAGGGAGAACACGCGTGAGCGACGATCAGCAGGTCATCACCGAAGGCCAGCGGCGCCCGGCGGAGCTGATCTGGGACTACCACCGGATGCACCACGAGCTGCGGCCCGTCGACGTGGCGATCGGGCTGGGAAGCCACGACCTCGGCGTCGCGGCCCGCTCCGCTGAGCTGTATCGCGCTGGGTTCTTCCCCCATCTGGTGTTCACCGGCGGCACCAGCCGCACCACCGCCAAGGTCTTCCCGCGCGGCGAGGCCGTCCACTTCCGCGAGCACGCCATCGATCTCGGTGTCCCCGCCGCCGCGATCCTGCTGGAGCCCAACGCGGGCAACACCGGACAGAACATCACCTTGTCCCGTGAGGTCCTAGCGGCGGCCGGCATCCACCCGACCAGGGTGCTGCTGGTCTCGAAGCCCTATATGGAGAGGCGGTCGTTCGCGACCGCCCGCAAGCTGTGGCCCGACGTCGAGATCCTCTGTGCTTCGGCGCCGCTTGAGTTCGACGACTACGTGAAGTCCATCGGCGACGAGAAGCTGGTCCTGGACATGCTCGTCGGCGATCTTCAGCGGGTCATCGAGTATCCGAAGCTCGGATTCGCCATCGAGCAGGAGGTCCCGGAGGACGTGCGTGCAGCGTACGAATCCCTCATCTGCGAAGGCTTCACCCGCCGCCTCATCTCCTGAGCTCCCTGCCGCCACAACGTCTCTCTACCGGGGCTGACCGTTCGCGTTCTCCTCGAACAGTTCCCGGGTGCGGTGCAGCAGGGCTTCCCGTACGGCGTCCGGGGTCAGGACCCGCAGGGGTGTGGCCAGGCTGAGGAGGTACCTGGCGAGGCCGTCCGCGTCGGGGCCGCCGATGTCGACGAGCGTGGCGTCGGGGCCATCCGGGCGGTGGGTGCCGACCGTCTGCGGGATCAGTCGCAGCGCCTGGTCCAGGGGAAGCGGGAGGCGGATCGTCACGTGGAGCGGGTAGGCGCCGGTCGCGATGGAGCGGGAGACGAGCGCCGCCGGGTCGGGTGGGTCGAGGAGTTCCACCGGGCGCCCGGTCGGTTCTATCCGGCCGACCCTGTCGGCCCGGAAGGTGCGCCACTCGTCCCGCGTCACGTCCCGCGCGACGAAGTACCAACGGCGTCCCGTGTGCACCAGGCGGTAGGGGTCGACGTCCCGGACCGTGGCCGTCCCCTCCCGGTCGCGGTACGACAGGCGGCAGCGCTCCGCCCGGCGGCACGCGCCGGCCAGGTCCAGCAGCATGCCGGGCGCGATCTGCGGCGCGTCGGGCCGTGTGGTGTGGACGAAGGCGGCGTCCATCTCGCCCAGTCGGTCGGCGATCCGGCCCGGGAGCACCTGACGTAGTTTCAGGAGTGCGGACAGTGCCGCTTGGTCGCCGCCGAGGACGCCGCTGAGCGCGGCCTCGCGCAGCCCGACGGCCACGGCGAGTGCCTCTTCGTCGTCGAGGATCAACGGCGGCACGCGGGATCCGGCACGGAGGCGGTAACCGCCCCATGGCCCGGGGTCGGACTCGACGCCGTAGCCGAGTTCCCGGAGCCTCGCGATGTCCCGCCGCACCGTGCGCTCGGTGACCGCCATCCGGTCGGCCAGCTCGCCGCAGGTCCACGACGGCCGCGCGGACAGCAGGGACACCAGTCGCAGCAGGCGGGCGGATGTGCTGATCACATCGGGAAGTGTCCCGCACGACCAGGACCGAAACTGTCCTGGTCCCGTCATAGCGTCCTCCTCATGAGCACTGGAAGCACGTCCGCACCCGCGATCCGCTACGCGGCCGTCACGTTCGACTGCCCGGACCCCGCCGAACTGGCCCGCTTCTACGGCGAGGCCCTCGGTCTGCCCGTCGCCTACTCCAGCGACGACTTCGTCCTGCTCGGCCGGGAGGGCTCGGCCGGACTGGGGTTCAACCGCCTGGCCGACTACCGGCGCCCCACCTGGCCCGACCCTTCCCAGGAGAAGCAGGCCCACTTCGAACTCGGCGTCGACGACCTGGACTCCGCGCAGGCGCACCTGCTGGCCCTGGGGGCTGTCGAGCCCCCGACCCAGCCCCGGCCCGACCGGTGGAGGGTCCTGCTGGACCCCGCCGGCCACCCGTTCTGCATCACCACCCTGGTCTGAACATGATCGGCAGACTGATGACCATGACCGCGCACCCGGGCAAGGGCGGTGAACTCGCCGCCGTCCTGCTGAGGGTCGCGGACGGGCTGCACGGCTTCCCCGGCTGCGAGATCTACCTGATCAGCCAGGACGCGGCAGACCCGGACACGGTGCACGTCACCGAGGTCTGGCGGGACGAGGCCAGTGCGCAGGCGGCCCTCGCAGCTCCGTCGCGCCCCGACGGCCCCCAGCCCGCGGACGTCCTCGCGCTGCTGTCGTCCCCGCCGCGCCGCACCGACCTCACCGTCCTGGGCGGAGTGGGCCTCCCCGCTTCCGACGGCCGACCCTGACACACGCCCCTTACGGCGAGGGGGCCCGCTCGGCAGTCATTCCTGCGGTCGGGAGGGCGCACGCCCGTAGGGTGGCGGGATGCCCGCCACCACATCCGCCGCCACCACCCCCGCCGCGATCGTCCGCGGTTACGTCGCCGCGCTGCTGGTGAACCTGGCCATCGGCGTACCGACGGTCGTGCTCGTCGTGTGCGCCCGCTGGTACGCCGCCCACGGGCACTGCGACAACGGGGATCTGGCGCGGCGCGACCTGGACGGGTGCACGTACGACCAGATCGAGAACAGCGGGTTCGTGCTGGCCGGGCTGGTCGGATCCGGGGTTCTCGTCGCGGTGCTGGTGCTGGTCTTCGACGTGCTGCGTCCCCGGGCAGGGCAGCACCCGCTCGGGCCGCGCCTGCTGACGCTCCCCGCGGTCCTCCTGCCGTACGGGCTGCTGGCCACGGCGGCGGCCGGATGAGCGGCGTACCGGCAGCGCCTGGTACAACCGAACGATGATCTACCACGTCGTACCGAAGGGCGAGTGGGAGGCGGACCCCGGCGAGCCCTACGCGCCCGCTTCGCTCGCGGCGGACGGCTTCGTCCACTGCTCCCCCGACGAGGAGACGACCCTCGCCGTCGTGAACCTCTTCTACCGCAGTGCGCCCCGGCCGCTGCTGGCCGTGCTCCTCGACGAGGACCGGCTCACCGCGCGCTGCGCGTGGGAGGCGCCGGACCCCGTTCCGCCGCCCGGGGTCGCCGAAGGGGTCCTGTTCCCGCACGTCTTCGGGCCCCTCGACCGGGAGGCGGTCAACCGTGTACTGGAGGTGCGGTGGGACGGGCGGGGCCGGGCGACGGGACTGGTGGACCCGGCGGAGGCGGCGGGCTGACCGCTCAGCACCATGCGGAGCCCTGCCGGTCGGTCAGCGGTCGTCGGGGTCGTCCCGTGGCACCAGCGTCACCCGGTGCAGGTTGCAGGAGCCGGCGGCCGGAACGGCCCCCGGAACGGCGGCCAGGTGTGCCTTGAGCGCCATGCTGACCAGGCTCATCAGCAGGTCGACGTCCGCGTCGCAGTCGAGGTGGACGGTGACCCAGCGGGAGCCCGGCACCACCCGGACCGCCGTCGACGCCCGCAGGTCGTCACGTATGCGCTGGATCGCCGGGACGGTGAGGTGGAGGTCCACGTCGTGCCCGGAGTGGAAGTGGAGTATCTCGCTGTGAACGGAGCGCATCGCCCGCCCTGCCCCGCAACTGGCGTCGACCGCGGTGAGATCGGGCCAGACTTGAAGTCGTTCCAGGGCACGCTCGGCCAGAGTCATGTGCCCATGGTCGCCCGATCACCGCGCCGCAACCAGGGGTTGAGGGAAACGTAACCGGGGCGTGAGGTGGACCGGAGGCCCCGGCTCCGCCTGACGCCCCGGCCCGACCGGGCGTCAGTCCTGCTTCGGCGCCGCCTGCTGGACCACTTCGAAGGACCACAGCGTCGCGTCCGTCGCGGCGGGCTTCGGCCGCTCGCCGCCCTCCGCGGAGCCGGCGCCGGAGCCGCCGCCGTGCGCCGCCTGGGCGCGACCGGACATCCAGTTCTGGAAGTCCTCCTCGCTGCGCCAGCGCGTGTAGACGAGGTAGGTGTCGGTTCCCTCCACCGGCCGCAGCAGCTCGAACCACTCGAAGCCGTCGGAGCCCTCCACCGCGCCGGCCCGGGCGGCGAACCGCTTCTCCAGCGTCTCGCGCTGCTCCGCAGGGACCGTGAGTACGTTGATCTTGACGATGCTCATGGGGCCATTGTCCCGCAGCAGGCCCGGACGGAGCGGTTCCCGTCGGCCGTGGCGGCGTCAGGCGCCGGGCGCTGGGCGTCGGGCGTCGATCCGTCACCTTCCGGTGAGGTGTGCGGTCAGGCGGGACAGCAGGACGACGCAGTCGTGCAGTTGCCCTTGCTCTTCGGGGCTGAAGGTGTCCTGGAGGGCGGTGGCGAGGGCGCGGGAGCGCCGGGCGCGTTCGAGTCGCAGGCGGGCGCGGCCGGTGTCGGTGACGTGCAGCAGCAGCTTGCGGCCATCGCTGGGGTGGAGTTCTGTGCGCACCAGGCCGGCGTTGACGAGTTCCTTGACGGACTTGGCGGCCGACTGGTGCGTCACCCGGCGCCGGTGGGCGAGGTCGGACGTGGTCAACGGGCCGTCCCGGTCGAGGAAGCCGAGGGCGGCCGCCTCCCCGGCGGGCATGGTGTCCACGACCCGCACGGCCCGGACCAGGTCCCCGATCGTCTGCCGCAGCTCCTCGGCCAGCTCGGCCAGTGCCTCTTCGTCCATGCGTCCATCCTAGCCGGAGCCATGAAACATAGTTGTACAGTCTAGTTGTACAGTTTCATCGGTGAGGGAAAGGGAGCCGGTCATGCAGCTCACCAAGTTCGGCCATGCCTGTGTGCGGGTGGAGAAGGACGGTCGCCGACTGGTCATCGATCCCGGTGGCCTGACCGGGCCCGAGGCGCTGGACGGCGCCGACGCGGTCCTGGTCACGCACGAGCACTTCGACCACTTCTCGGAGGAGACGCTGCGCCGGGTGGCCGAGGCCGATCCGCGCCTGCGGATCTGGACCAACTCCTCGGTCGCCGGGCGACTGGACGGCCTCGGCGCCCGGGTCACCGCCGTCGGGGAAGGCGACGCGTTCACCGCGGCCGGCTTCGACGTGACGGTCCACGGCACCTGGCACGCGGTCATCCACCCCGACATCCCGCGCGTCGCCAACGTCGGCTTCCTCGTCGACGACGAGCTCTTCCACCCCGGAGACGCCCTGACCGTCCCCGGCGCGGCCGTCGGCACGCTGCTGCTGCCGGTCCACGCCCCGTGGTCGACCGTCGGCCACCTGATCGACTACGTTCGCGAGGTCGCCCCGCGCGACGCCTACGCCATCCACGACGGCGCCCTCAACGACATCGGCACCGCCATGGTCGGCGGCTTCCTCGGCGACCAGGGCCCCGGGACCGCCGCGCGCTACCACCGCCTGGTCCCGGGCGAGACCGCCCGGATCGGCTGAGGCCCGCCCGCCCGCCCGGATCGGCTGAGGCCCCTCCGCTTCCCGGCGCCGCCGTGTCCGTCAGCCCGCCGTGTCCGTCAGCCCGTCGCGGCCGCGGCCAGGGCCGCCGTCACCAGGCCGGCGGCGGCCAGGGCCAGGGACGCCTGGGTGCAGCGGTGTTTGCGCCAGGCGATCTTCGACATGATGACCAGCTGGCGGCTCAGCACGGGGAGGGGGTCCGTCGTGCGCAGGGTCTGCGCGAGCTCGTCGGGGTCCAGGCCGCGCAGGTCGCCGAAGTAGACGAAGCCCGGTCCGGACGGGGGGACCCCCTCGTTCCCCAGGCGGGGCACGACCGCCAGGACGGCCAGCAGGGCGGCGACCGTCAGCAGCCCCATGCCGGCGGTCGCCAGCACCGGGGCGGACAGGCCGTCCACCCGCGGTGCCCCGCCGGGACCGGAGTGCGACGAGGAACGCAGCACGGCCGTGAGGGCGAGCGCCGCGGATTCGACGGTCAGTGCGAATGCCGCCTTCGTGTCCACCTTTCCCGTCCAGTCGGCGAGCGCCGTGTAAATGCGCCAGGCGGTTTCGACCGTGGACGCCTGTGCGAATATCGGGGGTGCGGTGGTCGGCGAGTTTCCCGAAGAATCAGACACGTGTTCCTCCTTGCGTCCCTGCCGGTATGAACGGCCACTTCCACTTGTATCCCGACCGTGCTCATCGGTCTGCGTCATTCGGCGCACGCCAACTCCCCTATTTCCGTAAGCTGACGTCAACGCGGACAGGGTGGGGGAGGCCTTTTCGTGTCAGAGGAAAGATCTTTTGCGGGCCGTCGTACGGGCCATGAACCCTTCACTCCCGACGAATTGCTCCTCTTCCGCGCGGCCGGCCGGGTCCGGGGCTGGGAACGCGGCGCATCACTGATGCGGGCGGGCGGCCCGCCCGACTGCGTGGTGCTCGTGCTGAGCGGCCTCGCCAAGGTCACCGCCGAGTCCGACAACGGCTACACGAGCGTGCTCGCCCTGCGCGGTCCCGGCGAACTCGTCGGCGAACTCTCCTGTCTCGACGGCACCCGGCGCTCCGCGACCGTCACGGCGCTCGAACCGCTCGAAGGCGTCAAGGTCGGCAGCGACGCGTTCCACCGACTGCTGCGCAGCCACGCCTCGTTGACCCTGGCCGTGCTGCGCAGCGTCGTGGCGCGGCTGCGGGACTCCGACGCCATGCGCACCGAGCAGGGCGCGCGCTCGTCCCGGTCGATGCTCGCCCGGGTCCTCCTGGACACCGCCGTACGGCACGGGGAGCCGGTCGACGATCCGCGCGGCGCGCTCGCGGTCCGCATGAACCAGCAGGAACTCGCGGGCGCCGCGGGCGTCTCCCGCGAGTCGGTGGTGCGCTCGCTGCGCGCCATGCAGGAGGCCGGGCTGGTCACCACCAGCCGCGGCCGGACGTGCGTCCTGGACCTCGCCGAAGTCCGGCGCTGGGCCGAGGAATGACCCGCGGCCGCGCGTGACCTCGGGGGTCGGCCGTAACCGCCGTAACCGCCGTGGCCGCAGTGACCGCTGTGACATGCGTGATGGCCGTGACGCGGCACGCCATTCGGTGATCCGGTGCTGTGCGTCATCTGACGCTGTGCGCGGACCGGGCCCCGGATATGCATGACGAGGGCACCGTGGGCCGCCGGTCACGGGGGTGGTGGTCCACGGTGTCGCATCTCTCGTAAGAAGGACGGATCATGAAACCGAAGGCTCAGGTCTACTCCATAGTCGTCGTCGACATCGAGAAATTCGGCCGACGCGCCAATCCGGTCCAACTCTGGCTCAGGGAACGCCTGTACGACATCGTCCGGAAGGCGTTCTCGGAATCGGGGATCGACGCCGAGAACGGACCGGAACCGTCCGACCGCGGAGACGGATTCTTCTGGCTGCTGTCCGGAGTCGACCGCACCCAACTCACCGGGCGGTTCGTCGACGTGCTCGACCAGAAACTGCGCGCGCACGCCCGGACGAGCAACGAACAGGGCGCACTGCGGCTGCGCGTGGCCCTCCACCAAGGCGATGTGACCGACGACGGGCCCGGCTGGGTCGGCGAGGAACTGAACACCGCCTGCCGCCTCGTGGACATCGACCCGCTGCGCACGGCGCTGGAGTCCGGGCCGCGGGCCGGACTCGCGCTCGCCGTCTCCGGCGAGTGGCACCGGCAGGTCGTCCGCCACGACGACGCCTCCGTGGCGGGCGACACCTTCCGGTGCGTCCCCTTCGACGCCAAGGAGATCCGGGGCGCGCACGCCTGGATCAGGGTCCCCGGCTACGACGCCCCGCCCGGCATCTCGGGAGCCCGTACCGCGCCCGACACCCCGCCGCCCCACGGACCGGCACCGGGCGCCGCGCCCGCCGGAGGCGCGAGCGGGGGCCCGGCCACCGGTGACGGCGGCCGGACCGCGGCAGCCGACGGCGGGTCGACGGCAGCCGGTGGCGGGTCGACGGCAGCCGGTGGCGGGTCCACCGGAGCCGGTGGCGCGGGCGCGCGCGGCGAGGGCCGGCGCGGGGACGGCGCGGCCCCGGCCGGCCAGGGGCCCTTCGCGGGGGCCCGCTTCGACCGGGTGAACCAGGTCTTCGGCGGCGACCAGATCGTCCACGGAGGACAGACGTTCTCGTGGGGTGACGGCCCGGACGAACCCGCCGCGCGTGACGGCGAGGACGGGAACGGGGGTGCCTGATGGCGGACGCCGCACCCCCCGAAGGCCCGAAGCCCGAACCGACACCCTCCCCGCCCGGCACCCCCGACCCGCCGCAGGGCCTGCGCGAGGGCCTCGCGGCGCTGCGCGGCACCCGCGGAGCCGCCGGGGAGCGGCTCGACGCGGAACGCGACGCCGTCAACGGACTGCGCGTCTCGGCGGCCCAGGTCTTCGGCGGCGACAACTACGTCTTCCAGCTCGGCGGCACCGCCGCCGGCCCCCGCTCCTACCGGCTGACCGCCGAGAACCTGGACGAGACCCGCGAGGCGTTCGCCCCGCCGGACGGCTTCGACACGGTCGTCCACGAGGTGACGGCCCGTGCCGTCACCGTCCTGCGGGGAGCGGCCGGCACCGGCAAGGAGGCCCTGGCGCGGGCCGTGCTCCAGCGGGCCGGGCACCGCGTCCTGCACCTGCTCGAACCCACGACCGACCTCGCCCTCCTCGACGACAAGGCCCTCATCCCCGGCGTCGGCTACATCCTGCCCGACCTCCCGCAGCGGGGCGCGGACCTGCTGACCGCGTTCGAACTGCACCGGCTCGACGCCCTGCTGCGGCGCGCGGACTGCCGGCTCGTCCTCACCGCCCAGGCCGCCGTGCAGATCACCGACCCGCGCGTACGGCCCGCCGTGACCGACGCGCCCGGCGCCCCGGACCTGTCCGCGATCGTCGCCCGGCAACTGGGCTGGCGGCTGGGCGCGGCCGCCGCCGCCCGCGCCCGCCGCGTCCTCGCCCGCCCCGACGTCACCCGGCTGCTGCGCGAGCAGCTCGGCGGCGGCGCGGACGCCGGCACGGCGGCCGACCTGGGCCGCGACCTGGCCGAGGCCGCGGCGGCGGGCGGCGACGACGAGATCGTCGCCCGGGTCCGCGCCCGCAAGGACCTCCACGACGAACGCGCGGTCGCCCACTGGCTGCACGACATGGCGGACCTCGCCGAACAGTGCCTCGCCATCGGCATCGCCGTGTTCGGCGGCGAGGCCTACGAGACGGTGGCCACCCTCTCGCGCGACCTGGAGGAACGGCTCCAGGTCGAGGAGAGCCCCGACAACCCCGTACGCCCCCGGGGGACCAAGCTCACCGGGACCCGCACCGCCCGGCTGGCCGCCGTCCGCGCCGCGCTGGTGGACTCCGAGGTCGCGACCCGGCACGGCGGCGCCCGCGGCAAGGTCGTCCGCTTCCAGGACCCCGGTACCGCCCGGCGGGTCCTCGACCACGTGTGGAGCGAGTACGACGAGATACGCGAGGCACTGCCCGGCTGGCTGCGCGACGCGGCGGCCCGCGGCCTGCCCACCGTCGGCGTACGCGCCGCGGTCGGCGCCGGGACCCTCGCCCGGCACAGCTTCGAGACCGTACGCGCCCGCATCCTGCGGCCCTGGGCGGCCGACAAGGACGCCGAGCTGCGCGACGCCGCGGCCATCGCGCTCGGCGTCGCCGCCCGGGAGTCGGGCCACGCGCTCGCCGCGTACAACCTGGTCATGGCGTGGAGCGCGGACGACCGCTCCCCGGAGCTGCGGGCCACCGCCGCCCGCGCCTGGCGCGTGGTCTTCGAACAGGACGGCGACGAGATGGCCTGGGGCTGGCTGCACCAGCTGGCCGGCACCCAGCACGTGGCCGTGATCGAGGCCCTGTGCCGCAGCCTCACCGAGTACATGGCCCTCGACGGCGGCCGGTACCGCTCCGACGCCCTCGACCTGCTCGACCAGTGGGCGGTCACCGGCCTGCACGACCCGCAGCGCCGGATCTTCGGCGAACTGGCCTTCCTCTACGCCGCGGCCGACCTGGTCGGCCCCCCGCCCCCGCCCCCCGCCGGCCGGTCCGCGCCGCCCGGGGCGCCGGTCTGGCCGGCGCTGCTCACCGCCACCGCGCACGACCCGGTGCAGCGGGCGGACATCGCCGCCCTGTGGCGCCAGACGGTCAACTCGGCGCTCACGTACGGCATGGCGCACGACGTCCTCACCGACTGGGCCCGCCTGGTCGACCACGACCCGCGCGGGCGCGAGGCGCTCGCGGTCCTGCTGGCCGGCGTCGCCGCCGACCGGCGCACCCGGGTGATCCTCCGGCACCTGGCCGACGGCTGGGTCCGCGGCACCGCGGGACGCACCGCGCCCCGTTCCGGCCACCGTCTACTCGCCCGTCTCGACGCAGGGAGCGGCACACCGTGACACCACAGGATGCAGCACAGCAACCCCTCTTCACCGGCCCGCTCCCCGTGAGCATGGGGGACCGGGGCGGCCCGGTCCGCCCGGGGCAGGCCCTCCTGTTCAGCAACGAGGAGGGCGATCTCACCGAACTGCCGCGCAAACCCACGGCGTTCGGCTCCCTGCGCTACCGCTACCGGTACGAGGTGGACCTCTCGGACCACACGGTGAGCTGGTCGGAGCCGTTGCAGAGCGGCACCGGCGGATTCGACTTCCAGGCCGCGTTCGAGGCCCGCTGGAAGGTCTCCGGCCCGGCGGAGGTCGTCCGCCGCGGGATCCGGTCCGTGCGCGACGGACAGGAGGCGGTGTGCGTGGCCGTGCGGGACCTGCTCTGGCCGCACGCCACGCGGTACGGGATCGAGCGGATGGAGGAGTTCGCCGGGTTCGTGCGCGGCTCGCTGTGCAGCCGGCAGCACCGGCTGGCGACCGGCCTCACCGTGGACTCCCTGACCGTGCGGATCTACCTCGACGAGGCCGCGGCCGGGCAGCTGCGGGCGCTCAAGCAGCGCGAGTTCGACAAGCAGCTCGCCGTCGCCGGGCACGACGTGGCGATGACCGAGCACAGCCTCGACCAGCGGCTCCAGACCAAGCGCCGGGAAGCGCTGCTCGCGGCGGCCCGCGGCGAGGGCGGCCTGCTGGTCGAGCTCATCGCCCAGGACCCGTCGAAGCTCCACGAGATCATGCGGGAGCTGGGCCAGCGGCACGACGTGGCGGTGGAGCAGAAGGGCCGGATGCTGCGGGACCTCGTCGAGGCGGGCCACATCCAGCCAGCCGAGGCCCAGCAGATGTGGTACGAGATGTACAGCCCGGCACCGCTGTTCGGCGGCGGCCCCACCGCGCTCCCGGCCACCGGACCGGGCGGTCCGCCCGCGCAGCTGACGCAGGGGCCCGGTGCGCTGCCGGCGGGCGCGGCCTCCGCCGGGCCCGGGGGTGGCACGACGGGCGGTGCGCCTGGTGGCGTGACGGCCGGTACGCCTGGTGGCGTGACGGTCGGCGGGGCGGGTGGTGTGACAGGTGGTGTGACGGTCGGCGGGGCGGCAGGCCCGGCCGTGGTGGCCGGCACGGTGGTTCCCGCGGCGGGCACCCAGGAACCGCCCAAGCCCCGGCGACGCGCGGGATCACCGGTGTCTCCGGCCGCCGCCGGTCCCGCCGCGCCCGTCCCTCCCACCCCGCCCAACCCGTCGGCCCCGGCCAACCCGTCGGCCCCGTTGGCCCCGTCGGCCCCGGCGGTCCCTCCCGCGTCCCGGAATCCGGACGCTTCGGGGGACGGCTCGGCCAACGTGGTCGGCGAGACCCGGGTCGGCCCGCGGGGCGGTCGCGGTGGGCGGCGCACGCCGGGGGCCGGATCGTGAGGCCGGGCCAGGGCCAGCACCGGGCCACCGACGCACCGCGCACGGCCGGGGACCCCTCCGGCGCCGCCGGAGAGGGCAGGCCGTCCCGCGGGGTCCGGCCGGCCCGCCGTACCCGGCTGACCCTCACGTTGATCGTGGCGGGAACCGCACTGCTGGCGGGAGGAAGTGCCTTGTTCGGTTGGAAGGGGCTGGGCCTCACCGCGACGGGCGTCGCCGTGGCCGCCGTCGCGGGGGTGCTCCGCCAGGCGCTGCGGAACGACCCGGCGGGCGGCGACCCGGCGGGCCGTGACCCTGCGGGCCGCGACTCGGCGGGCGGCCCGCAGGAAGGGCCCGGCAACGGCTACGTCCGCCGTGAGTTCGGGCTGTACGGCAGCGCCGCCGCACGACCCGAGGGCGACCGGGAGGCGCGAGCGGGGTCCGGGTCCTCGGGGTCCGGGCCCTCCGGGTACGGACCGGAGGGCGACGGTCGCGAACCGCGTGCGGGAGCGGGCCAGGGTGCTGGTGCCGGTGCCGGTGCCGGTGCCGGTGCCGGAGCCGGAGCCGGAGCCGGAGTGTCATCCCGGCGTGGGAGCGACCGTGGGGCGCGTCCTCCGGCGGGGCGCGCCGCGCGGCCCCCGGTCTCCGGGGCACCGTCCGCGGGGGCGGAGGATTTCCACTCGGCGACCCCGGCGACCCCGGCGATCCCCGCGATGCCGGGCTTCTCACCCTCCTCACCCCCCTCATCCTCCTCACCTCCCTCCCCCTCCGGGGCCGACACCGGACGCCCGTCCGGCGGCACGGCCGTCCCCGCCCGACCCGTCTCCCCGATGACGAGCGACGGGCTCCCCGGACCGAACGGCCACCCGGCCGCCCCCGGGCCCAACGGGTACGGGGAGCTGCCGGAGGGCGCCGGAACCACCGGCCACGCCTCCGCACGGCCGGTGGCCGGGATCACCGAGGCCGTCGGCGGACCGGCGCCCGCCCCGGACGGCGCCGCCCCGGCCCGGCGGGCGCGGGACACCGGGCTCGCGTTCCCGGTGCCGGACGACGAGGGGCCGCCCGTGCTCGTCCGCGGTTCGCGCGCCTCCCGGGAGCCGTGGCGGCTGCCCGCCGAGCCGGGGCCGCACGGGCTGGCGGCGGACGAGGCCGCGCTGGGCGGGCTGACCGTCCGCGCCGCCTCGGTCGTCGGCCCCGGGCACCGGGCGCACGGCCGGCCCCGGCAGGACGCGTACCGGATCGGCCGGGACCGCGCGGGCGAGCACCTGGTGATCGCCGTGGCGGACGGCATGTCGGACAGCGCCCACTCCGACGTCGGCGCGCAGGTGGCCGTGTCGGCGCTGGTGAACACCGTCCGGACGGCCCTCGACGCGGGGACCCCGCTGGAGCGGCTGGACCACTGCGCCGCCTTCCTCAGCGCCGCCGGACAGATGATCGCGGTGGCGGAGCAACGCGGCTGGGACCCGGACACGGTGCGGGCCGTCGCGGTCGTCGCCGTCGTGCCGGCCCGGCCGCACGTCAACGGCCGGCGCCGGGTGTGGCTGGCCGCGATCGCCGACGTCAGCGCGTGGCGGCTGAACGGCGACGACTGGGAGCGTCTGATCGGCGAGGAGAAGCACGGCTTCGACGCGTCGGCCGTCGCCCGGTACCTGCCGCACGACCCGCGCGGCGCCGACCACGGCATCGTGGAACTGCCGCCCGCCAGCGTGCTGGCGGTGACGACGGACGGGGTCGCCGACGCGTTCGCCACCGGACCCCAGGCCCGCCGGTGGTTCGCCGAACGGTGGGCCCGGCCGCCGGCCGTGGGCACCTTCCTCAACCAGGTCGGCTTCGACCAGGTCCAGATGCACGACGACCGGACCGCCGTCGTGGTCTGGTGCGACGACGAGGAGCACCGCTGATGGGCACCTGGTCCGACAGCCCGTTCCCGTCCCGCGAGGAGCTGTCCGGCGCCCCGCAGGGCACGGTGATCAGCCGGGACAACGGCGAGTCCCGGCTGGTGTACGAGATCGAGGGCCGCCCCGGCTGGCTCGCCAAGCTCTACAAGCGCCCCGCGGACGCCGTACGCGCCTCCGACCTCCAGCGCCTGGTCTACCTGCCGACCGGCATGTCCCAGACGGACCAGGACCTGGTGGACCGGTGCCTGTCCTGGCCCACCACCCGCCTCTACGACGGCTCCGACCTCGTCGGCGTGGTGATGGCGAAGGCGCCCGACGGTTTCTACGCGCCCCTCAAGGCGCTGTCGGGCTGGAAGGACCCGGCACCGCTGCCGGTGGACTGGCTGATGCAGGACGCCGACAAGTGCGCCCAGGTCGGGCTGCGCCCGCCGGACCGGGACACACGGCTGCGCGCGGTGGAGGAACTGCTGGCGGTCGGCGACCTGTTCGCCCGGCACGACGTCGTGTACGGGGACTGGTCGTACCGCAACGCGCTGTGGAACCAGCACACGGGCGAGGTCTTCGTCATAGACATGGACTCCTGCGGGATCGGCTCCCGGGAGTGGGTGGAGTCGCCCGGCTGGGCCGACCCGCTGTTCCCCGACCGGTCACGGCGGCCGACGGTGGCCAGCGACAGCTACAAGCTGGCCGTGCTGACGGTGCGCTGCCTCACCGCCCAGCGCCAGGACCCGCTCGACGCGCTCCGCGCCGTGGAGACGTCGAAGGCGGACGCCTCGCTGACCGGCCTGCTGCGGCGGACGCTCACCGCGGCACGGCCGGAGGACCGGCCGGAGTGCGCGGAACTCCTCGAAGCGGTCCGGCGGATACGCGGTACGACGGCGCCGGGGGGAACGGCCACCGGGTCGGCGTCCGCTGCGTCCGCGGCGGGCGCGGACAACGTCACCACCTGGGTCAAGGTCGGCCCCAAGGCCGGCGCCACCCGTACCCCGCGGGCCGCCTCCGGCGCGGCGGGGACGAACGGCACCACGGCGCCGAACACCGGCGCGGCGTCGAACGTGACGGGATCGGTGAACCTGCGCGGCCGCTCGGCGACCCGCCCACCGGCCCCCGCCCCGGCGCCCTCGCCCTCGCCCCCTTCCCCTTCCCCTTCCCCTTCCCCTTCCCCTTCCCCTTCCCCGTCCTCGACCGGCGGAGGACCGGCCCGGCCTGGTTCCGGTTCCGGTTCCGGGTCCAGGTCCGGGGCTGCGGCGAACGGCACGTCCCGGCCCACCACACCCCGCTCGACCAAGGCAACCCCCCGGTCCACCTCCGGCCGGTCCACCTCCGGCCGGTCCACCTCCGGCCGGTCCACCTCCACCTCCACCTCCACCTCCGGCTCCGGCCGGGCCGCCGCCCGACGCGCGGCGGCGGCGCCCGGCCGGAGCGGCACCGCCCCGGCCGCCCGCACCGCCCCGGCCGCCCGCACCGCCCCGGCCGCCCCGGCCCGTCCCCGGCGGTACGCCGTCTCCGCGGTGCTGCTCTGCGCGCTGATCGTCGCACTCTGCGTCGCCCGCTTCGTCCTGGGCTGGATCTGACACACCCGTGCACAGAAGGAAAGAAGAAGAGAACATGACCGACTACACCGAGGCATCGGCGGGTTACAGCGCCTTCAAGACCAAGGGCCTGCCGGCCTACCTGGTCCTGGACACCTCCACGTCGATGAAACCGTACGAGCAGCTCCTCAACGAGACGCTGCTGAAGATCTACGACACCCTCTACACCAGCCCTCAGCTGTCGGAGTTCATCCACCTGTCGGTGATCTCGTTCAACACGATGCCGCACGTGGTGACGTCGATGACCGACATCGAGGCGCTGGAGACCCTGCCCACGGTCAGCTGCGGCGGATGGACCAACGTGGGGCCGATGTGCGAGCTGCTGAGGGCCCGGATCACCGAGGACGTCAGCGCCCTGGCCGGGGACGGCGTCCAGGTCCTGCGGCCCGTCGTGTTCCTGCTGACCGACGGACTGCCCACCGACAAGCCGTCCGGCGCGTGGAAGCACGACCTGGACGCGCTCCAGGACCGCTCCTGGAAGCCCCGGCCGCACATCATCACGTACGGCTTCGGCGACGCCAGCGAGTCGGTGCTCAGCACGATCGCGACCGCCGCCGCGTACATCGCGGAGGACCCCGGCGGCGACAACGGCGAGGCCCTCTCGCAGGCCATGGGCAGCCTGCTGAACTCGCTGGTGGCGTCGGCCCGGGCGCAGAGCCTCCAGGTGCCGGAGGAGGTGGAGGGCTACCGCACGCTGCCGACCGACTACGTCAGCTGAGCCCGGACGGGCACCGCCCCCGCGGTGCCCCCGCCGGTCAGCCGCCGCCCGTGAGTTCGCCGCTGAGCGTCCGGTGGAGGCGGGCGCTGTGCTCGTTCAGGCCGATGATCTCGACGGTCCTGCCGCGCTGGGCGTACTTGGTCTCGACGGCGTCGAGCGCGGCGACGGAGGAGGCGTCCCAGATGTGCGCGGCGGACAGGTCGATGACGACCCGGCCGGGGCCGTCGGCGTAGTCGAACCGGCCGACGAGGTCGTTGGACGAGGCGAAGAACAGCTCGCCGGTGACCCGGTGCACGACGGTGGTGCCGTCGGGGTCGGTGACGGTGGTGACCTCGGCCAGGTGGGCGACGCGCCGGGCGAAGACGACCAGGGCGGTCAGGGAGCCGACGACGACGCCGACGGCGAGGTTGTGGGTGGCGACCACGCACACGACGGTCACCACCATGACGGTGATCTCCCCGGCCGGCATCCGCTTCAGCGTCCTCGGCGCGACGGAGTGCCAGTCGAAGGTGGCCACCGACACCATGACCATGACGGCGACGAGCGCGGCCATGGGGATGTCGGAGACGACCGGCCCGAGCACGATGCACAGCACCATCAGGAACGCGCCCGCCAGGAACGTCGACAGCCGGGTACGGGCCCCGGAGACCCGTACGTTGATCATCGTCTGGCCGATCATCGCGCAGCCGCCCATGCCGCCGAAGAAGCCGGTGACGATGTTGGCGATGCCCTGTCCGACGGACTCCCGGGTCTTGGACGAGCGGGTGTCGGTGATGTCGTCGACCAGCTTGGCCGTCATCAGCGACTCCATCAGGCCGACCAGCGCCATGGCGAGCGCGTACGGCGCCACCGTCGTGAGCGTGTCCAGGGTGAACGGCACGTCCGGCAGGCCCGGCGTCGGCAGCGAGGACGGCAGGGCGCCCTTGTCGCCCACGGTCGGCACCGCGATCCCGGCCCCGACCGTGACGACGGTCAGGATCACGATGGACACCAGGGGCGCCGGGACCACCGTGGTGACCTTCGGGAAGAACACCATCAGCGCCAGCCCGGCCGCGATCAGCGGATAGACGGGCCACGGGACGCCCGTCATCTCCGGGACCTGCGCCATGAAGACGAGGACGGCCAGCGAGTTGACGAAGCCGACCATCACCGAGCGCGGCACGAACCGCAGCAGCTTCGCCACGCCGAGCGCGCCGAGGACGATCTGGAGGACGCCCGCGAGGATCACCGCCGCGACCAGGTGGCCGAAGCCGTGCTCGCGGTTCAGCGGGGCGATGACCAGGGCGACGGCACCGGTGGCGGCCGAGATCATGGCGGGCCGGCCGCCGACGACCGCCAGGGTCACGGCCATCGTGAACGAGGCGGACAGCCCGACCGCCGGATCGACCCCGGCGATGATCGAGAAGGAGATCGCCTCGGGGATCAGCGCGAGGCCGACCACGAGCCCGGCCAGCACCTCGGTGCGCAGCACCTTCGGGTCGGACAGCCAGGCCGGACGGCGGACGCCGCGCATCCGGGCGGCCGGGGACAGCGGGGAGGAGGACAAGAGGAACGGAACCTGTCGTGCTCGGGCCGCCGTGGCATCACGGCGGGCGCGCGGGAAGGAGGGCACGGCACGGCCGGACGCCGGGGCGCCCGGGTGCCCGCCGAGAGGGGGCGAAGGGTCACGGCGGGCAGGCGGCGGCGCGGGGCACCAGGGGCACGCGCACGCTCTCTCCCGCGGACATCGGTCTTCGCCGGGGGCTTCGTCGGCCCCGACACGGCTGACGGCGACGGGACGGACGTCCCGCGCCTGGGGCACGGGCGGTGGTCGCCGACCCGGCACCCCGGCAACCCTACCCTGACGTTAGGGTAGGGATCGGGTCCGGCGGCCGCGCCGGCCGCCGCAGCGGCGAGAGACCAGGAAGGCCCCCCGCGTGAGCAGCGCGCACATGCAGATCGGCGAGGTCGCCGCTCGGACCGAGCTGTCCCTGCGCACCATCCGGCACTACGAGGAGACCGGCCTCGTCATCCCCTCCGCCCGTTCCCAGGGCGGCTTCCGCCTCTACACCGAGGCCGACGTGGCCCGTCTGATGGTCGTCCGCCGGATGAAGCCGCTCGGCTTCACCCTCGACGAGATGCGCGCCCTGCTCGCGGCCACCGACCGGCTCGACACGGGCGAGGGACTGCCGCCCGAGGAGCGCGAGGCACTTGTGGAGCGCGTGCGCGGCTTCGAGCGGGCCGCCCGGCGCCGGGTCGAGGATCTGCGCACCCAGCTCTCCCGGGCGGAGGACTTCGCCGCCACACTGGCTGAGCGCCTCACCGCGCGGGGCGCCGACGGGCCGCGAACCTCTCCCCACCCGGCGGTGAGAGGCGGGAAGGAGCAGTGAACATGATCGAGTGGGCGCCGTTCGGAGTCGGAGCCAGGCCCGTTCCCCATCCCGTCGCCACGCCCGTGGTGTGGTCCGCGGCCGTCGGCGGAGCGCTGCTGCTGGTGGGGCTCGTCAACGCCTTCGTCGGCCAGGACCGGCCCGGCCTCGCCCTGGCGGCGCTGTCCGTGCTGGCCGCCCTGCTGGGCGTCTGCGCGCGCTTCACCGCGGCCCCCGGTACGGCCGTCCTGTGCTGGCTGTTCCTCAACGCCTTCGGCATACCGCCCACGGGCACGCTCGACTGGGTCGGCCACCGGGACACCTTCTGGCTCGGCTGTCTGCTCGCCGCCGCCCTCACCGGCACCCTCGCCGGCCGGCTGATGCACGCCCGCGCCGCCTACCGCCGCGTCGGCGGGTGAGGCGGCGACCCGGCGACAGGCGGCCACAGGCGGTAGGCGCCACGGCGCCACGGCGGCAGGCGGTGTGCGGCGGGCGCCGCGGGGCCGAGCCGGCTCAGCCGGGCCGGAGGCCGGGGTTGCCCCGCGCCGCGTCCGCCGCACGGCGGTACTCGGCGTTGATCCGCTGGGCTTCCTCCAGCTGGTCCTCGAGGATGACGATGCGGCAGGCCGCCTCGATCGGGGTGCCCTGGTCGACGAGTTCGCGGGCGCGGGCGGCGATCCGCAGCTGGTAGCGGGAGTAGCGGCGGTGCCCGCCCTCGGAGCGCAGCGGGGTGATCAGCCGGGCGTCGCCGAGGGCGCGCAGAAAGCCAGGCGTGGTGCCGAGCATCTCGGCGGCCCGGCCGATCGTGTACGCGGCGTAGTCGTCGTCGTCCAGTCGATCGTGGAGCGGATTGCCTGCTGTCATGTCACCTCGATGTGCAACGCGTCGAGGGGCCCCGTGCCGTACGGCACCGGGCCCCGGGACGAATTCAACACCATGGGCCGATTCTGCCGCTGTGCCGGTCCCGGGTGCCGGGCCCGGTGCCGGTCCCCTCGCGCGCCCCGGCCGCGGGAGCCCCCGGCCCTCCGCCGGGCCTTCTCCCGAACCCGTCGGCCCTCCGGCGGATCTTCTCCCGGCGCCGTCGGCCCTCCGCCGGATCTTCTCCCGATCCCGTCGGCCGTTCTCCGGAGGCCGTTCCCGGTGCGGGGCGGGCGCGACCGGTCCCTGAATAGAATCGCTTGCATGCCGAACGCTGATGAGTTGCTCGTCTCCATCGCCGCCGTGGTGGAGTCGGAGCCGAGCAATCAGATGTCGCTGACCGTGGTGGCCGGCGGTGCCGTCATCACCGGGCGGCTGGCCCCCGAGGCCATGTGGCGGGAGCGGGTGGCGGAGGTCCTGCGCTCCTCGGACCGGCTGGGCCCGTTCTCGGGTGTGTTCACCGGCCATCGCGAGGAGGGGCGGCCCGACCGCGAGGAGGCGCCCACGCACCTGCACTTCCACCTCGCGCGGATCCTCCAGGGCAGCCTCGGGATCCCTGAGACGGGCGGGATGTACCGGGTCGCGATCCGTGACGTCAGCGCCTGGACCGTGGGCGACCTCAGCTACTTCGAGCAGTGAGCCGGTGCCCGTGTGCCGCGAGGGTCCCGCCGAGCACGTCGGCGGGACCCTCGCGGTGTCACGGTGTGCGGCGGCTACACCCGCACGTCCCTCACAGGTCCGAGGGCGAGGTGCCGCCGAGCAGCTGCCACGCGGCCGGAACCGGGTCGGGCGCGGGCACGGGCTCGGGGGCGTGGCAGGTGAACCCCAGGCGGGTCATGGCCCGGGTGACCTCGTGGCCGGTGAAGTCGCGGCGGTCCTGACGGGTGATGACCTCGCCCACCTGCTTGACGGGGTAGCGGCGGCGGCCGATGGTCACGGACTCGCCCGTGACGGGCTCGGGCTTGACGCCCTTCATCGAGGCGAGGACTCCCTCCCGGGTCAGTTCGAAGGGGTACTGGGCGATGACACAGCGCATGGTGCCTCACAGGGAGAGGGAGGGTGGACGGGCCGGCCGGAAGAAGGACTCGGCCGCGGTCCCGCCGACGACAGGGGCCCTGCCGCCGAGGGGACCGCGGCCGGACTCAGGCCGCCGGGTCGGCGGCGGACGGGCGGCGGGCGCTGCGGCGCGCCGCTCCGCCGGTCGGCCTGCCCTTGCCGGTACGGCCGCGGCGGCTCCGGTTCGAAGAGTTCGAAGAGTTCGAGGACTTCGAGGAGTTCGCGGCGGACGGGGTGCGGCGGGCGCGTTCCGCGGCCGGTTCGGTGATGACGACCGGGACGCCGGAGGGCGCCTGCGCGCCGGTGATGCGGCTGAGCTCCGCCTCACCCGGACGTACCTGGGTGATCTGCGGGACGATGCCGGCCGTGGACATCAGCCGGTTGATGTCGCGGCGCTGGTCGGGGGTGACCAGGGTGACGACGCTGCCGGACTCGCCGGCGCGGGCCGTGCGGCCGCCGCGGTGCAGGTAGTCCTTGTGGTCGGTCGGCGGGTCCACGTTGACGACGAGGTCGAGGTCGTCGACGTGGATGCCGCGCGCCGCGACGTTGGTCGCCACCAGGACGGTGACGTGACCGTTCTTGAAGCGGTCGAGCGTCTTGGTGCGCTGCGGCTGGGACTTGCCGCCGTGCAGGGCGGCCGCGCGGACGCCGCTGTTCAGCAGGTGCTTGGTCAGCCGGTCCACGGCGTGCTTGGTGTCCAGGAACATGATCACCCGGCCGTCGCGGGCCGCGATCTCGGTGGTCGTCCGGTGCTTGTCGGTGTCGTGCACGTGGAGCACGTGGTGCTCCATGGTCGTGACGGCGCCCGCGGAGGGGTCGACGGAGTGGACCACCGGGTCCGACAGGTAGCGGCGGACCAGCAGGTCGACGTTGCGGTCCAGGGTGGCGGAGAACAGCAGCCGCTGCCCGTCGGGGCGCACCTGGTCGAGCAGGGCGGTGACCTGCGGCATGAAGCCCATGTCGGCCATCTGGTCGGCCTCGTCCAGGACGGTGACGGCGACGTCGTCCAGCCGGCAGTCGCCGCGGTCGATCAGGTCCTTGAGCCGTCCCGGCGTCGCGACGACGACCTCCGCCCCGGCCCGCAGCGCCCCGGCCTGCCGGCCGATCGACATCCCGCCGACGACGGTGGCCGGCCGCAGGCCCAGGGAGCGGGCGTAGGGCGTGAGCGCGTCGGTGACCTGCTGGGCGAGTTCCCGGGTGGGGACGAGGACCAGGGCGAGCGGCCGCCGTGGCTCGGCGCGGCGGCCGTGGGTGCGGGCCATCACGGCGAGGCCGAAGGCGAGGGTCTTGCCCGACCCGGTGCGGCCGCGGCCGAGCACGTCCCGGCCGGCCAGGGAGTTCGGCAGGGTCGCCGCCTGGATGGGGAACGGTGTGGTCACGCCTTCACGGCCGAGTGTGGCCAGCAGCGGCGCGGGCATGTCGAGATCGGCGAACGACTCGGCCGCGGGCAACGGCGGCGTGATCGTCTTGGGGAGCGCGAACTCGCCCTGGGGTGCGGCCTGTCGGCGCCCGCCGCCCTGGGACCGGCGCCTGTTGCCGGAGCGCTGGGACGCGGAGCCGCCGGAGCGGTCGTACGGACGGGTGGTCCGTGCACGGTTCATGCGGAGCCTTCCTTGACGCGGCGCGTACCAAGGAATTCCCGCAGCAATGGAGCGGCGCAGAGAATCGCGAGAACGTGCCGGAAATGATGGGCAGGGGAAGTGGGAAGTCGCACGGGAAAAGGCGGCTTCCGGCCCGGGGGGAATTCCCCGGGTTGCCCTGAAACGCAGCGAGCTGGGGCCCGCACCCCAAGGTGCGGGCCCCAGCTGCGAAGTATGACGTCAGGGACGACGACGTCAGGCCGCGGTGATGTTCTCGGCCGTCGGGCCCTTCTGGCCCTGCGCGATGTCGAACGTCACCTTCTGGCCTTCCAGAAGCTCGCGGAAGCCCTGGCTGTTGATGTTCGAGTAGTGGGCGAAGACGTCGGGGCCGCCGCCGTCCTGCTCGATGAAGCCGAAGCCCTTTTCCGCGTTGAACCACTTGACGGTGCCGGAAGCCATGAGAATCTCCTCTGGGACGGTGCTCGGAACACGCCCTGTGCGCGCTCCGGTCGCCGCGATGATCACCCCGTCGGAAAACCCTCCAGGCAACCAAAACTGCAACTGGCGTCGACAGTAGCATGTCGGCTTCGGCCCTGCCCGCCAGATATTTCCCCTCCGCCTGCTGCCCGGGGAATATTCCCGGGGCCCCGTGTCAATTCCTCACTTCACGGACACAGGTATTGTCCCGCCCGGACGGCAGTGTCGCCGCCGGGCGTTCCCGGCCGCACCGCCCTGACCTCCGCCGACGGGCCGGGGCGGCAGCCCGGCGGCCACCGCGGGCGGGACGCCGGCGGACCCGCCGGAGCGGCGACGGCGAGACGAATACCACACCGGTCAGGCCGGCGCCGCCTCCCGCTGCCGGGCCGTCTCGGCGAGACGGGCCGAGCGGGTGCGGGTGCCGAAGGCGGCCAGGGTGATCGCGCCGACCAGCCAGGTGGCGGCGATGAAGCAGAAGACGCTCCGGTAGCCGTGGCCGTTGTAGAGCGCGGCGACGATCAGTGGGCCGGCGGCGTTGGACAGGCGGCCGAAGCCGTAGGAGACGCTGGTGCCCAGGGAGCGGCTGCGGGTGTCGAACAGCTCGGGGGAGTAGGCGTAGGCGAGGGCGGTGTAGCCGCGCTCGAAGAGGTTCACCAGGAACCCGAACACGATGATGAGGACCGGGTCGAAGGTGAGCCCGTACAGCAGGCCGCAGCCGGCGATCACCGTGCCGAAGGCGACCAGGCACCACTTGCGCTCGAACCGGTCGGTGACCAGGGAGGCCAGGTAGCAGCCGAGCGGCGCGCCGACCGTGGTGAGCGCCACGTAGAAGACGGACTTCTCGACGCTGAAGCCCTCCTTGGCCAGCAGGGTGGGCGCCCAGCTGGAGTAGCCGAAGAAGCCGATGGTCTGCGTCGTCCACAGCACGGTGAGCAGCAGCGTCGGGAGCAGGTACTTCTTCCGAAGGAGCAGCCGCAGCGGCGCCTTCGTCGACGGGGTCTCGGCGACCGGCGGCGCGGGCTCGGGAAGGGGGCCCTTCTCCGCCGCGACGCCCGCCTCGATCTCCCTCAGGACCGCGTCGGCCTCGGCGTGCTCGCCCCTGCTCTCCAGCCAGCGGGGCGACTCCTTGAGGTGCCGGGCGAACAGCACGAGCAGGACGCCCAGGGAGCCCCAGAGGTAGACCAGCCGCCACGACCAGTCGTTGAGCGGGACGACCGCGCTGGCGACGAGGTTGGTGACGGGGGTGCCGCAGATGCCGATGACGATGGCGTACGCCTGGTACTTGCCGCGGATCGCGGACGGGTACATCTCGTTGACGTAGACGACGCCGACGACGGTCATGGCCGACAGGCCCGCCGAGGTCAGCACGCGGAACACGCCGAGCGACACGAGGTCCCAGGCGAACACCGCCGCGAACGAGGAGACGCCGAACGACAGCGTCGTCCACAGCAGCGCCCGCTTGCGGCCCCACCGGTCGGCGATGGACCCGGCGACGATCGCCCCGACGAACATGCCGACGAACGACAGGGAGGTGACGTAGGCGATCTGGTCGACCGTCACGCCCCAGAGCGTGATCAGTTTCGGCGCGGTGGTGGCGAAGCTGTTGATGTCGGCGAACTCGAAGAAGTAGGCGAAGGCGACGGCGAGCAGGGTGACTTTGTGGAACCGGGAGACCGGAAGCCTGTCCAGCCGGTTCAGCGCGTTGGAGTGGTGCATGAGCGGCCCTTGTCGAAGTCGGGGAGAGGGTCTCGGAACGGGGGCTCGGAACGGGGGCCCGGGGACGTCAGAGGTCCTCGTCGGGCCAGTAGAGGGCCATGGGGTTGGCGACGAGCAGCTTGTGCCGCTGCTCCTCGGTGACCGCCACCTGTGGCACGTGGCCGACGAGGAGTCCGTCGTCGGGCATGTGGCCGGTGAGGTTGGGGTGCGGCCAGTCGGTGCCCCACAACACCCGGTCGGGGAACTCCTCCACGACCCGGCGGCCGAAGGGGACGACGTCGGTGTAGGGGTGCCGTTCGCCGTCCAGGGCCGCGGGGCCTGTCACGCTGAGGCGTTCGGGGCAGGTGACCTTCACCCAGATGTCGTTGTCCTCGGCGAAGCGCAGGAACCGGGTGAACTCCGGCCCGTCCGCCGGCCGGGTCACGTCCGGCCGCCCCATGTGGTCCACCACCAGCGGGACCGGCAACGACCGGAAGAAGCCCTCCAGTTCGGGCAGGTCGGCGCTCTCGAAGTAGAGGACGACGTGCCAGCCCAGCGGGGCGACCTTCCGCGCGATCGTGCGCAGGTCGTCCTGGGGCGAGGCGTCGGCCAGGCGCCGTACGAAGGTGAACCGCACGCCGCGCACGCCCGCCGCGTCGAGCGCGAGCAGCTCGTCCGCGCCGATGTCCGGGCGGACCGTCGCGATGCCGCGGGCCCTGCCGCCGGCCGCGCGGACGGCGTCGACCATGGCGCTGTTGTCCGCGCCGTGGCAGGTGGCCTGCACGATGACGTTGCGGGCGACGCCCAGGTGGTCGCGGAGCGCGAACAGGTCGTCCTTGCCGCCGTCGCAGGGCGTGTACTTGCGTTCCGGCGCGAAGCGGAACTCCGCCTGCGGGCCGAAGACGTGGCAGTGGGCGTCGACGGTCCCCGGCGGCAGCCGGAAGGCCGGTGCGGACGGGTTCCGGTACCAGTCCAGCCAGCCGGGGGTCTTGGCGGCGAGAGGGGCCTCGGGGGAGGGGGCGTCCACGCGGATCACCGGCCCTGGCGCTTCAGCAGCGCGTCCGGGGCGTCCAGGGCGTCCAGGGCGTCCGGGCGGGGGGCCCCGACGTGGTGGGCCGTGAACGACGCACGGGGCGAGGAGACCGTCGTGTCGATGCCGGGCCCGTCCGTCAGCCGCGGCCGGTCCGGCTCGACGGTCTCGCGCGGCTCGTCGCCGCCGCGCAGGTCAGCGGGGGCGGGGGCGGCGGAGGGACCGGTGGGGGAGGCGAGCCGCCGGGTGCGCCACGCCTGAGGGGCCGGCGGGGCGGGCGTGCGGCGACCGTGACAGTCGATGATCATGTGCGGCGTCCTTCCGGGCTGCTGGGTGCCGTGCAGCCTGGCCCGGCGCCGTACCGCGGACGAGGGGTCCGGACGCAGAACTAACCTCCCCTTAACACTCCGGCGGGCGCGTGGCCGGTGTGGTCTACATTCGGCTGACGGGGTGGCCGAAAGGAGGTGGCCGGGGTGCAGATACTGCTGGCCGAGGACGACGACGGCGTGGCCGCGGCGCTCGTCGAGGTCCTGTACGACCATGGTCACGTCACCCGGCGGGTGCGGTACGGCAGGGAGGTGCTGACCTACCACCGCAGCTCCGACCTGCTCCTGCTCGACCTGGGCCTGCCCGACACCGACGGTCTGGACGTGCTGCGCGCCCTGCGGGCGGTCAGCGATCTGCCGGTGGTGGTGCTCACCGCCCGCGGCGACGAGCGCTCGGTCGTGCGCGGACTGCGGCTCGGGGCCGACGACTACCTCGTCAAGCCGGTGCGCCTCGCCGAGCTCCTCGCCCGCATCGACGCCGTCACCCGCCGCAACGCGGCGCGGGGCGCCTCCTCCGTACGGACGGTCCGGGCCGGTGACGTCGAGGTGGACCTCGACGCGCGCCGGGTCCGGGTCGACGGGACGGAGGCGGACCTGACCACCAAGGAGTTCGACATCCTCGCCGTGCTGGCCGGACGCGCCGGCACGGCGGTCAGCCGCGAGCAGCTCCTGGACGCGGTGTGGGGCGCCTCCCGCCACACCGCGTCCACCTCCCGCTCCCTGGACGTCCACCTCACCCAGCTGCGCGCCAAGCTGCGCCACCCCGAGCTGATCACCACGATCCGTGGCTTCGGCTACCGCTTCGGGGACTCCGGGCACCCCGGCGACTGAGGAGCTGACGCGTGCGTACCCGGGTCCAGGCCGCGCTCCTGGTGTTCGTCGTGATCGCGGTGGCCGCGTTCGCCGTGCCGCTGCTGCTGGTCACCGCGTCCGACCGCACCCAGCAGCTGGTCCTCGCCCGCAGCGCCGACCTCGACCGGTTCGCGTCCCTCGTGGACCAGGCCGCGGCGACCGGGGACACCTCGGCCGTCGCCGCCGAGGCGCGGCGCTACACCCGGCTGTACGGGGAACCGCTCGTCGTCACCGACACGCGCCGCCGCCCCGTCGTCCAGACCGGCGGCATGCGGGCCGCCGACCCGGCCGTCGCCCGGCTGCTCGACGCGGCCCTGCGCAACCAGACCGCGCACCCCAGGGACACGCTCCGCCCCTGGTCGCGGGGGTACCGCATGTTCGCCGAGCCCGCGGGCACCGGGACCCGGGTCTCCGGGGCCGTCGTGCTGCGGGCGTCGGTCGGCAACGCGGCGGAGGACATCACCCGGCGCTGGGCCGCCGTCCTCGCCGGTACCGCCCTGGTCGCCGTGGCCTGCACGGTCCTCGCCCGGGCCGCCACCAGGTGGGTGGTCAGCCCGTTGCGCCGCCTCGACCGGGCCGTCGGCCGGCTCGCCGCGGGGCTGCCGCCCGAACAGACCCGGGCCGGCGGCCCGCCCGAACTGCGCCGGCTCGCGACCGGCTTCAACCGCATGGCCCGTACGGTCACGGCGGCCCTGGAGCAGCAGCGCCGGCTCGTCGCCGACACCTCCCACCAGATGCGCAACCCCATGGCGGCGCTCCGGCTCCGCGTCGACGCCCTGCACACCCATCTGCCCGCGTCCGCCGACCGCACGTACACCGGGGTCACCACCGAGCTCGACCGCCTGGAGACCCTCCTGGACGACCTGCTGGCCCTCGCCGCCGCGGAGCACCGGGCCGGGGAGCTGACGGTGACGGACGGGTCGGGCGCCCGCTGCGACGCCGCGGCGGTGGCGGTCGACCGGCACCGCCTGTGGGAGCCGGTCGCCCACCGCGCCGGAGCCCGCCTGGTCCTGCGGGCGGCCACGGCCCCGGTCCCGGCCGCCTGCACCGACCGCGAACTCGCCCAGGTCGTGGACGTCCTCCTGGACAACGCCATCAAGTACGCGGGTCCGGGCGCCCAGATCTCGCTCCGCTGCACCGCCGAGGGCCCGCTGGCGGTCCTCACGGTGACCGACGACGGCCCCGGCCTGGACCCGGAGGAGCTCGCGCTGGCCACCACCCGCTTCTGGCGGTCGGGCCGCCAGTGCCGGGCCGGGACGACCGGGACCGGCCTGGGCCTGGCCATCGCCGAACAACTGCTGGCGGGGCGGGGAGGCCGGCTGGAGCTGGCGCCGGCCCGGCCGCGGGGGCTGCGGGCCAGGGCGGTGCTGCCGCGCGCGGCGGCCGCGGGCACCCCGGCCGGCACCGACCCGCAGGGCGGCACGCCATGACCCGCCCGCGCCCCCGTCCCCACGACCGTCCCCAGCCTGTGGACCGCCGCACCGTCCTCCACGCCGCCCTCGGCACGGCGGCCGCCGCGGTCCTCGGCGGGGTGCTCACGGCCGACACCTCCCGGCAGCGTCCCGGTCCGAGCGGCGTCCTGCGCTTCGCGACCGGTGAGCCCACGGCGTTCTACGAGGCGTTCGGCCGCCTCCTCGCCACCGAGCTCCACGCGGCACACCCCCGGCTGAGCTGCCGCGTCCGCACCACCGCGGGCAGCGTCACCAACATCGCACTGCTCCGCGACCGCCGCGCCGACCTCGCACTCGTCCTCACCGACACCGCGCGGGCGGCCCTGGGCACCGCGCTCTTCCCGCACCCGGTGCCCCTGCGCGCGATCGGCCGGGTGTACGAGACCTACCTCCAGTTCGTCGTCCGCGCCGACTCGCCCGTGCGCGCGGTGTCCGACCTGGCCGGACACACCGTCTCGCTCGGCGCGGCCGGATCGGGCGCGGCCGTGCTCGGCGAGCGGATCCTGCACGCCGCGGGCCTCACACCCGGCACCGACGTGCCGGTGCTCCACCTCCCGCTGGCCGACGCGGCGGACGCGATGCGGGCGGGCTCGGTCGACGCCCTGCTCGTCGCGGGCGGTGTACCGCTGCCCGTCCTGTCCGACCTCGACGACCGCCCCGGCCTGCGCTTCCTGCCGCTGGCCGGCCTGCTGCCCCGGCTAGGGCCTGTTGCGAAAGTCCCGCCTGCCTGGCGACGCCATGCACGCACTCTCGCCGCACCGGCCCCTGACCCAAGTACATCCAGTACGAGGGCCAGGGGCCGGCACGCCGAGAGCACGCACCTGACGCCGCCAGGCCCGCCCTCCGGGCGGACGACGGGACTTTCGCAACAGGCCCTAGGCGGCGCCGACGGCCGGGCCGGTTCCGGCCTGGAGGAGGTGACCCTGCCGCAGAGCGCGTACCGGACGGCGGGCGGGGTCGCCACCATCGGTGTGTCCAACCTGCTGGTGAGCCGCCCCGACCTGCCCCGCGCCGTCGCCGAGGCGCTCACCCGGCTCCTCGTCCTGCGGGCGTCCGCCCTGGTCCCCGACAACGCCGTCGGCACCCAGTTCCTCGACGTCGGCAGCCTGATCGGCACGGGCGCCGTCCCGCTGCACCCGGGCGCGGCCGCGGCGTACCGCGCCCTGCACGGCTGAGCCCGGGACGAGGTGCGGAGGGCGGCCGCCGGGTGCCCCTACGATGGACCGCTCGTGAACTCGGGGCCGGCGGAGAGGAGACGGACGTGACGGATCACCGGCAGCGTGCCCGGCGGCGCGGACAGGGCGAGCTGGAGTCGCTCGTCCTGTCCGCGCTGCGCGAGGCGGACGGCCCGGCGACCGCGGGCTGGGTGCAGGAGCGGCTGGGCGGGGACCTCGCCTATACGACGGTGATCACCATCCTGACCCGGCTGCTGGCCAAGGGCGCCGTCACGCGGGAGCGGGCCGGCCGGTCCTTCGCCTGGACGCCCGCCTCGGACCAGGCGGGCCTGGCCGCGCACCGGATGCGCAAGGTGCTGGACGGCGAGAGCGACCGGGAGGCGGTGCTGGCCAGCTTCGTCACCGGTCTCGGCCCGCAGGACGAGCGGCTGCTGCGCGAACTGCTGGGCCGGCCCGCGGACGACGGAAGCGGACACGGCGAAGCAGGCGGACTCGGCGAAGCAGGCGGACTCGGCGAAGCAGGCGGACTCGGCGAAGCAGGCGGACTCGGCGAAGCAGGCGGACTCGGCGAGGAGCGCGGGCACGGCGAGGGGCGCGGGCACGGCGAGGGGCGCGGGCACGGCGAGGGGCGCGGGCACGGCGAGGGAAACGAAGGAGACGGCTGAAGCCTCATGGGGGTGTTCGTCTTTCTGCCGCTGGTCCTGCCGCTGAGCGCCTGGCCGATCGCGCGCCTGGCCGAGCAGCGGCTGCATCCGCGGACCGCGACGAGGCTGCTGACCGGGGTGGCCGCGGTCATGGCGGTGTGCAGTTCGGTGTGCCTGGGGCTGGTGATGGTGGTCGGCACCGCACAGCTGCCCGGCAACCCGCTGCCCGACGGCTGGTCGGACCCCGAGGTGCGGGCGGCGGTCCCGTACGACGAGGTCGTCGGCAAGGCGGCCATCCCCGCGCTGTGCGCGGTGGTGGTGGCCTGCGGCCGGACCCTGTGGCGGCACGGCCGGGTGCGCCGCCGGGCGCACCGCGCGCTCGCCGGGCTGCGGGGCACGCGGGTGGCGGTCCTGCCGGACGACGTTCCGTACGCGTACGCCCTGCCGGGCCGTCGCCGCGACCGGATCGTGGTGACCACCGGCCTGCTGGACCACCTCGAACCGGCCGAGCGGCGCGCCCTGTTCGCCCATGAGCGGGCCCATCTCACCGCCCGGCACCACCGGTTCCTGCTCGCCGTCCGGCTGGCCGCGCGGGCCAACCCGTTCCTGCGGCCGCTGTGCACGGCGGTGGCCTACACGGCGGAGCGGTGGGCGGACGAGGAGGCGGCCGACGCCGTCGGCAGCCGCCGTACGGTGGCGTGCGCGATCGGCAAGGCGGCCCTCGTCTCCCGTGGGACCCCCGTGGCCACGCTGGCGGGCTTCGCGGCGCCCGGGCCGGCGCCGGGACCCGTGCCGCGCAGGGTGGCGGCCCTGCTCGGCCCGGCGCCCGCGGTGCGCAGCTGGCCGCCGGTGTTCACCTCGGTCGGCCTGGCGGCCTGGGGCGCGGCGGCGGGAACGGCCGCCTCCGCGATGTCCTCCGCGAACTCCGCCGTGACGATGGTCCTCATCCTGCGCGCGGCGACGCCTTTCTGAACCGGCCCGGTTCAGAAAGGCGCGGACCGTCGCGCGGGGGTCAGAGGTCGAACTCGTGCGGCGGCAGGTCGAGGGCGAAGCACGCCTCGCGGACCACGGCCTGCTCCGTCTTGTCGAAGTCGCCGTCGGCGCCGCCGATGACGACGCCGATCTGGATGACGGCACGCGCCTCGGCGGGCTTCTTCCTGGCCTTGGCGACCTCCTGCAACACGCTGACCTTGCCGAAGTCGAAGTCGGCGGTGAGCTTGTCCAGGTTGTCGTCGAAACGGCGCTGGAGGTCCATGGCGTCGAAGTTCTGCAACACCTCGTTGGTGGCGATCAGCTGGGCCACGCGCCGGCGTTCGGACGGATCGATGGTGCCGTCCGCCGCCGCGACCAGCGCGCACATCGCCATGGCGGCGTCCCGGAAGGCGCCGCTCTTGAGGTCGTTCTTCTTCGCCACGAGCTGCGTCTGCATCTGAGTGGCGGAATCCTTGATGCGGTCCCAGAGGGCCATGAGAGCTCCGTACGGTCGGTCGAGGGCCCGTCCTGCCCGGGCGGCAGCCGGCTCCCCGGTTCAGTTCTACAGCAATGTAGAAACGAGTGTCCCGCCCGGTGAGTTCCCGCCCGGTGGGTTCCCGCCCGGTGGGTTCCCGCCCGGTGGGTTCCCGTCCGCTCCGTCCGCGCGCCTCAGTCCTCCTCTCCGCCCTCGTCCTCGTCGTCGCCCTCGAAGAAGTCCCCCACCTCGTCGATCACTTCGGCCGCCACCATGCCGCCGACGACACCGACCGCGAGCCCGGCCGCGCCCGCGGCGACGGCGGTGCCCACGCCGGGCCCCGAGCGGTGGCCGTCGTGGTCGTGATCGCCGTACCCGTGTCCGGGGTGACCCTCGTGTCCGTAGGAGGCGTGGGAGCCGTACGCCGCCCGGTGCTCGACCAGGTGGCGGATCCACCCGTCGACCTCGGTGTTCCAGTCGCGGGAGTCGTGGTGCCCCACGGTGAAGCGGGTGAGCGTGTCGTGGCCGGGGGTGAAGAGGCCGCCGCGCTTGTCCGCCTCCAGGACGACCTCCACGCCGGCCGGGCCGGCCAGGAAGGTCAGCTCGATCTCGTTCACCTGGTGCGCGTACTGCGGCGCCGGGGTCAGCTCGATCTCCTGGTAGAAGGGCAGCTGCTGGCCGGTGCCGCCGATGCGCCCGTACTCCAGGTCGGCGGACCGGAAGCCGAAGCCGAGCTGCCCGAGCGCTTCGAGGACCGCCTCCTGCACGGGCAGCGGGGCGACGTCCAGCCGGTCCAGGTCGCCCTTGTCCCTGGCGCCGGCCACGGCCAGTTCGGTCCGTACGCCGAGGACGACGCCCAGGCCCTGCCCGTACAGCTCGGTGACGGGTGTCTCCCACGGCAGTGCCATGGTGAAGGGGACGCCGCGCTCCTCGCCCGCCGCGAGGCGGAACCCGCCGCCGACGGTGAACCGCTCGAAGGCGACCACGCCCTCGCTCTCCCCGTCCTCGTGCTCGGCCTCGACCCGTGCGACCAGCTCCAGGGTGATGTGCTCGACGTCGAAGTCGGCGTCGCCGCCCTTGAGCCGGACCTGGCCGGTCAGTGCGCCGCCGGGGCGGGCGGCTCCCGGGTCGAGGACCGTGTCGACCGTGGGGCCGCCGAGGCCGAGCGATCCGAGCAGTCGTTTGAACACCATCGTGGCGTCCACTCCTTCACGTGCGTGAGACCTACTGGTTCTACAGGCACGTAGAAGCATAGGGGGTGCGTCACCGGTCAGCCGTGTCCGGCGAGCAGGCCGTGCATCGCGGCCGCCGTGCGCTCCGGGGTGTCCCGCTCGTCGACACGGACCTCGACGTACCGGGTGCCGCTAGCCGCGTGCCGGTCGCGGACGGCGGCGACGCTCCGCGGGGCGCACGGGACGATCGCCACGACCCCGTTGCGCGCCAGCACCTCGGCCAGCAGGCCCGTGCGCCGAGTGTCGGCGCCCAGGTCGTCGTACCGGTCGAGCACCTCGACCCGGCGCCACTCGGCCGTGAGCCGTTCGGCCAGTGCGTAGGCGGCCGCGAGCCGGTCGGCCGTCGAGGGGCCCGTCACCCAGACCGTCGCGCCGGGACAGGTACATCGGCACCTCCCGTCGTGCCCGCCGTTCAGCACGGGCGCCCCCCGGCGCGAGTCACCTGACGCACCGTCGGACTGCCCAAGACCATCGCTGGCGCCTCCCTGCGAACCATGTGGTACCCGACGCTCCCGGTGAGAGCTGGACCATGATGCGGTGCGTTCCTGGTCGTGCCATGGGGAGAGGATGAGAATCCCGTGAGGCGTGCCGCGGGAGCGCGGTGACGGGGACGGGGACGGGGACGGTGCGGCCGGGGGACCGGCCGGGCCGACCGGTTCCCCCGGGTGGTGTCAGTGCTGGTGGCCGACCTGGTGGAGCAGGGCCCGGATCTCGCGCAGGGTCTGCTTGGTGCCGGCGTCGGCGTTCCAGTCGGCGACCACCTCGAAGTGCTTCTCGGCCGCGGGCAGATCGCCCCGGCGCCGGGCCAGGATCCCCGCGAGGCGGTTGGCCTCGACATGGCGCGGATACTGTTCGAGGAGCTCCCCGACCAGGCCCGCCGCCTCCTCGTCCCGCTCCGCGTCGACGAGCAGTCCGGCCAGTTCGGGCCGCGCGTCGGCGCGGGCCCTGCCGAGGCCGTCCTGCTCCAGCTCGAACTCGTCGCGCCGCTCCACCGCGCGCCTGAGCCACTCCTCGGCCTCCGCCTGCCGCCCCTGCGCGCGCAGGGCCCGGCCCAGGTGGTAGGACGCCTGGACGATGCCGTCGTCGAACGCGAGCCGCAGCCACCGTTCGGCCTCGGCGTGGCGCCCGTACCGCACCATGCTCCGGCCCGCGAGGTAGGCGGGCCGCGACAGTCCGGTCTCCGCCGCCCGCGCGTACCAGCGTTCCGCGAACTGGGGGTCGCCGCCGCGCTGCTGGGAGAGCCGGCCCAGGTACCAGGCGGCCCGGCCGTGCCCGAGCCGTGCCGCCCGCAGGTGCCAGAGCCCGGCCGAGCGTTCGTCCTTCGCCCGGTCGTGGAGGACGGCGATGTCGTACGCCGCCCCGGCGTCACCGGCGTCGGCGGCGGGTTCGAGGAAGGGGATCACGTGGCGGCTCCCGGCGCCGCCCCGCTCGTACAGCATGCGGCCGAGGGCGAGCAGTGCCCGCGGGGTGCCCGCCCGCCGGTACCACTCGGCCGCCTCGGGCAGCCGCTGGAGCCGGTCGAGCGCGTCGGCGCAGGCGGTCATCTCCTCCGGGCCGGCGCCGTCCGCCTCGGCGGCGGCCGTCAGCCCGGGCAGCCGCTCCCGCAGCTCCCCGTCCGACGGCCGTCCGGGCCGGGCGCGGGCCTCCTCGATGTCCGCCAGGGTGCGGACGATCAGGTCGTGCGTGGTGTCCCAGGGATCCTGGTTCTCCTCGTCGACACCGGTGCCGCGCAGCCACTCCTCCGCCTCGTCGAACCGGAGCTGGCGTTCGCAGAGCAGACCGAGGTTGACGCGGGCGACGAGGTGACCGCCGTCCGATCCGGCGGCGGTGCGGTACCACTCCTCCGCCTTCCGCAGCTCACCGCGCTGCTCCCACCAGACGCCCAGGACGTACGCGGCACCCGGGTAGCCCCGTGCGTGACCGCGCTCGGCGAGGGCGCGCACCTCGGCCCACCGGCTGTCGTCCCGGGCCGCGAGGACGGCCTGGTCCACCAGTGCCTCGGCGCTGCCGGCCGCCGCGGCCCGGGCGAAGAGGGCCTCCGCCGCCGCGGCCGCGGCCGGGTAGGCGTCGAACGCGTCGTCGTACCCGCCGTCGGTCAGCTCCCGCAGCGCTTCGTACGCGGCCTCGGAGTCGCCGTTGCGCTCGGCCTCCGCGAGGTCCGTCTCCCGTCGTTCGAGGTCGTCCAGGAGGCGGGTGAGGGCGGCGCGGGCATGGGCGGCCACCCGGTCCCCCCGCTCCTCCGCCTCCTCGAGCCGTTCCAGGGCCTCGTCCCACTCACCCCGCCGGGCCAGCCGGACGGCCCCGTTGGTCAGACACTCCACACTGCCCAGCTCGGCACCGCGCGCGTACCACTCCCGCGCGCCGGTGTGGTCGCCCGCCTCCTCCAGCAGGGTCGCGAGCCCGAACGCGCAGCCGCCGTCCCGGCCGGCGGCGCTGCGGTACCACCGTTCGGCCCCCGCGAAGTCCCACCGGTCCCGGTGGACGATGGCCAGGGTGCGCGCGGCCTGGGCGTCCCCCTCCGCGACCGCCTTCTCCCACCAGGGCAGCGCCTGGTCCACCTGTCCGCGCCGGGTGAGGAGGTCCGCGTACGTACGGGCCGCTCCGGGCAGGCCGGTCTCGGCGGCGGTCAACTCGGGTTCCGGATCGGGTGTTTCGGCGAACGTCCGCTCGTGCATGCGTGCATCGTGTCAGACGCCCGGAGCCGTCCGGGTGCCGTCGGCGGGCCGTCCGTGAGGGGGCCCGGGTCCCCCTGCGCGGCGTCCCATGGCGCCGATCACCGCAGGGTCCGGCGGCGCGCCGTGGACGAACGGGGGGAGGTCAGGCCGAGGCGGTCAGACCGACACGGTCAGGGCCTCGCCCGCGGTGGCGGGCGGCACCGGTTCTCCTGGTTCTCCCGGTTCCCCCGGGGCGGCCGGGTCCCGGTCCCGGCGTACGGCGTCGACGTAGTCGGAGATGGCGTCCCTGCTGCGGACCAGGCACTCGATCCGCCGTGTCATGCGGTCCAGCTCCCGCTCCAGGGTGGCGATCGTCTCCGGCGTCGCGTCGGAGACGCGGATGGACCGGGGCTGCTTCAGGCACGGCAGCACCTGCCTGATGATGCGGGTCGGCAGCCCGGCGTCGAGCAGCCCCCTGATCTGGAGGACCCGGTCCACGCTGCGCTCGCAGTAGTCCCGGTATCCGTTCGGCGAGCGGTCCGGGACCAGCAGGCCCTGTTCTTCGTAGTAGCGCAGCATCCGGCGCGGGGTTCCCGTGCGCTCGGCCAGCTCCCCTATGCGCATGTGGCCCACCTCACACAGAGACGACTTGACCCTCACATACATGTGAAGGTTGGACGATATCGCGCATGACAACGTCCGAGACAGAGCTTCCGGCCGGCGAACCGTCGGCACCGGAGGGGCCGCGACTGCCTCTCTCCCCGCTGCTCGCCCTGGCCACCGCCGCGTTCATGAGCATACTGACCGAGGCCTTACCGGCCGGCGTCCTGCCGGAGATGGCCCGCGGCCTCTCCGTCGGCGAGTCCGCGGCGGGACAGACGCTGACGGTCTACGCGATCGCCACGGGCCTCTCGGCCATCCCCGTCTCGGTGGCCACGGCGACGTGGCGGCGCAAGAGGCTGCTGCTGCTCGCCGTGGCGGTCTTCGCCGTCGCCAACCTCGTCACGGCCCTGTCCTCCAGCTACGCCCTGACGATGGCCTTCCGCCTCGCCGCCGGGGTGGCCGCCGCCGCCGTGTGGGCCGAACTCGTCGGATACGCCCGCCGTCTGGCCCCGCCGCACCTCCAGGGCCGGGCGATCGCCGTCACCATGGCCGGTGTGCCGCTGGCGCTCTCCCTCGGCATTCCCGTGGGTACCTTCCTGGGCGAAGCGTTCGGCTGGCGGCTGACCTTCGGGCTGGTGGCCGTGGTCTCCGTGCTCCTGCTCGGGTGGATCTCCGTCTCGGTCCCGGACCACGCCGGGCGCCGGCCCGGTAAGCGCGAGCCGGTCCTCGGGGCGCTGAGGCTGCCCGGCGTGGTGGCGGTGCTCTTCGTGGTCGCCGCCTACGTCCTGGCGCACAACGTCCTCTACACCTACATCGCCACCTTCCTCGACGAGCACGCCATGGGCGGCGCCCGCGACCTCGTGCTGCTGGTCTTCGGCATCGCCTCCGTGGTGAGCATCTTCGTCACCGGGGCCCTGGTCGACCGCAGGCTGCGCGCGCTGACCGTCGTCAGCAGCGTCCTGTTCCTGGTGGCGTCCGGCATGCTGACGGTGCTGGCCGACAGCGCCGCCCCGGTCTACCTGGCGGTGGTGCTCTGGGGCCTCGGCTGGGGCGGCGTGACCACCCTGCTCCAGACCGCGGTCACCGACGCCGGCGGCGACCGCGGACAGGCGCTGCTGGTCACCACCTGGAACTTCGCCATGGCCGGCGGCGGCGCCGTCGGAGGCGTCCTCCTCGACGCCCTCGGCCCCGACTCCTTCCCCTGGAGCGTCCTGATCCTGATGACGCCCGTCCTGCTCGTCGTCCTCGGCGCCCGCACCCACGCCTTCCCCGCCGAACGCCCGGGCACGCGATGACGACCCGCTGACCTCCCGCCCACGCGAACCCCCGGCACCCCGGCCCGGCACCCGTTCCCGTGTGCCGGGCCCGCCGCGGGACCGTCACCGGCTCACTTGCCGGGGTCGGGGCCGTACCACTGAAGTGCCTGCCCGGTGACGGCGGCGATGCACTCGAAGTCCCGGTCGCGGTGCAGGAGGGTCAGCCCTTGCAGTTCGGCCGTGGCGGCCACCACGAGGTCGACGGCTCCGGCGCTGCGATGCTGCCCGCGGTGGGTGAGGATTTCCTGGACCTGCCCCGCGCGGTCGTAGGCACGGTCGTCGACCGGTACCCAGCCGAAGAGCAGGCGCAGGTCTTCGACGCCCCGTGCACGGTCGGCGGCGGAACGCGCGCTGTAGAAGAACTCCAGCTCGGTGACCGGACACGTGGCGATCAGCCCGGCCGCCGCCGCCCGGTCCCAGCCGTACTGCTCGGCGTCACCGCGTAGCAGGCGGGCGAGCGCGCTGGTGTCGATCAGGAACTGCGCGGCGTTCACCGACGGTAGTTCTCCTTGTCCTCGAGGAGATCGAGATCGAAGGCGCCCTCGGCCGCCGCCGCCCGCAGACGGGTGAGTGCCAGAGCCCGCCGCCGGTTCTCCAGCACCTCGCGCAGCGCGGTGTTCACCGTCTCCTTCTTGGTGCTGGTGCCGAGGGCCTTGGCCACGTCGGCGACGAGTTGATCGTCAAGATCGATCACGGTGCGAGTCATCTGCCACACCTCCTGTGATATCGAGTGTGCCATCGAGTATATATACGTCGGTGGCGCCGAGACCCCCGCGTGCCCGCGGGGCGGCGTGCGTCGGTCACCCGACCGGCTAGGCCCTGCGGTCCGGCAGGGACGCCGTCAGGTGCTCCCACGCCGCGTGCACGTCCGCTCCGACGATTCCGAACTGCGTGATGACCGCGACGCAGCGGCCGTCCTCGTCGTCGAGTTCGATCGCCGACGTCGGGCCGTGCGCCGCCGTGGAGCGGACGAGGTGGCACGCCCGGACGCCCGCGAGGTCGATCTCCACCGAGCTCTCCGCGACCGCCGCGAACACCCGCCCGCCGACGGTGCGGTCGGTGACGTGCACCCGGCCGCCGCACGCCTGGAGGGCCGCCGGGGCGAACACCGCAACGCCGATCGGCAGCCCGAGGGAGCAGACGTGGTCGAGCACCGCGGGCACGACGCCGGGGTCGATGGTGCGGTGCTCGCCGCGGTACCGGTGGAACGCCCGGCGCCGGGCGGTGCCGCCGTCCGCGAGGACCGCGTCGAGCTGGGCGAGCTGGTCGCCGTTCTCCCAGGCCGGCACCGCGGGGGCCGCGGACGGTCCGGTGGCCGACGCCCCGGCGTCGACCGTGCGGGCGAGTCCGGCCAGCAGCCGGTCCCCCTCGGACAGCAGCCGCCCCTGGTGCGCGGTCCGGCCGGCCGCGTCGAGCAGGTGCAGGGCGACCGAGCCGGTGCCCGCGTCCCGCGCGACCACGGCCGAGGCGATCCCGTCGCCGTCGACGCGCAGCGTGATCGAGCCCGGGGTGACGGCGAACGCGTCGCCGCGCAGGCTCGGGACGGCGTAACCGCCGGCCTGGTCGATCCGCGCGACCGGTCCTCCGGTGACCGCCTGGACGTGCTGGAAGAGCGTCAGGCAGCGCGCCAGCTCCGGCATCCGCGCGTCGATCAGCCGCACGCTGCTGTCGCGCCGGCCGCAGCACCCCTCGAACACGCACCGGCCGTCGGCGCCCCGCGGCCCGGGATCGTGGTCCGTCATGCTCAGTACACGTCCCGCACGTAGCGCTTCGCCCGGCGCAGGTCCGCGAGGTACTCGGCGGCGTCGTCGTCCCCGCGTCCGCGCTGCTCGGCGATGACGCCCAGCAGGGCCGCCTCGACGTCCTTCGCCATGCGGGAGGCGTCGCCGCAGACGTAGAGGTGCGCGCCTTCCTCCAGCCACGCGTACAGCTCGCGCGACCGCTCCCGCATCCGGGTCTGCACGTAGACCTTCTCGGCCTGGTCGCGCGAGAACGCCAGGTCGAGTTCGGTGAGCACACCGCGCTCGCGCAGCCCGGTCAGCTCGTCCTCGTACACGAAGTCGGTGGCGCGGTGCTGGTCGCCGAAGAACAGCCAGTTGCGCCCGGAGGCGCCCCGCGCGGCCCGCTCGTGCAGGAAGCCGCGGAACGGCGCGATGCCGGTGCCGGGGCCGATCATGACCATCGGGGCGTCGTCGTCCGCCGGGACGCCGAAGGAGGCGTTCGGCTGGAGGTGGACGCCCACGGTCGCGTCCGCGCCGACGCGGTCCGCGAGGTAGGTCGACGCGACGCCCTCGTACCGGCGGTGCGGGGTGCCGTACCGGACGGACGCGACGGTGAGGTGGATGCGGTCCGGGTGGGCGAGCGGACTCGACGAGATCGAGTACTGCCGTGCCTGGAGCGGCCGCAGGAACGGCAGCAGCTCGTCGACGCCGGGCGCGGCGGCCCCGGCGTCACGGAGCAGGTCGAACACGTCCCGGCCCCAGAGCCAGGAGTCCAGGTCGGACCGGTCGCCGTGCGCGACGACCGAGGCGAGGTCGCTCGACGGCGCCCGCTCGACGAGGTCGGCGACCAGTTCCTTCGACGGGGTGCGGATCTCGCGTTCGGTGCGCAGCACCTCGGCGAGCGGCCGCCCGTCGACCTCCTCCTCACCGCTCGCGCCGAGCTGTTCCAGGAGCGCGCCGACGAGCGTGTCGTCGTTCACCGGTACGACGGCGAGCGCGTCGCCGGCCGCGTAGGTGATGCCGCTGTCGCCGAGGTCGAACTCGTAGTGGCGGATCTCCTTGGCGCTGCCCGGCGCGGACAGCAGCCGGTTCACCGCGAGCCGGGACCGGTACGGGTTGCGCCGGTTCCAGGGGGAGCGGGTCCGAGCGGACGCCTTGGCACCTGCGCCCGCACCCGCGCCGGTGCCCGCGCCCGAACCCGCGCCCGTGCCCGTCGCGCCGGTCTCCGCGGCGACCCGGTCCAGGACCGCCGCCGTCCACACCGCCGCGGGCTCCTCGAAGTCCACGTCGCAGTCGACGCGGTCGTGCACCCGGGTGGCGCCGAGCTGCTCCAGGCGGGCGTCGATGAGCTTCGCGGCCTGGCAGAAGTCGTCGTAGCCGCGGTCGCCGAGCCCGAGGACCGCGTAGCGCAGGCCCTCCAGCCGCGGCGCCGTGCCGGCCTGGAGCGCCTCCCAGAACAGCCCGGCGTTGTCGGGCATCTCGCCCTCGCCGTACGTCGAGGTGACGACGAGCACGTGGGACATCGCGGCGAGCCGCTCGGGCGTGACGGCGTCGAGCGCGGTGGCGGTCGCGCCGAGGCCGCGGGCGCGGGCCCCGGCGACGAGCTCGTCGGCGACGAACTCGGCGTTGCCGGTCTGCGTGCCGAACAGCACGTCGATCGTCGCGGCGGGCGCGTCGCCCGCCGCGCCGTCCTGGCGTCCGGCGGCCGCGATACCGGCGATGAACCCGGCGAGCCAGGCCTCCTGCTCGGCGGAGAACGGCGCGTCGGCCGGGATGAGGGACCCGGTCGGGGGCATGAGGGTCACGCGGTCACCGTCTCGGTCGGGGCCTGCGGGGCACGGCGTCCGGCGATGTCGGCGAGCGCCGCGGTCGCGAGCAGCTCGTCGAACCGGGCGGCCCGCACGCGGCCGGCGTTCTTCGTGTTCTGGTGGACGATCCAGCCGTAGGTGCCGGGGGCGTCCACGCTGAGGTTGTTGCGCTGCCGCAGCGCCTGCTTGTAGTCGTCGAGGCGCTTGACCGCGATGAGCGTGGCGAGCTCGTCGTCGTCGAACCGCTCCAGCGTGCCGCGCAGGTACTTCACGACGCGCTGCTTGACGAAGAAGTCCTCGGTGAGGACGAGGTTGCGGACGGCCTCGGCGACCCGCGGGTCGCCCGGACCGCTCGCCCCGGGCACCCGCTGGAGCGCGACGTCCTGCGCGACGCCGAGCACCGTGTACGACGACAGCAGCGAGAACATGTCGTCGCCGCCCTCGTCGCCGAAGGCCGGGGCACGGCCGCCGAGCACGGTGCGGCGGTCGCGGTAGTCGACCTTGAACGCGCGGAGCTTGTCCGTCGCGATCGACGTCGCCAGCTCGTCGAGGAGCTGCCCGCGGGTCGCGGCGGCGAGGATCTCCCCGGCGTCCTGGTACAGCAGCAGCGCCCGGGGCATCCCGCAGTACACGTGCTGCCGCTCGCTCTCCCAGTCCTCCAGCAGCCGGGCCGCGAGCGGCGAACCGGTCGCCTCCAGGTGCCAGGTCAGGAGCAGCCGTACGGCCTCCTCGTGGAAGGCGCCGTGCCCGGTGTCGGTCACCGGGAACACCAGCAGCGAGTCGGCGCTCACCCGGCCGGGCAGTTCGCCCGACGGGTCGTACTGGTAGAGGAACCCGCCGCTCATGCCGTTGCCGAGGCCCTTGCCGAAGCCGCCGAGGTTGAGCACGGTGCCGCCGGTCATGTACTCGCAGCCGAAGTCGCCGACGCCCTCGACGACCGCGGTCGCGCCGGAGTTGCGCACGGCGAACCGGTCACCGGCCTCGCCCTGCACGAACGTCCGGCCGCCGGTCGCGCCGAACAGCGCGAAGTTCCCGACGAGCACGTTGCCGCCGCGCTCCGCGCTGCCGCCGCCCGGGGCGCGCACGACGATCCGGCCGCCGCTCTGGCTCTTGCCGACGCCGTCGTTGGCGGTGCCGGTGTGTTCCAGGGTGATGCCGTCGTTGCAGAACACGCCGTACGACTGTCCGGCGGACCCGGTGGTGCGGATCCGGACGGCGCCGTCGACGAGGCGGCGACGGCCGCGGTCGTCGGTGGTGACAGCGGGGACGTCACCGTCGAACGCGTGATCCTCGTGATCCTCGTGATTGAGGATCCGCTCGACGTCGATGCCGAGCTGCCCGCCGACGGACTTGTCGCTGTTGCCGAGGTGGATGCCCTCGACGAGCAGGGACGGCTCGCGCCGGTCGAGGAGCGCGGCGCGGACGCGCTCGATGAGGGCGTCGTCGGTGGTGAAGTCCTTCTCCAGGTACTCCGGGTCCTCGACGACCTTCTCGGGCACGCGGGCGAGCAGCCGGCGCACGTCGAGCCGCCCGACGCTCGCGGGGTGGTCGAGCAGCTGGAGCAGGTCCGTGCGGCCCCGGGCCTCGCGCAGCGACCGCAGGCCGAGGCGGGCGAGGATCTGCCGGACGTCGTGCGCGATGTTGAGCAGGTACTGCGCCAGCGCGCGCGGGTCGCCCTCGAAGGCCTCGGCGTTGGTGGTGAGCCCGGCGGGGCACTTCACGTTGCAGTTCTTCGCCATGACGCAGCCGAGCATCATCAGCGCGGTCGTGCCGAACTCGAAGCTGTCGCCGCCGAGCAGCGCCGACGTGACGACGTCGCCGCCGGTCTGGTGCGCGCCGGAGCAGCGCAGGACGACCTTCTGCCGCAGCCCGTGGGCGACGAGCGCCTGGTGCACCTCGGCGACGCCGATCTCCGCGGACCGCCCCGCGTACTTCAGGCTCGTGACGGCCGCGGCGCCCGTGCCGCCGGTGTTCCCGGCGACGTTGATGACGTCCGCGCCGGCCTTGGCGACGCCGACCGCGATGGTGCCGATGCCCTCCGAGGACACCAGCTTCACGACCACCCGCACCCGCGCGGCCTTGCAGTCGTGGATGAGCTGCGCGAGGTCCTCGATCGAGTACGTGTCGTGGTGCGGCGGCGGCGAGATCAGCTCGATGCCCGGGGTGCCGCCGCGCGCGGCCGCGATGTCGACGGTGACCTTCGGCGCGGGCAGCTGACCGCCCTCGCCCGGCTTCGCCCCCTGCCCGATCTTGATCTCCAGCTCCTCCAGCATCGGGTCGGCGAGGTAACCCGCCCAGATGCCGAACCGGCCGGACGCGAACTGCTTGATCCGGGAGCCGCGGACGGTGCCGTACCGGGAGTGGTGCTCGCCGCCCTCACCGCTGTTCGACATCGCGCCGACCATGTTCGCGCCGTGCGCGACGGCCTCGTGCGCGGTCGCCACGAGCGCGCCGTGGCTCATCGCGCCGGAGGCGAGCGCACGGGTGATCTCGTGCGCGGGCTGCACCTCGTCGAGCGGCACGCTGTCGGGCGCGCCGTCGAGGAGGGTGAGCAGCTGTGCGGCGGAACCGGTGGCGGTGACGACGACGCCGTCGGCGTCGGTGCCCACCGTCCGGACCTCGCCGGGGTGGGCGAGGGCGAGCCCTTCGGCGAGGGCGGCGTGGCGCCGGGCGTCGTCGTCGGGTCCGGTGGATTCGGTGGGGCTGTTGGGTCCGGTGAGCCCGGTGAGCCCGGTGAGCCCGGTGGGTCCGGTGGGGGTGAGGCGCAGCCGGACCGTCACCGCGCCGCCGTCACCGGAGGCCCGGTCCGTGACGGTCGCGACGACCCCGCGGGCCGTGACGCTCGCGTTGCCGGTCGTGGAGAACCGGCCCAGCTCGCGGGCGAAGTCCTCCGGCGTGCGCAGCCCGGTGACGTCCGCGGGCAGCGCGAGCACGTCCCGCAGCGCGGACGGGCGGCGGGACCGCTCCTCGTGCGTCGTCCGCAGGAAGGCGCGGTACCCCGGCGTGATCCGGAACGCGTCGATCTCGGCGTCGCTGAGCGCGTCGTACCCGGTGTTGCGGTACGCGGCGTCGGTGATGCCGAACGCGTCGTCGAGCCGGCCGAGGGTGAGCAGCCGGAGCGCGTCCGGGTCGCCGGGCCGTTCGAACTGCGGCCGCTCCTCGACCATGTCGCCGAAGCCGCGCACGGCCGAGACGCCGAACGAGTGCCCGGCGCCGTCCGACCGCTCCTTGAACAGGCCGAGCAGCGGGATCTGCTGCTCGGTCTCCACGGTCCGGGCCCGCTCGTGCCAGTCCGTCGCGGCCTGCGCGATGCGGGCGAACCCGACACCGCCGACCGGGGCCTCCATGTGCGGGAAGATCCGCGCGAACACGTCGTCGCGGGTGTCGAGGTAGTTCGGCTCGAAGAACTCGCCGCCGATGTAGCTCTCGGCGGTGCACAGCCCGACGCGGCCCATGGTCTTCGCGAGGGACTTCTCGGCCGCCTTGCGGAACCTGGCCAGCGCCCGGTCGGTCTCGGTGATCTCGCCCGCGGGTGCCGGCGCGCTCGGGTGCTTCTCCTCGGCGCGCAGCCGCGCGCTGAGGCTGTAGACCGCCGAGGCGCCGAAGCCGAGCGCGGTCGCGACGTGGTGCGAGGAGGACAGCTGCCCGCTCTCCGCCACGACCGAGACGCGCAGCCGCAGCCCGGTCTCGATGAGGCGCTGGTTGACCGCCGCGACGGCGAGGATCACCGGCAGCGGGGCGCGGGTCGACGAGATCGCCCGGTCGGTGAGGAGCGCGATGCCGCCCCGCTCGGCGGCGAACCGCTCCACGTCGTCGCAGAGCACGTGCAGGGCCGACCGGAGCGCGTCGGCGTTCGCCGCCTCGTCGCCCGGCACCGGCTCGTAGAGCATGGCGAACCGCTCCAGCGGCACGATCCGCTGGTCGCGCAGCCGGACCATGTCGAGGTGCCCGAGCACGGGCGACGACACGACGAGCTGCCGGCCGCTGGTGTGGTGGGTGCCGTCGGGCTTCGGGCCGAGCGCGACCCGCATGCTCATGCCGTCGGCCTCGCGGATGCTGTCCAGCGGCGGGTTGGTCACCTGGGCGAAGCGCTGCGAGAAGTACTTCGCCATGCCGCCCTCGGTGTCGCTGAGCGCGTTGATGGCGTTGCCGTAGCCCATCGCCGAGATCCGCTCCGACCCGTCGGCGAGCATCGGGTCGAGCATGAACCGGAAGCTCTCCTGGTTCAGCGAGTACGCCACGTACCGGCCGGCGAGGGTGAGGTCGCCGTCGTAGCCGAGCGTCGTCGTGCCGCGGTAGTAGTCGGGGGCGGGCAGGTCGTCGAGGTTCACCCGGGCCGCGCCGAGCAGTTCGCTGTACGGCCGGCGCGCGGCGAGGGCGTCGAGCACTTCGCGGGTGCGCATCCGGCGGCCGGTGCGGTGGTCGACGACGAGCATGCCGCCGGCCTCGATCCGGCCCCGGTGCACGACCTCGTCGTCGGGGAAGGCGACCTGGCCGGCCTCCGACGCCACCATGAGGTACTCGGCGGTCTCGACGGTGCGCAGCGGGCGCAGGCCGAGCCGGTCGAGCCGAGCGCCGACGACGTCCCCGTCGCTGAAGATCACGGCCGCCGGGCCGTCGTTCTTCTCCTCGTACAGCGAGAAGTACTCCAGCATGTCGCGGACGCCGGCGGGCAGGGTGCGGTCGTTCTCCCACGCGGGCGGCATGAGCGACACGACCGCCTCGACGATGTCCAGGCCGTCGTCGAACACCCGGCTCTGGAGGGTCTGGTCGAGCCGGGAGGAGTCGGACTGGCCCGGCGGGCGCACGATGCTGCGCGTCCGGGCGCGGGCGAGGGCCTCGTCGGAGAGCCGGTTCTTGCGGTCGGTGTTCAGCTCGCCGTTGTGCGCCATGAGGCGGAAGGGCTGCGCCATGGTCGGGTGCGGCTCGGTGTTCGTGGAGAACCGGGTGTGGAAGTACAGCGACCGCACGGAGTGCCGCGGATCGCCGAGGTCGCGGAAGTACGGGATGACCTCGCCGGAGTTGAGCCGTCCCTTGAGCACCTGCGTGCGCGCGCTCAGCGAGAGCGGGTACAGCCCGGCGTACGCGTCGTCGGCGTAGGCGACGGCCTCGACCGCGAGCAGGGCACGGTTGGCCGCCGCGTCGACGTCGTGCCGCTCCCACCCCTGCGGGGCCCGGAACACCCACTGCACGATGGGCAGCTGGTACTGCTCGGCGACGGGCCGGGCGACGGTGTGGTCCACGGGGACGTCGCGGACCAGCAGCACGTCGAAGCCCTGCTCGGCGATGCTCCGCCCGACGAGGTCCACCGCGCCGTCGCGGCGGCCGGCGTCGGTCGGCACGAAGCAGTTCGCGACGCCGAAGTACCCGGCGCGCAGGTCCTCGCCGGTGAGCGCGCCGAAGAACTCCACCGACAGGTCGATGCTCACGCCCGCGCCGTCGCCGACGCCCTCGGAGGATTTGCCGCCCCGGTGCGGGATGGCACGGAGCGCTTCGTCGCCCTTGCGGATGACGTCGTGGCTCGGCGTCCCGTCGAGGCGGGTGAGGAAGCCGACGCCGCAGTCGCTGTGGTCGAGGGCGGGGTCGTGGAGACCGAAGGCCGAGGAGGGTGCAAGATTCAAGTGCGGGTCCTGTGAGCGGGTTCCGGCTGGGGGTACCTCCCAGGCCCTCGGGGCACTGGGGGAGGACGGCCAGGCTGCGTCGGTGGAGCGCTCGCCGCGGGCGGACCGGTGTGACGGCCCGGACCCTGAGTGGTGCGATTGTCGACGGTAAGCCTCGCCTAACTTCCGCCGCAAGGGTGTGTCCTGCACGTATACGTCACATTGCCGTCGCCGTCACGCGCCTTTCCGGCGCCCGGGGTGGGGCCGGAAGGCGCGGGCTGAGAGTGGACTGGGCGCGGGCCGGGCGCGGGCTGTGCGTCGGCCGGGCGTGCCCCTGCTCAAGGAGTGCGGCAGCCCGGAGCGCACCCGCACCTGCGTCGACCGGTCGCGGGGCATGCGCCGGCGGTGGTGCGGCATGGAGTCCTGCGGCAACAAGATCAAGGCGGCCGCATACCGCGCCCGCGGGAGGACCACGCCCGCGCCGGCCCGCTGACCCGGCCGCCGTCGGCCCCCTGACCCGGCCGGTCCGGTGTCGCAGGTCACGGCACCGGTCCGGGGCCGTCAGGTCCGCACCGGTCCGGGGCCGTCAGGTCCGCACCGGTCCGGAGGTCCGCCCCGCCCCGCCCCGCCCGCCGTCGCGCGCAGATGCTCGATCCCGGTGTCGAGCGCCGCCCTGAGGTGGGTGGAGTCCCCCGTGGACATCATGATGGCGACGCCTCCCTGAACGCCCGCGAGCAGCGCGGCGGCCGTCCGGTCCACATCGAGGTCCGGCGACACCAGGCCGTTCGCCTGGAGGGCGCGCATGCCGCGCGCGAGCTGCCGCTGCCATTGGCGCATCAGCTCCGTCACGATCGCCCGCGCTCCGGGGCGGGACCGCCCGACCTGGAGGAACAGCGACCCCAACGGGCAGTGGTCGCCCTGCCGTTCGTACCGTTCCACCACCACGTCCCGCCACTCCTGCCAGGACTCCCACGAGTCCAGCCGCCCCAGGTGCGGCTGCTGGTCCGCCAGGACGCGGTCGGCCTCGAACCGGGCCACCGCCAGCAGCAGTTCGTCCTTGCCGTCGGGGAAGTAGTGGAAGAGCTGGCTCTTGCTCGTGCCGGTGCGGGCGCGGATGTCGTCGAGGGTCGTGAAGGCGACCCCCTGTTCGCGCAGCACCTCGGCGGCCCCCTCGACGATGCGGGCCCGCGTGGCGCGGCCCTTCGCGGTCGGCGCGTCCGGCATCCGGCCCCCTCCCTCCTCCTGGGATCGACGACCCCACGCTACCGGCCCGGACCCCCGACTCTGGACTTGCTGGTCCATTTTCCTCGGCGCACAGTGGTCCGCACACTGCCGGACAAGGGAGAGTGCGTCATGAGTGGACGACTGCGGAACAAGACGGCGCTGGTCACGGGCTCGACCAGCAACATCGGGCAGGCGATCGCCGAAGCGTTCGCCGCCGAGGGCGCCCACGTCATCGTGTCCGGGCGCAGTCCGGAACGAGGAGCACAGGTCGTCGAAGGGATCCGCGCGTCCGGAGGCCGGGCCGACTTCCTGGCGGCCGACCTCGACGGCAGTGCGGAGGCTTCCCGGGACCTGGCCGACCGGGCCCGGGAGACCTTGGGCGGGCGGATCGACATCCTGGTGAACAACGCCGGCATCTACCCGGCCCCCGCCACCACCGACACCGACGAGGCGACGTTCGACAGGGTCTACGGAGTGAACGTGAAGGCCCCGTTCTTCCTCACCGCCGCCGTCGTCCCCGCCATGGTGGAGGCCGGTGGCGGTGCGATCGTCAACCTCGGCTCGTGGATCGCCCGCCTGGGCGTCCCCACCGGCGCGCTCTACAGCTCCACCAAGGGGGCCATGGAGACGCTCACGCGGGCGTGGGCCGCGGAGTTCGGCCCGAGGGGCGTGCGGGTGAACGCCGTCTCACCGGGGGTGATCCTGCCCCCGGCCCCGGAGGGCGGCGAGCCCCACCCCGGCGAGATCATGATGAAGGGCACCCCGGCCGGTGACGTCGGCACACCGGACGCCATCGCCCAGGCCGTGGTCTGGCTGGCCGGCGACGAAGCGGCCTTCGTGCACGGAACCGTCGTGGACGTCGACGGCGGCAGGACGGGCGTCGCCGTCATCGCCGCGTAGCGCACGCCTTCACACCGGACCGCACGCGAAGCCGAGGGGCCGAGGTCCCCGACCCGGGCCTCGGGCGCGGAACGGGCGGCGGGCACCGACAGCCGCCCGGCACACGCGCCCGACGTGGCGCGCAGCACTTACGCTGCTGGCTCCAACCAGTCGTCCCGGTCCAGGAGTTCAGTTGTCCTCGGCACCCCCGCCCCAGCCCAACAGCCCGAACCCGACGCCCGACCCGGGAGCAGGCCCCGACCCGGGAACAGGTCCCGACCCGGGAACAGGTCCCGACCCGGGAGCAGGCCCCGACCCGGGAACAGGCCCCGACCCGGGAACAGGCCCCGTGCCGGACCCTCCGCGACCGTCCCGGGCGCGCAGGGCCCAGGCCTGGTTCAACGGTCTGAGCGAAGCCGGGAAGATAGGTCTCATCGGTGCGGTCATCACCACCGTCGGAGGCGGCCTCTTCGGAGTGATCATCGCCCTCATCCCCGTGCTGGCCGGTGGATCGGGCGGCGATCCGGCGCCCACGCCGACGGTCCTGCCCTCCGACACGACGTCCCCGCCGAGCGAGGCACCGGCGACTCCGACTCCCACGCCCCCCGCTTCCCCGACCGAGGACACGCCCACCGGACCCGCGTCGACGGCGCCGGCCTCGTACAAGCTCGTCTACGAGGACCAGCCCATGAGCCTGGGCATCTCGGAGGAGCATCTCTCCACGATCGACTTCGACGCCCCCGAGGCCCGGAGCTACAGCTACGACGAGTGGGACGAGCTGGAGGCGAACGCCCAGGAGACCGGCGCCACCCTGGCACCGGACCTCTCGTACCACGACTTCTACTACGGCTACCTCCAGCTCGGCGACGGCCGTAGCGCCGCCCAGCTGAGTGCCGCGGAGGCGCCGACCACCGCAGAGGAATGCGCCCGCGCGGCCCGAACCGGCGGCTTCGGCGAGACGTACATGACCGAGTGGAAGGTCCCGGCGAAGACCGTGTTCTGCGTCGTGACCGACAAGGGCGACATCGTCCGCGCCGAGATCACCGGCTTCGTCGGCACCGACGACCCCGACAAGGAGGTCAACGACGCCCCCGAGCAGATCAGGTTCGCCGTCACGATGTGGGAGCCCGCGGGGTAGGGCGGGGCGGTACGAGGTCCGACACGGACCCGTACGCCTGTCGGGCCCCCGATCGATCAGTCCCCATGGTCACCGACATGCCCTACGCCGCGTCTTCGACAGCGATCACCCCCCCCGACGGCGGCAAGGCCACCTACAAGGTCACCCACCAGGGCGACGCCACGCGATCCCCTCGGCCCCCTCGGCTCCGACAGGCCGAAGAAGGCGAGGCACGGAGACGACGGCATCACCGCCGTGTTCCGTGGCCGACCAGGCTCAGCGGCACGTCTTCGTGTACGGCAGAGACGGTATGAGCGTTGCCCAGCTCTCCTTGCCGAGCCCAGTGCCGGCCAGCCGGCAGGCGTGGACGTCCGGCGTGTGGCGCAGCTCGGCGAGGCCGCCGGTGTCCCACGACCGCAGTTCCCCGTCGAGTTCTCCGTCACCATGTGACGGCCGATCAGAGGCCGCCCTCCGTTGTCAGACCCGTACGCCATGATCTGCCCATGGAGCGTTCGAGCGGGGTGCGGGGAGACGGGATGGCGTCGGGTGAGCTGCTGACGGCGCGGGCCGGGACGGTGGCTCTGGACGATCATCAGGTGGGGGTCGCGCTGGACGGGCTCGTGGACGGCTCGGGGTACTGGAGCGGCAAGGGGGCGCTGGCCGGTATCGAGCGGACGGGGCGTTATCTGGCCGGGACGTGGTCGCCGACCGCGCCGGACGAGGGTCCGGGATGGGCCGGGGAGGGCTCCTGGGCGCGGTTCATCGGGCGTATCGGTGCCGTGGCGCTGCGTGCCGTCGTGGAGCCCACCCGCGACGAGCGGCGCCGGCGTCTGCTCGCGCTGCTGGAGATCTGGGCGGACAGCCCCTTCGCCGATCCGCGGGCCCGGATACGCACCGGTCTGGTGCGGGTGGCCGAGGGCGACCCCGCGGCCGTCCGGGACGAGCGGGGAGCGGCCGTCGTGGTCGGCTGGGCCGCCGACGGGTTGCGGACGTTCGTCGACCTGCGGACGGGGGAGGCGGATCCGCCGAGCCTGGGGGAGATCGAGGGGGTGACCGACGTCCCGCGGGGGTGGGGCAGTGCGGAGCAGGTGCGCCGGCTGCTGGACCTCGTCCGGGAGCGCGGGCCGGTGCCGTGGGACCTCGACGCGGTGGGCGTGCTGAGGGACGGCACGGGGATGGGCCGGGCGGCGGCGTCCTTCGCGCTGGCGGGGGTGCTCGCCGGAGGGTATGTCCCGCGCCTCGACACCAGGGAGCGGGAGATCCACCGGCTCAAGGTGGCCGAGATCGAGGACGGCGTCCGCGAGCCCGGCCGGACGGGCTCGCCGGACCGCCTCGCGCTGGTGGCGGACGTGCTGCCCGAGGACCCCGCCGACCTGTGGGAGCCGCAGGGCATGCGCACGGTGGCGGAGCGGATCGCGCGGGCGTGGCGGGAGCGGCACGGCCGGCGGACCGTGGTCCCGGAGCGCACCTTCGACGCGGTCGTCGAACTGCGTCCGTTCCTGTTGTCGGCGGGCCGCTTCTGCGCGGCGTTCACCGACCCCGAGTCGATACGCGGTCTCCGCTCGGACCTCGACACCTGGATCCGCGACAGCGACTACCACCCCTTCCCGACCGCCGGGGGCTGGGACCTCCAGGACTTCGAGGACACCCTGCGTACCGTCGTCCCGAACCTCTTCTGGGTCTACGCGGAGCTTCCCGCAGGCGACCCGGTCCGCGCCGGCGCGCCCGGCCTCGTACGGGCGCTGCGGGAGCGGTTGAACCACCCGGGCCTGCTGCTGGACGCCGGTGTCCTCAGCGGTGCGGTGGGGCGCATGGTCGCCGATGTGCACGACCGGTTCGGCTCGCGCCCCTACACCGGCCCGGAGCCGCTGGACGTCGCGAGCGTCGACGACGGGCTGACCGTGGCCGTGGAGGGCGCCGTCGACCGCAGAGGCGAGCGGTTCCAGCCCTCGCTGTACTTCCGCCCGGCGTTCTACGGCGACGACGAGCGCTCCCGGACGCTGCTGGCGGCCCGGGCGGACTCCCGCTACTCCCCGGAGATCGAGCTGGTCGAGTGGCTGCGCGGCCCGGCCTGCGCGCGCATCGTCGAGCGGATCGAGGCCACGTCGCCGCCCTCGGGGGCGTACGAGACGCATCCGGTGCACTCCGCGCCCGACGTGCTGGCACAGGTCGTCGGCGAGCTCGGCGTCGACGAGGACGCGGCAGCGCTCTACCTGCAATTGCTGACCCTGCGCGCGCCGAGCGACCGCAACGTCCGTCTTTGGAACGGCTGGAAGGCCGCCCGGCACCAGAAGGCCGCCGCCGTGCTGGTCGAGCGCGGCCTGGCCGTCGAGGACAAGCGCGCCCGGGCGGGCCGCCGGCTCTTCCTCCCCGGCGAATGGATCCCGGCCGGGAAGCCCTACCAGCCCATGGAGGCGTGGAAGGCGGACCTGCTCGGGGTGGAACGCTCGTACAACGGCCGGCTGGAGAACCCCCTTCCCCTCCCCACCCGCACCCTGCCCGAACTGTTCGCCCACGCGTGGGGCCTGGTCGAGAGCGGACGGGGGCCCTCGGCGTAAGGACACCCGGCTCCGGCCGACGGCCGACCCCCCGGGTGGGTATCGGTGAGCGGCATCGAGCAGGGGGCGGGCAGACGGTGGCCTGGCCGGTGCCGACGGCGCCCGGAAGACTCCGGCACAGCCGAACTCCCGTGTCGCCGTGTCGCCGTGTTGCCGTGGGGGGCGGCCGTTGCCCGTGTTCCCGGACCGACAGAAGGAATCCGTGAGTGTCTCTTCGCCTTCCCCCCGTTCACGTTCCGCCCGACGGCGGGGAGCCCGTGTTCCTGGTCGGGCACACCCACACCACCCTGCTGACGTCGGCGCAGACCGGCGGCGAACTGTCCCTGGTGGAGTCGGTCCTGCCCGCCGACGCCGGGCCCCCGCCCCACACACACCACCGCGAGTCCGAGACCTTCATCGTCATCGAGGGCGAACCGGTCATCACCGCCGGGGACAAGGAGCACGAGGTCCGGGCGGGCGGCGTCGTGTACGTGTCCAAGGGCGTGCGGCACTCGTGCAGGAACCTCAGCAGGACGACCCCGCCCGGATCTACTTCCTGTACGCGCCCGGCGGCATGGACGGCATGTTCACCGGGATCGGCGCCCCCGGTGTGTTGTGCGGCCGGGTCGGTCCGCCGACCGCTCAGCCCGGCCCGTCCGTCCTCGCACCGCTCACCCTGCCCGGTCCGTGCCCGGCACCGTTCAGTCCTGCCCGGTGCGTCCTGCCGCGAGCCGTGACCGCTCCTACGCGCCGTCGGCGGCCGGCCCGGTGGGCGAGGGGACGCGCGCCCCGAGTGCCGCGTCGGCGGCCGACAGGTGGCGGGTGACCGGGCCGAAGGAGACCAGGCCGCTGCCCGCGCCGGCGTACTCGGCTCCGGCGGCGGCGAGTTCCTCGCGGGCGCGGCGCAGGACCGGCACATGCCCCACGGACGCGGCGGCGCGGGCGAGTACGCACCACAGTGCCTCCTGGAGGAGGTCGTGCGGTGGCCGGGGAACCGTCGTCAGTGCCCGGCGGGCCCGGTCGGTGGCGCCCGAGGCGGCCAGCAGCAAGGGGTCGAGCCACGGCCGGTAGGGACCGGCGTCGAGGCGGGCGAAGTCGTCGGGGTCGGGCAGGGCGTCACCGCGCATGACCGGGACCAGCGCGACGAGGACGGCGGCTCCCCGGGTCAGGCCGGGCATGCCGCAGCCGGCGGTTTCCGCCAGGACGTGCGTGTACCGGGGGCGGGCGGCCGGCCAGCCGTCGGTCTCGCAGGTGCGCAGCGCCCGGTACCAGGCGGTGAACACCGCGGCGAGCGGCCGTTCGTTGCGGTGCGCGAGCCGGTCGATCTCCTCGGCCTCGGCGTCCGCCGCCGCGAGGTCGCCGAGGCCGGCGAGCGCCTGGAGGCGGACGATGCGGCCCAGGACCTCGTGACCGGGCAGCTGGTGGTCGACGGCCAGCCGGGTCAGTTCACGGCCGAGGGTGTCCCTGCGGGCGGCGGACCCGCAGCCGGCGAACGACTGCATGAAGGCGCCGTTGAGGGCGAACGCCAGGAGCGCGGGGTCGCCCAGGCGCCGGGCGAGCCGGACGGCCTCCTCGGCGGCGCGTCCGGCGCGCTGCCGCCACGGTTCGGTGGCGGGGGCGTCGGCTGCCCGGGGAAGCGGCGCGTCGGCGGCGGCATCGCCCCGTGACTCGACCGCCACGACGGACAGCAGCCGGGCGCGCAGCGCGGCCGGCCCGCCGGGGCCGAGCCGGGCGGCGGCGCGGGCGGCGGCCCGGGACAGCTCACCGGCGCCGGCGGGGTCGTCGGCACGGGTCCACACCGCCGGGACGTCGTAGGAGCCGATGATCCTGGCGGCCAGCTCCGGGTCGCCGGTCGTCTCGGCCGCCGCGACCAGATCCCGCCGGTGCCGGTGCGCCTCCCCCAGACCGTCGGGGCCGGTCACCGCGAGGTCGCGCAGCAGGCCGGCGGTGGCGTGCAGCCGGGCCCGGGACCGGGCGGGCACCGAGCGGTCATAGGAGGCCGCCGCCCGGTCCCAGACGCCGTCGGCCGTCCCGGCCGGTTCGGTCGCGGAGCCGGCGGTGCCGCCGCGGATGCGGTCCTCGGCACGGGCCAGGGCGCCTCCGGGGCCGTACCCGCCGCTCGCGCCGGCGGTGACGGCGGTGACGGCGGCGCGGGCACGGCTCAGGGTGTCCAGCGCCTCACCGCGCCGTCCGGCACGGTCGAGCGCGGTGGCCAGCAGGACCCAGCCGTCCTCCCGGCCGGGGTGGGCGGCGACATGGGCCCGCAGGTCGACGACGGCAGCGCGGGCGGCGCCGGTCGCCAGCAGGGCGTCGGCACGCCGTTCGACCGCGTCGAGGCGGAGCGCCTCCAGCCGGGCCTGTTCGGCGGCGGCCCACGCGGCGGCGGGGAAGTCGGCCAGCACCGGCCCCCGCCAGCGGGCGAGCGCCTCGTCCCACAGGGCGACCGCCGCGTGGGGCGGTGCCTCGGCGGCCCGCGCGGCGGTGTCCTCGAACCGCCAGGCGTCCACCGCCTCGCGGCCGGCCCGCAGGACGTAGCCGGGGCCGTCGGTGACCAGCAGACGGGACGGCTGCCGGGGAGGGCGACCGGGCTCCAGGACACGGCGCAGCGCCGCGACGAAGGTGCGGACCGCGCCCACCGCACCCGCCGGGGGTTCGTCCTCCCACAGGTCCGCCACGAGCCGGCCGACCGGTACCACCCTGCCCCGGGCGATCAGCAGCCGTCCGAGGACCTCCCGGTGGCGGGGCGCGCCGAGCGGGAGGGCCGAGCCGTCGGCGTCCCAGGCGGCGACCGGCCCCAGCAGTCCGAACTCCACGCCCACGGCGGGTCCTTTCGCGGGCGGCGCCGTCCCCGGCGGGTGCCGCGTGTCCACTCATCGATCGCTGATCCGGGGCCCACAACCTGGGTGACGTCCCCGGACGACCCGGACCGCCGAGGTCAGGGGCCCGGAACGTCCACTCTGCCACGACCCAGAGGAATCGCTGTGACAACCCCGAGCATCCCCGGTTTCACCGAGCACCACGTGTGCGTCGACGACGGCGTCACCCTGAACGCCGCCGTCGGCGGCGCGGGCGCCCCGGTCGTCCTGCTGCACGGCTTCCCGCAGACCCACCTGATGTGGCGGCACGTCGCCGCCGACCTCGCCACCGACCACACCGTCATCTGTCCCGACCTGCGCGGTTACGGCGCCAGCGACAAGCCCGCCGAGACCGGCCCCGAGGTCTACTCCAAGCGGACCATGGCCCGGGACGTCGTACGTCTCGCCGCCGAGCTGGGCCACGACCGGTTCACCCTGGCCGGTCACGACCGCGGCGCCCTGGTCGCCTTCCGCGCCGCGATGGACCACCCGGACACCGTCGCCCGCGCCCTCTTCCTCGACGTGCTGCCCACCCTCGACATGTGGGACGCCCTGCGCGGAGTCTCCGCCGCGGTCGGATTCCACCTGTATCTGATGGCCCAGGCCCCCGGCCTGCCGGAGGAGATGATCCAGGCGTCCGCCGACCCCTTCTTCGCCCACTTCCTCGACGCCTGGACCAAGGACCGGGACGCGATCCCCGCCGACGTCCGCGACCACTACCTGACCGCGTCCGCGGCGGCCGTGCCCTCCATCGTCGCCGACTACCGGGCCTCGGCCGGCGTGGACGTGGACCACGACACTGCCGACCGCGAGGCGGGCAACCGGCTGGCCATGCCGGTGACCGTGCTCCAGCAGGACTGGGGCGCCGCGCTCGGCTACCACGCCCAGGGCCTGTGGAGCGCCTGGACCGACGACCTGCGGCACCGCACGGTGTCCTGCGGTCACTTCATGGCCGAGGAGGACCCCCGGCTGATCGCCGACGAGATCCGGGCGCTCGCCGACCGCTGAGCGGGACGCGCCGACGCCGCCGGGCCCGGACGGCAGGCGGACACCGCCTCAGGCCGCGGCGGACCTGGCCGCCATCATCAGGACGGCCTCGTCGACGACCCGCTCGACGGCCGGACCGTCCGGGGCCCGGTGCGGCAGGAGCCTCCGAGGCCGGAACACGCAGTTGGAGATCATGCCGAGGAACTGGGTCGCGGCCGGTCCGGGATCGTCCAGTACGACCGTGCCGACGTCCCGCTCCGCCTCCAGATAGCGGCGCACTGACTCGAAGTAGGGCATCTTGCCGCGGTTGAACTGCGACTCGGCCAGTTCCGGGAAGCGCGGCAGCTCGGCGATGACGATCCGGAACAGGTCGGCCATGTCCGGGCGGGTGAGCAGGGCGACATAGCGCCGGCCGATCAGGGCGAGGCCGGCGCGGAGGTCGCCCGGCGGCGGGGGCTTCCTCGCCCCCGTCCCCCGCCCGCCAGGACGCGGTGACGATCGCGTCGAAGAGCGCCGCCTTGGTCGGGAACTGCTTGAACAGGGTCGCCTTCGACACCCCGGCGGCCTCGGCGATCCTGGCCAGCGACGTCCGGTCGTATCCGGAGTCCAGGAACAGGCGGGTGGCCGCGCGCAGGATCGCCGCCCGCTTCTCGTCCGACAATCAAGGGAACCGCCAACCAAGGGAAAGGAGCACCCCGTGGACGCGGCGGTACGCGCGGCCATCGAGATCGCCCCCGCCGCCGGCACGCGCGAGCGGATCATCGACCTCACCACGACCGGACGCCGGACCGGCCGCCCCCGAAGGATCGATATCTTCTTCTACCGGGCGTCGGGCCGGACCTGCCTGTGCAGCGGCACCTCGGGCCGCCCCACCAGCTGGTACGCCAACCTCATGGCCCACCCGGACTTCACCTTCCACCTGAAGCCCGGCATCCGGGCGGACCTCCCGGCCCGCGCCGTCCCCGTCACCGACGAGGAGGAACGGCGCCGCATCATCACCGAGATCGTCACCGACCTCAACCAGCCGCACAATCCCGGCACTCTCGCCCAGCCGACCCACGTACGGGACTGGCTTGACAGCAGACTCGCGCGCGTCACCTTCCTCTGACGGGGCCGGTCCGCCGACGCACGGCGTCGGACGCGGCCCGGGAGGACGCCGCGGGAGGTCGGACATGATCCTGGAGACTGCGGCCCCGACCATGGAACCACCACCATCGAGACGGCCACGGCCGCCCCGATCGGCAACCACCGCCCACGGGGAAGAGACGGCGGTTCGGCGACCGTGTCCCCACACCGCGAACTCCTGTCGGGAACTGGTTCAGCCTCTGCACCGCGACGCCATCCACGCTCACCACTCCCTGAAGGGCGTGGGTGGTGCCCCCACTCGAAGACCTGGCCTCCGCGCTGGATTCCCTCGTCATCCGCTCACAGTCCCGTGCACCTCGCCGAGCGCTATGCCATATCCAATGGCATAATCGACGTGTGACTGATGACGACGTTGACTTCCCGCCCGGCGATGGCCCCACCAGTGGTATCTCCGTCACCCTGACCGCCGGAACTCTGCATGCGATCCGTGAGCGGGTCGGCAAGCGAGGCGTTTCGGCCTACCTGGAGAAGGCGGCCCAGCGCCAGATCGAGCGCGACAACCTGGACGAGCTGATCGCGGACTTCGACAAGGTGCACGGCCCGGCCGACCCTGCTGCCGTGGCGGCCAAGCGCGCCCGGCTGGCCGGAGGCTCGAACGCCGGGGCGGCCGCGTGAGCGGTGCCCTGGTCCTGGACAGCGAGGGCCTGGCGAAGGCCGTACAGCGTGATCGGGAGATCCACGAGTGGCTGGCGGCGGCTCGCGACGCGGACCTGCCAGTGATCACCTCGGCCGCCGTGCTGGTCGAGGTGATCCACCCGAAGATCAACGACGCCGCACTGAAGTGGACCCTGTCCCGCCTGAGTGTCGAGCCGGTAACCCAAACCCTCGCGCAATCCGCTGCCGCTCTGCTGCGTGCAGCGGGGCTGCACGGCCACAAGTACGCCATCGACGCCATGCTGTGCGCGACCGCCCTGCAGCATCCCGGCCCGGTGACGATCCTGACGTCGGACGTGGAAGACATCGGGCTGCTCACTGCGGAGCATCCGCGCCTGAGCGCGGAGAAGGTCTGAGCCGAGGCTCCGAAGCCGACTTTCGTGACGAAGAGCGAGCCGCTCACCCCGATGATCAGCGCTCTGAGGGCAGTCGCAGTATGGCGACGTCTGCCGTCTCCGTGACTCTGGGCTGCACCCTGCCCGATCTGGTGCGCTGGTGATGCGTGAGCCTTCATCGAATGCTCGGCGGGAACTACCGCCTCTGCGCTCCGCAGTGCTTCATCGGCGCGGTGATCCGCGCCTGGTCCGCCTGACCGTGCCCTCGCTTGTCCCGCATTCGGTGGCCACCTGGCACCCCCGGGCGATGTGCCGTCTCCTGCTCAGCACCCACTGGTGCATGGGTTCGACCTGGTCCGGAGGTTTTCGGGCATCGCGGTAAGGCCCGCATGGACGAACAGCCGTCGGCTGATCTTCGAAGTGTCCCACCTCGAAGGAGATCGGCACGATGACCGCACCCGACAGTGTGACCCTGCACGTCCTCGCCGAGAACAACCTCGCCGCGGCGAGTCCCGACCCGCTGCGCGCGATGGTTGACGCGTTCGTCGCCGACCTGACGTCGCCGGCACCATCGAATGCGCCGTGCCCGAACAGGCCCTGATCTCGGTGGTCGCCACCACCTACCTCCTCGGCGTCACCCACCGTCGAAAACCCAGGGCGGCACGAGAAGCAGGAGCCGAGACAACTGTTAAGCCCAGTAATCGTTGACTCTGGTCAGAGGATCCGGCCGCAGGGACATCACCAGACCCGTTTTCACGTGCTTCTTTCGTCTCTGTCGCGGTCTTTGCAGGGTCGGTTGCCCACCACTCCGCCCGTGCGGACTCAGTGAGCACTGTGAATGCGCGTTTGGATCGTACGTCCCCTTCCTCGTACGGTCCTCACGTCGGCATCTCAACCGGCCCAACGAACAGGAGTCGACGTGCAGTTGGCGGACGACGAACAAACCGGTCTTGTCACCCGAAACCAGATCGCTGAGCGTGCGGGCGTCAAGCGTCCGGCCGTGTCGAACTGGGCCCGGCGGCACAAAGACTTTCCCACCCCTGTGCGCTCCGGCGATACGGAGCTCTTCCACGAGACCGAGATCACGCGGTGGCTGACGGACCGCACCATTCCTCAATCGCAGTTGCGCGAAGGCGAGCAGGCGGGAACCACCTACGCCGACCGATTCCGCCGGGGGGCCGGCGGTGACCGACCGTCTGCGGAATCGAAAGCCGTGGGGAGTGTTCAGCGCACCGGGACAGAGGACAAGAACGCCGTCGATCAGCTTATGGGCCGACTCGCGGACCGGGTCCGCGGCCCGGCGACGATGGCGGACTACGTGAATCTCTGTCTCATCGTGATGTACGTACGACATGCGGAACCGGAGCGGTGGCGCCGGATCGAGGACGTCATGTCGGCCGGCCAGGGGGCCCGAGACGTGCAATCGCTGCTCCGCTCCCTCGGCGACATGGCGCAGGACACGCTGCGGCGGAACGGCGACCGCACCGACATGCGCAGCAGCTTGCTGCAACTGGAACCGCGGAGCTGGGACGACCTCACCACGGCAGTACGGACGGCGGCAGGCACAGGCGTCGGCGCCTTCCAACTCGTGTGGGAGTCCTTCAGCGCCAGGGAAGGGCTGCAGAGCTCGGAGTTCTGCAGCCCGGTGGGCCTGGCCTCGTTGGCCGCGGCACTCGTACTGACCCCGGGACAGAAGACCACGGTGCTCGACCCCTACATGAGAGGGGGAGAGATGCTGGCGGCTGCGCACCGTCACATCGGAGGCGCGCGCGGGACCCTGTACGGCGAGACCCTCGACGGCCGACTGCAAGCAGTCGCGAGTCTGTACCTTCTCCACCTCGGCGTACGGCCGAAGTTGACCAGCACCCGGTCCGACCGATGGCCACCGAACCACGCACACGGTGTCGACGTGGTGCTGACGAACCCTCCGTTCAACATGAGCGACGCACCCGGCCCCGGCCGCCGAGCGGGAGGCTGGCCGTACGGATCACCGCCACAGGGCAATGACAATTTCGCCTGGGTGCAGTACGCCCTCGGCGCGCTGGTACCCGGTGGTCGCGCAGTGGTGGTCATGCCGGTCAAGGCGGGCAACTCGGTGAACACCGCCGAGCGCGAGATCCGCCGCGCTCTTGTCCGTGGATGGGCCGTGGAGTGCGTCATCACGGTGCCGTCCCACCTGTTCTCCGCGACGCCCGTGCCGGTGTCCCTGTGGGTGCTGCGACGAGCGGAGCATCCGGCGAGGGAAGGCATCCTGTTCGTCGACGCCCAGGAGTTGGGGACGAAGGTCGGGCGTCGGCGCGTGCTGCGGGACACGGACCGCGACGCGATCACGGCCGTGGTCCGCCCATGGCTCGACGGGGAGCAGTGCCCGCACAGCGAGTACGCGGTGCGTGCTGCCGAAGGAGGCTTCTCCGCTGTCGTCGTGGCCCGTGAGGTCGTCGCCGACGAGGGATGTTCACTCCGCCCTGCCGACTACCTGGGGAGCGGAAACTACGGCGCTGCTCCCGTCACGGCCCAGTTGCTCGAAGCCGGTGAGTCGGTGGTGGAGCATGCGGACGAGCTACGTCTGCTGGAGCGGCGGGCGAGGGAAGCTGGGCACGGCTACCGCACGGGATCGGGAACTGGCGGCTGGAACGAGGCAGTGCTCAAGGACCTGTGCGACATCCAACCCGGCCCGTCATACACCCGCCTACCAGCAACGGCACGCACTGCGGACGCCGGTGTTCCGCTGGTCTTCCCGCAGGATCTCGTTGACGGACGGATCGGGGACGCAACCCGGGACCGCGTGCCGTGGGAGACGGCCGAGCGCTTCAAGAAGTTCGAGTTGCTCCCGAACGACATCGTCTGCGTACGCACGGGCGCGCAGCAACGACCCGCGCTGGTCTCCGGCACGCAGGCGGGATGGCTGCTCAGCTCGAACGTGATGCGCCTGCGCGTACGCCTGAATGTCGAGATCGACCCCCTGTACCTCCATGCCTACCTGGGCCTCCGGTACTCGCGCGAGTGGATGTCCCACCGCGCAGCGGCCACGGCAGCCCCGTCGCTGAGCTCTGCTGCTCTGGGCCACCTTCCCGTGCGTTTTCCGCCGGTCGGTCTGCAACGGCGCAGCGTGGATCTTCTCGACGAGCTCGGCCGGCGCGCCGACGCGTACGCCTCGTACGTCTCGGCACTTGGTCGGCTACGGGCTGAGCTCGCCGAACACCTGCTGCATGGCTTGGTCGAGCCGCGGTGACGGCCTGCCCGTCGCTGGGCCCCCGCGCGTCCCTTCTCCGTCTCGCCCGTGACTCTCGAAAGGATCTACGTCCCATGCCCGAATCGACAGCCCGTTCCGCACGTACGTGGCAACTGTGGCTGGCACTGTACGTTGCCTGCTCCATGGTGATCGGCCTCTTCGTCAGCCTGTTGGTATCCCGGTCAGGCGTTGGCACCACGGATGTCGTTCTGGCAGGGGGAGGTGGCTTCGCGACCTCCTTCGCCCTGTGCCTCGCACTGCCCGCGGCGGTACGCGAACTCAAACGACAGAGCCACTGACCCGGACCGATCGTCCACGCAGCTGAGCCCGGTCGGACGGGATCCTCTGACCACGGATGCGGCAGAGTCGGCGACAGCCTTCCGCAACGGCCCTGCCGCCGCCCCGGCCCGGCCAGTCAAAAGGCCCAGGTCTCTGACCTGGGCCTTCGATCTGGAGCGGGTGACGAGAATCGAACTCGCGCTCTCAGCTTGGGAAGCTGCGGTCATTTGGTGCCGGTTTGGACGCTGACCTTGGTGAACGGCCGTGGCGCGGCTTCGTGGGGCTCGGTCGTTTTCACCGTGGTTCCCCGCTGTTCCCCGCTCTATCTGGTGCGCTTGTGGTGCGGCGTCCGTGAGGGGGGCAGAGAGGTCCCCTCGGACTAGCCAGGTCTGCGGGGCAATGGCCCGGACGGGCCGGGGCCTGCATCTCAACTCGGTGCAGGCGAAGGGAACTTCGCCAGTTCCCGCTAGGCTCCCTGAGAACGTCAGCCTCGGCACATGCCGGGGCTTCTTGTGCGGGTGCTCCCAGTCGGGGCACCGGGGGGCGAATGATGAATGCTTCTACGGTCGGAAGACGGGTCGTTGCGGCGGCGGGTGTCTTGTTAGTGCTGGCGCTGACCGGCGCGTGTGATGCGGACAGCAGGGACGATGCCGGCGAAGGTAGAAAGCCTGCGACCGGCGGGTCCACCTTGTCTGCGAGCTCGACGCCGCAGCAGGTATCCGGATCGCCTGCCTCCGCGGCCGGGAAGAGCCTCGACCAGAAGGGCCTCGACCGCCTGGCGCTGACCGCGCACGATGTTCCCGGCTATACCGTCAACACCGTCACGGGCCAGGGCAGCCCGGTGGATCACGACGTGCTCACGACCTACCGCGCCGTCACGCCCGCCCCTTGCCGACCCGTCTACGCGGCCGCACAGCTGGGCAGCCTGCACGACTTCACGGCCCAGGTCAGCCAGGATGTCGTGTCCGTCTCCGACGATCTCGGGCAGCACGCGAGTGTCGGCCTGACGTCCTACCCCCTTGCCGACGCCCGCACGGTGATGACCGAACTGCGCACAGCGCTTCCGAAGTGCGCCACGGCCGAGATGCGCCCGTCCGCTGCCCACCCAGGTGCTGGACTGGGGTACTCCGGTTCCCAGTCCCGGTCTGTTTCCGGTTACGGCGACGAGACACTCGCATTCGACGCTACCCAGGTCGTCGACAGCGGGGGACCCAGCATCCCCGTCACCGTCCTGGTCGTCCGACAGGACTCCACCATCGCCACCTTCCTGTCCCTCAACCCCATCCAGCCCCCGACCATCCCGCAGGACATCGTCGACGCCCAGTTGAAGAAGCTCGCCTGACCTAGTCAGGTGGGGCATGACGTACGTGCCGCGGTTCACAGCAGACCTTCGGCCAGAGGATCCCGGCCTCCACGCAGCTGTAGTGGTACGCGTGTGGCACTGAGCGTTTTCCAACCTGCCGTTGTGATCCAGCAGTTGGCGTGACAGGCGAGTGAAGCCCCTGGTAGACGGGTTCACGACCAAGATCACCCGATCCGCCAGAGGCTTCACGTGCTTGTCTACCCCTCCGGACTGGACCTGTCCAGCTCGCACCTTCGTTTCCTCGCTGCCCGCATCCGCGAACGACGTCGTGCGATCGGCAGCCGGTGGCGCCGGCTGAGCGCGGGCCGACAGGCCCTGCTCACCCTCGCCCATCTGCGCAACGCGCACCCCTACGCCCAGCTCGCCGCCGGGTTCGGCATCGGCACGACCACGGCATACCGCTACGTCACCGAAGCCGTCGACCTCCTCGCAGCCCTGGCACCTACGCTCGAACAAGCCCTCCGCGAAGCGTCAGCAAAGGCGTTCGTCCTGCTCGACGGCACCCTGCTGCCCATCGACCGGATCGCCGCCGACCGGCCGTTCTACTCGGGCAAACACAAGAAGCACGGCATGAACGTCCAGGTCCTCGCCGACCCGGCCGGACTCCTGCTGTGGGCTTCACCCGCCCTGGCCGGTGCCATCCACGACATCCGCGCCGCCCGCGAACACGGCATCCTCGAAGGCCTCGCCTCCGCAGGCATCTTGTGCTGGGCCGACAAGGGCTACCAGGGCGCCGGACCGGCTGTCCGCGTGCCGTTCCGAGGCCGATGGGAGAACCTGTCCGAAGGCCAGCAGGCCGTGAACCGCTCGCAGGCCAAGATCCGGGCCCTGGTCGAACCCGCCGTCGCGACCCTCAAGAACTGGCGGCTCCTGCGCAAGCTCCGGTGCAGCACCACCCGCATCACCAGCCTCGTCCAGGCCGTCCTCACCCTTCATCTCACCTGCTCAAACTGAGGTTGGAAAAGGCTCACTGTCCGGGTACGACGAAGGGCCAGCCTGGGAGGAAACCCCTCCTGAGCTGGCCCTTCGGCTTGTGCCCCGACAGGATTCGAGCCTGTGACACCCGCTTTAGTTAGGAGTTCGATCCAAGGTCGCTCCGGCTGCTGCCGTCGGCTGGTGCGGTGGCCGGACAGAGATGCTTGTGTACATCCCCGTCCGGCGTCGTTGATGTCAGCCGTGGATGTCAGACGCCTTCTGATCCGTAGCTCTATGTGGATCGGTCGGTGAGGGCATACCGGTCGCCTTACGGCTCCTCAAGGACGCTGCCGGACGAGGACGGTTGCTGTATTCCCCTGCTGTACTGCTTCCGGCCAGATCCTTATCAGGTCGATCACGGGACGTCTCTGGTGTCGGTCAAACGGCCGGAGTCGCCGACCGATGGTCTGCAGAGGTTCAGCGCCTATCGCCGCTGTCCGTGGGTGTTGGTGCCAGGAATCGGACAGGCAGACCACGACGCAGCACGCGCCGCGCACCAGTGCGACAAGGCAGCAGTTCGCCAGCGGTTGTGAGCCGCCTGTATGGGGTTCAGGATGGAGAAAGTGGCGGATTGAAAGCCAACGATGGTCGCAGTGCTCCCCGCACTGAGCGCTAGATCGCCGCGATGCCTGGGAGCCTCCACTCGATCAGTCCGGGGCCACAGGCGTTTCCGGGCAGCGACCCGAATTCCACAGGCCTGTGCAATACGGCACCCCATCTCTCAATTCGGGCTGTCTCCGGAGGCGTGGAGCAGAGCGGGACTGACGGCGAGAAGGAAGATCGTGATGCCAACCGACACTGAGCTCCTCAAGACCGACGACAAGCAGCTTGAGGAGCTCTTTCGCAAGATTCCGGCGGGTGAGATCCCCAAAGGCCCGATGGAGGGTCTAGCGATCTTGCCAGGGGCGGGGCTTTCGGGGGCGCGGTTGCTCGCCCGCCTGGTGCATCTGTTCTGGTGGCGGGGCAAAGTCTTCAGCCCCGACGGCTACCTCAGTAATCGACTCTTCCCGCTGGACATGCTGTCCATCGTTGCCATGGTCGGGCCGGGCCCCAGCCGTCTGGACGGCCAGGAGTGCATCGTCATCGATTACTCCAACACGTCGCTGGTGTTCGGGGGCGTGCGCGATGAGCTCCGCCAGGTCGACCCACACCTGTACTTGGGCCTGATCTGGCTGTCCAGCCGCAAGATCGGATGGTTCACGCTGCGCGACCCGAACAGCAGCAACGGATAGGAACCGATCGCGCCGAACCGGGGCGCTGTGATCACGACCGTACGAGGGCCGCTGTCGGGAGTCTCTCCGGGAAGTCGTGACATTCGGTTGATGGGTTAGACCCCGCCTGTGAGCGCAGGTTCTGACACGAGCCGACATGACGAAAGGCGCCGACCTTGCTTCCCTCGACCATTCACCCCCGCAGATCAGCACTCCGCGTTCGTCGCAGCGTTGGGAAAGCCAAGCCCCGCCGACCCCTTCCAGGCGCCGCTTTTGCCGCATCGGCCACCATGGCACTGGTCCTGACGGGGCTCCCCGCAACCACGCCTCCCGGCACGCCGGCCCCGTTGCACGGCACAGCCACCAGCGCTGGAAAGCCGCTGTCCCACGCCGACGTCACGCTCTTCGCCGGAGACCGGCAAGGCACTCGGGAACTGGGACACGCCACCACCGACGCCAACGGAACCTTCCAGATCCGGCCCAGCCAGCGCACGGGCTCGGTGCTGTACGTCGAAGCCGTACCCGCTGGCGGCCGGTCGTTGCGTCTGCGCTCCGTCGTGGGAGTCGGCCCCGGCGGTGGTGTGCCGCAGCGCTTCGAATCCGCTGTCACGGTCAACGAGTTCACCACCGTCGCCGCCACCTACGCACTGGCCCAGTTCACCGACCAGCGCGGCATCACTGGGCCTAGCCCCGGCCTGGAGAACGCCGCAGCCACGTCCTACAACCTCGCAGACCCGGCCTCAGGAAGGCCCGGCAAGGTCGTCACCGACCAGAACAACGGCACCAAGAACGACACTCTGGCCACCCTCGGCACCCTGGCCAACCTCGTCTCCCTCTGTGCGCCGGGAGCGGATACCGGGAGATGCCAGGACATGCTGCGCCTGGCAACACCGCAGCACGGGACCACTCCCGCCGACACGGCACAAGCAGTGCTCAACCTCACCCACAACCCGAGACTGGCCACCGGCAAGCTGTACGCCCTGGCAGGCCGGGCACATACCTACACCCCCGCGCTCACCTCGGCCCCGGAGGCCTGGGTCCTGGCCCTGCACTACACCGCCCCCGACGTCTACGCCCCCGGCCGGATGGCCATCGACGCCAAGGGAAACGTCTGGGCCTCCAACAACTGGCTGCCCGGAACGCGAAACCCCAGCCCCTACGTCACCGTGCAGGACCCGGTGGGCAACCCCACCCTGAACAGCCCCATCAGCGGCGGCGGCATGAAGGCAGGCGCCTGGGGCATCGCCATCGACCACGATGGCTCCGTATGGGTGCCCAGCTACGGCGGCGATGCCATGTCGAAGTACTCGTCGACCGGAAAGCCGTTGTCGCCCGGCACAGGATTCAAGAACGGCGACCTGAACCACCCCCAGGGCACCGCCGTGGACCAGAAGGGCAACATCTGGATCGCCAACTTCTACGGCCTGAAAGGCAACCGCGGCCAGGGAAGCGTGATCGTCTACCCACACGGTGACCCCTCAAAGGCGATCACCATCAAGGGCGGCGGCCTCGACCACCCGTTCTCCATCCAGATCGACGGCTACGGCCGGGCCTGGGTCAGCAACGCCCGCCTCAACGGGGCAAAACTCCTGGACACACGCGTACCCAAGGGCCACGTCGGCGGGAGCGTCACCGTGATTGGCCCCGACTTCAAGCCGACCTCGTTCTCCCCCATCAAGGACAACTCACTCGACTGGCCCCTCGCACTCGCCGTCGACTCCAAGAACAACGTCTGGGTGCCCAGCTTCGTCAGCAACTCAGTCACCAAAATCGGGCCGAGCGGAAAGATCACAGGCGAGTACAAACTGCCGACCACGATCGCACCCTGGTCCCTGGCCATCGACGGATCCGACCGCATATGGATCGCCGGTTTCGGCGCCCCCTCCGTCTCCGTCCTGTGCGGCGTGAATACCAGCGCCTGCCCGCCCGGCTCCTCCACCGGCTCCCTGCTGACGCCGCCCCACGGCTACCGCAGCAACTCCATCCAGCACCTCACCGCCATCCAGATCGACCAGTCCGGCAACGTCTGGCTGGCCAACAACTGGTCCAAACTCGTCCCACCCACCGGTGGCACCGGCCTGGTCGAACTCATCGGAGCCGCCACACCCGTCTGCACGCCCCTGACCCCGGTACCCGCACGCCCAGCAACGACCAGCTCAACCGCCTGCCCCGCCCAGACCAGCACGCAGCCCAGATGACAACGGCCCAGTAATACCGCTGTCGGGCGTGACAGGTCGGCGGAGCGATTTTGGCCTGGAGCTGCTTTGGCGCGAGTGATCATGGCCCCGTAAGCTTCCGGCGAGTCGGGCAGTCTGTGGACCTGCCCGGTGAAGCACGACGTTGGGGCCATGATCTTCGAGGCTCGCGCCAAAGTGGCTGCCTAAAATTGCGGAGCCGACCGCCCCAGCCACGACGTACCCCTTCTCTGGGGTCAGGCGGCTGATTGCTGTGCGCGGCACGGGCGCCGGCCGGGCTGGAGCGGGGCGGAGACAGGAGCGCAGGCCCGGCCGGGGGCCGGGCCGCGCGCGGGGAGCGGAGCGAGCCGCCTTGAACCCGTAAAGAAGGTTGTTACTCAGGTGGCGTTTGGGATGTGCCACAGTGGGGACGCGAACTGCTCCGGTCGGCTGTCGATGAGTAGTCGGCGCAGGTCATCGCGCTGTGAGCCGCTGAGGTTCAGCACCTCGGTGAGGCGGCGGAACGTCGTGTGGGTGACTCCGCGGCTTCGGGCGGCTGCCTCGAACTGGGCGAGCTGGGGTAGCACCGACTCGGCGTCGAGCTTGGTCGACCGCTGGTCCTTGAGCCAGAGAGCCTTGTTCCGCTCGTAGTCGATCTCGGAGAAGCCACAGATCTCGCGGCTCAGTGCCTCTGCCTCGTCCAGGGTGGTGGTCGACATAATGGCGCGAGTCAACTCGTTGCGGCCCACGGCCTCGTCCAGGTCAACCTCGTGGAGCGTCGGGCTCTCGTCGGTGAGGGGGATGGGCAGGCCGGCGTCTCGGACTTCGCATGTGCCGCGTACGCCTCGGGCTGCTGCCGCGAGCATGCCTGTTGCCTCTGAGGGGTGCCACTCCAAGACCTGGCTGATCGACTCCGTGTCCGTCGCGGTGAAGGTGTGGACGAGTGGGCCGAGTATGCCTCGCAGGTCCTCGTGCGACAGTTCGCCGTCCAGGCCGGGGCCTGCGATCAACAGGCGTACGGGTGCGTTCATCTGGCAGCACGCTGCCAGTGTCAGGGAGTCGGCGAGTGGGCTCTTTAGGGTGGGTTCGTCGCCTCGGGCCAGCACGTCGCCGCCGACGTCCAGGAGATCGATCGACATCGGCCTGAGGTGGGTGACCAGGTCTTCGAGCTGGCGTGTGACGCCCTCGGCGCCGTCCTTCGGGTCGATCAGGGCGAAGGTGTGTTGCGGGAGGTCTGCCGCCAGTCGGGGGAGTGTGGAACCTGCCGGCGCGATGGGGCGGGCTTCCGCCGGCACTCTCCAGACAGCGGGGGTGAGCGCTTCCAGGCCGGTGAAGTCGTCGGCTCCCCGGGGGCCCGGTAGCGGGTCGATCAGCAAGCGGTCCCATGCGTAGGTGAGGATCACCGCCTGGTCGTCGTCCCCGTACAGGGCGGCCTGAAGCATTGCGGCGGCGACAGCGTCGCCCCCTCCTCCTGCTGCGACGATCAACCGCGTCATGGGCCCAAGACTACGGGGTGGGGTCTTGACCATTCACCCTATAGTGGCTAGAGGCTATAGCCACTTGGGCGAGGAGGGGACAGGACATGCCTCAGATTGAGGAAGCTCAGCCGAAGTATCTCCAGATCGCGCACTTCATCCGCGATCAGATCCTTCGGGGTGACCTGAGGCCGGGGGACGAGGTTCCGTCGGAGCGGCAGTTGGCGGCTGACTGGAAGGTGTCCCGGCCGACCGCGGCGCGCTCGTTGGAGGCGCTGAGCCATCAGGGGCTCGTCGAGAAGCGCCAGGGGTCCGGTACCTACGTGCGAAGCCTTGAAGTCAACCGGCGGGCGCGCGAGTTGTACGGGCGGGCCCGGCAGACCGGGAAGATCTACACGCCCGGTGAGTACGCGGTGATCACGTCGGCGGGGTGGCTGGATGCGCCGGACCATGTCGCTGAGGCGCTGGGCCTGGTCAAGGACCGTCGGGCCGTGCACCGACGACGGGTGACCAACAATCAGGACGGTCCCATCACGCTCTCCACGTCGTGGTTCGCGCCGGACGTCGGGCAGCGGGCGCCCAAGCTCTTGGAGCCGGAACGGATCCAGGAAGGCACCCTTATGTATGTCGAGAACGTGACCGGCCGCAAGGGGAGTTACGCGGAAGACCGTATGTGTGCCCGGCAGGCAACCGACGAGGAGGCGGCAGACCTCCAGCTCGCGCCCGGAAGCGCGGTGCTGATCGTGCACCATGTCGTCTTCGACCTCCAGGACCGGCCGTTGGAGTTCGCCGAAGCCACGTACCCGCCGCACCGCTGGGCGTTCGAGCAGGGGTATCCGCTCACCTGAGGTGACGTCACTTCGGTGGAACGGCTTGCGCGCCGCGAGTGGCTAATGCCACTATCCAGAAAGTGGCTAAGGCCACTTGATCGGAAGGGGGCATGGCGTGACGAGTCAGCGGCTGGACCGGGGAGCGCACTTACCTTGCCGGGGCTGCCGGGGCCGTGGCTGGAAGCGAATCGGTCCCCGTGCGTCCCTTGCGCTCGCCACTGCTGCCGACCGCGACCGTGCCACATCGAAGCGGCGCTGCCTCGACTGCGACGGCAGCGGCAAGGAGTGGCCGCGGATGGCTTACAGGATCGACCGCTACCCCTCTGAGGACTCACCGCGGCTCGGGGCGATGACCCTGCATCCGACCGCCGAGTCCGTTCCGCGAGCCCGACGCTGGTTCCGGAAGTTCATCGCCCCCTACAACCCCGCCTGCTCCGTCGACGAGTGCGTGCTGATGATCTCGGAGCTGGTGACCAACGCCATCCGCTACGGGCAGGCCGACGACCCCTGGAACGTGCGGGTCGAGTGGTTCCGTGAGGGCGCCTCGCTGCGGGTCGAGGTGCACAACCCGGGCTTCCCGGCGAACGTCCGACTGCGACACCCGGACGCCAACGACGCACACGGGCGCGGGCTGCTGCTGGTCGACTCGATCGCCGAGTCCTGGCACTCCGGCCCCAGCCGCTTCGGCGGGACGGTGGTCTCCTTCGTGGTCGCCTGCGCCTGGCCGTCGTGAGGGCGGCACCCCGGTACTGCGCCGGCGGATTCGTCGCTAGTCTGGTTGACCGGTTGACTTGGCCAATCTCGACGGGCGGCGGTTTTCATGGCGTATGAAGTGGAGGCGCCGAAGTACGTGCGCCTCGCCCAGACGATTCAGCGTCGCATCGAGGACGGCACGTACGCGCCCGGCACTCGCGTGCCCAGTGAGAACCAGCTGGTGCAGTCCTTCGGGATGTCCCGCCCGACCGTCGTCCGGGCGCTGGAGCTGCTGAAGCGTGACGGCTGGTTGGAGTCCCGGCAGGGGTACGGCACGATCGTGCGCGGGCGTCCCGCGGGGGCTGAACAGAAAGACCGTCGGGGGAGCGAAGCGCTCGCGCGCGACGAGTCTCGTGCCTCGGGGCGGCTCGTCGACGTCGGTCACGTCTCCGTTCCGGCGCGCGTCGCCTCCGTGCTCGGGCTGCCGAAGCGCGCGAAGGTTCTGATGCGCCGGTTCCTGGTCGAGGAAGACGGCGAACCCGTCGAGCTTGTCTCGTCGTACTTCCCCGCCGGCCTCGTCGAGGGCACCGAGCTGGAGAGTGCCGCGCCTCTGAGTGGTGGGACCCGTGCGCACCTGGAAGCGCGGAAGAAGGTCCGCTTCGACCACGTGACGGAACGGGTCTCGGCTCGGTTGCCCGAACGGGATGAAGCAGAGCTTTTGGAGCTTCCGGACGGCGTGCCCGTCCTCAGCGTCCTGGTCGTCGCGTGTGACGCCTCCGGGCAGGCGCTGCAAGTCTCCGACGTGCTGCTTCCTGCCGATCGGCAGGAGCTGGAAGACACGTACCGGCTGAACTGAGCTCGGCTGGGGGGCAGTTGCCTGCCACTTCCCCCGGTTCTCACTTGACAAGTCAACCTGTCGTCTCTATCTTCGAACTTGCTAAGTCAACTTGTCGGGTGGCGAGTTGATCGGCTCAGAAGGAGAAACCTCTGTGCGTGTGATCCGCATTGACGCCTCGACCGCGACGATCCTGCTCACCGAAGCGCCGGCGCCGAAGGTGCGCGACCGGCAGACCGGTGAGATCGCCAAGGACGCCGTGAGCGGTGAGGCGCTGATGACCATCGGCGTGGTCTACATCGACGAGGGCGACTCGTCGCTGATCCAGGTCACCATCCCGGAGAGCGGTGTGACGGACGGCCTGGCCGTCGGTTCCCCGGTCTCCCTGCCGGGGCTCGTCGCCCGGCCCTGGGAGAGCGTGTTCAACGGCCAGCAGCGGCACGGCATCGCCTACCGCGCCACGGCCGTCATGCCCGGCACGTTCCAGATGGCGCAGGCGGGCTGATCGACGTGCCCGACCTGGTGACGTTGGCCGAGCTGGGCGCACCGCTCGCCATGATCGGCGGCGCGGCCTACGCCCGGCACGCCCATCCGACGGCGTACTGGTCCACGGTCGGGCTGCCGCTCTCGGTGGCCCGGCTGCTGGCCTCGTACTCCTCGACCATGGACGCCTGCGGGCTGACCGTCGAGTCGTCCCGCTGGCGGGCCCTGGCCGTCCGCGCCACCACCCGGCGGGAGGTACGGCCGGTTCCTCCGCGTCGCGGACTCATCCGGCCCACCTCGACCGGTCTCCGGGTCCGGCTACGGCTCGCCCCCGGTCAGGAACCCGCGGATGTGGCTGCCTCAGCTGAACGGCTGCGGCACGCTTGGGGCGTTCACGCCGTGTACGTACGGGACGTCAAGCCCGGTGTCGTCGAACTCCGGCTCGTCGGCTACGACGTCTTACGCAAGGTTCGGATGCCTCGCCGCGTCGACAACGGGCTTCTCCGGGTGCCGGTGGCGCTGCGGGAGGACGCGACCGCGTTCGTCCGCGACTACCGCGCCGTACCGCATGAACTCGTCCTCGGCGCCACGCTGTCCGGCAAGTCCATGTACCTCCGGCACCTCATCGCCGGCCTCGCGGCCCAACCCGTCGCCCTGGTCGGCATCGACTGCAAGCGTGGTGTCGAACTGGCGCCCTTCGCCTCGCGGCTGTCCGCGCTGGCGACCGACCCGGACGAAGCGGCCGAGCTGCTGCCGGTCCTGGTCAAGGAAATGGAGGACCGATACGACCTGATCAAGGCCCGACAAGGCATCGCACCCGGCACCCCGCACGAAGAGATCACGTCCGACGTCTGGGGGCTGCCGAAGAGTGAACGCCCGGCTCCCATCGTGCTGTTCGTCGACGAGGTGGCCGAACTCTTCCTCGTCGCCACCCGCAAGGACGAGGAACGGCGGGACGAGATGGTCACCCACCTCATCCGGCTCGCCCAGCTCGGCCGTGCGGCCGGCATCTACCTCGAAGTGTGCGGGCAGCGCTTCGGCGCCGAACTCGGCAAGGGCGCGACCATGCTGCGGGCCCAGCTCACCGGCCGTGTCAGCCACCGCGTCAACGACGAAGCCTCCGCCAAGATGGCGCTCGGTGACATCGCGCCCGAAGCGGTCTACGCGGCCTGCTCCATCGCACACGAATTGCCGGGCCTGGCCGTCGTCGGCGACACCTCCGGCGGCTGGTCCCGCATCCGCACTCCGTATCTGTCCCTCGCCGAAGCCGCGGCCACCTGCCGTGAGTCGGCACACCTCGTCGAGGCCTGGTTCGCCGAGAAGGGGCCTGACGGCCTGGTCTTCGTCGGTGAGAAGGGCGCGCCCTTCCGGCGCACCTCCTTCGGCCGGAAATGGCGCCGGGCCCGCGCGGCCGTCGGCCTCCCGGACGGCTTCCGCTTCTACGACCTTCGTCACACCGGCCACACGCTCTCGACCCGCTCAGGCGCCACCCTCAAGGACACGATGGTGCGCGCCGGCCAGTCCTCCGAGAAGGCCGCGCTGATCTATCAGCACTCGGACGACGAGCGGCAGCGGGACGTGGCGGCCGGGCTCGACGACATGGTCCGGGCCGAGCGTGCGAAGCACCACACCGACGACCGTGTGCACCACAAGCAGAAGGCCACCGGCAGCTAGCAGCGCCCTTATGGTGCGAATGTGGTGCGCTCCTCACCCAGCGGTCTAGACAACAAACAACCCCCGGGTCGATGACCTGGGGGTTTGTCGTGGAGCGGGTGACGAGAATCGAACTCGCGCTCTCAGCTTGGGAAGCTGATGTTCTACCATTAAACTACACCCGCGTAAGACGCCAGCCAGTCGGCCCGTCGGTTGTGCCGAGCCGGTGTCTGATCGCCTCGTCACTGTACCTCATGCCAGGCCCCCGGCGCTGAAGCCGTGGGGCCTGAGTCTGTTTCAGGGGAGGGATCCGGGTGCGGGTGGCCGGAGTTGGGGCGTACGGTGGGGGCGTTGGAGAGGGTCCGGGTGAGGTCGGAGTGCCGCCTGGAGGGCCATCCCGAACGTCCCGTAATGTGGCGTTTGTCGTCACGGCATCCCGCCAGATGTGACGCCGGCTCTTGGGGAAGGGACTCTAGGACTTGATGGAGCGCACCGTCGTCCGTTGTGCCGATGGGCACGTGTTCAGTACCGCTTCGTTCCCGATGCAGAAGGCCGAGCGACTCGGCCCCGGGCGGCTCGTCCGGTGTCCTCGCTGTGCGCGGTTGCGCAGCGCGGTGCCGGTGACCCTCGAGAAGCGGTAGGACACAGCGAGGCACACAGCCTGGCGCGCGGAGTCGTCCTGATTGTGGCGGGTCCGCGCGCCTTGCGTATCCTCGGGGCGTGCTTCTCTCAGACAAGGACATCCGGGCCGAGATCGACGCCGGGCGGGTGCGGATCGATCCCTACGACGAATCCATGGTGCAGCCGTCGAGCATCGACGTACGTCTCGACCGTTTCTTCCGGGTGTTCGAGAACCACCGGTACCCCCACATCGACCCGTCCGTCGAGCAGGCCGACCTGACGCGGCTCGTGGAGCCGGAGGGCGACGAACCGTTCATCCTCCACCCCGGTGAGTTCGTCCTCGCCTCGACGTACGAGGTGATCACGCTTCCCGACGATCTCGCCTCCCGCCTGGAGGGCAAGTCCTCGCTCGGGCGGCTCGGGCTCGTCACCCACTCCACCGCCGGGTTCATCGACCCCGGCTTCTCCGGGCACGTGACGCTGGAGCTGTCCAACCTCGCGACCCTGCCCATCAAGCTCTGGCCCGGTATGAAGATCGGGCAGCTGTGCATGTTCCGGCTCAGCTCGCCGGCCCAGCACCCGTACGGCAGCGAGCGCTACGGCTCCCGCTACCAGGGCCAGCGCGGGCCGACCGCCTCCCGGTCCTTCCTCAATTTCCACCGGACCCAGGTATGAGCGACGTACGCGAGAACCTCAGCTACGAGCGGTTCGGCACCGCCGTCCGCGAGCTCGCCCAGACCATCGCCGACGACGGGTACGAGCCCGACATCGTGCTCTCCATCGCCCGCGGCGGTGTCTTCGTCGCCGGTGGGCTCGCCTACGCCCTCGACTGCAAGAACATCCACCTGGTGAACGTCGAGTTCTACACCGGCGTCGGGACCACGCTCGAGATGCCCGTCATGCTCGCGCCCGTCCCCAACGTCATCGACTTCTCCGACAAGAAGGTCCTGATCACCGACGACGTCGCCGACACCGGCAAGACGCTCAAGCTGGTGCGCGACTTCTGCCTCGACGCCGTCGCCGAGGTGCGCACCGCCGTGATCTACGAGAAGTCGCACTCGCTCGTGAAGTGCGAGTACGTGTGGAAGCGGACCGACGACTGGATCAACTTCCCGTGGAGCGTCCTGCCGCCGGTGCGGAAGCCCGGGGAAGCGGCCAAGCCGAACAAGGAAGCCCTCTGACCTGCCGTGCGCGGCTGATTCTCAGCGCGGGCGCGGCAGGGGCCGGATGCCGTCGGCGGTGAATCCGGCGGTGAATCGGGCGCTGAATCCGGAGGGGCATCCGGAGGTGTATCCGGAGGCGTGGATTGTGGCTGGCGACGGCACACCGAGACGCCGTGCCTCCGCGTCCGTGTCCCGAGTCCGGCGGGGAGACAGGCGGCCCAGCGCCAGGTCCGCCACGCGCGGCCAGTCGGCCGCCGAGCCGCTCGCCCGTGCCGTACGCGGGCGGCGGCGTGGCACGCGGACCCGGAGGGCCCCGGGGGCGCTGCGGCACACGACGGGTGCCGGGAGGACGACGTGTTCGCCGTCGATGCCGACCGGGAGGGTGTCCGTGTCCGCTTCGACGACGACCTCCCCGGCGCTGAGCCGGATGAGCCCCTCGGAGTGCCGGCCGGAGCGCGGACCGCGCACCATGCGCGCCGCCTGAACGGCGTTGGAGACCCGCACGCACACCACGCCGAGCAGCCCCGAGTCCAGCCGTTCCCTGCGCCCCGGTCGGGACGCGTCGACGGCGCGTCCGTAGGGGTTGTTGCTGACGAGCAGCGCCTGGAGCCCGTCGGTGCGGGTGCGGCCGACGCGCATCCGCAGCCCGGGCGCTTCCTCTCCGGTGAGGAGACCGGGGAGCGTCCGCAGGGCCGTGTGCGCCTTCGCGTTCCGGTACGCGGGGTCGGCGACGACGGCCGCGTACGTTCCGAACGAGGCGTTGTTGACGAAGACCCGGTCCGCCGCGTAACCGAGGTCGACGCGGAGTTCGACGCCGTCGGTCACGGCCTCTAGGGCCGCCGCGGGGTCGTCGCGGTCGAGGCCGAGATCGAGGGCGAAGTGGTTGCGGGTGCCCGCGGGAACCACCAGGAACGGCAGGTCGTGGTGGGCCGCGACCTCGGCCACCAGAGCCTGGGTGCCGTCGCCCCCCGCCACCGCCAGGAGGTCGGCTCCCTCGGACACGGCCTGCCGGGCCAGCGCGGTGACGTCCTGGCCGTGCTCGAGCAGGACCACTCGGCAGCCGGCCGCCCGGGCCTTCTCCACCAGGTGGAAGCGGCCCACCTTGCCGCCGCCGGAGCGCGGATTCATGAGGACCCAGGGGTGACGGGGCGCCTCGGCGGTTCCCTCGGAGGCGGTGGGGCCGGGCCCTGGAGCCAGTGCGGTGCGCGCCGTCGCGACGGCCAGCAGCCACAGCGCCACGGACAGGCAGGCCACCCACAGCATGCCGGACAGGGCGTACAGGACGAGGACGGCGACCGGGGCGGTCACCGCCAGGGCCGTCCCCAGGGCACGGAGCACACCGGTGTGCGCCAGGGCCCACCACACGCCGACGGCGGTGAGCGCCAGTCCGGCGATACCGGCCGCCACCCACAGCACGCTCCGCAGCAGACCGGCGGCGACGAGCGGGACCAGCGCGCTCGCCAGCAGCGCCAGCACGGCGAGGCGAGCCCGTCCGGGGCTGCCCTCACGGGGCCGTCCGGCACCGGCCCCACGTGGAGGTTCAGCCCTTCCCTCTCCCAATCCGCTCACCGCTCTTCTTCGCTCTTCTTCACGACCGTCGCGATCACCACGCCACGACCATCCCGATCACCGCGCGCTGTCCCGTTTCCGTTCCGGAACCCACCTCGTCAGCGTGCGCACACCGACGATCGGCCGGCCTCACCCGACCTGGGTGAATGTGCGGGCCACGGGATGCCCCCGCCGTCGCGCGTCCGGCGCCGGCACGCAGGTTTCACCCACCGTGGGTGAGGCGACGGCCACGGCACTGCCGAACGCTGAGCGTGGACAGGCCGCTGGCGTGCCCGACGTGCCCGAAGTGCGCCCGTCCGTACCGCCGCAGCGCGTCGGAACCCGCGTCGGAACCCGCGTCGGAACCACCGAGGAGAGTTGTGAACCGCTACCCGCCCATCGCGGAACACGGCATGGTCGGCGATCTCCAGACCGTCGCCCTGGTGTCGTCCGACGGAACCGTCGACTGGTGGTGCACGCCCCGCTTCGACTCGCCCAGCGTCTTCGCCTCGCTCCTGGACAGCGAGCGCGGAGGGCACTGCCGGCTGGCCGCGGAGTTCCCGGACGGCGACGGCATGACCGTACGGCAGTTGTACCTGTCCGACACGGCGATCCTGGTCACCCGGTTCATGGCGCCCGGCGGAGTCGGTGAGGTGGCCGACTTCATGGTCCCCGTCGACTCCGCGGCCCCCACGGACGCGCACCGGCTGGTGAGGGTCGCACGGGTCGTCCGGGGCAGCCTGCCGTTCGCGCTCACCTGCCGGCCCCGGTTCGACTACGGCCGCGCCCCGCACACGCTCTCGCGGACGGGCGATCACTCCGCGCTCTTCCGCGGCCCGGGGACGGACCTGCATCTGCGGTCCACCGCCGGCGTCGTCCTCCGCGCGGACGGCAACGACATCGGCGCCCGCTTCACCCTGACCGCCGGCCAGGTGGCCGCGGTGGTGCTGACCAGCACGGCAGGGGGCGGACCCGCCCCGGCCCCGCCCTCCCTCGAAGGCATCGCGGACGCGCTGGAGACCTGCCGTACCTTCTGGCTGTCGTGGCTGCGTCCGTGCACCTACCGGGGGCGCTGGCAGGACGTCGTCAACCGCTCGGCGATCACGCTCAAGCTGCTCACGTACGCCCCCACCGGCGCGCCCGTCGCCGCCGCCACGATGGGGCTGCCCGAGCAGATCGGCGGCGAGCGCAACTGGGACTACCGCTACACGTGGGTCCGCGACGCGTCGCTGTCCGTGAGGGCGTTGATCGATCTCGGCTTCCACGAGGAGGCGCACGCGTTCCGCCGCTGGCTGCGCGAGCGCATCGAGGCCGAGGACGGTACCTCGGCGGACCCCTTGCAGATCATGTACCGCGTCGACGGCGATCCCCACCTGACCGAGGAGACCCTCGCCCACCTGGAGGGCTACCGGGGGTCCCGTCCGGTGCGGGCGGGCAACGCGGCGGCCGACCAGCTCCAGCTCGACATCTACGGCGAGGCGTCGGACGCCCTGATCGTGGGCGGTGACATCGGTGCGATCCGCGGCTGGCACGCGCTGAGCGACGTCCTGGACTGGCTCGCCGAGCACTGGGACCAGCCCGACGAGGGGATCTGGGAGACCCGAGGCGGCCGTCAGGACTTCACGTACAGTCGGCTGATGACGTGGGTGGCGTTCGACCGCGGTGTCCGCGCGGCCACCGAATTCTCCCGCCCCGCCGACGTCGCGCGCTGGACCGGTGTGCGGGACACGGTCTTCCGCCAGATCGTCGAACGCGGCTGGCACGATGGGCGGCAGGCCTTCGTGCAGCACTACGACACCGACGTCCTGGACGCCTCGCTCCTGCTCATGCCGAAGGTCGGCTTCGTCTCGCCGCACGATCCGGACTGGCTCAGCACCCTGGACGCCATGGACGAGGAACTGGTCAGCGACAGCCTCGTCTACCGCTACGACCCCAAGGCGTCCCCCGACGGCCTGCGCGGCTCGGAGGGCACCTTCAACCTGTGCAGCTTCTTCTACGTCGAGGCGCTCGCCCGCAGCGGCCGGCTCAACCAGGCCCGCCACGCCTTCGACAAGATGCTCACCTACGCCAACCACGTCGGCCTGTTCGCCGAGGAGATCGGGCCCTCGGGGGAGCAACTGGGGAACTTCCCCCAGGCGTTCACCCACCTCGCCCTGATCACGGCGGCCATGGCGCTCGACGAGGAGCTGGAGAAGGCGCAGACCGGGCCGCGGCACGGCGACCACGAGCATCCGGTGACCTACGGCCTCACGGTGCCCGAGGAGGAGACGAGCCGGGGTGACGCAGGTGGCTGAGACGGCCGGCACCACACGACCGACGGGACAGCGACGCGTGCTCGCCGCCCTCGCCCTCGCCCAGTTCATCTGCAGCTTCGCCGGCTCCAACATGAACGTGATGATCAACGACATCAGCGAGGACCTGGACACCACCGTCCAGGGCGTCCAGGTGGCGATCACGGTCTTCCTGCTGGTGATGGCGGCCCTGATGATCCCCGGAGGCAAGCTGACCGACCGCTACGGCCGCAAACGCTGCTTCCTGACCGGTCTCGTCGTCTACGCGGTCGGCGCCCTGCTGAGCGCGGCCGCCCCGGGGCTCGGGGTCCTGATCCTCGGCAACTCGATCCTCGAAGGCATCGGCACCGCACTGCTCATCCCGCCCGTCTACATCCTCACCACCCTCCTCCACCCGGATGTCACCTCGCGCGCCCGGGCGTTCGGGGTCGTGATGGCGCTCGGCGGTGTCGGGGCCGCCGCGGGGCCGCTGATCGGCGGACTCATCACCACCGCGATCAGCTGGCGCGCGGCCTTCGTGTTCCAGGCCCTGGTGATCGCGGTGATCGTCGTCCTCAGCCGCCGGATCGACGACCCGCTGCCCCCCGATCCGACCCGTTCGTTCGACACCGGCGGAGCGGTCCTCTCGGCCGTCGGCCTCGTCCTCGTCGTCATGGGCATCCTGGCCACGGACGACAGCATCCCGCTCATGGCCGTCCTGCTGGTCCTGGGCGCGCTCGTGCTGTGGTGGTTCTTCCGCTCCGCCCGCGCCAAGGAGGCTTCCGGCCGGGAGCCGCTGCTGTCACCGAGCCTGTTCCGCAACCGCACCTCCGACCTCGGACTGGTCACCCAGAACGTCCAGTGGCTGCTGCTCATGGGCACGTCGTTCACGGTGGCGGCCTACCTGCAAGTGGTGCGCGGCTACGACGCCATCCGGACCGGCGTCATCTTCACGGCGGCCACCCTGGGCCTGCTGGTGTCGTCCCTGGCCGCCGAGCGGCTGGCCCGCCGGCACGCGCAGCGGACGCTCGTCATGACCGGCTTCGCCGTCGCCGTCGCCGGAGTGATCGTTCTGGTCGCCCTGGCCGGGACGTTCTCCACGGCGTGGGCGTTCGTCCCCGGACTCCTGCTCACGGGACTCGGCCTGGGCGTCATGCTGACCCCGTCGGTCAACGTCGTCCAGTCCAGCTTCCCCGAGGAACAGCAGGGGGAGATCTCGGGCCTGTCCCGCAGTGTGTCGAACCTCGGCTCGTCCTTCGGGACGGCCATCGCCGGCACCATCCTCGTCGCGGGCCTCACCACCGGCGCCTACGCCGCCGCGATGATCACCCTCGGCGTCATCGGCCTCGGCGGCCTGGCCGCGGCGGCGCTCCTTCCCCGCGCGGCGGGACCCGGACCGCCCGGCCGCCGCCGTGTGCGGCCCCACGCCGGAACGGGGTGACCGGTCGTATGACCGACCGCGGCGGCCCGCACGGCAGACGGGGTGACCTCCTCCACCGGGGCGTCCACTGGGGCGTCCACCGGAGCGCCCACCGGAGCGCCCACCGGAGCGCCCACCGGGGCGCGTGGCGGGGCGTCCACTGGGGCGCGTGGCGGCAGGGCACCGTCCGTCGTGTCCGGGGCAGCCAGGCGGGCACGCTGTGGAGCCGGCTCTCCACGGTGGACTTCCTCGGGAACTCCTTCCAGCTCGCCGCGCTCTCCCTGCTGTGCTTCTTCCCGTTCCTCATCGTCGTGACGGCCGCGACCGGCCGGGACGCCGCCACCGCCCTCGTCGGCTGGCTCGGGCTGCACGGGCAGGCGGCGCAGGCCGTGGCCTCCCTCTTCCCGGCGGGCGAGGCCTCGGGCGGCGTCACCGCGGCGAGTGCCTGTCTGCTGGTCGTCGGCGCCGTCGCCGTCGCCGGCACCTTGCAGAGCTGGTACCGCAAGCTCTTCGACATCGCCCCCGGTGGGTGGCGGGACGTCGCGGCGCGGATCGGCTGGCTCGCCGCGCTCCTCCTCTACAGCGCCGTGCAGGCCCTGGCCGGCCGTGTGCTCGGCGGGAGCGAGCCGGTCCTCCAGGCACTGGTCGGCTTCGCGACGGCCACCTGCTTCTGGTGGGGCAGCATGTACGTCCTCCTCGCGGGGGCGGTCCGCCCGCGCACGCTCCGGCCGCCGGCCGTCGCCACCGCCCTGTGCTGGACGGGCCTGGGGGTGTTCTCCGCGCACTACTTCTCCGAGCTGATCGTGGAGAACAGCCAGCGGTACGGCCCCATCGGGGTCGTCATGGTGATCCTGTCGTGGGTGATCGCGGTGGGGGTGGTCATCCACCTCGGCGCCGTGATCGGCTGCCTGTACCTGGAGCAGCGTTCCGGGCGGAGCGGGCCGCGCGGGGCACCCCGTTGACGCCTGCTTCCGGCCCCACGGACGGGCCGGGGCCTCCCGATCCTCGGTGGATCGGGAGGCCCCGGCCGTACTTTCAGTGAGCGGGTCCGCGGGCGGCCCTAGAACGTGCCCAGCTTCACGATCGACAGCAGGGCGACCAGCTGGATCGCGGACGCGCCCAGCGCCTTCGGCCACGGCAGGTCGTGGGAGCGGCTGACCATGATGGTCAGCAGGGCGCCGGCCGCCACCCAGGTCGCCCAGCCGAGGATCTGGACGAACGACGCGTCGCCGCCGAGGAACATGGCCACGATCAGCCGCGGGGCGTCGGTGAGCGACATGATCAGCATGGAGAGGCCGACCGTGGGCTGCCAGGCGCCGTCGCCGCCGAGCTGGCGGGCCAGGGTGTGGGTGACGACGCCGAGGACGAAGGAGCTCAGCACCATCGCGACGGCCGTCGTCAGGACTATCGGGATCGCGTTGGAGAGCGTCGCGTTGATCGCGTCCTCGCGCGCGGTGTCGAAGCCGAAGACGGCGAGCAGGCCGTAGAGGAACGTCACGATGAGGGCGGGGCCCCACAGCGTGTAGTCCCGCATCTGGAGGAACGTCCGGCTGGGCGACAGGACGACGCCCTTCAGCAGTTCCTTCCAGGGCAGGCGCGGGCCGACCGGGCCGGCCGGGGCCGCCGCGGCGCCGGCGTGGTACGTCTCGCCCCGGCTGTACTGCTGGTGGTCGTCGATCGAGAACGCCTGGGTGTGCCCGGGGTTGTTCGCGGCGTACGGGTCCGGGGTGCCCGGCCCGGCGCCGTACGACGACGGGTCGTCGCCGCCGAAGTACTCCGGCTCGCCGCCCTGGCCGCCGTAGCCGCCGCCGTGCGCGGAGGGCCACTGGCCGCCCGCTCCGCCGCCGGTCGAGCCGTACGGGGGCTGCTGGCCGCCGCGGTACTGCGGCCGCTGCTGCGGGTACGGCTGCTGCGCCGGCGGGTAGCCGTACGACGGCCCCTGGGGCGCCTGCTGCCCGTACGGAGGGTCTTGGGGTCGCGCTTGCGGGGCGCGGCCGTCCCGGCCGCCACGTCCGATCCTGAATCCAGCCACGTCAACGAACGTACCTGGTCCCGGAGAGTGACGTGCCGGGCCCTGCCCACCGGAGGCGGCTTTGCGGCCGACCTGTGACATCCCCTAAGGGACACCCGGAGTCCGGAGCCTCCCCCAGGGGGACCCGAAGCCCGGAGCCGCACACGCCGACGCCCCCTGTCCGCGTCCGGCGGAACAGGGGGCGTCGGTGGGGCTCGGCGGGCTCGGCGGGGTGCGGAGGTGCCGGGTGCCCGTGGTGGTCACTTGACCGGCTGGGGCTCCGGCTCGCTCTCCGTCTCGGACGTGCCCGCGGGGGGCTCGTCGTCGACGGGCGTCTTGACGGACTCCAGCAGGAGCTGGGCGACGTCCACGACCTGGATGGACTCCTTGGCCTTGCCCTCGTTCTTCTTGCCGTTGACCGAGTCGGTCAGCATGACGAGGCAGAAGGGGCAGGCGGTGGAGACGATGTCGGGGTCGAGGGAGAGGGCCTCGTCGACGCGCTCGTTGTTGATGCGCTTGCCGATCCGCTCCTCCATCCACATCCGGGCGCCGCCGGCGCCGCAGCAGAAGCCGCGCTCCTTGTGGCGGTGCATCTCCTCGTTCCGCAGGCCCGGGACGTTGGCGATGATCTCGCGCGGAGGCGTGTAGATCTTGTTGTGGCGGCCCAGGTAGCAGGGGTCGTGGTAGGTGATGATGCCCTCGACCGGGGTCACCGGGATCAGCTTGCCCTCGTCGACGAGGTGCTGGAGCAGCTGGGTGTGGTGGATGACCTCGTAGTCGCCGCCGAGCTGCGGGTACTCGTTGCCGAGGGTGTTGAGGCAGTGCGGGCAGGTGGCGACGATCTTCTTCGCCGACTTCGGCTTCCTCGACTCCTCGGTGACCTTGCCGTCGTCGTCCGTCTCCTCGCCGAACGCCATGTTCAGCGCCATGACGTTCTCCATGCCGAGCTCCTGGAAGAGGGGCTCGTTGCCGAGGCGGCGGGCGGAGTCACCGGTGCACTTCTCGTCGCCGCCCATGATCGCGAACTTGACGCCCGCGATGTGGAGGAGTTCGGCGAACGCCTTCGTGGTCTTCTTGGCGCGGTCCTCCAGGGCTCCGGCGCAGCCGACCCAGTACAGGTACTCGACCTCGGAGAGGTCCTCGATGTCCTTGCCGACGACCGGGACCTCGAAGTCGACCTCCTTGGTCCACTCCAGGCGCTGCTTCTTCGCCAGGCCCCAGGGGTTGCCCTTCTTCTCCAGGTTCTTGAGCATCGTGCCCGCCTCGGACGGGAACGACGACTCGATCATGACCTGGTAGCGGCGCATGTCGACGATGTGGTCGACGTGCTCGATGTCGACCGGGCACTGCTCGACGCAGGCGCCGCAGGTGGTGCAGGACCACAGGACGTCCGGGTCGATGACGCCGTTGTCGTCGGCGGTGCCGATCAGCGGGCGCTCGGCCTCGGCGAGGGCGGCGGCGGGCACGTCCTCGAGCTGCTCCTCGGAGGCCTTCTCCTCGCCCTCCATGGTCTTGCCGCCGCCGGCCAGCAGGTAGGGGGCCTTGGCGTGCGCGTGGTCGCGCAGGGACATGATCAGGAGCTTGGGGGAGAGCGGCTTGCCGGTGTTCCAGGCGGGGCACTGCGACTGGCAGCGGCCGCACTCGGTGCAGGTGGAGAAGTCCAGCAGGCCCTTCCAGGAGAACTGCTCGACCTGGGAGACGCCGAAGACGTCGTCGTCGCCGGGGTCGGTGAAGTCGATCGGCTTGCCGCCGGACGTCATCGGCAGCAGCGCGCCCAGCGAGGTCTCACCGGTGGCGTTGCGCTTGAACCAGATGTTCGGGAACGCCAGGAAGCGGTGCCAGGCCACGCCCATGTTGGTGTTGAGCGAGACCACGATCATCCAGATGAACGAGGTGCCGATCTTCACCATCGCGGTGAAGTAGACCAGGTTCTGGAGGGTGGTGACGCCCAGTCCCTTGAAGGCCAGGACCAGCGGGTACGAGGCGAAGTACGCGGCCTCGTAGTGCTCCACGTGGTGGATCGCGCCCTCCAGGCCGCGCAGCACGTAGATGGCGAGGCCGATGGTGAGGATGACGTACTCGACGAAGTACGCCTGGCCGGCCTTGGAGCCCGCGAAGCGGGACTTGCGGCCCGGGCGGGAGGGCAGGTTCAGCAGGCGGATGGCGATGAGCACGGCGATGCCGAGGATCGTCATCACGCCGATGAACTCGATGTAGAGCTCGAACGGCAGGAAGCCGCCGATGACCGGCAGTGTCCAGTCGGCCTGGAAGAGCTGGCCGAAGGCCTGCGCCAGGGTCGGCGGCAGCGTCAGGAAGCCGATGGCCACGAACCAGTGGGCGACGCCGACGATGCCCCACCGGTTCATGCGCGTGTGGCCGAGGAACTCGCGGACCAGTGTCACGCTGCGCTGGTAGGGGTTGTCGGTCCGGGTGCCCGCCGGGACCGGCTGGCCCAGCTTGAAGTACCGGACGAACTGGCCGATGGCTCGGGCGAGCAGGGCGACGCCGACCACGGTCAGGGCCAGCGACACGATGATCGCGGCGAGTTGCATGGGGGCTCCTCGGGCCTGCGAGGGGGATACGGCGGGGACGTGTCGTGCGGCGCGTGCGCGGGGTGCGCGGCGCGCCTCGGAACAGGTACCCGAAATTACTAAGCGGTAACTTATGTAGTCCGTCTGAGACTACCCCCATCTCCCGTCGCACTGTAGTCGGGCGGCGGGTGATCTGGGTCGCTGAGGGTCACCTCAGAATCAGACCGTGTTATTCATGCCAAATTGGTACATTCATGACTAATTTATATCCGTGCTCTACGGGATCGCCGCCGCCACCGCCGCCCTGCTCCTCACCGCCTTCCTCGCCGCGCTGCTGCGCGGGCCCGCCCTGCGCGTCGGACTGGTCGACCAGCGGCAGCGGCAGCGGCGGCGGCGGGTGGCGCTGTCGGGCGGCGTGGCCGTCGTCCTGACGACGTGCCTCGTCGCGACCGCCGGGGACTGGACGGGGGCCGCCCCGCTCGGCGAGGGCATGGGGGCGCTGCTCGTCGCGGGCGGCGGGGTCGCGGCGCTCGGGCTGGTCGTGGACCTGTGGCGGCTGAAGGCCCGGTTCGTGGTGGCGGGTACGGCGGTCGCGGCGGCCTTCGTGGTGCCCTACGGCGACACCGGCGTCGTCGCCGGAGTGGCGGCCGTCGGCTGGATCGCCTGCGTCGCGCTCGCCTTCCGGGCCCTGGACCACGCCGACGGGGTCGCCGGGACCGTGGGGGTCGTCACCGCCTTCGGCGTGGGGGCGTGCGCGGCGGCCGAGATGATGGACGGCCTCGCCGTGCTGCTGAGCGTGCTCGCCGCCGCCCTGACCGGGTTCCTGATGCACAACTGGCCTCCCGCGCGCGTGGCGCTCGGCGGCTGCGGCGCGCTCTTCACCGGCTTCCTGCTCGCGGCGGCGGCCGTCTCCGCGCGCGCGGGCCAGGACGCCGTGGCCGGCGCGGGCGTGCTGTTCGCGCTCACCGCGGTCGCCGCCGCCGACGTCGTCCTCGTCCTGCTGGCCCGGCGCACGGCCGGGCGCCCGCTGCTGCGGCGCGGGCCCGACCACCTGGCCCACCGGCTGCGGCGGCTCGGCCTCACCCCGCAGGGGGTGACGGTCCTGCTCGGCGTCGCGGCCTTCGCGGGGGTGCTCGTCGGGGCCCTGGTGCACGCAGGCTGGGCGGACGCGCAGGCCGTGCTGTGGGTGGCGGGCGCCGTCCTGGCCGTCGTCCTCGGGCTGTGGCGGGTGCCGGTGTACGCCCGGCCGCCGGGAGAGGGCGGCGGCGCGGCGCGGCGGCCGGGGGAGGGGGGCGTGGTGCGGCGCCCTGGCGAAGGCGGTGTGGTGCGGCGCCCCGGGGAAGCGGGCGCGCGGCGGTCCGGGGAGGGGGCCGGGCCGGGGCGGCGCCAGGAGGAGGGTGCCGTGCGGGCCCGTGCCCGTGCCCGGCGGCCCTCCGTCTCCGCGGTGCAGCCCCCTCGGCGGTCGGCCGAGTCACCCGCGCGATCACCCGCGCGAGCGTCTCGCCATACGGTGTCACCGCAGGTCAGCGAGGTGTTGCGCGTAAGGAACGGATAAGAGTTGAGTCGGTGTGACTCAGGTCTGTTGACCGGGCGCCGGGTGTCGTGCACACTTGAGTCCGTTCCACTCAAGTCAGCTGGAGGAAGATCACCATGGCACGTGCGGTCGGCATCGACCTGGGCACGACTAACTCCGTCGTCAGCGTTCTGGAGGGCGGCGAGCCCACCGTCATCACCAACGCCGAGGGTGCCCGGACCACGCCGTCCGTCGTCGCCTTCGCCAAGAACGGCGAGGTGCTGGTCGGCGAGGTCGCCAAGCGCCAGGCGGTCACCAACGTGGACCGGACCATCCGCTCCGTGAAGCGTCACATGGGCACGGACTGGAAGATCGAGCTCGACGGCAAGAGCTTCAACCCGCAGCAGATGAGCGCCTTCATCCTGCAGAAGCTGAAGCGCGACGCCGAGGCGTACCTGGGCGAGAAGGTGGCCGACGCGGTCATCACCGTCCCGGCGTACTTCAACGACTCCGAGCGCCAGGCGACGAAGGAGGCCGGTGAGATCGCCGGTCTCAACGTCCTGCGCATCGTCAACGAGCCCACCGCGGCCGCGCTCGCCTACGGCCTCGACAAGGACGACCAGACGATCCTCGTCTTCGACCTCGGTGGCGGCACCTTCGACGTGTCCCTCCTGGAGATCGGCGACGGCGTCGTCGAGGTGAAGGCCACCAACGGTGACAACCACCTCGGTGGTGACGACTGGGACCAGCGCGTCGTCGACTACCTGGTCAAGCAGTTCCAGTCCGGCCACGGCGTGGACCTGTCCAAGGACAAGATGGCGCTCCAGCGTCTGCGCGAGGCCGCCGAGAAGGCGAAGATCGAGCTGTCCTCGTCCACCGAGACCTCGATCAACCTGCCGTACATCACGGCGTCCGCCGAGGGCCCGCTGCACCTGGACGAGAAGCTCACCCGCGCCCAGTTCCAGCAGCTGACCGCGGACCTCCTCGAGCGCTGCAAGACCCCGTTCTTCAACGTCATGAAGGACGCCGGCGTCTCCATCAACGAGATCGACCACGTCGTCCTCGTCGGTGGCTCCACCCGTATGCCCGCCGTCGCCGAGCTCGTCAAGGAGCTGACCGGCGGCAAGGAGGCCAACAAGGGCGTGAACCCGGACGAGGTCGTCGCCATCGGCGCCTCGCTCCAGGCCGGTGTCCTCAAGGGTGAGGTCAAGGACGTCCTGCTCCTCGACGTGACCCCGCTGTCCCTCGGTATCGAGACCAAGGGCGGCATCATGACCAAGCTCATCGAGCGCAACACCACGATCCCGACCAAGCGGTCCGAGATCTTCACCACGGCCGATGACAACCAGCCGTCCGTGCAGATCCAGGTCTACCAGGGCGAGCGCGAGATCGCGGCGTACAACAAGAAGCTCGGTATGTTCGAGCTGACCGGTCTGCCGCCGGCGCCGCGCGGCGTCCCGCAGATCGAGGTCTCCTTCGACATCGACGCCAACGGCATCATGCACGTGACCGCGAAGGACCTGGGCACGGGCAAGGAGCAGAAGATGACCGTCACCGGCGGCTCCTCGCTGCCGAAGGACGAGGTCGACCGCATGCGCCAGGAGGCCGAGCAGTACGCGGAGGAGGACCACCGCCGCCGCGAGGCCGCCGAGGCCCGCAACCAGGGCGAGCAGCTCGTCTACCAGACCGAGAAGTTCCTCAAGGACAACGAGGACAAGGTCCCCGGCGAGATCAAGACCGAGGTCGAGGAAGCCCTCTCCGAGCTGAAGGAAAAGCTCAAGGGCGAGGACACCGCCGAGATCCGCACCGCCACCGAGAAGGTCGCGGCCGTCTCGCAGAAGCTCGGCCAGGCCATGTACGCCGACGCCCAGGCCGGCCAGGCCGCGGGCGGCCCGGAGGGCGCCACCGCCGGCGGTGCCAAGGCCGACGACGACGTCGTGGACGCCGAGATCGTGGACGACGAGCGCAAGGACGGTGCCGCGTGACGGAGGAGACCCCGGGCTTCGAGGAGAAGCCCGACGTCCCCTCCGGCGCCACCTCCGACGACGCCGAGCCGAAGGCCGCTCCCTCCGACGAGGGGGCGGCCCCGGCCGGGGACGCGAACCAGACGGCCGGGCTGGTCGCCCAGCTGGACCAGGTGCGCACCGCGCTCGGCGAGCGCACCGCGGACCTCCAGCGGCTCCAGGCCGAGTACCAGAACTACCGCCGCCGGGTCGAGCGCGACCGGATCGCGGTCAAGGAGATCGCCGTCGCGAACCTCCTGACCGAGCTCCTGCCCGTGCTCGACGACATCGGCCGCGCGCGGGAACACGGCGAACTGGTCGGCGGCTTCAAGTCCGTCGGCGAGTCCCTGGAGACCGTCGCGGCGAAGATGGGCCTCCAGCAGTTCGGCAAGGAGGGCGAGCCCTTCGACCCGACGATCCACGAGGCCCTGATGCACAGCTACGCGCCGGACGTCACCGAGACGACGTGCGTGGCGATCCTCCAGCCCGGGTACCGGTTCGGCGAGCGCACCATCCGTCCCGCCCGGGTGGCCGTGGCCGAACCCCAGCCGGGGGCCCAGACGGTCAAGCCGGCCGAGGAGAACGAGACGGCGGCCGACGACAAGGAGAGCGGTGGCCCGGACGAGGGCTGAGCTTGAACCGACGCGAGAGGAGGGACGTCGAGGATGAGCACCAAGGACTTCATCGAGAAGGACTACTACAAGGTCCTCGGCGTCCCCAAGGACGCCACCGAGGCCGAGATCAAGAAGGCGTACCGGAAGCTCGCCCGCGAGTACCACCCGGACGCCAACAAGGGGAACGTCAAGGCCGAGGAGCGCTTCAAGGAGATCTCCGAGGCGAACGACATCCTCGGCGACCCCAAGAAGCGCAAGGAGTACGACGAGGCGCGCGCCCTCTTCGGCAGCGGCGGCTTCCGCCCCGGTCCGGGCGCGGGCGGCGGCTCCTTCAACTTCGACCTGGGCGACCTCTTCGGGGGCGCCCAGGGCGGGAACGCCGGCGGTTTCGGCGGCGGGATCGGTGACGTCTTCGGGGGCCTGTTCAACCGCGGCGGCGCCACGGGTACCCGCGCCCAGCCCCGGCGCGGCCAGGACATCGACACCGAGGTCACCCTCAGCTTCACCGAGGCGATCGAGGGCGCGACGGTCCCGCTGCGGATGACCGCACAGTCACCGTGCAAGGCCTGTTCCGGCACCGGCGACAAGAACGGCACCCCCCGGGTGTGCCCGACCTGCGTCGGCACCGGGCAGGTGGCGCGCGGCTCGGGCGGCGGCTTCTCCCTCACCGACCCCTGCCCCGACTGCAAGGGGCGCGGCCTGATCGCCGAGCACCCCTGCGCGGAGTGCAGCGGCAGCGGGCGGGCCAAGTCCTCCCGCACCATGCAGGTCCGCATCCCCGCGGGCGTCACCGACGGGCAGCGGATCCGGCTGCGCGGCAAGGGCGCCCCCGGTGAGCGCGGCGGCCCGGCCGGCGACCTGTACGTCGTCGTCCACGTCGACCCGCACCCGGTCTTCGGCCGCAAGGACGACCACCTCACCGTCACCGTGCCCGTCACCTTCACGGAGGCGGCCCTGGGCGGCGAGGTCAGGGTGCCCACGCTCGGCGGCCCGGCCCTGACGCTGAAGCTGCCGCCCGGCACACCCAACGGGCGCACCATGCGCGCCCGGGGCAAGGGCGCGGTCCGCAAGGACGGAACCCGCGGCGACCTGCTGGTCACCGTCGAGGTGAGTGTTCCCAAGGACCTGTCGGGGAAGGCTCGTGACGCGTTGGAGGCGTATCGCGAGGCCACCGCGGGTGAGGACCCGCGGGCGGAGCTGTTCGAGGCCGCGAAGGGAGCTTGAGGGTGATGGACGGCCGTCGACGTAACCCGTATGAACTGACCGAGGAGACCCCGGTCTACGTCATCTCGGTGGCGGCCCAGCTCTCCGGCCTCCATCCGCAGACACTGCGCCAGTACGACCGCCTCGGCCTGGTCTCCCCGGACCGTACGGCCGGGCGGGGCCGACGCTACTCGGCCCGTGACATCGAACTGCTGCGCACCGTGCAGCAGTTGTCGCAGGACGAGGGCATCAACCTGGCCGGCATCAAGCGGATCATCGAACTGGAGAACCAGGTCGCCGCCCTCCAGGCCCGGATGGCCGAGCTCCAGTCCGCGCTGGACGGCGCCGCGGCGGCCATGCAGCAGCGGGAGGCGGCGGTCCACGCCTCCTACCGGCGCGACCTGGTGCCGTACCAGGAGGTGCAGCAGACCAGCGCGCTGGTGGTGTGGCGGCCGAAGAAGGCCAAGGACTGACGGCGACGCGTCGACCCGTGTGAAGGGGCCCGGAGGACGAACCTCCGGGCCCCTTCGCGCTCGTCGCACGCGGACGAAACCGTTCCGCTCTCGCTCGAACGGGTGAACAGGTGGCATGTGGGCCGGTCGGAGGCACGGCCGTTCCTACGGTGATCGCGTTGCTTGTGCCGTGTGCACCCCCGGCCCACACTTGAGGAGGTGATGCAGCCATGACCGCTCTTGCGCACGAGAGGCCCGACACCATGACCGAGACCAGGACCCCGTCCGTGCCTCTGCCGGAGAACGGCCCCGATCTGGACGAGGTCCTGTGGCAGGCATGGAAGGCCATGGAACTCCCCGAGGGCTACCGCGCTGAGATCATTGAGGGAGCCATCGAGGTGTCGCCCACCGGCCGCTACTCGCACAGTCAGATCATCTTCCTGCTGAGGGAAGCCCTGGGAGATCACTTGCGGGGCGGGGATTTCGCCGTCCGCAACGACACGAACGTCATCCACGAAGGCTCGGCGTGGGTGCCGGATCTGTTCGTCGTCGCGCGGGACCCGGAGCGTTACGTGACCGATGACGGTCTGGGCCTCACCGCCGCCGGAGTGCGGGCCGTCTTCGAAGTCACCTCGCCCGGCAAGCGCAGCCTCGAACGGGACCGTGTGAGGAAGCGCCGTGAGTACGCCCGGGCCGGCATCCCCGTGTACGTCCTCGTCGACGACTACGACGGCCAGGGCGCCGTCACCCTGTTCACCGGACCCCGCCCCGACGAGGCGGACTGGGAGGACGTCCACCGCGTTCCGTACGGCACCGAGGTCACCGTGCCCGAAGGCCCCGCCAAGGGCTTTGTGATCGGTGAGGCGATCACGGGCCCGAAGCGGGGCTGAGGCGGATCGGACGGCGGATCGGACGCGTGGCGTGCGCTACGGCGCGGTGACCGCCGCGCCTCCGGCCGGCAGGGACTCGGTGCCGTCGGCGGCGACCGCGGTCACCCAGTAGTAGTGGGTGGTTCCGGTCCGCGCGGTCAGGTCTTCATAGGCCTGCTCGCCGTTGGCGACGTCGGCGAGCTTGTCGTACGTGGAGGTCTCCGGGTTCCAGCGGTAGACCCGGTAGCCGCCCGCTGCCTCGGGGGAGGACGCGTCGAGGCCGGTCCAGTCCAGCCAGACCTCGCCGTCCCAGCCCGGCCACACCACGGACAGCTCCAGGGGCGAGCCGTCGGGAGTCGGGACGCTCGGTGTCATGTCCAGCTCGGTCGCGGTCACGATCTGCGCCTCGCCGGTCCACCGGAACGCGGAGTTCCCGGCATCGTCGACGGCGTCCACGATGAAGCAGGACTCCTCACCGTCGGGAAGGACGGTGTACGCGTACGAGGTGGTGCCGGCCGGTACGGAGTAGCCCGCGGAGAGGGAGCACACCCGCTCATCGCCCTCGTCGCCCAGGAGCTCGCCCCGGCGGACCGTGTAACTCGCCAGGTCCGCGGTCGGGTTGGCGTCCCAGGTCACCTGGAAGCCGTACTCGGTCGGGGTGACGGTCACCCCGGTGACCGCGGACGGGGGCGTGAGGTCCCGGCGCTTGCCGCTCGCGGCGGCGGACCGCGCGGACTCGTTGCCCGCCGTGTCCAGCGCGGTGACGCGGTAGTGGTACGTGGCGTCCTCGGCGGCGGTGGTGTCCAGGTACGAGGCCTGGTCCGTGCCGGTGCCGATCCGGGTGTACGTGCCGTCGGCGCTCGCCGCGCGGTACACGCCGTACGACGTCGCTCCCGTGACCTGACTCCAGTTGATCCGCAGGCCCCCGGACTCGCTGTTGACGTACAGCCCGGCGGGCACGCCCGGGGCGGTCCGGTCCACGGTCGTGACGGTCTTGTCCGCCGTGCCCGCCGACTCGTTGCCCGCCTTGTCGTAGGCGCGCAGCTCATAGGCGTAGGCCGCGCCGGTCACCGGGAGGGTGGTGTCGGTGTACGTGGTGGAGGCGGTGGCCGCCAGCCTGGTCCAGGTCGCGCTCTCGGCGGGCCGCCGGTAGACCCGGTACCCCGCGAGGTCCATCTCCTTGTTCGCCGCCCAGGTGAGCTTCGCCCGGCCGGCCGCGGTGTCGTAGGCGGCGGCGAGGCCCGTCGGGGTCAACGGCTTGACCTTGTCGACGGTGGCGGTGGTGCGGGGCGCGTACGTGAAGCCGACGTTGGCGCTGCCTGTCCAGTTCACGTAGTCGACGCGGAGGGTGTGCTTCCCGGCGGACAGGGTCAGGTTGACGGTCTTCGTCACCGTCGTCGACCCGTTCTTCCAGATGTCGACCTTGCGGACACCGTCGACGTAGACGCGGAGACCGTCCTGGACGGCGGCGGTGAAGGCGAAGGGCCCGCCGGAGCCGAAGTCGCGGGTCACCGTCCAGCGGACGCCGAAGTTGTTCGACGGGACGCCGGAGGCCGGGGCCTTGGCACCCCAGTTCTCGCTGATCGCGGCGTCGCATCCGGTCTGCTTCGGCGTACCGGAGAACGTGGTGTTGGCGAAGATCTGCCGCTGGTAGACGGGCGCGGTGCAGGTCGTGGCGGCGGAGGCGGGCGCGGTGGTGACGGCGAGCAGGCCGCCCGCGGTGACGAGCACGACCGTGGCAGCGGCGGCGGTCGTGCGTCTTGCTCGGTTCATGCAGTCCTTCGGTCCGTTTCGGCGACGGCGGTCATCGGCCGTCGCCGGGACGGACTGTTCAGGAGGGTGCAAGGTTGTACGGCGGCTGCCTGAGGTGCTGGAGGGGGGCGGGGAGGGGGCGGGTGGGCTCAGGACTCCCAGTAGTCGCTCAGCACGCAGCCGTCGACGAGGGCCGACTCCGTCCGGTAGTCGCTCGGCGGGGCGAAGTCCTCGTCGCAGGTGAAGAAGGCGAGTTCGGAGTGCGACAGGGCCTCCACCTGGTCGTCGCCGACCGGGACGACCACGATGTTCTCCCCGACGGCGAACTCGTCGCCACTGGCCTTGGCCTGGGTCTCGAACTTCGTCATGTCCGACACCGTCAACAGGGCTATGGGGTAGGTGAAGTCCTTGCACACGGCGCGGTCCGTGATCCCCCAGGCGGGGTCCGCCGCCTCCTCCGTGCCCCAGGCGGTGGCCGATCCGTCGTGCCCGGCGTCGTAGGCGTCGCCCGTCTCGACCTCCTTGCACGAGGTGTACAGGTCGACGTACCGCGCGAGGGCGGTGGTGTCCGTCGCCTCGGGGAGCGCGCCGTCGAAACCCTGCTCGGTGGTGCCGGCGCCCGACACGCTGCCGGTGGCCGGCTCCGTCGTACGGGCCCAGCTCGGCGCGGTGGTCGCCCCTGTGGTGTCGGCGGCGGCGCTGTCGTCGTCCTCGCATCCCGTCACCGCCGTCAACGCGACCAGTGTGATGCCGACCGTGAGTGCCCGCCTGATGCCCATGGTGTCCCCGGTCAACGCGTGAAGATCGCCTTGACCGTACACGGGCATCCCGGCGCGTCCCTCCGGTCGTTGTTCAGGAGGGTGCAAGGTTGTACGGGGGCTGGCGGAGGTGCTGGAGGAGGGCGGCGAGGGGGGTGGGGGTGGTGGCCAGGACCGTGTCCGGGGCGTCGCTCTCGCGGAGGCGGATTCCGCCGTCGGCGGTGGGGGCGAGGTAGAGACACTCTCCTTGCGGGCCGCCGCTGAACGACGACTTCTGCCAGGTGAGGTGCTCAGACATCCGGGCCTCCTCAAAGGGTGTAGAGCAGGTGCTGGATGAGAGCCAGCGAGTCCTTCACGGAGTGTGCTTCCGGGGCCAACGATACGTCGACGGGGGCGAGGGCGTACTCGGCGAGACTCTCGAACAGCGTCCCGTACTGGACCTGGCTGGCGCGGTCTCCCAAGTACTGCATGCTGCCGAACTGTTCGAGCACCACTGTGCCCAGTTCGGCGACGGCGGGGACGACGTGGACGAAGCTGCTGGAGAGAGCCGGGTGAGCCCGCGAGGTGAAGGGATAGATCTGCACGGTGACATTGGGCAGCCGAGCCAGCTCGATCAGACGCAGCAGTTGACCGCGCAGCACCTCGGTGCCGCCGAATCGCATGTGCAGAGCGGATTCGTGGATCACGGCGTGCACGGCGGGCGGGTCGTCGCGGGTGAGCACGCGCTGTCGCTCCATGCGGAACTTCAGTGCCTCTTCGATCCGTTCGAAGCCCAGGCCCGGGGTGGCGAAGAGAGCCCGCGCGTAGTCCACGGTCTGGAAGAGACCCGGGATGAGCAACGGCTGGTGCACCCGTAGCGCAACGGCGCCTTCTTCCAGCTCCGCCATGTTCAGCGGGCCCTGCTCCATCGGCTTCTTGTAGGCGGTCCACCAACCCTTGCCGGTGGCCTCGGACATGGCGACAAGGGCGTTGACGTAGGTCTCATCTTTGCATGCGTAGAGACGGCAGAGTTGGCGGAGCCGCTCCGTCAGGATCGTGGTCTTCGCGGTCTCGATCTGGCTCAGCTGGGCCCGGCCCATACCGATCCGCTCGGCGGCCTCACCAGCACTCAAACCTGCTTTTTCGCGCAGGTGTTTGAGTTCGAAACCGAGTCGCCGCTGACGTTCGGTGATGGTGGTGCGCAGTCCCACGGTTCACTCCTAGTCCGGTCGTCAAAGTCTCTCCCTGTCGGGTGAGTTCGTCCACCGATCTAGGTAGATAGCTTGAAAATTGTAAACCTCTATCTCTACCGTGAGTGTGGAACCGGTCACTCACCGGAATCGCTCCCCTGTGCCGTGAAGGAGCCGCCCTCATGAACCCAGCCCGCAGTGCCGCCCATCGGCCCACCCAACTCCTCTGGGAGTACAGCCTGTTCGCCCCCGCGGACGTGACCTCGCCCCGCGTCTGCCGGGACTTCGTCCGCGCCGTCCTCTTCACCCACGACCGCGAGCCCCTCGTCACCCCGGCCGCCCTGTGCACCTCGGAACTCGTCACGAACGTGCACCTGCACACCAAGGGCACGGCCATGCTCCGGCTCCGCCTCACTCCGGCGCGGCTGCGCGTCAGCGTCTTCGACGAGAGCCCGGACCCGCCGGTGGTCGGGTACCCGGCGGCCGGGGCCGTGGCCTGCTGGGGGAGGGGGCTCGCGCTCGTCGAGGAGATGGCGGATGTGTGGGGGGTCGCCGAGGAGCGGGCGGGGAGGTACGCGAAGGGGGTGTGGTTCGAACTGGGGCCCGCGACAACGGCGTGAGCGCCGGGTGCGGGCCCCGTGATGCCCGTGGGCTACGGCGCGGTCGACACGGCCCCGGCCGCCGGGAGGGACTCGGTGCCGTCGGCGGCGACGGCGGTCACCCAGTAGTGGTGGGTGGTGCCGCGTTCTGCGGTGAGGTCGTCGTAGTAGCGGTCGGCGGCCGCAGTGTCGGCCAGCTTCTCGTACGCGGAGGTCTCCGGGTTCCAGCGGTAGACGCGGTACCCGCCGGCCGCCTCGGGGGAGGACTCGTCGAGGCCGGTCCAGTCCAGCCAGACCAGGCCGTTCGACTCCGCCCACACGCTCAGTTCCAGCGGTGAGCCCGCGGGCGTCGGAACGCTCGGCGTGAGGTCGAGTTCGGTCGCGACCTGGCCGGCGGCCTCGCCGTTCGCACGGAAGACGGAGTTGTAGTAGTCGTCGACGACGTCCACGACCAGGCAGGCCGTCTCACCGTCCGGGACGGTGGTGTACGCGAAGGAGGTGGCGTCGGGCTGGTCGTCCACCCAGGCGACCGCCTTGTAGGAGGTGCAGGACTCGCCCTCCCCGTCGGCCTGGAGTTGCCCCCGGTAGACCGTGTAGTGGTCCACGTCGGTCGCCGGGCTGGGGTCCCAGGTCAGCTGGAAGCCGTACTCGGTGGGGGTGGCGGTCAGCCCGGTCAGGGCGGGCGGCGGGGTGAGGTCACCGCGCGATGCCTTGACCGCTGCGGACTGCGCGGATTCATTGCCGGCCGAGTCCAGCGCCGACACGCGGTAGTAGAAGGAGGCCCGCTCGGCGATCGTCCTGTCCACGTAGTAACTGCCCTTCGTGGTGCCCACGAGGGTGAACGCGCCGCCGGGTTCCGTCGCCCGGTACACCCGGTACGAGGCCGCGTCCTCAACCACGTCCCAGCCGGTGTAGGCACCTTCCGCCAAGAGGGAGCCGTCGATCCGCGTGATCGCGGCCGGTGCCGTCCGGTCGACGGTTACGACCTCCTGGTCGAGGCTGCCGCCCGACTCGTTGCCCGCCTTGTCGTAGGCGCGGATCTCGTAGTAGTAGAGGTGGCCGTCCGTCGGCGGGGTGTCGGTGTACGAGGTCGCCGTCGTCGACGTCAGCCGAGTCCAGCCGCCGTACTCCATGTTGCGGTAGACCCGGTACCCGGCGAGGTCCATCTCCTTGTTCTTCGCCCAGGTGAGCTTCATCTTGCCGGTCGTCTTGTCGTAGGCCGACGAGAAGCCGGTCACGACCAGGGGCTTCACCTTGTCCACCGACGCCGAAGTGCGCGGCGCGTAGGCGAACTTGACGTTCGCCTTGCCCGTCCAGTTGACGTAGTCGATGCGGAGGGTGTGCTTGCCGTGCGGGATGGCGATGTTCAGCGTCTTGGAGACCGTCGACGAGACGTTCTTCCAGAGGCTGATCTTGCGGACGCCGTCGACGTACACCCGGATGCCGTCCTGGGCGGTGGCGGTGAAGGTGAACGGGCCGCCGGAGCCGAAGTCGCGGGTGACCGTCCAGCGGACGCCGAAGTTGTTGGACGGGACGCCGGAGGCCGGGGCCTTGGTGCCCCAGTTCTCGTTGACCGCGGCGTCGCAGGCGGTCTTCTTCGGGGTGCCGGAGAAGGTGGTGTTCGAGAAGATCTGCCGCTTGTAGACGGGGGAGGCGCAGGTGGTCGCCGCGGCGGCGGGGGTGGCGGTGGCGGTGGTGACGAGGCCGCCGGTCAGGGCGAGCACGACGGCGGTCGCGCGCCTGGTTAAGACCCCGCGGGCGGGGCGGTTCATGCGGTTCATGCGGTTCATGCGATGCGTCGGATCCTCTGTTCGACGAAGGACGGCAGGTCGGCCGTCCAGTGATCGACTCGCCAGGGGTCGCCGTGGTTGTGCGGTTCCTCGGGGTTTCCTGAGACGCCGTCGAGTGAAGGGCCCGTAAAGGGTGTTTGGAGGGGAGTTCGCCTCGTCTCCATGTGTCTTCACGCGCTAAGCGGAGGGTGATGTTGCTACTTCGTTAAGTAGTACCGCTTGACGTCGGTGGTTGCCGACGCGTTGGCTTTTGAAGCACCTGGGTCAACATGCCGAACCCATGTCCGGAAAACGCACCTGAAGTGAGCCCCCTAATGCGCCGTCGTATCGCCATGGCCGTGGCCGCCTCCACGCTGTCCCTCTCGCTCGCCGGATGCGGGATGCTGAGCGCCACAGAGGACGCCGCCGACGCGACGCCGACCAAGGGTGACGACATGGTCATCGGCATGCTGATGCCGGAGAAGACGAACACCCGGTACGAGGAGTTCGACTACCCCATCCTCAAGGAGAAGGTCGCCTCCCTCACCAACGACAAGGGCAAGGTCGAGTACGCCAACGCGGCCGCCGACGCGGACACCCAGGTGACCCAGATGCAGCGGATGATCGACGACCAGGTCGACCTCATCCTGCTGGACGCCGTCGACGCGGAGTCCATCGCGGACACCGTGCAGAAGGCCAAGGACGCGGGCATCCCGGTCATCGCCTACGACCGCCTGGCCGAGGGCCCGATCGACGCGTACGTCTCCTTCGACAACGAGCTGGTCGGCGAGGTGCAGGGCCGCAGCCTCCTGGAGGCGCTCGGCACGGCCGACACCTCCGACCAGATCGTCATGATGAACGGCTCGCCGACCGACCCGAACGCCGCGCAGTTCAAGGCCGGCGCGCTGAGCGAGCTCCAGGACCAGGTGACGATCGCCGAGTCCTACGACACCAAGGACTGGAGCCCGGAGGTCGCCCAGTCCCAGATGACCGAGGCGATCGAGAAGATCGGCGCGGACAACCTCGCGGCCGTCTACTCCGCGAACGACGCCATGGCCGGCGGCATCCTCAAGGCGCTGGAGGCCGCGGGCGTCAGCGACTCCGACCTGCCGCCGATCACCGGCCAGGACGCGGAACTGTCGGCGGTGCAGCGGATCGTCAGCGGCCAGCAGTACATGAGCGTGTACAAGCCCTACCCGGAGATGGCGGAGGCCGCCGCGGAGATGGCCGTCGCCAAGGTGCGGGGCCGGGAGATCCAGTTCGACTCCCTCACCCGTGACACGGTCGACAGTGCCACCGACAAGGACATCCCGGCCCAGCTGGTCACCGTGGTCGCGCTGACGAAGTCCAACATCGAGAGCACGGTCGTCGCGGACGGCATCTACGACGTGTCCGACATCTGCACCGCCAAGTACGAGGCCGCCTGCGCGGCCATCAAGCTCAACTGACGCCGACGGCACGGCGGAAGGGAGGGGGGCACGCGCATCGCGTGCCCCCCTTCCGCGTGCCCCGGAGCGCCGGCGGCGCCCGCGTTCCGCCGCCCGCCCCTCACCGCCCGCGTTCCGCCGCTCCCCGCCCCGAAACCCGGGCGGAACGGGCGGGCACGAAACTTCTGACACCCCCAACTTGTTGCAGTGCGAACGGCGGAGGCCGGGAGATACCCGTATGTACCGGGGTATTCCAGCGGACCGGGCGGTCCGAGCCGTGTTGCGGTGCCGGTCCGGGCCGCGCATAGTTGCGCTGCGGAAGTGGCCGACAGCGGGGGTGGGATGGGCGATGGCCGGGCACGGGACGGAGGAGCATCCTCACGGTGCTGACCGACTGTGCGAGGCCGGGGATCGCGTGTATTCCCGGGCCGTACGGCGGGGCCGTGTGCCGCGCCGGGACGCCGAGCCGGTGCCCTGTCTGCTGGAGCTCGCCCTGCTCCACCCGGACCCCGACGACATGGACTGGCTGGTGCCGACCTCCCCGCAGGAGGTCATGACCCGGCTGCTGCGCGGACTGTACGACGAGGTCAGCGCGAGCCAGCGGCGGATGGGCTCGGCGGTGGCCGCCTTCGAGTGGTACGCGGGCCTGGGCGGACCGGCGCCGGCCCCGGTGGCCGGGGAGGGCGCGGCGATCCGCGTCCTGGACGGTGCCTCCCGCATCCAGGCGGCCCTGGACCAGGCGACGGACGCGTGTACGACCGAGGTGCTGACGGTCCAGCCCGGCGGCATCCGGCGCGAGCACGAGCTGTCCGAGGGCCTGCACCGGGCGCTGGCGCTGCGCGGGCGGGGCGTGCGCATGCGGGACCTGTACAACCATGTGGCCCGGCACGGCCAGGGCCTGCTCAACTACCTGGAACTGATGGGCGACACGGTCGAGGCGCGGACCCTGGACGAGGTCGTCGACCGGCTGATGCTCTTCGACCGGACGGTCGCCTTCATCCCCGCCAACGCCGACCGCACGATGGCGCTGGAGCTGCGCCACCCGGCCCTGATCGCCTACCTGGTCACCGTCTTCGAACGCCTCTGGCGGCTGGCGATCCCGCTGACCGCGCCGCTGCCCGACACCCGGATCGAGGGCATCTCGCACCGGGAGCAGTCCATCGCGGCCCTGCTCGCGGAGGGGCACCAGGACGCGGTGATCGCGGAGCGGCTGGGCATCAGCGTCCGCACCTGCCGGGCGCACATCGCCCGTCTGTCGGAGACGCTGGGCGCGGCGAGCCGTACCCAGCTGGGCGTGCGGATCGCGCAGGTGGGCCTGGACGGGCACCTGCCCGAGGTGGCCGCGCCGGTCATCGTTCCCGGTCGAGGATCCCCGACCGTCCGATGAGGTAGCCGAGCTGGGCGCGGCTCTCACTGCCGAGGGTGGCGGCCAGTTTCGCGATGTGGACGCGCGCGGTGCGGACGTTCATGCCGAGGCGGTCGGCGATGACGGTGTCGGTGTGGCCCTCGACGAGGAGGGCGGCGATCGCGCGCTGGCGGGGGGTGACGCCGTTGAGACTGGGCTGCCGGACGGCCTCCGGGTACATCGGTGTCGCGAGCCGCCAGAGGCGGTCGAAGACGGTGGCGAAGTAGTCGATCAGGGCGGGGTGGCGGACCTCCAGGGCGAGGGTGCGGTCCCTGCTGGCGGGGAGGAAGGCGACCGTGCGGTCGACGACGAGGAGACGCTCGGTGATCTCGTCGAGGGTGCGGGCCTCCACGTCGCCCCGCAGCCGTTCGTAGCGCGCCTGGACCGTGGGGATGTGCCGGGTGGTGTGCTGGTAGAGCGTGCGGATACGGCCGCCGCGGTCGAGGAAGGCCTGGTCGCGGTCGAGGGCCTCGGCGTGCACCTCGGGCGGCGGGCCCACGTGGCTCGCGTGCGGCTGGATGGCCAGCACCTCGCCGGTGGCCCGCGTCATGGTGCGCGTGAGGACCTGGTTGATCCGGCCGAGCCCGCTGATCAGGACGAGTTCGGCGGGGTCCGCCGGGTCGGCGCCGGGTACGGCGAGCGCGAGGAGCGGTGCGAACGCCTCGGCGAGCCGGGTCTCCTGCCGGCGCCGGCGGGCTATGTCCTCGGCGACGGCGCGCAGCAGGCGGGGCAGGGCGACGGCCGGGGCCAGCGGGTGCAGCCGGTGCGGGTCGCCGGGGCCGGGCCGCAGGAGCCCGGCGTCGACCAGACAGGGGTACTGCTCCGCCTCGTGCGCCGGGACGCCGCCCGACCGCAGGGCGCGCGCGTAGAGCTCCAGGGCCGCCTCGCAGGGCCCGTCCGGACCGTGGTCGTGCGCTGCCGCAGTCACGCGTGACTCTCTCCTCGGGTGTGCGGTGCTCCCGGTTCGGCGTGCGGGGTGGTGGCGGGGGTGGCGCGGCCGGCCCGGGGGTCGGTCGGGCCGGGGCCGGGGGCCGGCCGGGCCGGTGGGGTTGGTGGGGAGCACCGTGGGCTGGTGGGGGGGAGCGGGGGTGGGGGCCGATGGGCTGGCGGTGTGGGGAGTGGGGTGGGGGCCGATGGGCTGGTGGGGGCGGTGGGACCGCCAGGGCCGGCGGGTCCCGTGCGACGGGTAGGGCGATGCTGCCCGGGCGGGTGGTGCGGGATGCCCGTGGGGGTCGTGCGGGTCGGCCGGGCGGGTGGTGCGGGATGCCCGTGGGGGTCGTGCGGGTCGGCCGGAGGGGTGGGGCGGGACGGCCGTAGGGGTCGGGTGGGACGGCCCGGAGGGGTGGGGTGCCATGCCCGGAGGGGTGGGGCGGGCATGGCGGTCCGGGCGTCCCGGCGGGTGGGTCAGTGCTCCCGGTCGAGGATTCCCGACTGGGCGATGAGGAAGCCGAGCTGGGCGCGGCTGCCGCTGCCCAGGGCGGTGGCGAGCTTGGCGATGTGGGCCCGGCAGGTGCGGACGTTCATCCCCAGCCTGCGGGCGATGGCCTCGTCGACGTGCCCCTCGACGAGGAGCTTGGCGATGGAGTGCTGGATGTCGGTGATGCCGTCCGGATCGGTCTCGTACGGTGTCCCGGCCCTGAGGGGCACCGCGCGGCCCCACATGAACTCGAAGACCTTGGTGAGGTAGCTGACGAGGCCGGGGTGGCGCAGTTCGAGGGCGACCTGCCGGTCGTCGCGGATGGGGATGAAGGCGACGGCCTCGTCGCAGATGATCAGGCGCTCGACGAGTTCGTCGATGGTGCGGTACTCGACCTTGCCGTCGGTGAACTGGTCGACGTAGGCCAGCCGGTCGGGGCTGTAGCGGGCCGTGTGCTGGTAGAGGGTGCGGATGCGCACGCCGCGCTCGATCAGCGGTCTGTCGCGCTCCAGGGCCTCCAGGAGCCGGTTCTCGGGGCTGCGGCGGCCGCTGGGCTGCACGGTGAGCATCTCGGTGCGGCACTGCGAGGTGGCGAGGTCGAGCGCCGCGTTGATCCGGTCGAGGCCCTCCAGCACGGTGATCGAGTGGGTGGGGGCGGTCTCCTGGGCGCTGAGGGCCATGAAGGGTTCGAAGACGTCGGTGAGCGCGATCGACAGCCGCCGGCTCTCGGTGATCTCGCGCTCGAGGGGGTGCAGCCGCTGGGCCAGGGCGATGGACGGGGGGACCGGCCGCAGCCAGTTGGCGTCGTCGGGGTCGGGGTGGAGGAGGGCGAACTCCATCAGGCAGGGAGCGGGTTCGACGTCGGCACGGAGGATGCGGCCGGTGCGCAGGGCGTTCGCGTAGAGACGGCTTCCCTCCTCACACAGCTCGGTCACCGCATGGGGATGTGCCGCCTTAATCCCATTTGTTGCCAAATCTCCACCCCCCAGGGTCCTGAACATGCAGGAACATGATGCACCGATCGTGTGGCCATGACGTGCCTGAATGAGCCATCGTCTTACTCGACGGGGGAAGAGGGGACCTTCAAGTGAGGACGAAGCCGACTATGCGTAAGAGAATGCTTCGCTCGGTGCTTGTCGCCGCCTTCTCCGCCGTTGTGGCCGTCGGAACGCTGGCCGGCCTCTCCGAAGCGAAGAGCGACGCGCACAAGACGGGTGGTGCTCAGACCGTGATCGCCGCGGTCGCCAGTGAGGACACGCAGGTCGTCCCCCTTGACAGCAGGTGGGACTGATCACGATGACCACACCACCCGACGATCGTTCGTTCCGCCGCGAGATGGCCACCGCCTACCGCTCCGGCTGGCACTTCATCGACCTGGTCACCGCCATCCCCCACAGCGGCGACTCGTTGATGGTGACCGTGTTCGGAGAGCCGGTGGTCGTGACGCGGGACGACGACGACGACGTACGGGCCTTCCGGTGCCTGCGGCGGCCCCGGGGCGCGCCGCAGCCCGTCCGGTGTGCCATCCGGTACGGAATGATCTTCGTGAACCTCGATCAGCGTGACCACCAGCTGGCGGAGCCGGTGAGCCCCGCCGTCCCGAGGACCATCTCAGCCACCCCCCGCAGTGCCTGACGCGATTCCCCCGTCGTAACAGATCGCCTCAGGCGCTTCCCCCCGCAGCGGCGTCACCGTGACCTGAACACGGTGACGCCGCTGCAGTTTGCGGTGACATGTCGGGGTACGGAATCCCCGCGCGGTGGCCGAAAAGCGGTGGGTGTGGAACTGGTCACCCTCGGTGCCGACCGGTGCTGACCGGGCGGTCGGCCCGCCTTTCCGTCCGCTCCGCCCGCCCCGCGGCCTGCCGGTCTCAGCCCCGGCCCATGGCCCCGCTCAGTTCGATCTCGATCACCACGCGGGTGGGATTGGGGCGCGGGGCGTGCCCGTAGCGCTCGGCGTAGCGGCGCTCGGCCTCGGCGACGCGTTCCGGGTCCGCGTGGACGGAGGCCCGGCCCTCCAGGGTGGCCCAGCGGCGGCCGTCCACCTGGCAGACCGCGACCCGGGCCCCCTCGGGGCCGGCGGCCCGGACGTTGGCCGCCTTGGCGCTGGCTCCGTCGGTGATGACGCGAGCGACGCGGGCCTCGGGATCGTATGTGACACCGACCGGAACCACGTGCGGGGAACCGTCCGGGCGTGGTGTGGTCAGGGTGCACAGATGGCGTTCACGCCAGAAGGCGAGGTACGCGGCGTCGGGAGCGCCCGGGTTCTGCGGGTATGCGGCCATGGTGCGGAACTTAGTCGCCGCGGAACTCCCCAGCACCGCCTTGAGTGGAATAGACTCAACTTTGTGTACGTTGTGCGAGTCAGTGTGACGGCTGACGCAAGGAGGAGACAGCGAACGTGGACGCCGAGCTGACCAACCGGAGCCGGGACGCCATCCAGACGGCCGGCAACCGGGCCGTGTCCGAGGGACACCCCGACCTCACCCCAGGCCACCTGCTCCTCGCGCTGCTCCAGGGGCAGGACAACGAGAACATCGTCGATCTGCTCGCCGCCGTCGACGCCGACCAGGCGGCCGTGCGGGCCGGCGCCGAGAAGGTGATCGGCGCGCTGCCCAGCGTGACCGGGTCCACCGTCGCGCCCCCGCAGCCCAACCGCGAGCTGCTCGCCGTGATCGCGGACGCGCAGGCGCGGGCCCGGGAGCTGGGCGACGAGTACCTGTCGACCGAGCACCTGCTCATCGGGATCGCCGCCAAGGGCGGGCAGGCCGGTGACGTGCTCGCCCGGCAGGGCGCCACCGCCAAGAAGCTCCTCGACGCCTTCCGCAAGGCCCGCGGCGGGCGCCGGGTGACCTCCGCCGACCCGGAGGGGCAGTACAAGGCGCTGGAGAAGTTCGGCACCGACTTCACCGCCGCCGCGCGGGAGGGCAAGCTCGACCCCGTCATCGGACGGGACACCGAGATCCGCCGCGTCGTGCAGGTGCTGTCCCGGCGCACCAAGAACAACCCCGTCCTCATCGGCGAGCCCGGCGTCGGCAAGACCGCCGTCGTGGAGGGGCTCGCCCAGCGGATCGTCAAGGGCGACGTGCCCGAGTCCCTCAAGGACAAGCGGCTCGTCGCGCTGGACCTGGGCGCGATGGTCGCCGGCGCGAAGTACCGCGGTGAGTTCGAGGAGCGGCTGAAGACCGTCCTCGCCGAGATCAAGGACTCCGACGGGCAGATCATCACCTTCATCGACGAACTGCACACCGTCGTGGGCGCGGGCGCCGGCGGGGACTCCGCCATGGACGCCGGCAACATGCTCAAGCCCATGCTCGCCCGCGGTGAGCTGCGCATGGTCGGCGCGACCACGCTGGACGAGTACCGGGAGCGGATCGAGAAGGACCCCGCCCTGGAGCGGCGCTTCCAGCAGGTGCTGGTCGCCGAGCCGACCGTCGAGGACACCATCGCCATCCTGCGCGGGCTCAAGGGGCGGTACGAGGCCCACCACAAGGTGCAGATCGCGGACAGCGCGCTGGTCGCCGCCGCGACCCTCTCCGACCGGTACATCACCTCCCGCTTCCTGCCCGACAAGGCCATCGACCTCGTCGACGAGGCCGCCTCCCGGCTGCGCATGGAGATCGACTCGTCCCCCGTCGAGATCGACGAACTCCAGCGCGCCGTCGACCGGCTGAAGATGGAGGAGCTGGCCCTCGGCAGGGAGACCGACCCCGCCTCCCGCGAGCGGCTGGAGAAGCTGCGCCGCGACCTCGCCGACAAGGAGGAGGAGCTGCGCGGCCTCACCGCCCGCTGGGAGAAGGAGAAGCAGTCCCTCAACCGGGTCGGCGAGCTGAAGGAGAAGCTCGACGAACTCCGCGGCCAGGCCGAACGAGCCCAGCGCGACGGCGACTTCGACTCCGCCAGCAAGCTGCTGTACGGCGAGATCCCGGCCGTCGAGCGCGACCTGGAGGCCGCGTCGGAGGCCGAGGAGGAGGCCGCGAAGGACACCATGGTCAAGGAGGAGGTCGGCTCCGACGACATCGCCGACGTCGTCGCCTCCTGGACCGGCATCCCGGCCGGCCGGCTCCTGGAGGGCGAGACGCAGAAGCTGCTGCGCATGGAGGAGGAGCTGGGCCGGCGGCTCATCGGCCAGGGCGAGGCCGTCCGCGCGGTGAGCGACGCCGTACGCCGGTCCCGCGCCGGCATCGCCGACCCCGACCGCCCCACCGGCTCCTTCCTCTTCCTCGGCCCGACCGGCGTCGGCAAGACCGAGCTCGCCAAGGCGCTCGCCGACTTCCTCTTCGACGACGAGCGGGCGATGGTCCGCATCGACATGTCGGAGTACGGCGAGAAGCACAGCGTCGCCCGGCTCGTCGGCGCACCCCCCGGGTACGTCGGCTACGAGGAGGGCGGCCAGCTCACCGAGGCCGTCCGCCGCCGCCCGTACAGCGTCGTCCTGCTGGACGAGGTGGAGAAGGCGCACCCCGAGGTCTTCGACGTCCTGCTCCAGGTGCTCGACGACGGCCGCCTCACGGACGGGCAGGGGCGCACGGTCGACTTCCGCAACACCATCCTGGTGCTGACGTCCAACCTGGGCAGCCAGTACCTGGTCGACCCGGTGTCGACGGAGGAGGAGAAGAAGGAGCAGGTCCTGGAGGTCGTCCGGGCCTCCTTCAAGCCGGAGTTCCTCAACCGGCTCGACGACCTGGTCGTCTTCTCCGCCCTGAACAAGGACGAGCTGGGCCGGATCGCCCGCCTCCAGATCGACCGCCTGGCCCGGCGGCTGTCCGAGCGGCGCCTCACCCTGGAGGTCACCGACGCGGCCCTGGCCTGGCTCGCCGACGAGGGCAACGACCCGGCCTACGGCGCCCGCCCCCTGCGCCGCCTCGTCCAGACCGCCATCGGCGACCGCCTCGCCAAGGAGATCCTGGCGGGCGAGGTCAAGGACGGCGACACGGTCCGGGTGGACGCCTTCGGCGACGGACTCCTCGTGGGCCCCGCCACGGCGGAGCAGGCGGCCAAGACGCTCTGACGGCGGCCGGGCGCACGACACGGGCTCCGCACCGCCGCGGCGGTGCGGAGCCCGTGGAATCCGAGGCGGACCCGTGCGCCCCGCCGCCCGAGGCGGACCCGTGCGCCCCGCCGCCCGAGGCGGACCCGTGCGCCCCGCCGCCCGAGGCGGACCCGTGCGCCCCGCCGCCCGGGGAGGGCCGGGCGGCCGGATCCCGTCAGCCCGTGGCATACACACCGGGTCGGGGTTGCCATCCCCCGCCCCCTCTGGGGGAGGATGGCGGGATCCGTACGAAGGGAAAATCACGGTGAGCATCGACCCGTCCTCGATTCCGAACTTCGGGGGCCAGCCCGAGCCGCAGCCCCAGGGACCGGCGGGCCCCGTCGTTCCGGATCAGGACCTCGTGAAGCAGCTCCTCGACCAGATGGAGCTGAAGTACGTCGTCGACGACGAGGGTGACCTCGCGGCGCCGTGGGAGGAATTCCGTACGTACTTCATGTTCCGCGGCGAGGGCGACCAGGCGGTCTACTCGGTGCGTACGTTCTACGACCGCCCCCACAAGATCGACGACAAGCCGCAGCTGCTGGAGTCCGTCGACGACTGGAACCGCCGCACCCTGTGGCCCAAGGTCTACACCCACACCCACGACGACGGCACCGTCCGCCTCATCGGCGAGGCGCAGATGCTGATCGGCGCCGGGGTGAACATCGAGCTGTTCGTCTCCTCGACGGTGAGCTGGGTCCGCGCCGCCATCGAGTTCGACAAGTGGCTCGCGGAGCAGCTGGGCCTGGAGAAGGAGGTCAACGACGCGGACACGCCCGACGAGGGCGACGACGCGTGACGCCTCGCGACACGGCGTGAGGCCCGGCGGCGACGGCGTACCGGCGCACGCGACCGCACACGCCCCGTCCGCACGGGAGAGCCCGGCCCCGCCGCGACCACCACGGTCGCGACGGGCCGGGCTCTCGCCGTCGTCGGGAGGTCGTCAGGAGGCCGTCAGGAGGTGAAGGGCACGGCGTCCTGCTGGGCGGTGTGCCAGTTGGTGACGAGCGGCTCGTCCACGAGGACGGTGCCGATCTCCAGGGACTCCGGGTTGGGGTCGTCGGACGCGGCGGAGACGATCACCGTGGTGTATTCGACGCCCTCGTTCCCGCTGGTGCTCTTGGGGCTGAGACCGGCGTAGGCCGTCGTGTCACCGGAGAGGGTGAGCTCGTCCCCGGCGACCTGCTCGGCGGCGGCGGCCTCCGTGCCGCCGGAGCCGAAGGCCACCACGGGGAGACCGCCGGGCAGCACACAGGTGATGCCGTCCTTGGCCTTCACGCTGATCAGGAAGTAGCCGCCCGCCTGGCTCATCTCCTGGGCGCTCCAGGTCAGGTCGTTGGTGCCGCAGGACTGGCCGTAGCCGGTCTTGTCCCCGGCCTCGTCGGAGGAGTCGGTGCCGGAGTCGGTGCCGGACGAGCCGCCGGACGTCGCGGAGGAGCCGCTGCCGCTCGTTCCCGAGCCCGAGGCACCCGGCGTGGCGGATCCCGACGCGGCGGTCCCGGACGCGGTGGACTCCGCCGAGGCGGCGGGGGACGTCGCGGTGGCGTCGCCCTCGCAGGCGGTCATCAGCAGACCGGCCGAGACGGCGGCGGTCACGACGAGAGCGGTGCGCAGACGGCGGCTGTTCATGGGGAGTCCTTTCGAGGCAGCTCGCGCGCTGCCGTACGGCAGCCCGGTCAGCTGCCCGTTTCTCTCTTCCGATCAGCATGACGGCGGCGGAGGGGTGTGGGTTCGGTGCCGTCATCCACCAGTGACGGCTGTCACGCGGCTGTGACACGCCCGGCGGCCGGGGCGCGGGTTTCCGGCCACCCCGGACCCCGGGGGTGACCGGAAAGAAGCGCCCCGGTAGGCCGCCGGCTAGCCGGCCAGCGCCTTCAGCCGCCGCACCGCCTCCTCCAGCACGTGCGTCTGCTTGCAGAAGGCGAACCGCACGAACGGCGCGCCCGCCTCGCGGTGGTCGTAGAACACGGCGTTCGGGACGGCCACCACGCCCGCCCGCTCCGGCAGCGCCCGGCAGAACGCGACGCCGTCGCTCTCGCCGAGGGGCCGGATGTCGGCGGTGACGAAGTACGTGCCGGCCGGCCGGAACACCGCGAAGCCCGCGTCCGCCAGCCCGGCCGACAGCAGGTCCCGCTTGGCCAGCAGGTCCGCGCGGAAGGAGTCGAAGTAGCTGTCGGGCAGGGCGAGCGCCTCGGCGACCGCGTACTGGAACGGGCCGGACGCCACGTACGTCAGAAACTGCTTGGCCGACCGCACCGCCGTCACCAGCGCGGGCGCGCCCGTCACCCAGCCGACCTTCCAGCCGGTGAACGAGAAGGTCTTGCCGGCGCTGCCGATGGTGACCGTCCGCTCCCGCATCCCCGGCAGGGACGCCAGCGGCACGTGCTCCGCCCCGTCGAAGACCAGGTGCTCGTACACCTCGTCGGTGACGACCAGCAGGTCCCGCTCCACCGCCAGGTCCGCGATCGCGGTCAGCTCCGCACGGCTGAGGACCGTGCCGGTCGGGTTGTGCGGGGTGTTGACCAGCAGCAGCCGGGTGCGGTCGGTGACCGCGTCGCGCAGCTCGTCCAGGTCGAGCCGGAACCGGGCCCCCTCGGGGTCGGGCCGCAGCGTCACCGGCACGCGCGTCCCGCCCGCCATCGCGATGCAGGCCGCGTAGGAGTCGTAGTACGGCTCCAGGGCGACCACCTCGTCCCCCGGCTCCAGCAGCGCCAGCAGGGACGCCGCGATCGCCTCCGTGGCGCCCGCGGTGACCAGCACCTCCGTGTCCGGGTCGAAGGTCAGGCCGTAGCGGCGGCGCTGGTGCTCCGCGACCGCCGTCCGCAGCTCGGGGACGCCCGGCCCCGGCGGGTACTGGTTGCCGCGCCCGTCCCGCAGCGCCCGTACGGCGGCCTCCCGGATCTCCTCCGGGCCGTCCGTGTCGGGGAAGCCCTGCCCCAGGTTGATGGCTCCGGTCCGCACCGCCAGGGCGGACATCTCGGCGAAGATCGTCGTCCCGAAAGCGGCGAGGCGGCGGTTGAGGAAGGGGCGTGCGGTGGAGGTCATAAGGGTCATCCTGCGTCGAAGCTCTGGACTTCCTCAAGTGTGCTTTGGCCGGTGAGAGGGGCGGGCATCCCCCGTTCACGCACCGCTCGACCGGTGCGCGAGGCGCCCACGGGGGGTCGCTTCGGGGGACACGGAAGGAGGGTGACGCCATGGTCATCGGCATCATCCTGGCGGTGCTCGGAGTCGTCGTCGTGGTGACGGGCGTGTGCGCGATCGTCGACGCCGCGCGGCCCCGCCGCACCGCGCGGTCCGCACGGAGGGGCCGCGCCGGCCGCTCGCGCGGTTCCGCCGGCTCGCGCGGGTCCGGCGGCCACAACAACAGCGCGGACAGCGCGAGCAGCTGGTGGGTGCTCGGTGGTGACATCGGAGCGTCCTCGTCCTCGGGGAGCGACTCCGGTGACTCCGGCGGGCGTTCGGGCGGGCACTCCGGCCACTCCGGCGGCCACGGCGGCGGGCACTCCTGCGGCGGCGGATCGTCCTGCGGAGGCGGCTCGTCCTGCGGTGGCGGTGGCGGGGGCGGCGGATGCGGGGGCGGAGGCGGCTGACACGGGGCAGCCGAGCTCCCCGCGGGGGAGCCGCATCCGGACCGCGGGGCGCCCCCGAACAGGGCGCCCCGCGGTCGTCTCCCGTCCGGCGGCGGGGCGCGTGGAGGTGCGCGTGAGCCGCACGGCGTACGCCGTGGTGGAACAGTTGAGCTGGGGAGCCCTCTGAGGGATGGAAACGTTACGAAGTTGGGTAAAAACGCTGTGGCGGCGCCACCGTTCATGATTCCCTCTAAGTCACCAACGCAGCCCCTCGGACCCCTCGGACGTCCCGCGCGGACGCCCTCCCCAGACCGGGCCGGCCGGGGCCGATCCCCCGGTGTCGGCCGGGGCGCGCGGGACCCTTCCCTCTCCTTTGCGTTCTAGCGGAGCCGAGTCATGCTCACGACCCTGAACACCTCCTACACCGACACGTGCGCGGCCGACCTCGCCTGGGCCCTGGGGCGTGAACCGCTGCCCGCCCTGGCCACCCTCGACCTCGAACTGTCCGGAGCCAAGCTCCAGTTGCGGCTGCTCGGCGCGTCGCACCAGGTGCTGCTGGAGGAGGAACGGGGGTCGTGCTCCGAGACGGTCGCGTGCATCCCCGGCAGCAGCACCCCGCTCCCGCTGGGCGTGGCCAAGCGGCTGGGCGAGTGGGAGTACGAGTTCGCCGCCCACGTCGAGGCCCTGACGCCAAGTCAGTTCGCGGCTCGGGCTCAGGAGTTGCTGGCCCTCGTCGCCGAGCACCCGCACGGTCTCGCCGGTGTCTTCCCCGGCAGCCCCCACGCCTTCACCGCCCTCCTCGCCCAGCGCCACGAGGGGCATGTGCACTGGCGTACGTGGCACGCGTACCCGCAGGACGGGCAGCTGGTGGCGACCAGGACGAGAGTGGGCGTCCGCCGGGCGCCGGCCGGGCGGCCCGGGACGCCCGCGGGGGCCCTCTCCCGGGGGGCGTGAGGCCGGGCCGCCCGGGTCGCCCGGGCGGACGCGGCGGGGGCGGACATGACAGGGCCGGGAGCCACGGCCGGAGCGGCGACCGCCGTGCCGGTCCTGAACCGGCGATCCTCGTGCCGGTCCTGGGCCAGCGAGCGGCGTGCCGCTCCCGAACCGGTGACCGTCGTGCCGGTCCTGAACGGCGACCAGCCGTGCCGCTCCTAAACCCGCGGCGGGCCGGACATCCCGGGTTCCACACGTGTGGGTGACGTTGCGTACCGCACCCGTGACGTAACGTCGCAGTCGTGATCGAGCCGCACGCCCCCGCCCCGCCCGGAGCCCCACCCCCCTGGCGCGGCCCCGCGCGGCTCCCCGTCCGGCCGGACACCGGACGGTTCCTGGTCCTGGCGTGCGTCTTCGTCTGCGCGGCCTGCGGTCTGGTGTACGAACTCGAACTGGTCGCCCTCGCCTCGTACTTGATGGGCGACTCGGTCACCCAGGCCTCCGTCGTGCTGTCCGTGATGGTCTTCGCGATGGGCATCGGCTCCCTCGCCGCCAAGCGGCTGCGCCCCCGCGCCGCGGCCGGTTTCGCCGCCGTCGAGGTGACCCTCGCCCTGGTCGGCGGATCCAGCGCGCCCGCGCTGTACGCGGTGTTCGCCTGGACGGGGGACTGGGGCGGCCTGTGGGAGAACGGCCCCCGGATCCTGCTGGTCGCCTTCTCCCTCGCCATCGGCCTGCTGATCGGCGCCGAGGTCCCGCTGCTGATGGAGCTGATCCAGCGCATCCGCCGCCAGGACGCGGGCGGCGCCGTCGCCGACCTGTTCGCCGCGGACTACGTCGGCGCGCTCGTCGGAGGGCTGGCCTTCCCCTTCCTGCTGCTGCCGTTCCTCGGCCAGCTGACCAGCTCCCTGCTGACCGGGGCGGTCAACGTCGTCGCCGGCGGCGCCCTGGTGCTGGGCCTGTTCCGGCGCGACCTCACCGGCCGGACCCGCTGGCTGCTGCTGACGGCCACCGTCGGCGTGCTCGGCGTCCTCGGCTCCGCCGCCGTCCTCGTCGACGACTTCGAACACGCCGCCCGCCACGCCCTCTACGGCGACGACGTCCGCGTCGCCGTGGAGACCGACGTCCAGGAGGTCGTCCTCACCGGCGGCACCCGGGGCCGCCCCCTCGGCCTCTACCTCGACGGCCGGCTCCGCGTCGACGGCCGGGACGAGCGCCGCTACCACCGGTCCCTGGTCCACCCCGCGATGGACGGCCCGCACGCCCGCGTGCTGATCCTCGGCGGCGGCGACGGCCTGGCCGCCCGCGAGGTGCTCACCCACCCCGGCGTCCACCGCGTCGACGTCGTCGAGCTCGACCCGGGCCTGATCCGCCTGGCCCGCACCGACCCGCCCCTGTCCCGCCTCAACGGCCACGCCTACGCCGACCCGCGCGTCCACGTCACCGTCGGCGACGCCTTCCGCCACCTGCGCGACACCCCGGCCGCCCGCTACGACGTGGTGATCGCCGACCTCCCCGACCCCGGCATCACGGCCAGCACCAAGCTGTACTCCCAGGAGTTCTACGGCCTGGCCCGCCGCGTCCTGCGCCCCGGCGGCCGCCTCGTCGTCCACGCCGGACCGGTCGCCTCCCGCCGCCGCGTCTTCTGGACGGTCGAGACGACCCTGCGCGCGGCGGGCCTGCACACCACCCCCTACCGGGTCGACAGCCGCGACACCGGCGTCACCACCGGCCCCGACCGCACCGAGGACACCTCCCGCGCCCCCCGCGACTGGGGTTTCGTCCTGGCCGGCACCGCGGACCCGCCACCGCTGCGCCCGCACCACGACGAGCGGCCGCCGGGGCGGCCGGTACCGGGCGTGCGCGCCTCCACGCTGGTGCACCCGCGGTACTGACGGCGGACGCGGACGCGGGCGCGGGCGCGGCGGGGAGGGTAGGCGAGGCGGGCGCGGGAGGGTACGCGAGGCGGGCGCGGCGGCGGTGCGAATCATGGTTTCGGCGGGTGCTTTTCCACACGCCGTGGGTAGGCTCCGCTTCCATGGAGCATGAGGTGTTCGTTCCGGTTCCCGTCGAGCGGTTGCGGGCGGCCCTCGCCGATCCCGCACAGGTGGCCCGGGCGGTCCCCGGACTCCAGCAGGACGCCGGGAGCGAGCCCGTCGCGGGCCGGCTGAAGGTGCGCGTCGGCGGCCACACGATCACCTACCGGGGCACCCTGCGCGTCACCGCCCGGGAGGACGGCACCCACGCCGTGGAGGGCGACGCGAGCGAGGTGCGCGGCACGGGCACGGTCGAGTTCGCGCTCACCGTGCGGCTCGGGGCGTCCGAGGACGGCACCACGCTCGGCTTCGATGGCACCGCCTCCGCGGACGGCCGGATCGCCCAGCAGCCCGGCGAGGCGGTGGACGGCGCGGTCGTACGCCTGCTGAACCGCTTCGCGGAGAACCTGGGAGCCGGAGCCGGAGCCGGAGCCGCAGCCGAGGCGGCGGACGCCGGGGCCGCGCCCGAGCCCGAGCGGCCGCTCCCCGCCGACGAGCCCCCGGCCGTCCCCGACACCGGCATCCCCCGATCGGACCTGGCCGACGACATCGACGGCGGGGCCGATGCCGTGGACGACGGCGGCGACCTGGACGACATCGACGGACTCGACGACGTCGACGGCCTCGGCGAAGAGGACGAAGCCGACGAGGTGGACGAAGCCGACGAGATGGACGGTCTGGGCGGCCTCCCCCCCTCCTCCGAACCCCCCGCCGAGGCCGCGCACGCCCGCCGGACGATGATCGGGCGCAGTGCCGAGGAGGTCGACCACGCCCCGCCCCGCGGCCGGTACGCGCCCGTCCCGGCCGCGCAGACCGTCACCCCGAACAGCACCCTGCGCTGGGCGGGCCCGGCCGCCGCGCTGGTGGTGGCGTCGGCGATCGTGGTCGGCAGGGCGCTGCGCCGCCGCCGGTGAAGCCGACGTACCCCTGATCGCCTCGATAGGGTCGTCCCGTGAGCGACGAAGACATCACGCTGACCGCGGGTGACGCGGAGGTGACCGTGCAGCCCGGCAACGGCGGACGGGTCGGAGGGCTGCGCGTCGGCGGTGCGGAACTGCTGCGGCAGGGGGAGCGCTTCGGCTGCTTCCCGATGGTGCCCTGGTGCGGGCGGGTCCGGGACGGCCGGTTCCGGGACGGCGCGACCGTCCACCAGATGCCGCTCAACTCCCCGCCGCACGCCATCCACGGCACCGTCCGCGACGGCGCCTGGCGGGTCGCCCGCAGGTCGGCCGACGAGGCGGTCCTGACGTACGACCTGGTGGAGCCCTGGCCCTACCCCGGCCGGGTCACCCAGGTGGTCGCGCTCGCCGAGGACGCGCTGACGCTGACCATGGCGGTGGAGACGTACGGCTCGTCGTTCCCGGCGCAGATCGGCTGGCACCCCTGGTTCAACCGCACCCTCGACGGCGCGGACGGCGAGCGGGTGCGGGTCGCCTTCGACCCGGCCTGGCAGGAGGAGCGCGGCGACGACCACCTGCCGACCGGCCACCGGATCGACCCGAAGCCGGGCCCCTGGGACGACTGCTTCGGCATGCCGGACGGCGTCCACGTCACCCTCACCTGGCCGGAGCGGCTCCGGCTGGAGGTGACCAGCCCGGAGCGGTGGGTCGTCGTCTACGACGAGCAGGAGGCGGCCGTGTGCGTGGAGCCGCAGACCGGCCCGCCCGACGGCCTGAACACCCACCCCCGCCTGGTCACGCCGCTGGAGCCGCTGGAGGCCACCACCACCTGGCGCTGGACCCGTCTCTGAGCCGGCCGTACACGGCTCTAAGCTGGCCGTATGAGTGACGTACGTGGCGCGCTGCTGGAGCAGATCAAGGACAAGGCCGTGGTGCACGGCAAGGTGACCCTGTCGTCGGGCCTGGAGGCCGACTACTACGTCGACCTGCGCCGCATCACCCTCGACGGGGTGGCCGCCCCGCTGGTCGGCGAGGTGCTGCTGGACCTGACCGCCGAGCTGGAGTTCGACGCCGTGGGCGGCCTGACCATGGGCGCCGACCCGGTCGCCGCGGCCATGCTGCACGCCGCCGCGGCGCGCGGCCGCCGGCTGGACGCCTTCGTGGTGCGCAAGGCGGCCAAGGCGCACGGGCTCCAGCGGCGCGTGGAGGGGCCGGACATCACGGGCCGCCGGGTCCTGGTGGTGGAGGACACCTCCACCACCGGCGGTTCGCCGCTGGCCGCCGTGGAGGCCGTGCGCGAGGCGGGTGCCGAGGTCGTGGCCGTCGCGACCATCGTGGACCGGGCGACCGGTGCCGCCGAGAAGATCCAGGAGGGTGCGGGGGTGCCGTACCTGTTCGCCTTCTCGAAGGATGAACTGGGTCTGGACTGACGACCGACTTTGACCTGGACTTGACCGGCGCGTGGACCGACCGCGCATGTCTGGAAAGATGGGCACGACGATGACGTCGCACCCAAGGTCTAGGTCAGGGCCGTAAGCAGCTGAACGCCAACCCGCACACCCAAGGAGCGGACGAATGCCCATCGCAACCCCCGAGGTCTACACCGAGATGCTCGACCGGGCGAAGGCAGGCAAGTTCGCCTACCCGGCCATCAACGTCACCTCGACCCAGACCCTGCACGCGGCTCTGCGCGGCTTCGCGGAGGCGGAGAGCGACGGCATCATCCAGATCTCGACCGGCGGCGCCGAGTTCCTGGGCGGCCAGTACAGCAAGGACATGGTGACGGGCGCGGTCGCCCTCGCCGAGTTCGCGCACATCGTCGCCGAGAAGTACCCGGTCACGGTCGCCCTGCACACCGACCACTGCCCGAAGGACAAGCTCGACGGGTACGTGCGTCCGCTGCTGGAGATCTCCCGCAAGCGCGTCGAGGCCGGTCTCGGCCCGCTGTTCCAGTCCCACATGTGGGACGGCTCCGCGGAGACCCTGGCCGACAACCTGGCCATCGGGCAGGAACTGCTGGAGAAGGCCCGCGCCGCGAAGATCATCCTCGAGGTCGAGATCACCCCGACCGGTGGCGAGGAGGACGGCGTCTCGCACGAGATCAACGACTCCCTGTACACCACGGTCGAGGACGCGATCCGCACGGCGGAGGCCCTCGGCCTCGGCGAGAAGGGCCGCTACCTGCTCGCCGCGTCCTTCGGCAATGTCCACGGCGTGTACAAGCCGGGCAACGTCGTCCTCCGCCCCGACCTGCTGAAGGAGCTGAACGAGGGCGTCGCCGCCAAGTTCGGGCAGCCGGCCGGCTCGCAGCCGTTCGACTTCGTCTTCCACGGCGGCTCCGGCTCCACGGAGGAGGAGATCGCGACCGCGCTGGAGAACGGCGTCGTCAAGATGAACATCGACACGGACACCCAGTACGCCTTCACCCGTCCGGTCGCCGACCACATCCTCAAGAACTACGACGGCGTCCTCAAGGTCGACGGCGAGGTCGGCTCCAAGAAGACCTACGACCCGCGGACCTGGGGCAAGCTGGCCGAGGCCGGCATGGCCGCCCGGGTCGTCGAGGCGACGCAGAACCTGCGGTCGGCCGGTACGAAGATCAAGTAGGTCCTCGTACGGCTGATGGCGGACGAGCCCGGTGCCCCGGCACCGGGCTCGCTGTATACCTGGGGCCATGCCCGACGTCCGGCTGGCCTCGCCCCAGGGCACGTGGATCCTGCTCACCACGGTCCTCGGCTCCAGCATGGCCATGCTGGACTCCACCGTCGTCAACGTCGCCCTGCCGAGCATCGGCCGTGACCTCGACGCCGACCTGGCCGCCCTCCAGTGGACGGTCAACGCGTACATGGTCACGCTGGCCGGTCTGATCCTGCTGGGCGGCTCGCTCGGCGACCGTGTCGGCCGCCGGAAGGTGTTCGTGGTCGGCGTGGTGTGGTTCGCCGCCGCCTCCCTCCTGTGCGGTCTCGCGCCGAACGCGGCCGTCCTGGTCGCGGCACGGGCGTTGCAGGGCGTCGGCGGCGCCCTCCTCACCCCCGGCTCGCTCGCCCTCATCCAGGCCTCCTTCCACCCCGACGACCGGGGGCGGGCCGTCGGCCTGTGGTCCGGCTTCGGGGGCGTCGGGGCGGCCGTGGGGCCGTTCCTGGGCGGCTGGCTGGTGGACGGGCCCGGCTGGCGGTGGGTGTTCTGGCTGAACGTCCCCCTGGCGCTGGCGTGCGTCCCGGTGGCCCTGCGCCACGTCCCCGAGTCGCGCGACCGGCGCGCCCACGGCCGCTTCGACGTACCCGGCGCCGTCCTGGCCGCGCTGTCGCTCGGGCTGGTGACGTACGCGCTGATCGAGGCGGGCACGGGGACGCCGGCCGTCGCCGTCGCGGCGGTGGCCGGGGTCGCCGCCGGGGTGGCCTTCGTCCTGGTCGAGCGGCGCAGCCCGGACCCGATGCTGCCGCTGGACGTCTTCGCCTCCCGCCAGTTCACGGCGGTCAACCTGGTCACCCTGTGCGTGTACGCGGCCTTCGGCGGGTTCTTCTTCCTCTCCGCGCTCCAGCTCCAGACCGTGGCCGGCTACTCCGCCGTCGGCGCCGGTACGGCACTGCTGCCGACGACCGCGCTGATGCTGCTGCTGTCGGCGCGCTCCGGTGCGCTCGCCGACCGGATCGGCCCGCGCCTGCCGCTCACCGTGGGCCCGCTGCTGTGCGCCGCGGGCATGCTGCTGATGCTCCGGGTGGGCCCCGGCGCCTCCTACGCGGTGGACGTCCTGCCCGCCGTGCTGGTCCTCGGCCTCGGCATGGTCACCCTGGTCGCCCCGCTCACGGCGACCGTCCTGGCCTCGGTGGACGTCAGCCGCGCGGGTCTGGCCAGCGGCGTCAACAACGCGGCCGCCCGCGCGGCCGGCCTGATCGCCGTGGCCGCGCTGCCCCTGGTCACGGGGATGGGCCCGGAGGCGTACCGCTCCGCGGAGGCCTTCGAGGGGGCGTTCCGGCGGGCGATGGTGGTGTGCGCGGGCGTGCTCGTGGTGGGCGCCGGGGTGGCATTCGCGACGGTGCGGCGGCCGGGGCCGGGCTGCCGGCGGCCGGAGTGCCGGTGTCACGGCAGCGTGACGGCACCTCCGTTGGAGGCGGGGCGGTGAGCCGATCGGCCAGACTGGACCCATGTCCATTCACGAGAACCTCCTCGGGGGCCCGCCCCCGACGCACCTCCCCGACGACCCGGAGCCCCGTGAGCTCCTCGCCGCCGGCACGGCGCCCGCCGACGTCGCCGCCGGGCACCCGACCTCCTCCCTCGCCTGGGCCCAGCTCGCCGACGACGCGTTCGAGCGGGGCAGCGTGGTCGAGTCGTACGCGTACGCCCGTACGGGCTACCACCGCGGCCTGGACTCTCTGCGCCGCAACGGCTGGAAGGGCCACGGCCCCGTTCCCTGGGAGCACGAGCCGAATCGCGGCTTCCTGCGCGCCCTGCACGCTCTCGCAAGGGCCGCGCAGGCGATCGGCGAGCAGGAGGAGTACGAGCGCTGCTCGCAGTTCCTGAAGGACTCCTCGCCGACGGCGGCCCAGACGCTGGGCTAGGCGTGATGTCGACGGCCCACCCCACCTGACGTGGGGCGGGCCGGCGTGGCGGGCCCGCCCGGTGTGACCGGGCGGGCCTTGCGCTTTCGGGGGACGATACGGAGGATGCCCGTGGGGACCGGGGCCCCCGTGTCGGTAACGGCAGGGGCGGACCGCTACCCGGAGTACACAACAGGAGACAGCGATGTCCCATGAGGCTCAGGAACCGCACGAGCCCGAGACCCCGCATCTCGACTTCGACGGCACGACGCCGTACGAGGACTACGTCAAGGCCGACGTGCTCACCCACCTCCAGCACACCCTCTCCGACGACCCCGGAGAGATGGTCTTCCTGGTCACGACCCAGGTGATGGAGCTGTGGTTCACCGTCATCGTCCACGAGTGGGAGACGGCGGCGCAGGCCCTGCGCCAGGACCGGGTGCCGGTGGCGACCGCCGCGCTGAAACGTTCCGTACGGGAGCTGGAGGCGCTGAACGCCTCCTGGCGGCCGCTCGCCCAGCTCACCCCCGCCCAGTTCAACGCGTACCGCTCCGCCCTCGGTGAGGGGTCCGGCTTCCAGTCGGCGATGTACCGGCGGATGGAGTTCCTGCTCGGCGAGAAGTCCGCGTCGATGCTGGTCCCGCACCGGGGCGCGCCCCGCGTCCACGCCGAGCTGGAGAAGGCGCTGCACGAGCCGAGCCTGTACGACGAGGTGCTGCGGCTGCTGGCCCGCCGCGGGCACGCGGTCCCGGACTCCGTCCTGCGGCGCGACGTCGCGCTCCGGTACGAGCCGTCGCCGGAGGTGGAGGCGGTGTGGACCGCCCTCTACGCGGGCGACGAGAGCGACGAGCTGGCCCGCCTCGGCGAGGCGCTGACCGATGTCGCCGAGCTGGTGTGGCGCTGGCGCAACGACCACCTCGTCGCCACCCGCCGCGCGATGGGCGCGAAGACCGGCACGGGCGGCTCGGCCGGAGTGGCCTGGCTGGAGAAGCGCGCGCGCAAGAACGTGTTCCCCGAGCTGTGGACGGCGAGGTCCCATGTCTGACCTGACCCTCAGGGCGGGCGAGCTGGACGCCGGTGACGAGCTGGCCGCGAAGCGCGCCGAGTTCCTCCTCGACCCCGCGTCCGGCCCGGAGGCGGGCGACCCGGTCGTCTACCTCGACGGCAACTCCCTGGGCGCCCTGCCGGTGTCCGTCCCCGGCCGCGTCGAGGACGTCGTACGCCGCCAGTGGGGGGAGCTGCGCATCCGCTCCTGGGAGGAGAGCGGCTGGTGGACGGCGCCGGAGCGGATCGGCGACCGGATCGCCCCGCTGGTGGGGGCGGCGGCCGGGCAGATCGTGGTCGGGGACTCGACGAGCGTCAACGTCTTCAAGGCGCTCGTGGGCGCCGTGCGTCTCGTGGACGACCGCCGCGACGAGATCCTCGTCGACGCGACGACCTTCCCGACCGACGGGTACATCGCCGGGTCGGCGGCCCGGCTCACCGGACGCACCCTGCGGCCGGTGACCCCGCCGGAGGTGCCGGCGGCGCTGTCGGACCGTACGGCCGCGGTGCTGCTGAACCACGTCGACTACCGCACCGGCCGGCTGCACGACCTGCCGGGGCTGACCGCCGCCGTGCGCGCGGCGGGCGCGATCACCGTCTGGGACCTGTGCCACAGCGCGGGCGCCCTGCCCGTCGGCCTCGACGAGCACGGCGTGGACCTCGCGGTCGGCTGCACCTACAAGTACCTGAACGGCGGGCCGGGTTCACCGGCGTACCTCTACGTCCGGCGCGGTCTCCAGGACCGCTTCGACTCCCCGCTGCCGGGCTGGAACTCCCATGCGGAGCCCTTCGGCATGCACCCCGGGTACGAGCCCGCCCCGGGCGCCGCGCGCGGGCGCGTCGGGACGCCCGACATCCTGTCGATGCTCGCGCTGGAGGCGGCGCTCGACGTCTGGCGGGGCGTGTCGATCGAGGCCGTCCGCGCGAAGTCCCTCGCGCTGACGGACTTCTTCCTGGAGTGCGTGGCGGCCTACCTCCCCGCCGGGCGCCTGGAGTCCGTGACGCCGGTCGCCCACGAGGAACGCGGCAGCCAGGTGGCCCTGCGCTGCACCCCCACTCTCGGCTCCGCTCGAGCGGGCGGTGCCCCCATCGCCGGGGACATCATGAAGCGCCTGATCGACCGGGGCGTCGTCGGTGACTTCCGCCACCCGGACGTCCTCCGCTTCGGCTTCACCCCGCTGTACGTGGGCTTCGCGGACGTGGAGCGGGCGGCGCGGGTGCTGGGGGCGGTGGTGAGGGCCAGCTAGCGCGGGCGGGGGGCGCTGGGGGGCCGCGCGTCGGGCGGTCACCGGGTGCGGAGGCCCCCGTCGGCCCCCTCATCGGCCCCCCATCAGCGCCCTCGTCGGCGCCCCCCCGTCGGCGCCCTCATCGGCGCCCTCATCGGCGCCCCCGCCGTGGACGCCTGCCGTGGACGCCCGCGGCACGGCCGTACGGACCCGTGCCGTGCGGCCTCCAGGGCCTGCCGTGCCGGGTTCGCCGGACATGTCGACCTCCTCCACGCCCCGCTGATCGGCGTGACGGGACGTCAGAACCCCTGATCCCTCACCGAGCGTGACATCCCCGTGTCCGCGCACGTCACCGGCCTGGTACCGTCCCCGCCAACGGCCGAATCCCCACCTGGTCCGCCACATCCGTCCCGTCCAATTACGTTACGTTGCTGAGAGGTTGGAGCATGCCGGACGACGTCGTCGCAGCCCGGGCCGCCGCCGAAGAGGAGTCGGCCTTCTCGCACCCGGCGGTCGACCCCGACACCACCGCCGCCTACGGCGACCACCCCGACCAGGTGATCGACTTCTACGCGCCGCGGGCCACGGCCGGGGCGGGCGCCCCCGGCGGCGCCGCCCCGCTGGTCGTCGTCCTGCACGGCGGCGCGTGGCGGGCGCCGTACGACCGGCGGCACATCACGCCGTTCGCCGGCTTCCTGGCCCGGCGGGGGTTCGCCGTGGCCAACGTGGAGTACCGGCGGGGCGCGGCGGGCGAGGCCCCGGGGGAGAAGGCGCCGGTCGCCGGCCGCTGGCCCGACACCTTCGACGACGTCGCCGCCGCGCTCGACGCCCTGCCCGCCCTCGTACGCCGGGCCCTGCCGCAGGCCGACCCGCGCCGCACCGTCCTCACCGGCCACTCCGCGGGCGGCCACCTCGCCCTGTGGGCCGCGGCCCGGCACGTGCTGCCCGCCGACGCGCCCTGGCGCACCGGCGGCCCCGCCCCGCTGCGCGGCGTCGTCGCGCTCGCCCCGATCGCGGACTTCGAGGTCGCCGGGAAACTGGACGTCTGCGGGGGCGCGTGCCGCCAGCTCCTGGGCGGGGACGAGCACGTCGCCGAGCGGCAGCCGTACGCCGACCCCGCGCTGCTGCTGCCGACCGGCATCGCCACCACCCTGGTGCAGGGCCGCACCGACCTGGTCGTCCCGCAGGAGGTCGCCGAGTCCTACGCGGAGGCGGCGGCGAAGGCGGGGGAGGTGGTGGGCGTGACGCTGCTGGAGGACGTCGGGCACTTCCCGCTGATCGACCCGGTGGCGGACGCGTGCGCGGTGGTGGCGGAGGAGATCGCGCAGCTGGCGTGGTGAGGCGTGCGGGGGCGGTGTTCGTGTACGAGGCGCGGCTGGTGACGACGCCGGGGTGAGACGCCCCTGGTCCCCTGCCGCCTGACCCCCCTGGTCAGCGGGGCCGCCGACGGGTAGCGTCCGGTCATGGCAGCAGTCGACGATCTTCGCTTCGATCCCTGGGACCCGGCGTTCGTGGCCGACCCGTACCCGGCCTACGCCGAGCTGCGGGAGCGGGGCCGGGTGATCCGGTACGAGCCCACCGACCAGTGGCTGGTGCCGCACCACGCGGACGTCTCGGCGCTGCTGCGCGACCGGCGGCTGGGGCGGACCTACCAGCACCGGTTCACGCACGAGGACTTCGGGCGGACGGCGCCCCCGGCGGAGCACGAGCCGTTCCACACGCTCAACGACCACGGGATGCTCGACCTGGAGCCGCCGGACCACACCCGCATCCGGCGCCTGGTGTCGAAGGCGTTCACCCCGCGCACGGTCGAGCGGCTGAAACCGTACGTGGAGCGGCTGGCCGGCGAGCTGGTGGACGGGCTGGTGGCGGCCGGCGGCGGGGACCTGCTGACGGACGTCGCCGAACCGCTGCCGGTGGCGGTGATCGCCGAGATGCTGGGCATCCCGGCGTCGGAGCGGGCCCCGCTGAGGCCCTGGTCGGCGGACATCTGCGGGATGTACGAGCTGGGTCCGTCGGAGGAGACGGCCCGCCGGGCGGTGCGGGCCTCGGTCGAGTTCTCCGCGTACCTGCGGGAGCTGATCGCGGCCCGCCGCAGGGAACCCGGCGAGGACCTGATCTCGGGTCTGATCGCCGCCCACGACGAGGGCGACCGGCTCACCGAGCAGGAGATGATCTCGACGGCCGTGCTCCTGCTGAACGCCGGCCACGAGGCGACCGTGAACGCCACGGTCAACGGCTGGTGGGCGCTGTTCCGCAACCCGGACCAGCTGGCGGCCCTGCGCGCGGACCACTCCCTGGTGCCCTCCGCCGTGGAGGAGCTGATGCGCTACGACACCCCGCTCCAGCTCTTCGAACGCTGGGTCCTCGACGACATCGAGATCGACGGCACGACGATCCCGCGGGGCGCGGAGATCGCGATGCTGTTCGGCTCCGCCAACCGCGACCCGTCGGTCTTCGCCGCCCCGGACCGCCTGGACCTGACCCGGGCGGAGAACCCGCACATCTCCTTCAGCGCGGGCATCCACTACTGCATCGGCGCCCCCCTGGCCCGCATCGAACTGGCCGCCTCGATGCGGGCCCTGCTGGAGAGGGCCCCGGCGCTGACCCTGGCGGCGGAGCCGTCGCGCAAGCCGAACTTCGTGATCAGGGGGCTGGAGGGGCTGAGCGTGACGGTCGGCTGAGCCGCCTCACGCCGTCGGGGCTCGGCTGAGCCGCCTTACGCCGTCGGGGCTCGGCTGTGAGCTGCCTCCCGTCGCCCGGGCTCGGCTGGAGCTGCCTCAGGCCGTCGGGGTTCGGCTGGAGCTGCCTCCCGTCGTCGGGGTTCGGCTGGAGCTGCCTCAGGCCGTCGGGGTTCGGCTGGAGCTGCCTCCCGTCGTCGGGGTTCGGCTGGAGCTGCCTCCCGTCGCCCGGGTTCGGCTGAGCTGCCTCCCGTCGTCGGGGTTCGGCTGAGCTGCCTCCCGTCGCCCGGGCTCGGCTGAGTCGCCTCACGTCGTCAGGTCCCGTCGGTGCAGCGCGGCGGCGCCGGCCGCCACCAGTCCCGCGGCCGGACCCGTCAGGGCCAGGACCGGGCTCGGTGAAGGACCGCCCGGCGCTCCGGCGGTGCCGCGCCCCCTCACCGCCCCGGCAGCACCAGCCCCAGCGCGCCCTCCAGCACCGTCCACGTCCTCCTGCGGACCGGGCCCACCACCGACGCGTCCGCCCGGTAGCGGAAGTCCGCGCCCGAGACGGTCACCGTCCGGCCCCGGGCCTCCAGCGGTGACGCCTCGGCGCCCAGGGACAGCGGGCGCACCTCGACCGTCGCCGTGCCGGTGGCGTCGGGGGTCACCGCGACCTCCTCGACCGGCTGGCCCAGGTCGACCAGTGTCACGCCGTCGACCTCGACCCGCAGCCGGGCCGGGCCGGGCGGGGGAGGGGCGGAGGCGCCCCGGGCGGGCCGCGCCGGCACCAGGGTCCGTACCAGGTGCTGGCAGGTCCGCAGCCAGGGGTGCGCGTGCGCCCCGCCCGGGGCGGCCGCACCGTCCGGCGCGTCCCGCGGGGCCAGCGGCACCGGCGGGATGCGCAGCGCCCCCAGCACCACCCCGTCGCTGTCGTCGACGAGCAGGTCCAGCCGCCGCTCGGCCCCTTCGAGCACCGCCCGCGCCGCCGCCACGGCCCCCGTGGGCACCCCCAGGGCGTGCGCGACGCCCAGGGAGCCACCCACCGGCACCACCGACAGCACGCAGTCGGCGAGCTCCCGCCGGCGGTGCAGCAGGGCCACCGCCCGGCTCAGGGCGCGGTCGTCACCGACGACCACCGGCCTCCGGGAGCCCCGGCGGTCCAGCATGCGGGCAAATTCCTCCGGCCCCTCCGGAAGGCACACTTTCGCCGCCGCACCCGCGCTGAGCACGTCTTTCGCGATTCTCACGGACTCTCCGTCCGTCGTCCGGGCGACCGGATCGATGATCACCAGCAGCTGGTCCGGCGTCGCGAAAGTCGCCACCTCGGTCCTGCCTCGCTTCCTCGGGTAGCATCTTTGTGCAAGAGCCCCTTGCGCTATTGCGCCAGGGGCTTCGTCTATTCCGGGGCATCCGGGTCCGACGGTGTGCGACCGGTGACGGTCGCGTGGCGGCCAACGACGGTCGCGGTGCACGCGGTGGTAAGCGCCTTCGCGTACGCCCCTGACCCTGGACATGCCCCACCCGGAAGGGGTGTACGCGCGTGCCCGCACTTGTGCTGCTCGGTGCTCAGTGGGGTGACGAGGGCAAGGGGAAGGCCACCGACCTGCTCGGTGGCTCGGTGGACTACGTAGTGCGTTACCAGGGCGGCAACAACGCCGGCCACACGGTCGTCGTGGGCGACCAGAAGTACGCACTCCACCTCCTCCCCTCCGGGATCCTCTCCCCCGGATGTACGCCCGTCATCGGAAACGGCGTCGTCGTCGACCCGTCGGTCCTGCTCTCCGAGCTGAGCGGTCTGAACGAGCGCGGCGTCGACACGTCGAAGCTCATGATCAGCGGCAACGCGCACATCATCACGCCGTACAACGTCACTGTCGACAAGGTGACGGAACGCTTCCTCGGAAAGCGCAAGATCGGCACCACGGGCCGCGGCATCGGACCGACCTACGCCGACAAGATCAACCGCGTCGGCATCCGTGTGCAGGACCTGTACGACGAGTCGATCCTCCAGCAGAAGGTCGAGGCGGCGCTCGACGTCAAGAACCAGCTGCTCACCAAGCTCTACAACCGCCGGGCGATCGCCGTCGACCAGGTCGTGGAGGAGCTGCTCGGCTACGCCGACAAGCTGGCGCCGTACGTCGCCGACACGGTCCTGGTGCTCAACCAGGCCCTGGAGGACGACAAGGTCGTCCTCTTCGAGGGCGGGCAGGGCACCCTCCTCGACATCGACCACGGCACGTACCCCTTCGTCACCTCCTCCAACCCGACCGCCGGCGGCGCCTGCACCGGCGCGGGCGTCGGACCGACGAAGATCAGCCGCGTCATCGGCATCCTCAAGGCGTACACGACCCGCGTCGGCGCCGGCCCGTTCCCGACCGAGCTGTTCGACGCGGACGGCGAGGCGCTGCGCCGCATCGGCGGCGAGCGCGGTGTCACCACCGGCCGTGACCGCCGCTGCGGCTGGTTCGACGCGGTGATCGCCCGCTACGCCACCCGCGTCAACGGCCTCACGGACTTCTTCCTCACCAAGCTGGACGTCCTCACCGGCTGGGAGGAGATCCCGGTCTGCGTGGCGTACGAGATCGACGGCAAGCGCGTCGAGGAACTCCCGTACTCCCAGTCCGACTTCCACCACGCGAAGCCGGTCTACGAGACCCTCCCCGGCTGGTCCGAGGACATCACCAAGGCGAAGTCGTTCTCCGACCTGCCGAAGAACGCCCAGAACTACGTCAAGGCGCTGGAGGAGATGTCCGGCGCCCCGATCTCCGCGATCGGCGTGGGCCCGGGCCGGGACGAGACGATCGAGATCAACTCGTTCCTGTAGACCGCACGCCGACACACGTGGGCAGGTCGGCACACCGTCACGCCGGCCGGGGCCGGTCCGGGACATCCCGGACCGGCCCCGGCCGTTCCGGTACAGGGTGAAACCGCTTGCGCCCCGTTGATCGTCTCCTGTGGGCGACGGACGGAAACGGCAGCCGTGTCGACGGGGGTGGCGGGACGATGATCGTGACTCGTTTCCAGGGGGCGCTGCTGATCGCGGTGTCCCTGGTCTCGGCGGCGGCCTGCTGGTTCGCCTTCGCCACCTGGCTGCGGACCGACCTGGATCTCTACCGGGAGTACACCGCGGCCGCGCCGTGCCCCGACCGCGCGGCGAGCCGGCGCTCCGAGGACTGCCTGCGGACGGTCTCGTTCACCGTCGAGGGCACGAGAGTGAAGAAGGGCAGGCACCCCGAGTACCGGGCGGCCCTGTCCGGCACTCCCTTCTGGGACGGCGTCGTGGACTTCGGAGACCGGGACCCCCTGCTGGTGGAACTCGTGCCGGGCGACCGGGTCACCGGCACGGTCTGGCGCGGCGCGGTCATGACGATCGGCAAGGACGGCGTCCGGCAGAGCACCGCCGCCGAGCCGCGCGACGAACCCCAGATGGCGGCCGCCCTCGGCACGGGCGCCGGTCTCCTGGCCGTCCTGGGGCTGGTGTTCGGCACGGCGCGGCTGCTGCGTCCGGGCCGCCACGAGCGGTTCGTCTGGCGGCCCTACGGCAAGCGGCTGCTCATCATCACCGGGATCGTCTGTTTCGTCGTCGGGCTCCTGGGCGTGTGGTCCGGCATTCCCTGGTGGCTGGTCCCCGGCCTCGCCGTCCTGCTCGTCGCGGGGGGCGTGAAACTGGTCTACGGGTGGGAGGACCACACGGGAGACGTCCGGCGGACGGGCGTGTCCTGAACGGTGCCGCGCCTCAGCTGAACACGATCATCGACCCCTGCGCGAGGCTCCGGGTCGCGGCGGCGTGCAGCCCGAGCCACACGTGCCGCTCACGGGCGAACGGGCTGGGGTCGTACGGCGCGGGAACGGCCGGTTCCTCCAACTCGGTCGGGGCTGCGGGGGGTTGGGGGGCCGCCGGGGGGTTCGCCGGGTCGATGCCGATCGACGGGGCGACGTACTCCAGCTCGCGCAGCAGGGCCTGCGAGGAGCCCAGCGGGCCGCCTCCGGCGAGGAGGTCGTCGTTGGAGAGCGGATGCGGGAAGTCGACGGGGACGTACGCGCCCGCGTGGTCGTAGTGCCACACCAGGTGGGACTGCTGGGCCGTCGACTCGAACATCTCCAGGAGCTGCTCGTAGTCGCCGCCGAGTTCGTCGACCGGGGTGACCGGCAGGCCGCACACCTGCAACAGGTAGGCGCGCCGCAGGAAGTGCAGGGCGTCGTAGTCGAAGCCGGCCACGGGGGCGACGTCGCCGGACAGGCCCGGCATGTACTGGTACACCGGCACGGGCGGGAGTCCCGACTCGGCGAGCACCTTGTTGTACTGCGCGAGTTCCTCGGCGAACGGGTTGTCGGGGGTGTGGCACAACACGTCGACGAGCGGTACCAGCCACAGGTCACAGGCCAAAGAGAGCTCCTCACCTAGCGCGATCGTCGTGCCATTGCCATTGCCATTGCCATTGCATTGCCGTCGGTGCGTTGCTGTTGGCGTTGCCTTTGCCATTGCCCGGTCTGCGAAGGGTAGTCGGTGCGGCACGCCACGGCGCCCCTCGTACGTTTCCGCGTGCAGGTCCCCTACCCATCCACCGCCCGCTCACCTACCAGGACGGCCAGGATCGGCCGACGGGGCGCTCATCCCGTTTCCGCCGCCGGCCGCTCGATCAGCGCGATCGAGTGGGCGTGGTAGGCGTCGAGCATCGAGCGGGCGGTGGCGGTGTCGTGCCGGCGCAGGGCGTCGACCAGTTCGGTGTGGCCGGACCACAGGCGGCCGCGCAGCTCGGTCAGCCGCCGCAGGTGCTGCACGAGGCACACCCAGGACTGCACCCGCAGCCGGTGCAGGAAGTCCGCGATGTACGGGTTGCCGAACAGGGCACTCAGCTCGCGCCAGAACCGCAGGTCGTAGCCGATGAGGACGGTGAGGTCACCGGCGGTGGCGGCCCGCTGGGCCTCCTCCCCGCGCCGGCGCACGCCCGCGACGGCGGCGGCGATCCGCGGCTCCTCCACGTCCCGCAGGCGCCGGCTGTCCCGGTCGAGGGCGAGGAACATGCTCTCGGTGATCAGGCTGCGCGCCTCGATCATGCCGCGGAAGTCCTGGACGGAGTACTCGTGGACGCGGAAGCCGCGGTGCTGGTCGGCCTCCAGCAGCCCCTGCGCCGACAGGTCGACCAGGGCCTCGCGCACCGGGGTCGCGGAGACGCCGTACTGCTCGGCGATCTCCTTCACGGTGAACGCCTGGCCCGGCTGGAGCCGGCCCCCCAGCACCTCGTCGCGAAGCGCGTCGGCGATCTGCTGCCGCAGGGTGCTGCGGGTCACGGCGCCGCTGCCGCTGGTGCCGGGCATGGTCGGGGCGTCTCCCTCGTCGCGGACGTTCGGTGGCGTGCTCGTGCGCGGACCGCGCCGGCACTCGCGCTCGCACGGGTGCGGATGCGCGTACCGGAAGCCGACCGGCCGCCGTACCGACCGCCGCAGCGGCGGTCGTACCGGCAGCCGCGGTGGCCGTCGTACCGGCAGCCGCAGTGGCCGTCGTGCCACCGGCCGGGCCGGCGGTCGTACTCGCACACACACTCGTACTCATCTACGAGCACGCCACCTTACGCGTTCGACGGGGCCGGGCGCTCTCCGTGTTCGGACGCCGCCCCGCGCCGGTCGCGCCGGCCGGCGTCTACTCCGTGTACGCGTCCGCCACCGACAGTGCCGCGTCCAGTGCCGCCAGGCCCTCCTTCACCTCGGACTCGCTCGCGTTGCACGGCGGCACGAAGTGGGTGCGGTTCATGTTGACGAACGGCCACGCGCCGGCCTGCTTGGCCGCGGCGGCGAAGGCCGCCATCGGCGCGTTCGCCTCACCGGCCGCGTTGTACGGCACCAGCGGTTCGCGCGTCTCGCGGTTCTTCACCAGCTCGACGGCCCAGAACATGCCGACGCCCCGCACCTCGCCGACGCTCGGGTGGCGCCGCGCGAGCTCGCGCAGCCCCGGCCCGACCACGGTGGCGCCCAGCCGCTTCGCGTTCTCGACGATCCCCTCCTCCGCCATGACGTTGATCGTCGCGACGGCGGCCGCGCAGGCCAGCGGATGCCCGGAGTACGTCAGACCGCCCGGGTAGGGCCGCCTGGCGAAGGTCTCCGCGATGGCGCCCGAGATGGCGACACCGCCGAGCGGCACGTATCCGCTGTTGACGCCCTTGGCGAAGGTCATCAGGTCGGGCACGACGTCGAACAGGTCGGCGGCGAACCACTCGCCGGTGCGGCCGAAGCCGGCCATGACCTCGTCCAGGACGAAGACGATGCCGTACCGGTCGCAGAGCTCCCGTACGCCGGCCAGGTAGCCGGGCGGCGGAACCATGATCCCGGCGGTGCCGGGGATGGTCTCCAGGATGATCGCGGCGATCGTCCCGGGCCCCTCGAAGGCGATGGTCGTCTCCAGGTGCTCCAGCGCCCGGGCGCACTCCTCCTCCTCGGTCTGCGCGTAGAAGCGGGAGCGGTAGAGGAACGGCGCCCAGAAGTGCACGACCCCGGCGGAGGCGCCGTCGGAGGCCCAGCGGCGCGGGTCGCCGGTGATGTTCACGGCCTGCTGGGTGCCGCCGTGGTACGAGCGGTACGCCGAGAGCACCTTCGCCCGGCCCGTGTGCAGCCGCGCCATGCGCACGGCGTGCTCGACGGCGTCGGCGCCGCCGTTGGTGAAGAAGATCTTGTCCAGGTCGCCGGGGGTGCGTGCGGCGATCAGCCGGGCGGCCTCGGAACGGGCCTCGACGGCGAAGGCGGGCGCGAAGGTGGCCAGGCGCGCGGCCTGCTCCTGGATCGCGGCGACCACCGTCGGGTGCTGGTAGCCGATGTTCGTGTAGACGAGCCCGCTGGTGAGGTCGAGGTAGCGCTTGCCGTCGTAGTCCCAGAAGTACGACCCCTCCGCGCCGGCCACGGCGAGCGGGTCGATGAGTTCCTGGGCGGACCAGGAGTGGAAGACGTGCGCGCGGTCGGCGGCCTTCACGGCGGCGCCGGCCCGGGGGTCGGTCTGAGGGGTCATGCGGTGAGCGTAGATGTCCGCGATGCGGAAACGATATCGGCGTCATGTCTGCGGACGGGCGCTTTCCGCGACAGGTTGTCGACGGCCGGTACCGAGGACCGACCCTGCCGGTACCGAGGACCGGTACCGAGGACAGACCCTGCCGGTACCGAGGACCGGTACCGAGGACCGATCCGCTCGGCGCGGCGTCCGCCGCCTTCCACCGGCCCCCGTTATGGAACCGTACACACCACGCCGCTCGACTCCCCGAACGGCCGGATTATTCTCGGCTCGATCACACGTGCGGGGGGAAGGGGGAGCGGCCATGGAGAAGCTGGGGGCGGAGGATCCGCAGCACATCGGCGGATACCGGCTGCTCGCGCGGCTGGGGGCCGGCGGGATGGGGCGGGTCTACCTCGCCCGCTCGGACCGCGGCCGGACCGTCGCCGTGAAGCTGGTCCGGCCGGAGCTGGCGGCCCGCGAGGAGTTCCGGGCGCGGTTCCGCCAGGAGGTGCGCAACGCCCAGCGGGTCGGCGGCTTCTGGACCGCGCCCGTCCTGGACGCCGACACCGAGGCGGCCGTGCCCTGGGTCGCCACCGGCTACGTCGCCGGCCCGAGCCTCCAGCAGGTCGTGGGCCACGACCACGGCCCGCTGCCGGAGCGGTCGGTGCGCGTCCTCGCCGCCGGGCTCGCCCACGCGCTCACCAACATCCACGCGGCCGGGATCGTCCACCGCGACCTCAAGCCGTCCAACGTGATGGTCACCATCGAGGGCCCCCGGCTCATCGACTTCGGCGTCGCCCGGGCCATGGAGACGGTCGGCGGCGACGCCGGAGGCCTCACCCGGACCGGCGCGATGATCGGCTCGCCCGGCTTCATGGCGCCCGAGCAGGTGCGCGGCGACCGGATCACACCCGCGTGCGACGTCTTCTGCCTCGGCTCCGTCCTCGCCTACGCCGCCACCGGCACGCACCCCTTCGGCTCCGCCGACAGCGGCGTCCACGTGCTGATGTTCCGCATCGCCGAGGAGGAACCCGACCTGTCGGGCCTCTCCGAGGACGTCGCCGACCTGGTCCGCGCCTGTCTGCGCAAGGACCCGGCCGCCCGGCCGTCCCTGGAGTGGCTCCTGGAGCGCACCGGCGCGCACGAGACCGTCGCCGAGGGGCGCTCCCGTGAGCCCTGGCTGCCGAACACCCTGGTCGCCCAGTTGGGCCGGCACGCGGTGCGGCTGCTGGAGACGGAGAACCCGGAGGGCGACGGGGCGTCCCCGGCCGGCGCCCCCGAGGCCGCGCCGGAGCACTCCGGCCCACGCGGCGCGGTCCCGTACCCGGCCGCCCCCACGCCGCCCGCCGCCCCGCCGACGGGCGCCGGCGGCACGACCGCGCCCCCGGCCCACCCGGCGTACGGCCACCCCCGCCCGCACCCGCAGTCCGCGCCCCCGGTCCCCCAGACGGTGCCGGGGCCGGGACCCGTCCCGCACAACCCGTACGCGACGGCGGGCGGCGGCCCCGGCGCGACCCTGCCGCACTCCGGGCACGCCCCGTACGGGAACGAGCCGCACCCCTCGTCCGGCCCCCACGGGGAGGGCCCGTACCCCTCGTACGCCCCGTACACCCCGTACGGCCCCTACGGGGACGAGCCGCAGGAGCCGCCGCGCCGCAGCGGCCGTACGACCGCGCTGCTGGTCGTGGTCGCCCTGGTCGTCGCGCTGGCCGCGGGCGGCTCCGTGTACGCGCTGATGAACGGCGGCGGCGCCGACTCCACCGCGCGCCCCGACCCGGCACCGACCGCCTCCGCACCCTCCACGTCCTCCGGCACCGGGTCCGCCACCCCGGCCGCGTCCGGTGGGCCGTCGGCCTCGCCGTCCGCCTCGGAGCCGGCCGGCGCGGTCCCGGCGGACTACCTCGGCACCTGGGCCACGACCGTCGACGGCGCGAGCGGCACGGACACCCGCCGGCTCACCCTCACCCAGGGCGAGGTGGGCGACACCGTCCTCTCGCTCGTCGCGGAGGGCGACTCCTACCACTGCGAGTTCACCGCCGAGCTGACCCAACGGCCGTCCTCCGACGGCCCGTTGCGGATCGGCCCGTCCACGGTCACCACCGGCGAGCCGCTCTCCTCCTGCTCCCCGGGCGCCCCCACCGAGGTCACCCTCCTGTCCGACGGCAGGCTGCAACGCGTGAACACCTCCACCGGGGAGAAGCTGACGTACACCCGCCGGTGAACGTCCGGCGAACTCCCGCCCTCCCGTCCGGAATGTCCCCTCGGACAGACGTACGGTGACCCCACGATCCGGCCGGCGGGAGTGGCGGGGGCACCCACAGTGGACTGGCTGAACGCTGAGAACGTCGTGGCCGTGGGGACGGCCGTCCTCGGTATCGCCGCGTCCGGCGCGATGGTCTGGTACGAGCGCCGGGTGCCGCGCCGCAAGCGGATCGGCTACCGGGTGCAGATGGACAACCCGATCGGCGACGACGTCCGGTCCGGCCGACCCAACCGCCGTCTCGGCCTCTTCGACGAGACCCCCGGCATGGCGGCCGCCACCCTCGTCCTGCTGCGCATCGAGAACGACGGCTCGCAGGGCATCGCCCGCGACGACTACACCGGCCCCGAACGCCACGGGCTCACCGCGGTGTTCACCGACCGCACCATCCGCGGGGTGTCGGTCACCCAGCCGACCGACACCGACCACCTCATGGACCACTTCACCGCGGACCGCGGCTTCGGCTACGAGGACAACACCCTGCGCATCCCGCGCGTCCCGCTCAACCCGCGCGAGCACTTCAAGCTCCTGGTCCTGCTGTCGGGCGGCGACGTCGGCCACGGCATACGGCTCTACGGCGGCATCCGCGACGGCGAGGTCCACCCCAACCGCAGCGCCACCCCGGACGACACCCCGCCGCTGTTCAGCCGGGCGGCCCGGCTGATCTCCCTCCTCCTCACCCTCTGCGTGATCACCCTCGCGACGATGGTCGTCGTCCGCGACGACACCCCGCCGCCCATCGGCTGCGAGCGGGGCAGCCTCACCCTCACCGGCTCGACGGCCTTCGCCCCGGTGATCCGCGAGGTGGCCCGCAAGTACGAGAGCGACTGCGAGGGCGCGCACCTCACCGTGGACCCGCACGGATCGACCGCCGGCATCCGCGAGCTCACCGCGGCGGGCACCCGGGCGAAGGACGGCTCCCCGCCCGTCGTGGCCCTCTCCGACGGTCCCAAACCGTCCGGCCTGGCCGAACTGCGCGAGAACCGGGTGGCGGTGTCGGTGTTCGCCCTCGTCGTCCACGACGGCGTCCCCCTGACGGACCTCTCCACCGAGGACGTGCGCCGCCTCTACCTCGGGCGGATCACCAACTGGCGCCGGCTCGGCGGCCCGGACCTGCCGGTGGTCCTGGTCAGCCGGGACGCCAACTCCGGGACCCGGCAGGTGTTCCAGCGTCAGGTGCTGGGCCGGGGCGAGATCGCCAACTCCTCCGTCGACTGCGTGCACAAGGACGACCCGACGGCCTCCGTCGTGCGCTGCGAACTCGACTCCACCGAGCAGGTCCTCTCCACCGTCGCCGCCACCCCCGGCGCCATCGGCTACAGCGAACTCAACGTCGCCGACCGCGCCGAGGGCCTGCACGCGCTGCGCCTCGACGGCGACCCCGCCTCCGTCGACGCCATCGAGGACGGCACCAGCGACTACCCGTACCGCGAGATCGAGTACGCCTACACCTACGGCCGCCCCCCGGCCGACTCCCTGGCATCGAGCTTCCTGACCTACCTCACCCGCGGCAACGGCCAGGACGTCATCCGCACCCACGGCCACCTCCCGTGCTGGACCCCGGAGGGCCTGCGCCTGTGCGCATCGTCCAGTAGCCCGTCCGGCGTTTGAGGACGAGGCCCCTTAAGGGCCGAAGCGGGGGTCTGGGGGCGGCAGCCCCCAGGGGACCGGAAAGAAAGAGGGCGGCGTCAGCCGTCATCGAGGCTCCGGCGGCCGCTGCCGAGGCATGTTCGGCCGGCTCCCGGCCCCCGGCGGCGACGGAAACCTCCCCTGCGGCACCCCCGCCTCCGGCCGCCCGCCGCCCGCCACCGCCCCCTGGATCCCGAGCGGCGCGGCCCCCGTCCGGAACTCCACCATCCAGTCCGCCGTCTCCACCCGCACCAGCTCGGTCACGTCCTCCGAGAACCGCCGGAGCACCCCCAGGCACCGCTCGGCGGCCTCGCTCGCCGTGCCCTCCGCCGGCCCCAGCACCTCCCGCGCGCTCTCCGACGCCCAGTCGAACTGCAAGACCTGCAACCGCCGCTGCACGGCCTGCGCGGTCGCCACGTCCCTCATCCACCCGGACGTCACCCCGAAGAACCGGTCCACGGCCACGCACGCCACCGCGGCCAGCAGCGCGAGACACCCCCAGGGAGCCACCCCGCTCCGCACCCCGGTGAGGTCCAGCAGCAGCAGCGCGGCCCCCGCGACCGCCCCCGCCGCGGCCCCGGCCCGCAGCACCCGCGCGCCCCGCCGCTTCCACACCCGGTCGGCGAGGTACCAGGCCGAGGTCTCCAGGGCCCGCTGCTCCACCCAGCGGTACAGCTCGTCCAGCCGTTGCGCCGGCTCGCCCCAGTCCCCGAGCGGCAACGCCCGGCCGGTCAGATCGCCCGGCCGCAGCCCGGCCGCGCCCTCGCCCCGCCCGTCCTGAGGCGGACCCTCGGGTTGCATCTCCGGCTGCTGACCCACCCGGCACTCCCTCCTGAACCCGACCGACCTGAACCCGACCGACCCCGACCGGCGCCCCGGTCACCCGCGGGACCCGTGGTGACGCCTGATGCGCCGCACCTTTCCTACCTCCCGACGGGTGGCGAAGAGGAAGGTTTCCTCGCCCTTACGCCCGTAAGGGGGCCTTGATCAGGTGGAGACCTCGCCGAAGACTCACTCGAAAGAGTGCCGGGGCGACACCCGCACAGACCACGTAGGCTCGTGCCGAGCGGAAAAACCCGTCTCGACCCCAGGCCCGTAAGAGGAGCTGATCGTGATTCCCGGTGGTGGCCAGCCCAACATGCAGCAGTTGCTCCAGCAGGCCCAGAAGATGCAGCAGGATCTGGCCCGCGCCCAGGAGGAGCTGGCGGGCACGGAGGTCGACGGCCAGGCCGGCGGCGGCCTGGTCAAGGCCACGGTGACCGGGTCCGGCGAGCTGCGCGGCCTGAAGATCGACCCGAAGGCGGTGGACCCGGAGGACACCGAGACCCTCGCCGACCTGATCGTCGCGGCCGTCCAGGCGGCCAACGAGAACGCGCAGGCCCTCCAGCAGCAGAAGCTGGGCCCGCTGGCCCAGGGCCTGGGCGGGGGCGGCATCCCGGGCCTGCCGTTCTGACCCTCGCGGCGCCGGCCGTCGCGATCGCGCCGGCCGCTCCCGTCGTTCCCGTCGCCCCGGTCGTTCCGCCGCAGGTCGCCGGGGCGACACCCGCACCGCCTTCCTAGGACGGGTGGCGGACAACTACCGTACGTACTGCAAGGAACCCAGGAAGGACGGCAGTCCGTTGTACGAAGGCGTGGTCCAGGACCTCATCGACGAACTGGGGCGGCTGCCCGGCGTCGGTCCCAAGAGCGCGCAGCGGATCGCCTTCCACATCCTCCAGGCGGAGCCGACCGACGTACGGCGTCTCGCGCAGGCCCTGATGGAGGTCAAGGCGAAGGTCCGCTTCTGCGTCACCTGCGGCAACGTGGCGCAGGAGGAGCAGTGCGGCATCTGCCGCGACCCGCGCCGCGACCCCGCCGTCATCTGTGTGGTGGAGGAGCCGAAGGACGTGGTGGCCGTCGAGCGCACCCGCGAGTTCCGGGGCCGCTACCACGTGCTGGGCGGGGCGATCAGCCCCATCGAGGGGGTCGGTCCGGACGACCTGCGCATCCGGGAACTGCTGGCCCGCCTGGCGGACGGGACGGTCACCGAGCTCATCCTCGCCACGGACCCCAATCTCGAAGGCGAGGCGACGGCCACGTACCTCGCCCGCATGATCAAGCCCATGGGCCTGAAGGTCACCCGCCTGGCCAGCGGCCTCCCGGTGGGCGGCGACCTGGAATACGCGGACGAGGTCACCCTCGGCCGCGCCTTCGAGGGGAGACGACTCCTAGATGTCTGACGCCACGCTGCACGCGAGCGACCAGAACCCCGACGACTTCGCGGTCCAGATCGCCGACCAGATCGAGAGCTTCCTGGTGGCCGTCGCGGAGGTCGCCAAGGGCGACGAGCCGGGCTCGGCGGTCCCCTTCCTCCTGCTGGAGGTCTCCCAGCTGCTGCTGGCCGGCGGCCGTCTCGGCGCCCACGAGGACATCGTCCCCGACGAGCGCTACGAGCCCGACACGGGCCCCGACGCGGACGTCGACGAACTCCGCGAGAACCTGGCCCGCCTCCTGGACCCGGTCGACGTGTACTCGGAGGTCTTCGACCCCTACGAGCCCCGCAAGGCGCCCGTGCCGGCCCGTATCTCCGACGACCTCACCGACGTCATCACCGACCTGCGCCACGGCATGGCCCACTACCGCGCCGGCCGCACCACGGAGGCCCTGTGGTGGTGGCAGTTCTCGTACTTCTCCAACTGGGGCTCGACGGCCTCGGCGACCCTGCGCGCCCTGCACTCGGTGCTGGCCCACATCCGCCTCGACCAGCCGCTGGAGGAACTGGACGGGCTGGACACCGACCAGGGCATGGGCGACGACACCCTGGAATTCGAGGCCGGGAGGGTCATGGCGGAGGAGATCGGCGGAGGCGGACACCCGGGTCTGCGCCCCGCCACCTGACCGGGTCGCGCCCCGCCGTGTGACCCTCGGCGAGGAGTACCGGCGCGGAGCACCGGCGTGGAGCACCGGCGTGGAGCGTCGGCGTGGAGCACCGGCGTGGAGCGTCGCGCATCAGTTCGGTGGAAGTGGGCAGGGAACGTCCTGGACGGGCGGCCGGACCCGTCCCCGGCACCTCTCGCCGTGCGGCCTGGACGTGGTCTCACGATGCGATACCCCGGGGGCGGACGACGGACGCTCGTTACACTGAGCCGACCCGCAGTACAAGGGCGTATGTGCGGAAAGAGACAAACTGAGCGAGGAGCGCACGTGGGCCTTGTCGTGCAGAAGTACGGAGGCTCCTCCGTAGCCGATGCCGAGGGCATCAAGCGCGTCGCCAAGCGGATCGTGGAAGCCAAGAAGAACGGCCACCAGGTGGTCGCCGTGGTTTCCGCGATGGGCGACACGACGGACGAGCTGATCGATCTCGCCGAGCAGGTTTCCCCGATCCCTGCCGGGCGCGAGCTCGACATGCTGCTGACCGCCGGAGAGCGGATCTCCATGGCCCTGCTGGCCATGGCGATCAAAAACCTGGGCCACCAGGCCCAGAGCTTCACTGGCAGCCAGGCAGGTGTCATCACCGACTCGGTCCACAACAAAGCCCGGATCATCGACGTGACGCCGGGCCGGATCCGTGACTCGCTGGACGAGGGCAACATCGCCATCGTCGCCGGGTTCCAGGGCGTCAGCCAGGACACCAAGGACATCACCACGCTGGGCCGCGGCGGCTCCGACACCACCGCCGTCGCGCTCGCGGCCGCGCTGGACGCCGAGGTGTGCGAGATCTACACCGACGTCGACGGTGTGTTCACCGCCGACCCGCGCGTGGTGAAGAAGGCCCGGAAGATCGACTGGATCTCGTTCGAGGACATGCTCGAACTGGCTGCCTCCGGGTCCAAGGTGCTGCTCCACCGCTGCGTGGAGTACGCGCGCCGCTACAACATCCCGATCCACGTCCGCTCGTCCTTCAGCGGACTCCAGGGCACGTGGGTCAGCAGCGAGCCGATCGAGCAAGGGGACAAGCAGGTGGAGCAGGCCATCATCTCCGGTGTCGCGCACGACACCTCCGAGGCCAAGATCACGGTCGTCGGCGTGCCGGACAAGCCGGGCGAGGCCGCCGTGATCTTCCGCACGATCTCCGACGCCGAGATCAACATCGACATGATCGTGCAGAACGTGTCCGCCGCCGCCACCGGCCTGACGGACATCTCCTTCACGCTGCCGAAGGCGGAGGGCCGCAAGGCCATCGACGCCCTGGAGAAGAACCGGTCCGGCATCGGCTTCGACTCGCTGCGCTACGACGACCAGATCGGCAAGATCTCCCTGGTCGGCGCGGGTATGAAGACCAACCCGGGCGTCACGGCCGACTTCTTCAAGGCGCTGGCCGACGCGGGCGTCAACATCGAGCTCATCTCGACCTCCGAGATCCGCATCTCGGTCGTCACCCGCGCCGACGACGTCAACGAGGCCGTGCGCGCCGTGCACAGCGCCTTCGGGCTCGACTCCGACAGCGACGAGGCCGTCGTCTACGGAGGCACCGGGCGCTGATGACGGGCCCCCGTGTGACCGGGCGCCCGACGCTCGCGGTCGTGGGAGCGACCGGGGCGGTCGGCACGGTCATGCTCCAGATCCTGTCCCAGCGCGCCGACGTCTGGGGCGAGATCCGGCTCATCGCCTCGCCGCGCTCGGCCGGCCGCAAGCTGGCCGTGCGCGGCGAACAGGTCGAGGTGGAGGCGCTCACCGAGGAGGCCTTCGACGGGGTCGACGTCGCGATGTTCGACGTGCCCGACGAGGTCGCCGAGCGGTGGGCGCCGCTCGCCGCCGCCCGGGGAGCGGTCGTCGTCGACAACTCCGGCGCCTTCCGGATGGACCCGGACGTGCCGCTGGTCGTCCCCGAGGTCAATCCGCACATGGTGCGGGCGCGTCCGCGCGGGATCGTCGCGAACCCGAACTGCACCACCCTGTCGATGATCGTCGCCCTCGGCGCGCTGCACGCCGAGTTCGGGCTGCGCGAGCTGGTGGTGTCGTCGTACCAGGCCGCCAGCGGGGCGGGCCGGGCCGGGGTGGAGACGCTCCGCCGGCAGCTGTCCCTGGTGGCCGGTACGGAGCTGGGGACGAGCCCCGGTGACGTACGGCGGGCCGTGGGCGACGGCACCGGGCCGTTCCCGGAGCCGGTCGCGCTGAACGTGGTGCCGTGGGCCGGGTCGCTGCGCGAGGACGGCTGGTCGTCGGAGGAGATGAAGGTGCGGGACGAGTCCCGCAAGATCCTCGGCCTGCCGGGGCTGCCCGTCGCCGTGACCTGCGTACGGGTGCCGGTGGTCACCGTGCACTCCCTCACCGTCCACGCCCGCTTCCAGGACGAGGTCACCGTCGGGCGGGCCCGCGAGATCCTCGCCACCGCGCCGGGCGTGGTCCTGTGCGACGACCCGGCCGCCGGGGAGTTCCCGACGCCCGCCGACGTCGTGGGCACGGATCCGACCTGGGTGGGCCGGGTGCGCCGCGCGCTGGACGACCCCACGGCGCTCGAACTCTTCGTGTGCGGCGACAACCTGCGCAAGGGAGCCGCCCTGAACACCGCGCAGATCGCGGAGCTGGTGGCGGCGGAGCTGTCGTGACCCGGTGAAGGGGCCGAAAAAACGCTGGCCACGGCATGGCAGGTTTGTAGGATCTTCAGCACGGATGTGAGCCGGTCGGTGGTCCGGACCACTTGTCCTGGGACCTGTCGGCATCCGAAGATTTTCCTCCCCGTGTTCCGCAACCGTGCGGAACGCGGGGAGCGTCTTTGCCGTCACCCTCCGGGGTGCGCAGACGTGATCCCGGCGCACAGGGGACGCCGTGATCGGGGCGTGGGGGCGCCCGTTCCTATGGACCACAGGGGAAGAGCGGGACGCATGAGGGCATGTGAGGCGCCGTCGGCGGGGAAGCCGGCCGGCGCGAGACGGGCGCCCGGAACGGTGCCGGTCACCCGTGTACCGCCGTACGGCGCGAACGCGACGGCGGACGTGTACAACCCCCGAGGGGGGACGGGTGTCCAACTGGCGTGGCAGAGGTACTCGACTTCCCCGCGGCGGCCCGCGGCACCGCCCTGCGGCCGCCCCGCACCGCCCTCCGTCCCCGCCGCCCGGCCGGGGCGCCCGGTGGCATGCCGGTGATCGCGCCCATGCCCGCAGCGCGGCCCGCCCGCATACCCAGCCAGCGTGACGGCGCGGCCCCCGCGGACGACGGTGTCGCGGCCGGAACGACCGTCGACCACCTCACCGAGACCTACCGGGCGCACTACCGCTCGCTGCTCGGTCTCGCCGCCCTCCTCCTCGACGACACCGCCTCCTGCGAGGACGTCGTCCAGGAGGCCTTCATCCGCGTCCACTCCGCGCGCAAGCGCGTCCGCGACCCGGAGAAGACCCTCGCCTACCTGCGCCAGACGGTCGTCAACCTCTCCCGTTCCGCCCTGCGCCGCCGCATCCTCGGACTGAAGCTGCTGTCCAAGCCGATGCCGGACATGGCCAGCGCGGAGGAGGGCGCCTACGACCAGCTGGAGCGCGACTCCCTCATCAAGGCGATGAAGGGGCTCCAGCGCCGCCAGCGCGAGGTCCTGTCCCTGCGCTACTTCGCCGACATGACCGAGGCCCAGGTCGCCGAGACCCTCGGCATCTCGCTCGGCTCGGTGAAGGCGTACGGCTCCCGCGGCATCGCCGCGCTGCGCGTCGCCATGGAGGCGCGGACGTGAGCGGGCGGGCCGGCGGGGACGGCACGGGTGACCGGGAGCGGCGCGAGCCGTTCACGGGGCGGGAGTCGTCCGTGGAGCGGGAGCCGGGGCGGGCACCGCACGAGCAAGAGCCGAAGCAATCGCACGCTGGGAACGGAACCGTGAACCACCACCTCGACGACCAGGGCCCCGACGGGCTCGACTCGGACGAGCTGGCACTGCGCCGGATGCTGCACCAGGCGGTCCAGGAGATGGAGCCGCGCGACGGGACGCTGGACCACCTCCGGCGGGCCGTCCCGGCCCGCCGGGCCCGCAAGCGGCAGGCCGCCGTCGGCATGGCCGCCGCGGCCCTCTTCGTCGGCACCGCCGTCCCCGCCCTGTGGCACGTCTCCGGCGCCGGCGGCTCCGACGCCAGCCCCTCCATCGCCGGCCAGGCGTCCCAGGCCCAGGGCGGCGCAGGGGAGGGCCGGACCCCCGACAGCGACTCCTCCGGCACGGCCGGCGGCTCGGTCGGCGGGACCGGCGCGCAGGGCGACGACACCACCGAGGGCACCGGCCGGGGCAAGGACCCCGGCGGTACCGACGGCACCGGGGACGGCACCGGATCCGGCTCCTCGGTCGAGGCGGACGCCACCGCCTGCACGGCGTCCCAGCTCGGCGACGCCTCCGCCGCCGTCGCGGTCCCCGACTCGGCCGGCACCGTCTACGGCACTTTCCGCGTCGTGAACGTCTCCGGCAGCGCCTGTACCGTCGGCGGGAGCGTCTCGGTGACGCCCACCGCCCAGGGCGCCGCCGACGCCACGAAGATCAGCGTGGTGGAGCACGTCTCCGGGGACGCGGCGGCCGGCCTGCCCGACCCCTCCCTCTACGTCTCCCAGCTCTCCCTCGCCCCGGGCTCGGCCTACGACGTGAAGTTCGCCTGGGTGCCGTCCGAGACCTGCCCCACCACCGGCGGCAGCAGCAGCGGCGGCAGCACGGGGGGCGACGGCGGCAGCACGGCCTCCCCCGACCCGAGCCCGAGCGAGCAGACGGGCACCACCGGTTCCACGACCACCACCGAGACCGAGGGCACCGCGGCCCAGCTGCTCGTCGCGGACGGCACGGCCGACGGCAGCGTCGTGGTGACGTACACCGCCGAGGCCGGCGTCCCGACGGTGTCGGCGACGGTGTCGAACGCGTGCGCCGGGACGGTCTACCGGACGGGCGTGCTGGCCTCGTCGTGAGCCCCGGCGGACACCGCGGGGCCGGATCCGGTCCCGGCGGTCCCATCGGTCCCATCGGTCCCATCGGTCCCGTCGGTCCCATCGGTCCCGTCGGTCCCGTCGGTCCCTTCGGGTCCGGCCGCCTCGGTTCCGGTTCCGGCTCCGTCGGTTCCGGCTCCGTCGGTTCCGGGCCCGTCCGGGGCGAGGCCGAGTGCCGCGTCCCGCGCGAACTCCGCCTCACGGCGCAGCAGCCGGAACCACATGAACACCACGAACCCGGCGAAGACGAACCACTCGCCGGTGTACCCGAGGTTCTGGAACGCCTTCAGGTCCAGCCCGCTGCCGGCGGGCGCGCTCGCCGGCACCGCCGTCATCCCCGCGTCGGCGGTGCGGAGCGTGACCCACGCGTCGTACAGGTCGTAGTCCACCAGGTTGACCAGGGAGGCCGCGCTGATCGCGGCCGTCTGCCCGGCGGGCAGGCCGCCGCGGGCGCTCACGCCGTCGCTGCCGGGCGTCTCGGACGCCTGGAGCGCGCCCGTGACGGTGACCTCGCCGGTGGGCGGCGCCGGGGCCTTCGCCGGGTCGGCCGTACCGGGCAGCCAGCCGCGGACCACAGGGAGCGCCTCGCCGCCGTCGGTGCGCAGCAGGGTCAGGACGTAGTAGCCGTTCTTCCCGTCGAGCTCGCGGTCGGGCACCAGCAGCTGGTCGGCGTACCGGCCGGTGGCGGTGACCTGCTTGCCGGAGGTCGCCTTGTCCACGGGCAGCATCTCGGCGAGCGGCCGCGCCGCCTCCTCGCGGGCGGACTCGACCTGCGCCTCCGCCGCGCGGTGGTCGTCGACCCGCGCCTCGAACCGGCTCAGCTGCCAGGACCCCATGAAGACGCAGAAGGGGATGGCCAGCAGCACGAAGACGTTGATCCCCCACCAGCGGGGCGTCAGCAGAAACCGGTACACGACCTCAACGGTACGGGTCTCGTGCGGGGAACCCGTCGCCGGGGTGTGGGGATGAGGCCGAAGTTTTCCACAGGCTGGGGAGGGGAGCGGTCGTTTGTCCGCGCGGGCGGGCAGTATGGGGCCATGACTGAGAGCAACGGGTCCGCCGCACCGCAGCGGTACGAGGAGATGCCGGACTGGGAGAGGCGCTTCCGGGCGCCCCGGGTGTCGCTGCCCGACTGGGCGGAGGACGCGCCCGACCGTTCCCTGTTCGTCTCGAACGCGACGGGGACGTACGAGCTGTACGCATGGGAGCGCTCCACCGGCGAGCAGCGCCAGGTGACGAACCGGGCGAACGGCACCACGGACGGCGTGCTCTCCCCGGACGGCGCGTGGATCTGGTGGTTCGACGACAAGGACGGCGACGAGTTCGGCGTCTGGCGCCGCCAGCCCTTCGAGGGCGGGGAGGACGAACTGGCGGCACCCGGCCTGGACCCGTCGTACCCGGCGGGCCTGGCGCTGGGCCGCGACGGCCGTACGGCGGTGGTGGGCCGGTCCACGGACGAGGACGGCACCACGATCCACGTGGCCCGCACCGGCGAGCCCCCCTTCGAGCTGTACCGCCACCGTGAGTCGGCGGGCGTGGGCGACCTCTCCCACGACGGCTCCCTCGTCGCGATCGAGCACACCGAGCACGGCGACGCCATGCACTCCGCGCTGCGCGTCCTGCGCCCCGACGGCACCACCGTCGCCGAACTCGACGACACCCGGGGCGGCACCCGGGAGCTGGGCCTGGAGGTGCTGGGCTTCGCCCCCGTCGACGGCGACACCCGCCTGCTCATCGGCCACCAGCGGCGGGGCCGCTGGGAACCGCTGGTGTGGGACGTGGCGACGGGCGCGGAGACCGACCTGGCGCTGGACCTGCCGGGCGACGTCAGCGCCGAGTGGTACCCGGACGGCTCGGGCCTGCTCGTCGCCCACGGCTTCGAGGCCCGCAGCGAGCTGTACCGCTACGACCTGGCGACCCGCGAGCTGGTCCGGGTGCCGACCCCGGCGGGCACGGTGTCCGGGGCGACCGCCCGCCCCGACGGCAGCGTGGAGTACCTGTGGTCCTCCGCCGCCCGGCCGCCCGCGGTCCGCTCCACGACGGGCGCCGTGGTCCTCGACCCGCCCGGCATGAAGTCCCCCGGCTCGGTCCCGGTGCAGGACGTGTGGGTGGAGGGCCCCGGCGGCCGTATCCACGCCCTGGTCCAGAAGCCGGCGGGCGCGACCGGCCCGCTGCCCACCGTGTTCGACATCCACGGCGGCCCCACCTGGCACGACAGCGACTCCTTCGCGGCGGGCCCGGCGGCCTGGGTGGACCACGGCTACGCGGTCGTCCGGGTGAACTACCGCGGCTCCACCGGCTACGGCCGGGCCTGGACGGACGCGCTGAAGCACCGGGTGGGCCTGATCGAGCTGGAGGACATCGCGGCGGTCCGCGCCTGGGCGATCGACTCCGGCCTCGCCGACCCCGACCGCCTGGTCCTCACCGGCGGCTCCTGGGGCGGCTACCTCACCCTCCTCGGCCTCGGCGTGGAGCCCGACGCGTGGGCGCTGGGCATCGCCGTGGTCCCCGTCGCCGACTACGTCACGGCCTACCACGACGAGATGGAGGCCCTGAAGGCCATGGACCGCACCCTCCTGGGCGGCACCCCCGAGGAGGTCCCCGAGCGCTTCGAGGCGTCCTCCCCGCTGACCTACGTCGACCAGGTCAAGGCCCCGGTCTACATCTCCGCGGGCGTGAACGACCCCCGCTGCCCCATCCGCCAGATCGACAACTACGTCAAGCGCCTGGAGTCCCGCGGCGCGACCCACGAGGTCTACCGCTACGACGCCGGGCACGGCTCGCTGGTGGTCGAGGAGCGGATCAAGCAGGTACGGCTGGAGCTGGAGTTCGCGGAGCGGCACCTGGGGGCGTAGCGGCGACCGGGACGGGAGGAGCAGGGGTCTCAGGGGCGGTGGTCACCGCCCCTGAGACCCAGAGCTGCCCCGCCGCCTCCGCCCCAGCAGCTCCGCCAGCCCCTTCCGGGTGGCCGCCAGCACCACCCGGTCCTCGTCCCTCAGGACGTACGTCTCCGGCAGGTCCCACACCAGCTCGGACCCGCCCGGGCCCTCCTCGCCCATGTCCAGCGCCAGCACCCGCCAGTACCCGGCCCGGAACGCCTCCCCGACCGTCCGCCCGGCCAACTGCGCGTACGCGCCGACCTCCAGGGCGGCGAACAGCAGCACCCGCCGCTCCACCGGGATCGCCCCCAGGATCTGCCGCCCCATCATCGCCCCGGCGAACGACGGCGCCGCCAGATGCGTCACGCTCCGGCTCCGGGTGAGCGCCTGCGGGTGCGCGGCCCGCAGGGTGCGGTACACGGCGGTCGCGAAGTCGTCGTCGTACAGCCGCAGCACCACGCGCAGATCGGGCCGCAGGGACCGCGCGTACAGGGCGGCCTCCAGGTTCGTGGTGTCGGAGCTGGTCACCGCGAGCAGCGTGTGCGCCCGGCCGATCTTGGCCGCCTCCAGCACCCCCTCCTGGGTGACGTCGCCGAACACCACCGGCACCCGCAGCCGCCGCGCCGCCGAGACGCCCCGCGCCTCCGGTGTGGCCTCGACGCACACCACGGGGATGCCCAGCTCCCGCAGCCGGGTCAGCACCCGCGTCCCGATCTTCCCCAGCCCCAGCAGCACCACATGCCCGCCGAGCCCGCGCGGCGGCCTGCGCACCGCCCCCGCCCCGCGGAACGTCCCCAGCGCCTCCAGCACCGCGGCCAGCAGCACCGGCAGCAGCAACAGCCCCATCAGCCCGGACAGCAGTTGCAGCACCTGCCGCTCCGTCGACGACCCGAGCGCCGGTTCGTTGATCGCGAACAGGTCCAGCAGCGTCAGGTACACCGCGCCCAGCGGATGGATCCCGGTCACCAGCCACAGCGCGACCGCCAGCGCGACCACACAGCCCACCAGCCCGGCCAGCGACCACCGCAGCCGCCGGGAGAACAGCGAGGCGAACGGCGGCACCATCCCGACACCCCGCCCGGCCGGCAGCGCGCCCCCGGCCGTGTACGCCACCTGTTCCAGGACGACGCTGCCCCGCCCGGTCGCCGCGGCCACCGTCGCCGCGTCCGGCAGCAGCACCGGCCCCTGCTCCCCGCTGGCCTCGGAGCCGTCCGCGAAGGCGGGGTCGTTGCCCGTCGAGGACAGCAGCGCGAGGGTGGGGGTGGCCCGACCCGCGCCGGCGGCCTGCCCCGGTCCCGGCGGCGGGCGTTCGACGGCCCGCAGCAGCAGGCCGTCCGTCTGGACGACCTTGGTGGTCCCGGCGACGGCGGTCGCGGCGAGCGCGGGCGCGGCGGTGTCCGCGTCGGACAGGACGGTGGTCGAGGCGTCGCCGACCGCGCGCTCGGCGCCCCCCGAGGCCAACGCGGCCGCCTGGTCGAGGAGTTCCTCTATGTGCTGCCCCAGCCGTCGGTTGTACAGCCGCAGCACGAGCCGCAGCCGGGGGTTGAGCCGGCGGGCGGTGAGGGCGGCGCGGATGTTCCGCTCGTCGTCGTCGTACACCAGGGCCAGCGCGGCGGCCTGTTCCACCCCGGCCTCGGCGAGGACGGCCTCGGTGGGCTCGGCGGCCTCCAGTTCGGGCCCGCCGCCGGGGTCACCGCCGCCGGCGCCGCCCCCGGACGCACCACTGCCGGCGCCGCCCCCCGGCGGACCGCTGCCGCCGTTGCCGCCGCTGCCGCCGCTGCCGACGGCCCGGTTGACGGCCGCGCTCACCACCCGGTCGAGCAAGGCCGCCGACACCGCACGGGCGCGCCCGACGACCGGCGGCCGCACCGTCCGCTCGGAGGGCGGCACGACGAGCGTGACCCGCTCCCCGTACACCTGCCGCAACTCGGCGGCCAGCCGGTGCGCCAGCCCGTCGTCACCGCACACCACCATGTGCCCGACGGGCTCACCCGACGGCCCACTCTGATTCGGAACGCTCCCCACGAGGGAGAAGACTGCCCCACCGGGACGGGTGGTTCCAGAGGTGCGCTGAACGCGGGCGGCCGTCCGGCCGTAGGGGAGGGGAGGGACAGACACGGATCCGGAGGTGCCCACCCGTGGCCATCACACGAGCCCCGTCGGACGAGGGGGAGCTCCCGGCGCCGTCCCGGGGACGGCCGGGGCCACCGACGGACCCGCTGCGGGAGCCGGTGCGGGAGCCGGAGCCGGTGCCGGAGCCGGTGCGGGAGCCGGTGCTGCTGCCGGACGTGCTGCCCGAGCGTGTGCCGGACCTGCTGCGGGGCCCGCTGCCGGAGCCGGAGCCGGTGCCGGACCCGCTGCGCGAGCCGGAGCCGGAACCGCTGCGCGAGTCGGAGCCGGACCCGCTGCGCGAGCCGGAGCCGGACCCGCTGCGCGAGTCGGCGCCGGACCTGCTGCGGGACCCGGTGCCGGTGCCGGTGCCGGAGCAGGGGCCGTTGCCGCTGCCGGACGGGCTGCGGGACCCGCTGCCGGAGTCGTCCGGTGAGTCCGAGCGGCCCGCGGCCGCGTCCCGGGCCCCCGCGCGGAAGCCCCCGGAGACCGGGCGCCTGACGTCCCCCCTGGCCCTCACCCTCACCCTGCTCCTGCTGGTGCTGCTCCAGGGCCCGATCCGCCGCGCCCTGGCCGCGCCGGTGATGCAGAGCTGGACGACGGTCTTCCTCGCCGTGGTCGTCCAGGCCCTGCCGTTCCTCGTCCTGGGCGTCCTGCTGTCGGCGGCGATCGCCGTGTACGTCCCCCCGTCGTTCTTCGCGCGCGCCCTGCCCCGCCGCCCCGCGCTGGCGGTTCCGGTGGCGGGGGCCGCGGGCGCGGTGCTGCCCGGCTGTGAGTGCGCGTCCGTGCCCGTCGCCGGCGCCCTGGTCCGCCGGGGCGTCACCCCCGCCGCGGCCCTGGCGTTCCTGCTCTCCGCCCCGGCGATCAACCCGATCGTGCTGACGGCGACGGCCGTCGCCTTCCCCCACGCCCCCGAAATGGTCCTGGCCCGTTTCGCGGCGAGCCTGCTCGTGGCGTGCGCGATGGGCTGGCTGTGGCACCGCCTGGGCCGCACCGACTGGCTGCGCCCGCCGTCGCACGCCCCGCACGAGGGGCGGAGCAGGGGCGAGGCCTTCTGGGGCTCGGTGCGGCACGACGTGATGCACGCGGGCGGCTTCCTCGTCGTCGGCGCGATGGCGGCGGCGACCCTGAAGGCCGCCGTCCCGGAGACCTGGCTGCGCACGGCCGCCGGTCATCCGGCGGTGGCGGTCCTGGCCCTGGCCGTCCTGGCCGTGGTGCTGTCCCTCTGCTCGGAGGCGGACGCGTTCGTCGCGGCGTCGCTGACCCAGTTCTCGCTCACGGCCCGGCTCACCTTCCTGGTGGTCGGCCCGATGATCGACCTCAAACTGTTCGCGATGCAGGCGGGCACCTTCGGCCGCGCCTTCGCCCTGCGCTTCGCCCCGGCGACCTTCGTCCTCGCCGTCGCCGTGTCGGCACTGACCGGGGCGGTGCTCCTGTGAACCGCCAGGCCCAGGCCGCGCTCCTGTTCCTGCTCGGCGCGAGCCTCCTGCACGCCGGCACCACCGACCTCTACCTGCGCTACGTCAAGGCAGGCCTGCAACCGCTCCTCCTGGCGTCCGGCGCCGTCCTGATCGCCACGGCGCTGGCGACGGGGTGGTACGAGTGGCGCCGGCGACCGCAGCGACCGGGGGAGGCGAGCCACCGGGAGACGAGCCACCGGGAGACGAGCCACCGGGAGACGGCCGCCCACCCCGAACCCCGCGTCTCCTGGCTCCTCCTGCTCCCCCTCCTGGCGCTGATCCTCGTCGCCCCGCCGGCCCTGGGCTCGTACACCGCCACCCGCACCGGCACGGCCCTCCAGGAACCGGTCGCCTACCCCGCCCTCCCCGCCACCGACCCCCTCCCGCTGGCGGTCGCCGACTACGCGGGCCGCGCGGCCTACGACCACGGCCGCACCCTCACCGGCCGCCGCGTCGCCCTCACCGGCTTCGTCGCCCTCGACCGCGACGGCACCCCCTACCTGGTCCGCATGGCCCTCAACTGCTGCGCGGCGGACGCCCAGCCCGTCAAGGTCGGCCTCACCGGCCGCGTCCCCCCGGTCCTCCAGCCGGACACCTGGCTGGAGGTCACCGGCACCTACAGCCCCCGGCTGACCCACGACCCGGTCAACGGCGGCCCGATCCCGTTCCTCGACGTCACCGCCGCCAGACCCGTGGCGGCGCCCGGTGACCCGTACGACGAGACGTGGAACACCTGAGGAAGACGTACCGGGAAGTCCGTCACCGCCCCTGGTACGGCTGCTGCTGCGGCCGGCCGTGCGCCGGACCGCCGTACCCGCCCGCGTCCTGCGCCTGCAACTGCTGCGCCTGCTCCGCGGTCACCTTCTGCTCGGTGCCGCAGAAGGTGCACTGCGTCAGGTACTTCGTGGAGATCGGGAACAGCGGCACGAAGAAGAGCGTGAACTTCGTGACGCGCTTCCTGAGCGTGTGCGCGGCGGGGTTGCCGCAGCTCCCGCACACCAGCGTCAGTATCGCGAGCTGGTACAGGTACCCCTTGGTGCCGAAGATGATCACTGCGCTGCCCTTCCGTCCTACCCGGGTCCGTCCCCTCGATCCTCCCCCGGATCCTCCTCCGGACCTCCCCCGGATCCTCCCCAGGACCCTGACGCGCCTCTGCCCCCGCTGACCGGAGCGGGTCGGCCAGGGCACCCCACCGGAACCCGCCGTACCGCTCGAACGGCCTCCGAACACCCCGCGCGGTGACGCCAACTCCCCTACCCTGACGTGGATTTGCCCGACTCAGATCAATTGGATCACTTCGGATCACTTCGGATTGCTTCGGATCACTTCGGATCCGAGGGGGGAGCGGCACGTATGTCCCGCACACCGTCAAGGCGTACCGTCCTGCGCGGACTCACCGTCACCGGGACGGCCGTGATCGGCTTCGATCCCGCCACGCGGAGCTGGGCCACGACCGGCTCGACATCCGCCGCGGAGTCCGGCGCGACATCCGCCACCGCGTCCGGACCGGCGTCCGGCGCCCGGCCGATCGAGGGGATCCCCCGGCTGGACGGGACCCTCGTCACGGACGAGCCGTCGCTCATCGCCGCGGCGGACGACTTCGGCCACATCGTGCACCGCCGTCCGGCCGCCGTCCTGCGCCCGGGTTCCGTCCGCGACGTCGTCGCCATGATCCGGTTCTGCGGCGAGCACCGCCTGCCGGTCGCGCCGCGCGGCCAGGGACACGCGGCGTTCGGCCAGGCGCAGACCGAGGGCGGTCTCGTCGTCGAGACCGCGACCCTCGCGGACATCGGCCCGCTCGGGCCGAGCAGTACGACCGTCACCGTGGGCGCCGGCGCCCGCTGGAGCGACGTGGCCAAGGCCACCCTCGCCCACGGCCTCACCCCGCCCGTCTTCACCGACTACCTGGAGCTCTCCGTCGGCGGCACCCTGTCCGTGGGCGGCCTGGGCGGCCAGGCCCACCGGCACGGCGCCCAGGTCGACAACGTCACCGAACTCCGGGTCGTCACCGGCGCGGGGGAGTACCTGCGCTGCTCCCCGTCCCGCCGCCCCGACCTCTTCCACGCCGTCCTGGCCGGCCTCGGCCAGTGCGCCGTCATCGTGGAAGCCACCCTGCGCCTGGTGCGCGCGCCCGAGACCGTACGCCACTACCAGCTGACCTACGACCACCTGGAGACCTTCCTCGAAGACCAGCGCGTCCTCGCCCAGGAGGGCCGCTTCGACTACGTGGAGGGCCAGGTCTTCGCGGACGCCGCGGGGAGGTTCCGCACCTACGTCATGGAGGTGGTGGCCTACGGCCCACCGGCCGGCCCCGCACCGGACGACACGGCCCTCCTGCGCGGTCTGCGCCACGACCCCGCCACCGTCCAGCGCGCCGACCTGCCCTACTACGACTTCCTCGACCGGCTGGCCCCCACCGTCGCCGCCCTGAAAGCGGCCGGCCAGTGGACCTGGGCCCACCCCTGGCTCGACCTGCTGCTCCCCGGCAGCTCCGCCGCCACCGTCGCCGCACCGCTCCTGGACGCCCTCACCCCGGCCGACCTGGGCCCCGGCGTGATCCTCTTCTACCCCCTGCTGCGCGACCGCCTCACCACCCCGCTGTTCCGCGCCTCCGACGAGCCGGTGACGTATCTCTTCGACGTCCTCGGCGCCGTCCCGCCCGACGACACCGCCACCCTCGACCGCCTCCTCGCCGCCAACCGCTCCGCCTACGAGACCGCCGCGGCCGCCGGCGGCCACTGGTACCCCGTCGGCAGCATCCCCTTCACCCCCGCCGACTGGCAGACCCACTTCGGCCCGGCCTGGCCCCGCCTGGCGAAGGCCAAACGCACCTACGACCCCCGGTCACTCCTGACCCCGGGCCAGAACGTCTTCCACCCCTGACCGCACGGGCGTCCCCGCAACCGCACGGGCGTCCCCGCACGGCCCCCGTCCCGAGGCCGCTCCCGCCTGCGGGGCGACCGCACACCCGGCCACCGGTTCAACCGGCCGCACGGAGGCCGTTGCCCGCTCGGCAGTCCCGGCAGTCCCGGCACCGCCCCGGTTCCGGGGCGCGGAACGCCCGCTCGCAGCCGTCGCAGGTCTGGAAGGGCGGGACGGCGGTTGGGCGGTCGACGGGGTGGGACGAGGGAGGCGGGGCGGGCAGGGGCGTCTCGCGCAGACGGAAGGCGAGGATGCCCGCCGGACGGGCCCGGAAACGGTCGGGGAGCCCGGCGGTGAGCAGTTCGGTGATGCGGTGTGCGTCGAGGCCGGCCGCGAGCCACTCGGCGACGGCCGGAGCGAGCCGCGCGGCCTCCTGGGCGGAGAGGACCAGACGCGGATCGACCCGGCGCAGGGCGGCCAGCACCCCGACGGCCTGCGGGTCGGCGTCGGCGAGCGCGGGCGGTGCCTCTTGCTCGGCCGCGGGTGGCGTCTCCTGAACGGCCGTGGGCCGCTTCCGGGGCCGGTGCGGCTTCGGCGGCTCGGGCGGTCCGTCCGGCTCGGGCGGTCCGTCCGGATCCGGCCGCCCGTCGTCGCCGCCGCCGGGCACGGTGTGGAAATACGTCCGGGTACGGATCTGCCCGGTGGACAGTCGCTCACGGCGGCGTTCGAGGTACCCGGCGGCTTCGAGGTCCCGGAGCGCCCGCGAGATGAGGATCTCGCCCTCGGTGAAGTGCTCGCACAGGGCGGCGATGCTCACGGGGGAGCCGTCGGGCAGGGAGAGGATGTACGCCGCGACACCGATCGTCACCGCGCTGCCGCGCCGCTGCGCGAGGGCGTTGGAGATCACCGTGAAGTCGGCGGTGAGGCGGGTGCGGAGGTGGATCACGCCGGAGGCGGGAGCTCCGGCGTCGGCGCGCACGGGCGCGTTAAACTGCGAGTCAGCCATCGGGAAGGTGCTTTCTTCCTGATCGGTCAGGCCCTCGTTCGGGATGCCAGTCCCGGCGGGGGCCGTCTCTGTTTGCGGTGGTCGAGGGGGAACGTAACCGTCCGTATCCCGCCCCGGCAAGCCGGTCACCCGTACGGGTGACGGGGGCCGGGAGGGTGGGTGGGCGGGTAGTTCTGTACCCGGTTCTTTGGGAGTCCCGTGGCCCACCGGCCCCTCGCGGGCGAGGCTCCGGCGGGCTCGGAAGACGGGGGGTGCGCCGGTACCCGACCGGTACCTGACCGACTCAGAGCCGGTGCCGGGCGGCCTTCAACTCCCTTATGAACGCCGACCAGGAGCCCGGTGTGAAGGTCAGAGCGGGGCCGTCGGGGGCTTTGCTGTCACGGACGGGGACGAGGCCGGTGACCCCCTCGGCCACCTCCACGCAGTTGCCGCCCTCCTGATTGCTGTGACTGCTCCTGCGCCAGGCGGCGCCGTTCAGATCGGGACGGGACCTTGGCTTCACGGTGGTTGCCCTCCATCACGGATCGGATCATGTCGAGCGACATGAGCGGGGGCAGGGCTGCCGCCCTCAGTCGATCGTAGGTGAAGGCAAAGCGCCTGACCTCGGCTGGATCCTCGACGAGTTGGCCGTAGTGCGCCCCTTCCGTGTAGGCGACCTCCGAGCCGTCGGGCAGCGCGAGGATCGTCAGCGAGCCGCCCATCACGTCGTGCTCACCCTGGTCGAACGGCAGCACCTGCACGGTGACGTGATGTTCCGTTGAGGCCTCCAGGAGCCGCCCCAACTGCTCACGCATCACCTCGAGTCCACCGATCGGACGCCTCAACACCGCCTCGTCGAGAACGACCCACAGGCTGGGTCGGTCAGCCGAGTCGAGCCGTGCCTGACGTCCCATGCGGGCGGTGAGCCTCTCCTCCAACTGCGCCTCGTTGCTCAGCGTCAGGCCGACGCTCAGTACGGCTCGCGCGTAGTTCTCGGTCTGCAGCAGGCCGGGCACCACATGTGCTGCGTACTCCCCGATGGACACCGCCCTCTCCGAATACGCCATGAACTTCCGTGACCAGTCCGGGAAGGCCTCCCGGTACACGTACGGCCACAACTCCACCAGCAGATCGTCCGCCCCGAGGGCGGCATCCAGTGCTCGCGCCAGTTCCAGTGTCGGTTTCGCTCCGGAGGCGCGTTCGATCTGCGTGATGCGCGTGCTCACGACGTGGGTCTTCTGGCCGAGTTCCGCCTGGGTCAGGCCGGCCGCCGTCCGGAGTCTGCGTACGCGCGCACCGAACAGCGCCGCCATCGACGTACTGGGGTCGATTCCGTTGGCCAAGGCGTCACTTCCGTTCCTTACGAGCCGAAAGGTAAGGCTCTGTCACCTTTCGAGCGTAGGGCCGCCCGACGACCCTTGAGTGCGGAACGTGACGACTCGCGCACGCTGCGGGGCGTCGGAGGAGACGACAGGCAAGGACGGGCACGCTGTGCTGACGACAGGACCGACCACCTCGGGCGAGGGGCCCCGCACGAGCACCGAACACCCCGCGGCCGAAGCAGGGTTCGCCGCGACGCCACGAGGTGCCCGACTCGCCCGGCGGCTCGCCGTGGGGTGGATGGAGGAGTGGGGGCACCCGCCGGTGTCGGACGCGTCGTGCGCGGTCGCCCTCGTCGTGGGCGAGCTGGCCGCGAACGCCGTGCGGCACGGCCGGGTGCCGGGGCACGAGGCCCACCTCCGGCTGCGTCTGGACACGGCGACGGGCCTGGTGCGGGTCGAGGTCGCCGACGCGGCCGCAGGGCAACGGCCGCCCGCCGCCCCGCCCGAGCCCCTCCCCGACGGGGAGTCGGGCCGCGGTCTGCTCCTGGTGGACGCCCTGGCCGTGCGCTGGGGCACGGCGGGCCGTCACCCGGTGGGCAAGACCGTGTGGGCGGAGGTGCCGAGCGGCCCTCCGGATCTTTCCTGAAAGGGACCGGTCTTCCTCCCTTCCCTTGCAGTTCGCGCAGTGGTTTCTGCTACTTCTGTAGGTGGGGACAGGCGGGCTCCGGCCCGCGACAGCGCGTGCGGCGCTGCGGGAGGGGATCACATACGTGAGCAACGTGAGCAACGTGAGCACGACATCACGGGACGCGGCCATCGCCGTCGAGCAGAAGGCCGTCGACCGCGCCTACGACTGCTACGAGGCGAGGCTCACCGAGCTGACCGCCCAGACGGCGGCGACGGCCTCCGCGAGCGGCAAGGACAGCATCGCCGTCCGCCAGGGCGCGGAGGCCACGGCGGAGACGTACGGCGGTCTCGGCGGGGAAGCCCTGGTCGTCAGCCGGGTCGACGTCCAGGAGGCCGGGGACGCCGAGCCGGAGACGTTCTACATCGGACGACGGCACGTCTTCGACACCGAGACGCGGGAACAGGTCGTCGTCAACTGGACGAACCCGATCGCCGTGCGCTGGCACAACGCACTGCCGGAAGCGCCCGGCGAGGTGCTCCTGCGACGGCAGCTGAGCTGCGCCGAACGCACCGTCGAGGACTTCCGGGACGACATCGCCCGGGTCGGCGCGCCGCAGGCCGGTGCGCCGCGGACCGGTGCGTCGGCGCCCGAGCGGGAAGCGGCCGTACCGTCCGCGGCCGACGAGGACACCGTCGTACCGGAGACGGCTCCGGGGCCCGTTCCGGAGACCGCCCCGGAGACCGCTCCGGACGTCCCCGGGGCACCGTCGCCGCGCGACGTCGAGCGCAGGCAGCGGAGGAAGGCCCAGCCGGTCGACGACTTCCTGCTGCGCGAACTGCGCCGGTCCCGCAGCGGCCGGATGCGGGACATCGTCGAGACGATCAGACGGACCAGATGGCCCTGGTCACGGGCTCACCCGCGGACGTCCTCGTCGTCCAGGGCGGGCCCGGCACGGGTAAGTCGGCGGTCGGTCTGCACCGCGTCACCTGGCTCGTCCACAACGACCACTTCCGCGCCCAGGACATCCTGGTCGTCGGCCCGCACCAGAACTTCCTCGAGTACGTGGGACGCGTCCTGCCCACCCTCGGCACCCGCAACGTCACGGCCGTGCAGCTGGCCCGCCTGTGGGAGGGGGAGATCCGCGGGACCGACTCGGCCGCCGCGCGGCTGGTGAAGTCCGACGAACGGATGGCGGCCGTCCTGCGGCGCCGCGTGGAGAGCGAGTGCCGGCCCGAGGCCCTGGACGCCCTCACCTCCGCCCCCTCCCACGCCCAGGACGAGGCGGCCTTCGTCGTCACCGTGGGCAGCACGTCCCTCCGCCTCCCGCGCTCCGAGGTGCTCCGTCTCCTCCAGGACGCCCGCGACGGCACCGGGGCCTACCGCACCCGCAGGGACCGCTTCCGCACCCTCCTGGTCGACCGGCTCCTGAACGAGCTCGTCCGGATTGCACCGCGCCGCAGCCGGGACCGGACCGTACGCCGTGACCTGGAGCGCAACCGGCAGGTCACGGCCCTCGTCGAGCGGACGTGGCCCGCGCTGAGCCCCGAGGAGGCACTGCGCAGCCTGCTCACCTCCCGCGCCAGGCTGGGCGAGTGCGCCGCGCCGGACCTCGACGACGACGAGCAGGCCGCCCTCCTGCGGCCGAGGGCCGACACCGCGGACGACGAACCGTGGACCCTCGACGACCTGGTCTGCCTGGAGGAACTGCGGTTCCTGATCGCCGGCGAGACCCCGCAGCGGTACCGGCACATCGTGGTCGACGAGGCCCAGGACCTGACCCCGATGCAGGCGAGGTCCCTGCGCAGACGCTGCCCGACCGGCTCGATGACCGTGCTCGGCGACCTGGCACAGGCCACCGGCCCGCACACGTACGGCACGTGGGAGCGGCTGGGCGGACTCCTCTCCGACCAGGGCGACTGGCGGGTCGCGCAGCTCAACACCAGCTACCGGGTGCCGGCCGAGATCATGGAGTTCGTCACCCCGCTGGCCCGGGCCGTGGCGCCCTCCCTGCCGTACCCGGCCGCGGTGCGGCTGGCCGGTGAGGACGCGGTACGACTCGTCCCGACGACCCCGTGGCAGCTGCTGACCGAGACCGCGTCCCGCACGGCACGCCTGGTCGGCACCGACGACGGGCGGTCCCTGCGGTCGGTCGCCGTCGTCGTACCCGACGACTCCGACTGGATCGACGAGGTCCGCCGACGCGTGGACGCCGTGGACGGCATGACCGAGGAGAAGCGGCGCACCGTGTCCGTGCTGCCCGCCGCGCAGGCCAAGGGCATGGAGTTCGACCACGTCCTGGTCCTGGAACCGTCGGCCGTCGCCGACCGGGATCCGGCCGGACTGCGCCGGCTGTACGTCGCGCTGACCCGCAGCACCCAGACCCTGACCGTCCTGCACACGACACCGCTGCCGCGGGAACTCACCGCGGCCGGTGACGACGGGACGGCCGCCCCGTCCGACGACACGGCAGTCCCGTCCGACGGCACGGCAGTCCCGTCCGACGGCACGGCAGTCCCGTCCGACGGCACGGCCGCCCCGGCGGACGCCGAGGTCTCCACGGAGGCCGGCGCCTCCACGGGTGCCGATGCTCCGGCGGGTGCCGAGCCTGCGGCCACGGCCGCCACCGGCCGGCTGCCGGTCGGCACCCCCGTCAAGGTGCGTGTGCTCGGCCCGGGCCCCGGCGCCCACTGGAAGGTCAAGGCGCTCGTTCCGGCGACGGACCGGACCCTCCTCCTCGTCTCCCGCCACGGGGAACCCACCCCCGCGACGGGCTCCCGGCTGGACGCCTGGGTGACCCGCAACGAGGGACCGGTGAGCCTCGTCTCGGCGGGAGACTTCGGCCGCAGGCCGGTCAGCGCCCGCATGGCACCGCGCTACCTGGCGGCGCTCGACGTCCTCCGGGAGATCGCCGACGGCGACGGCGCGCTCCCGCCCGGCGCCGCCGACCGCCTCTCCGAGCTGAAAGGCATGGCCAACCGGTGCCTGCGCCGTGACCAGGCGGACTGGCTGAGCGTGTGGCGCCTCCTGGGCTCCCCGGGCCGGGACCGCCTCGGCGCGCTGGCGGACCTCGCCCAGCGCACGCGCCACGCGGTCAGCTCCCACACCCCCGGCCTGCGGACGGCCCTGGTGGCCGACCCGGCGTACATCCACTGGACCGGCCCCCTCGCCCAGGCACGCGAGGAACTGCGCGGCCGGCTCGCCTCTGCCCCGACGGAGCCGGATCCGACGGAGCCGGAGACGGCGGAACCAGATCCGACGGAGCCGGAGACGGCGGAACCCGCCCCGGGGGAACCCGAGGCGGCGGAACCCCGGACGCCATCCGCCCCCGGAACGACTCCCGCCCCCGCCCCCGCACCGCCCTCCGCTCCCGCCCCGCCCTCCACCCCCGGACAGAAGGACACCCCCGCCATGGAAGCCGCCGCCCCGACGGACACCGTCGCCACCCAGCCCGCCGGGTCGACGGCGCCCGGTGAGGCCCTCGCCCGCCACCTGGCGCTCGCGGCCGAGACCGACAGGGAGTGCAACACCCACGAAGCCGTGCGCTTCGAGCTGAAGGCCGCCCTCCTGCGCGCCGGACTGCGCCCCACGGACTCCCCGGCGGCCGACGTGATCGCCGACCGTCCGGACGGCCTCTTCCTCTACGAAGTGCTCGGCGCGGGCCGCTCCGCCCACGCTGACCTGCGTGCGGGAGCGGCACGCCTCATGGAGATCGACCACCTCGGCCCCCGCCCCGCCGACCGCCGCTACCTGGTCCTGTCCGAACCGCCGACGGACGACTGGGCACCGGAGGCGGTACGAGGCGTATTCGGCGTGGACACCCTGTGGAGGACGAAGGACGGCTGGGACGGCGCGGACGCGCGGACCGCCCTGCGCCTGCCGGACTGACCGCCGCGCCGACCGGCGGCAGGGGCCGACCGGCGGCAGGGGCCGACCGGCGTCGAGGGCCGACCGGCGGCAGGGCCCGACCGGCGGCAGGGCCCGACCGGTGCCAGGGCCCGACCGGTGCCGGCGGCCGGTCGGAGCCAGGGGCTCGTCCGGCGTCAGGGGCTGGTGAGGACGACGAGCTGACCGGTCGCCCGGGTCATCGCGACATAGCGGTCGACGGCCCCTCGGACGCCCTCGCCGAACGCCTCCGGGTCGACGAGGACGACCAGGTCGAACTCCAGGCCCTTCGACAGCTCCGGCGTCAGCGACCGGACCCGGGACGTCGCCCGGAACGAGGGATCGCCGATGACGCAGGCGGTCCCGTCGGCGTGCGCGGCGAGCCAGGTGCCGAGGACCGAGTCCAGGTCCGCGGCGGACCCGTGGACGACGGGGACGCCGCCGCTGCGGATGGAGGTCGGCACGTTGGCGTCCGGGAGCGCGGCCCGGATGACCGGCTCGGCCTCCGCCATGATCTCCTCCGGGGTCCGGTAGTTGACGCTCAGGGCGGCCATGTCGATCCGGTCGAAGCCGACCCGCTCCAGCCGCTCCCGCCACGACTCCGTGAACCCGTTCCTGGCCTGGGCGCGGTCCCCGACGATGGTGAAGCTCCGGGACGGGCACCGCAGCAGCAGCATCTGCCACTCCGCGTCGGTGAGTTCCTGGGCCTCGTCCACGACGACGTGCGCGAACGGACCGGCGAGCAGATCCGGGTCGGCGGTGTGCAGTTCGGACTCGTCGACCAGGCTGACCTGGGCGTCCTCGCCGCGCAGCATGGTCACCAGGCCCTCGCCGTCGTCACCGTCGGCGCCGGAGTCGGCCACGGCGTCGATCAGGTTGTCGACGACCTGGGCCATGCGCTCGCGCTGGGCGGCGATGGCGGCGCGGTGCCGGCGCTTGCGCCGTGCCGTCTCCGGGTCGCCGAGCCGCTGCCGTGCCGCGTCCAGGAACGGCAGGTCGGACACCGTCCAGGCCTGGGGGTCCGCGCGCTGGAGCCGCCGTACGTCGTCGGGGCCGAGCCAGGGGGCGCACATCCGCAGGTACGCGGGGACCGACCACAGGTCCGAGACGAGGTCGGCCGCTTCGAGCAGCGGCCACGCGCGGTGGAACGCGGTGCGGAGTTCCCTGTTCTGCGACAGCGACCTGCGGAACAGGGCGGGCGGGACGTCGTCGCCGTCGTGTTCGGCGTCGTGTCGGTCGTCGTGCTTGTCCTTCAGGATCGTGAGCAGTTCCTCCCAGACCTGCTCGCGCGCCTCGTTGTGCGGGGTGCCGGGTTCCGCCGCCTCGAACGCCACGGCCCAGTCCCTGGCGGTCAGCTGGATGTCGGACCAGTGGGTCGTGACCGTCATCCCCTCGGTGGGCGGCTCCTCGTAGAACCGGACGGCCTTCTCGATCGCCCCCACCAGCTTCGCGTCCGACTTCAGGCGGGCCACGTCCGGATCGGTCTCGACCGTCGCCGCGGCCCCCTCGGCGACGAGGTCCCGCAGGACACAGGTCTGTACGCCCTCCTCCCCGAGGCTGGGGAGGACGTCGGCGACGTAGGCCAGGTACGGCCGGTGCGGGCCGACGAACAGCACGCCGCCCCGCCGGTGACCGAGACGGGGGTCGGAGTAGAGGAGGTAGGCGGAGCGGTGCAGGGCGACGACGGTCTTGCCCGTGCCCGGACCGCCGTCGACGACGAGGGCGCCACGGGAACCCGCGCGGATGATGGCGTCCTGGTCGGCCTGGATGGTGCCGAGCACGTCCCGCATCCGGGGCGACCGGTTGCCGCCCAGGCTGGCGATGAAGGCGGACTGGTCGTCGAGCGCGGCGTGCCCGGCGAAGCCGTCCGCGGTGAACACCTCGTCCCAGTAGTCGCTGATCCGGCCGCGGGTCCAGCGGTACCTGCGGCGGCTCGCCAGCCCCATCGGGTCGGCGTGGGTGGCCCCGAAGAACGGCTCGGCCGCGGGGGAGCGCCAGTCGACCAGCAGCCGACGGCCCGTGCTGTCCGTGAGGCCGAGCCGTCCGACGTACACGGGCTCGGGGTCGTCCGCGCTCACCATGTGGCCGAGGCACAGGTCCAGCCCGAAGCGCCGCAGCGTGCGCAGACGGGCGGTCAGCCGGTGGATCTCCGCGTCCCGGTCCATCGCCTGCCGGCCGATGCCGCCGGGCGCCCTGCGCTCGGCGTCGAGGCGGGCGGACACCTCGGCGATCGACTGCTCCAGACACTCCGCGACGGCCGCGAAGTGCCGCTCGTCACGGGCGATCAGCGCCGGGTCGGCCTTGGGCGCGAGACGGTCGGGAAGGTCGAACGCGCTGGTGGTCAGGGGTGTCACGTCGTCAACTCCGGGAGGCAGGTCGCTGGGGTGGGGGGATCGTTTCGGTCGCCGGCGACCGGTTCACGCAGGGCAGGGCGTGGCCTACGAGGTCTGGACCGCACCGCACGCATTCCACATCCTCGTTTCCGCAGCTCCCGACCCTCGGCGGGCGATTCTGCGCCACGGAGGGGGCCTTGCCGCAAGCCCCCCGGTGCGCTATACGTTGAGAGTGGAAAGGAGCGGGTGTCTCCTTTCCTTTTCTCTTTTCCGGTCAGTTTTCCGGTTCTCTTCTGCGATCAGTTTTCCGGTGGGTCGTGGACGGGACAGGGCCCTGGGCTCCTCGGGTGAGGAGCCCAGGGCCCTGTGCGCTACGGGGGCTTGTCCGGTGACCGGACCGCTCAGCGTGCGGAACCGACGGTGAAGACGCCGGTGGTGCGGGTCAAGGGGTTGGAGCCGTAGTTGACGACGGCGGAGGCGGAGGCGGGGGCGGCCCGGACGTCGGTGCCGGCGTAGCCCTGAGGAGTGAGGAACAGGCCCCAGGCCGCGACCCAGGGGGTACGGGCGCCCGTGTCGGGGTCGAGCACGGGTTCGGTGCGGGGGAGGACGCGGCGCTGGACGATCCAGCGGTTCCCCAGACCGGTGAGGGGGCCGGTGGCGTCCGCCATGCGGTCCTGGAGCAGGCGGGCCCAGTCGTCCGGGTCGCGTTCCCAGCCGGGGATCACGCCCGTGCCCCCGAAGTCACGGAGGGGCTTGAGGAGGAGCTGGGTGCGGTGTTCCCGGCAGAAGGACAGCAGGTCGGTGACGGTCTCCCCGGGCGTGGGGCCGGGAGTGGGCGGTCCGTCGGCGAGGAGACGGGTCCACGGGAGGAGACGGTCGGTGAGGGCGCGTTCGGCGGGGGTGAAGGCGGTGGCGGGATCGGAGAGGAGCGCGAGGGCGCCCTTGTTGGAGTAGAGGGAGCTGTCCATCGGCGTCCACAGGACGGCGCGGCCCTCCTCGTGGGCGCGGAAGGCGAGTTCGGCGCGGGCGGCGGAGGAGGGGTCGGCGCAGAGGTCGTCGACGGTGAAGAAGCGCAGGACGACGTCGAGGGGGGCGCCGTCGAGGTGGAGGCGGTCGCCCCGCTCGGTGAGGGTGTCCAGTTCGCCGAGGGTGAGGGGGAGGCCGAGGTCCCGCATCATCTCGGCGAAGGCGAGCAGCAGATGGCCGAAGGCGGCCAGCCCGCCCGGCGCGCAGACCAGGCCGACGCGGGGCTCCCGGACCCCGCGCGTGAGGGGAAGGGCGGCCTCGCGCAGGGCGACGGCGATGCGTTCGCCGGTGTGGACGTGGTCCAGGCCGTGTTCGGCGGCGAAGTCCGCGAAGGCGGGGTGGGTGAGGAGGGCCCGCTGCATCTGGGAGCGGTCGGTGCCGCCCAGGTCGCTGGCGATGTTGAACTCCAGCAGCTTGAAGGCGCTGCCGTCGTGGTAGAGGTCGGCGCGGCCGTAGCGGGTGGCCTGGCCGTAGCGGGGGGCCTGGCCGGAGCGGGGGGCCAGGCCGGGGGCGTCGGCGAAACGGTTGATCACCGCGGCCCGGTCGGGTGCGATACCGAGGGCGTCGCAGTAACGGGCCGTGTCCCCGTCGAAGAGGCGCCGCGGGAGGGAGGCCAGCAGGGCGAACAGGTCCTGCACGTCGGCCGCGGCCCGGTGCAGCTCGGGGCCGTCGGTGAAGAGGGGGCGGGAGAGCATGCGGGCCCCCCAGCACTCCTGGAAGGCCGGGGGGTAGACGGTGTCGCGGACGGCGTCGGCCAGGCGGGGGTCGGAGAGGTAGGCCTCGGTGACGGCGGCGGCGGTGCGGCCGGCCGAGGCGGTCGCCGGCGTGGTGCCCGGGGCGAGGGTCACAGTTTCACCGACCGGATGGCCGAGGCCCAGGGCTCCGCCTCCAGGTGGGTGAGGTCGGGACTGGCGCCCGTGCGGGCGGCGGCCAGGGAGACCAGGCGCTGGAAGGGGACGACCGACACCAGCGGACGGACGAGGGCGGGGACGGGGGCGAAGGGGAGGGCGGACGCGGGATCGTCGGCGCAGTGGTGGACGGGGGCGCCCAGGGCGCGCAGGACCCGCTCCAGGTCGGCGGTGCGGCCGGCGTCGGACGCGGCGGGGCGCAGCAGGAAGCCGGCGGTGGTCGCGGAGAAGACGGCGGGGGTGCCGTGCAGGGCGAACTCGGTGTGCAGGGCCTCGGCCCAGCGGTAGGTGCCCTCCTTGATCTTGAGCGCGGCTTCGGCGGCGGTGATCGCGTCCAGTCCGGTGCCGGTGACCAGGACCGGCCCGGTGGCGTCGGCCAGGGCGTCCACGGCCTCCGGGGCGACGGGGAGTTCCAGGGTGCGGGACAGGGCCTCGGGGACCTGCCCGAGTGCGGCGGCCAGCGGGGTGCCCTGTTCGCCGAGGGCGGTGGCGACCAGGCGGGCGAGCAGGGTCAGGGCGGTGGTGTAGGAGACGGTGTGGGTGCTGGCGGCTTCCTGGGGGCAGGTGCGCAGGACCGTGTCGGCGGCGGGCTCGGCCGGGCCCTCGCCGGTGATGGCGACCGTGGTGGCACCGGCTTCGGCGGCGCGGCGGAGGACGCCGTTGGGGCAGGCCTTGGTGCCCCGGTGGCTGACCACCACGACCTGGTCGGCGGAGGTGATGTGCTCGGTGAGGGCCAGGTCGTGGGCGTCGAGGGCGGCGGCCCGTATCCGTCCGCCGGTCAGCAGCCGGACCCAGGCAGCGGCGACGCGGCAGGCGTGGAGGGAGGTGCCGATGCCGGTGAGGACGAGGGGACGGGCGGGGTCGAGGACCGGGACGGGGGTGTCCAGGAGGGCGGCCACGGCCGTGGGCTGGGAGGCGACGTGACCGTCGTAGGCGGCGGAACCGCCGGACTCCGGGGCGGTGGGGTGCACGGGCGTGGGGGCCGGGGGCAGGGCGGTCATCGGACGGGCTCCTCTGCGGGGGTGTGGACGGCGAGCAGGTCGTCGAGGGGGGTGCCGTCGTAGCGGGCGCAGTTGGCGGGGAAGGTGCGCTGGAAGATGTCCAGGTCGGTCAGGCGGCCGAGTTTGTAGCCGACCTGGCGCAGGACGCCCTCGTGGCGGTAGCCGGCGCGCAGGACCATACGGCGGGAGGGCTCGTTGCCGGCGGAGATGAACGCGATCACCGTGGACATGCCGGCCTGCTCGGCCAGTTCGGTGAGACGGGCGCACAGGGCCGAGCCGACGCCCCGGCCCCGCGCGTCGGGCGCGAGGTAGATGGAGATCTCGGCGCTGGCCAGATAGCCCCTGCGGGACGAGAACGGACTGAGGGTGCCGTACCCGGCGAGCCGCCCCTCCCGCTCGGCGGCCAGGGCGGGGTAGCGGCCGTGGTGGGCGGCCAGCCAGACGCGCAGGTCGTCCAGCGTCTTCTCGTCGTGGTCCAGGGTGGCGTCGGTGTGCCGGATGGCGTGGTTGAGGGTGGACAGCACCTCGGGGAGATCGGCCTCGGTCAGCGGGCGCAGGACGAGGGTGCTCATCGGGAGGCCTCCCGCAGGACGGCGTCGGTGCGGCGGCGGTAGACACCGACGCCCTCGGAGCTGGGGATCAGGCGCTGGAGGTCGTAGTGGGCGTCCAGGTGACCGTGGAAACGGGCGTACTGGGCCCGGTTGTTGGCGATACGCCCGGTGAAGTAGCGGTTCTCGGTGAGGTTGCCGAGCAGCATGTTGTGCGCGATCAGCAGGCAGCCGGGGCGGAGGGCGGGGGTGGTCGCCTCCATGATCGGGAAGTAGATGGCCTTGTCGATCAGGTCGGGGTCCATGCCTTCGGGAGCGCGGTGGGGGGAGGGGCCCTCGGCGTCCAGGACACACAGGTCGACGGGTTCGAGGGTCCGGCCGTGGGCGATGGCGTCGGTGGTGGCGAACTCGACGCCGTCGGCGAGACCGAGGGCGGTGAGGTTGCGTTCGGCCAGCGCCATCGTGCCGGGGTCGATGTCGATCAGGGTGGCGGTACCGCCGGCCGCGCGGATGCCGGGCAGTGCCCAGACCGCCCAGTACCCGTAGTACGAGCCGGGGAAGACGGTGCGGCGGGGAGCCAGCAGATGGCAGAGGGCGAAGAGCAGGCGGGCCTCTTCCGGGAAGATGTAGGTGGTGCGGCCCTCGTGCGCGAACTGCCGGGCGACGCGCTCACGCAGCGCCTCGAACTCGTCCTCCGGATAGTCGGTGGAGGCGATCACGCCGTCCCGCTCCAGCCCCTCCAGGACCTCGGCGACGAAGGCGCGCTCGTCCACGGGGAAGCGGGTGGAGAGGTTGAGCTGGTCCTCGTTCAGCCCGACGTCCTCGGGGCGCAGGCCACCGGCGCCCAGCCAGGAACAGTACGCGGCGCGGCTGAGCAGACCCCTGCGGAAGTCCTGGTACTCGGGGACGGCAGCCAGGGCGCGGTCGATGATGTCGTAGGCGACTCCGCCGGCTGTGCGGGTGGTGTCGAGAGTGGCGGCGGTGGTCACGCCGGGCTCCTTCTGGTGGGGTGGGACGGGGGAACAGGGAGGGCGGTCACAGCGGCAGGACGTAGCTGTGCTGGGTGGTCACAGCGGCAGGACGTAGCTGTGCTGGGTGGTCGCGGTGCAGCCGCGGGAGCTCTTGGCGTCCTCGCTGCCGAGCCCGTAGTGGACGGTGCGGATGCCGTTCGCGGCAGCGTGTTCGACGATGCGGTAGTAGAGCGTCTCGTAGTACAGGGGCAGCTTGGCCGGCTCCTGGAAGGCGTAGTCGAAGCCGGCGCGCAGGGCGTACCAGCAGCTGCCGCGGGCGATGAACAGACCGAATCCGCGGACCTCACCGTCGGCGACGGTGGCGGAGACGAAGGCGTCCTCGCCGAACACGGACAGGGTGCGTTCCAGGACCTCCTGGGACTGGGACGCCTTCCAGTGGCCGAGACCGTACTTGGCGAAGAGCTCGGCCTCCAGAGCGGCGAGGCGGGGCAACGGGAAGTCGGCCAGCGGACCCATGACGTGCTCCACGCCCGCGCCGTCCAGGGCGCGGCGCTCGGCGCGCATCCTGCGGCGGCGGTGGCTGCTGAACCGTTCGAGATAGGCATCGAAGCCGCCCTCGGGAACATCGAGCCGGCTGTAGCGGCCGGCCTCGGCGGAGCGGTAGCCGCGGTCGCGGAGGGCGTCGACGAGGAAGGTGTCGGTCTCGTCGGTGTAGAGGAAGGAGACCGAGCGGGCTCCGCGGGCGCGGGCCCATTCCTCCGTACGGTCCAGGAGCGCCGCCACCTCGGCGGGGCCCGCTCCGGGAGCGAGCAGCAGACGGGTTCCGCCCACGTGGCGACCGCCCGCGACCACGCCCGGCAGCAGGGCCTCGGCGGGATCACCGGGGAGGGAGGCCAGGAGTTCGGCGGCGCCGGGGAGCCCCTGTTCGGCGCCGGAGGCGAGGACGGTGTCGGGACGGACCAGGGTCCAGGGGACGCTCGCGTCGGCCAGCGCCATGGAGACGGCGGCCACGGGGCGGCCCGCGTCGTCCGGGAGGACGACGTAGTGGGTGTCCACCTTGCCGGTGGCCTCCACGACGCTGGTCCAGCGGTGGCTGAGGAAGAAGTCGTGGTCGCCGGCCAGCGTGTCCCAGAGGGCGGCGGGGATCTCCGCGATGCGGTCCGCCTCGGCCGGGGCGGTGAGAACGGTGGTCATGAGGGGGAGCTCTCTGTACGGGTGACGAGGCCGGCCGCCGCGGTCAGGGCGGCGAGCAGCCAGAACAGGACGGCGGGGCTCAGCGCGAGCATCGACGTGACGAGGAGGGGGGCCAGCGCGGTGGCGATGCCCACCGGGAGCTGGTTGGCGGCCAGGTACGCGCCGCGCCTGGATTCCGGCGGGAGGCCGGTCAGCACCACCGCCACCGTCTGGAAGACGATCAGCTCGCTGACCGTCCAGCCGATCATGGCCACGACCAGGAGAACGACGGCGGAGCCGGAGCCGAGCCTGGTGGCCAGGGAGAACAGCAGGACGGAGGCCGCGGCGAGAAGCGTGCCCACACCCAGCAGACGGCTCGGCGGGTGACCGTTGAGACGGCGGTCCAGGGGGAGCTGGCCGAACATCAGCAGGGCGGTGTTCAGGCCGAACATCGCGCCGACGGTCCAGCCGGGGAGCCGGAGCGTGTCGAGGAGGTAGACCGGGAGGGCGTTCTCCAGGGCGGTGGCGGCCAGGAAGAGGGCCGCGCCGGCCAGGGACACGCGCACGAACCGGGGGTCCCGCCAGGGGGAAGGACCGTTCGGCCGCGCGGCTTGCGGAGCGCGGGTGCCGGGGGCGACGGCGGCGGGTGCCTCCGTGGCGGCCGGTGTGTTCGTGGCGGCCGGTGTGCCCGTGGCGTCTGGCGTGTCCGTGGCGGCCGGTGTGCCCGTGGCGTCTGGCGTGTCCGTGGCGGCCGGTGTGTCCATGGCGGCCGGTGTGTCCGTGGAGGCCGGTGCGCTCGTGGAGGCCGGTGCGCTCGTGGAGGCCGGTGCGTCCGTGGAAGCCGGCGTGCCCGTGGCGGCCGGTGCGTCGACGGCGCGCCCCGCCGGGTGGACGCGCCCCGCCGGGTAGAGGAGAGCGGCGAGGGCGAATCCGGTGGCGGTGAACAGGCCGAGCGTGGGGTAGCCCACGCCCCCGGTGACGAGCAGACCGCCCAGCAGGGCCCCGCCGCCGACGCCCGCGTTGAAGACCGTCCGGTACAGCGCGAGCCAGCGGCTGCGGGCGGCGCCGTCCTGGCCGCCGTCCTGGCCGGCCAGGACGGCGGCCAGCAGCGGGCTGCCGATCTGTTCGGCCCGGGCGCCCAGCGAGGACAGCATGGCCAGGACGAGGAAGGGGACCAGGCCGTCCAGGAGCAGGAAGCCGGCGAACGCGGTGGCGCGGGCCAGCGAGGCGGCCACCAGCAGCCGGCGGGGGCCGATCCGGTCCGCGAGGCGGCCGAGGGCGGGCAGCAGCAGGAGGATCGCCAGCGAGGCGGCCGTCAGACCGGGGCCGACGGTGGACAGCGGGAGGTCCGCCACGTCCTGGAAGAAGAGCAGGGCGAAGGAGACGAAGAAGCCGCTGCCGACCGCGTTGAGGAGTCCGGCCGCGGCGAAACGGCGGACCCCGGAGCCCTCCGGCAGCAACCGCTCCTTCCCGGCCGCCCGGGTGGGGGCGCTCACCGGGCCGTCGCCGGCTTCAGGATGTACGCGTACTGGGTCTCGGCCGTGCACCCCCGGGAGCGCTTGGCCTCCTCGCTGCCCAGCCCGTAGTGGATGCCGGTGACGCCATGGGCGGGGGCCTCGGCGGCGGGCCGGTAGTAGAGGGCCTCGAAGTAGAGGGGGAGACGGCCCTGGTAGGCGTAGTCGAAGCCGGTCTGACGGGAGTACCACTGGTCGCGGAAGCGGAGCAGGACGGCGTAGCCCCGGATCTCCCCGTCGCCCGTGACGCGCGAGACGAGGGCGTCCTCGCCCATGACCTCGGCGATGCCGTGCAGGGCGGCCTCGGTGTGCGCGGGGGTCCAGTCCAGGCCGTACTTGGCGAGGAGCGAGGTCTCCAGGACGGCGAGCCGGGGGATGTCGCGGACGTCGAGCGGGGCCAGGGAGGAGGAGATGCCGGCCTCGGCGAGCTGCCGGCGGTCGGCCTGGGCACGGCGGCGGCGCTTGCCGGGGAGAGCGGCGAGGTAGCCGTCGAAGCCGCCGGGCGGGAGGGCGAGACGGGAGTAGCGGCCGGAGACGTGCTCCAGATAGCCGCGCTGCCGGAGGACCTCGCGCAGGGCGGTGTCGTGCTCGCCGACGAACGGGAAGGCGACCGAGGCCGCGCCGGCGGCGCGGGCATGGGCTTCGGCGCGGTCGAGGAGGCCGCGGGTGGTGGCGTCGTCGTGCGGATCGGTACGGAGCAGCCGGCTGCGGCCCATGTGGCGGCCGCCGCACACCAGGCTGGGGAGCAGGGAGGACGGGCTGCCGACGGCGTCCAGGGCGGCGGCCGCGCCCTCCGCCCCTTCGGCGGCGCACGCGGTGAGCAGGGTGTCGGGGCGGGCCAGCACCCAGGGCGCGTCCGCGTCGGCGAGGACGGTGGGAAGGGCGCCCGCCAGGGATCCGTCGCGCTCGTGCAGGAAGTACCGGAAGGGGGCGGCCGTGGTGCGCTCGGCGATGTTCAGCCAGCGGCGGGAGAGGTGGAAGTCGTCGCTGTGCAGCAGAGCCTCCCAGGGGGCGCCGCCGGCAGCCTCGGCGGCCGTGGCGACCTGCGGCCAGGCGCTCCCGGTGGGCGGGCTCGGTGGTGTCGACTCGGTCCGCGTCATGCCTGGTTCTCCGTCTTTCCTGAGATGGGGGGCGCCCGGCGGGGGCGGGCGTGCGACGTAGGCTCCGGCAGGACGTACCGGCTGCCTGTTCGTGTGGGAGTGAGATCTTTGCTGACGGCCGATCACCTGGTGTCCGAGCTGCCTCTGTTCGTCTACGGCAGCCTGTCCTTCGGCGCAGTGCAGCGGGTGCTGCTGGGACGGCTCCCGGCGTCCCGTCCCGCGGCCGTGACCGGCTGGCGCAACGCGGCCCTGCGGGACCGCGCCTTCCCCGGCCTGGTGCCCCGGCCGGGGGGCCGGGTCGCCGGATGCCTGCTGACCGGTCTGGAGCCCGCCGAGCGTGCTCTGCTGCATGCCTACGAGGGGCCGATGTACGAGGACCGCGCCCTGTCCCTGGAAGGCGGCGGCCTCGGCCTGGCCTACGTGTGCACCGACGCCTCGCTGGTCCTGGAGGACGACTGGGACCGGGAGCACTTCGGCCGGGAGCTGCTGCCGGGCTACCTGGCGGGGGTGGTCCGCTGGCTGGCGTCCCGGCCGGATGTCCCGGGTGCGGCCCCGGCCGGTGGCGGTGCTTCGGGCGAGACGAGGCCCACCCGCACCGAATCCAGCAGCTGATCCGCCAACGCCCCCGCCTCCTCGGGCCGTTCGGTGCCGACCATGAGCATTCCGTAGCGGTCACTGTTGGAGCCGCCGGAGCGGATCTCCGTGCCCGGCGCGAGGGTGGTGGTCGCGGCGAGTACGGCGGGGTGGGCGGCGGCCTCCTCCCAGCCCGAGACCTCCCGGACCGTGCCGGCCGGCGGGACGAGGAACCGCACGGCGGCACCGCGCGCGGGGTGCGCGCCGGCGGGGAGGCTCACCGGACGGCCGAGCAGGTCGTCCAGCCAGCTTCCGTACAGCTCCAGGCCGGGGTGGCACCACTCCAGCAGGGCGTGGATGCCGTCACCGCCCTGCCGGACGTGCACCTCGCCGAGGACGACGCCCCGCGGGGTGGTCCAGCACTCCACGTGGAAGGGGCCGGTGCGCAGGCCGAGCGTGGTCAGGGCCGCCTCGACCTGCGTGGTGATCTCTTCGAGCAGGGCGTCCGGGAGCGGGGCGGGCATGGTGTGCCCGGACTCGACGAAGGAGCCGGTGGACAGCTTCTTGGCGGTCACCGCGAGCGCCCTGGGCACCCCGTCGGCGAACAGGCCCTCGACGCTGTATTCCGCGCCCTCCACGAAGGTCTCCACCAGCACCAGACCGTCCGCGTCCCGGGCCTGGTCGAAGGCGGCGGGCAGCGCCGCCGGATCGCGCACCAGCCGGACGCCCTCGCTGTTGCAGCGGTCGCGCGGCTTGACGATCACCGGTGCGCCGGCCTGCGCGGCGAGGAACGCGGCGGCCTCCGCGGGCTCGGAGCAGAGCCGCAGCTCGGGCTGGGCGAAGCCGGCCGCCCGCAGGAACTCCCGGCAGGCGTCCTTGGAACGGACCCGGCGGACCGCCACCGGATCGTTGCCACGCAGGCCGAGCGCGGCCGCCGTCTCCGCGACGGCGATCACCGCGTACTCGCGGAAGCCCACCACCGCGTGCACCGGGTGCCGCTCCGCGTAGGACACGGCCCAGGCGGCGCAGGCGGCCGGATCGGTGAAGTCCAGGGGGTATGCCTCGTCGGCGGCGGCCACCAGCTCGGGGCAGGCTTCCAGGGCGGTGGCGGTGTCGGTGAGGACCACCCGGCACCCGCGGGTGCGGAACTGGCGTACCGAGCGTTCGCTGATGTCCCTGCCGTCGGTGGCCCACAGCGGGGCCGTGCCGCCGAGAACGAGGACGGTGGGTTGTCCGTGGTCTCGGTGGTCTGCGTGGCCTCCATGGTCTGCGTGGCCTGCGTGGCCTGCGTGGCCTGCGTGGCCTGCGTGGCCTGCGTGGCCTGCGTGGCCTCCGCGGTCTCCACGGCCTCCGCGGTCTCCATGGTCGACAGAGTTCATCATCACACCAGTTCGTAGGTCTCGAAGGCGGCCCGTACCGCGGGGTCGTCCAGCGCCCCGAGCCGGGTGAAGTGCTGGACCGTCTGCTGAGCGGCGTCACGGGTGGTCTTGCGGACCAGACCCGGGGGGAACACCTCGGCCAGCACCTGCTCGACGGCGTCCTGGGCCAGCCCGTACCCGGTCAGCTCTTTCCGCAGGGCGGGCAGGTCGGGTTGGAGGAAGGCGTCCACCATCACCGGCGCGAGGGTGCCGATCAGCCGCCGCTCGGTCCGGTCCGACTGGGCCCACAGCTCCTTGAGGAAGAGGGCGAAGTAGGTGTGGTGGCGGCCCTCGTCCAGTGCGTGGTCCCGCACCACCTCGCGCACGGTGGGCACCACCCGGGGATCGTCCGGGACCTCGCCGAGCGAGCCCGAGATCAGCGTCTCGGAGACGATCACGAAGACCAGCTCGGCCAGCGCCCGCCACTCGGGGTGCTCCTGCTGCACCAGCGCCAGCCGGGTCAGGAAGTACGGCTCGGCGGGCAGCCGCGGGGCGATCCCCGTACGGCGCTCCGCCTGCCGCATCAGGTCGGCGGAGAACAGGGCGTGGTACGCCTCGTCGCAGTAGACCCGGTAGGCGTCCAGCCGCATGTCCGGGTGGAGGTCCAGGCCCACCGTGCCCTGGGCGATGCCGAGCGCGGTGCGGTTGACGACGACCTGTTCCAGCTTCGCGGTGAAGTCCAGGTAGCGGTAGAGGTGCTGGACCAGCACCTGGTCGAACAGCTCGGGGCGAAGGTCCCGCACCAGCTCGTGGCGGGCCAGCGGAACCAGCTCGGGCGAGAAGAAGTACTTCCCGTCGGTGTCGTCCGGCAGTTCCCGCCGGGGAGCCGCACGGACCGAGGCGCGCTTGTCCCACCTGCGGAACGGACTGCGGTACCCCTCACCCTGCTCCGGGCCGGCGGGCCGGGGCGTTTGCGCGCCGTCCGCGGCTCCGGGAACCGGCGTGTCGACGTCCGTACGCGCTCCGGGACCCCCGGTGAGCAGACGCTTGGGACAGTAGCTGACCGCGGTGCAGCCAGTGAAGAGACCGATGATTCCACACATGCTTACCCCCGTTATCAAGATTCTCTGGCAGCACTGCGATACCGAAAGGAATTCGCGTGCGAACCGCGATCCTCCGTCTTTGCAGGGGCGCGGAAAGGGTAGTCCTGATAAAACGGCTCCGGATGCCGTCGTTGATGATCTTGCAAGGGGTGCATTCGCAGGGTCAAGCGTTCGCTATCAGAATCTCGGAAGGTGAGATGGGCGGGGGGAATGCTTCAATCGGTCATCGCGGGGCGTTTACCTCGATCTACCAACGGCTCGCCCGCGTAGGGACAGTGTCGGCTCGTCAGGTGCTGGTCGGCGTCCGGCGGGGCTTTTGACCCCTTGGTCGCCAATCGGTCCGATCGACACGTTCGTACGGGCGGGGTACGGGCCGGGATATCCGCCGGAGTGCATCACGAAAGACGCCGGACCGAATAATGCTGCGGCCTATCCTCCGCCGCCCGCAAACAAGCCGGGATTCCCTGGGCGGTACAGTTATCGTGCTGGCGGTACGGTTACTATGCGCAAATGCCTGACTCCGATGCCACTCCCCGGAAAATAGCCGACGCCCACACCCGCGCCTATGTGGAGCTCGACCCGATCACTGGAACTGAGTACGGTCTGGCCGCGGGCGACGACCGGATTCCCGACTTCTCCCCCGAGTGGCACGAGGCGCGCGCCGCTCTCCTGCGCACGACGCTCGGTGAACTCGCCCGTGCTCCGGTCGACGACGACGCGGAGCGCCGTTGTGCCCGTCTCCTCGACGAGCGCCTGAACGCCGAGCTCGCCGTGATCGAGGCGGACGAGGGGCTGCGCCAGGTCAGCAACCTCTTCTCCCCGGTCCACGCGGTACGCGAGGCCCTCACCCTGATGCCCACCGGTACCGAGGACGACTGGGCGGTGATCGCCCGACGCCTCGCCCGTGTCCCGAAGGCGCTGGAAGGCTACCGGGCCTCGCTGACCGAGGGCCTGCGGCGAGGCCTCCCGGCAGGCCCGCGCCAGGTCTCCGCCGTCATCGACCAGCTGGGCGGCTGGCTCGACGGAGGCTCGGGCCGGAGCTGGTTCACCGACTTCGCCACACCGGGCCCCGACGTCCTGCGGAGGGACCTGGACGCCGGCGCCGACGCTGCCGCCGAAGCGGTGGCGGGGCTGCGGACATGGCTGCGCACCGTCTACGGACCCGGTGTCGTCGACGCCCCGGACCCGGTGGGGCGGGAGCGGTACCTGCGCTGGGCCCGGTTCTGGAACGGCATCGACCTGGACCCGGAGGAGGCGTACGCGTACGGCTGGTCCGAGATGCACCGGATCGGCGCGGAGATGCGCGAGGCCGCCGGCGCGATCCTGCCCGGCGCCACCCCGTTGGAGGCCATGGCACACCTGGAGGGCCGCGGCGAGGCGGTCGAGGGCACCGAGGGCATCCTGTCCTGGTTGCAGGGGCTGATGGACGAGGCCGTCGAGCGGCTCGACGGCAGCCACTTCGACCTCGACCCCAGGATCAGAACCGCGGAAGCGCACATCGCTCCCCCCGGGACCGCTCCCGTCCCCTACTACACGCCTCCGGCGCTGGACTTCTCCCGCCCGGGCCGCACCTGGCTGCCCGCTCGGCCGGGCCAGAGCCGCTTCCCCACCTGGGACCTGGTCAGCGTCTGGTACCACGAGGGCGTCCCCGGCCACCACCTGCAACTGGCACAGTGGGTCCTCAAAGCCGACCGGCTGTCCACCTACCAGGCCACGCTCGGCCGCGTCAGCGCCAACTGCGAGGGCTGGGCCCTCTACGCGGAACGGCTGATGGACGAGCTGGGACACCTGACCGACCCCGGTTACCGGCTGGGCTACCTCAACGGCCAGATGCTGCGGGCCGTCCGGGTCATCATCGACCTCGGCATGCACCTGTCCCTGACGATCCCGCGCGACTCCGGCTTCCACCCCGGCGAGCGCTGGACGCCCCGACTGGGCCGAGAGTTCCTCGCCGCCCGCACAGGTCTGCCGGCGGCCACCCTGGACAGCGAACACATCCGCTACCTGGGCATGCCGGGCCAGGCCATCGGCTACAAGCTCGGCGAACGCGTCTGGCTGGCGGGCCGCGAGACGGCGAAACAGGCCCACGGCCCCGCCTTCGACCTGAAAACCTGGCACATGGCCGCACTCTCCCAAGGCTCCCTGGGCCTGGACGACCTCGCCGCGGAGCTTGCCGCACTCTGACCATGGCGTTCACACCAGCCGTGCGGCGGCCGTACGAGGCCACCCAAGGACACCGGTGGTCGCGGTGGCTGCCGTTCCGCGCCGCAGACGGGACCGGCATCGGCTCGCGGGTCTATCGGAAGCAGATCCAAACCGGCGCCGTGACCAGCCAGGCAGCGAGACACACAGCAACGCCAGAGGGCCCTTACCTACCCGGTAAGGACCCTCTGATCTGCTACTCAGCTGTCGGGGTGGCGGGATTTGAACCCACGACCTCGGCATGCAACTGGCACGCCCCGAAACACCCTGGGGCGGGAGGCTGGTCGTGGGGTCATCTGAGCCTCAGCCGACGACAGTCAGCCACGGTGGCGGTGCGCCGACCGATCAGGTGCGCGTGTGCCCCTCTGCACCCCCACTGCTCGGCCACGCCGCTGTGCCGTCGAACAGGGCAAGCCATGACGGCCTGCCCGTGATGACCGTGCTTCGGCCCTCAGCTTGATTCGTACGACGGAACAGCCACGGGCCTTGGTGAAGTGCTGAATTGATCCCCGTTTATACCCGTGGCTCACCGATATATCTGGCGCAGTGCTGGCACGCCCTCCGGGCAACCCATTGCCCGCCTGACTACTTGAACCGCTTCGACGCAGCAAGCGCCTCGTTGGTCTTCATTTTGCGAAGGTCCTCCCCATCGCGCACGTAGTACTCCTCGTGGAAGCTGGACAGCTCTGACTGGGCGGGAATTCTGATAACCACGTATGACCGCCCAGAGTAAGTGACGGTGTCCACGTTTGCCAAGACGGCACTCTTTAGCGGCTCACTCATAGGAGAACCTTGAATGGCTCCCAAGATTTTCCGCGTGTAATCGCTAAGCTGGATTCCTAGAACTCGGCATTCTCGGTCCACGCCGACAAGAAGTTGACGCCCCATGCGGAGAGCCACGACGGAATCAAGCTGCTCAACTCGTTCCGCATCCTTGCCGGTATCCGCTACGCCGAAGACGATGTATCCATCCGCTTCGGGTCCTACATTTGCGATGGCTGAGATAATTTTCGGCATCTTTTCGAGAAAGGTCTGGTTGATTTCTCGCTTGCCGTACAGTGAAACTATCCCTTGTTTAAATTCATAGCGCGCACTCTCTATTGGAGCTCGCCTGATGATGTTAGGGAACTCAATCTCCATGGCGGGGCCGTGAGTGAGCGCTGGCCGCGGTGCACTGGCGAAGTGCTTCTCCAAGAGACCGCGAACAATGTCAATATTCTCCTGGCGCTGTTGCTCGGTCGTTGTATTTCTGCTAGGGGTCAGCCTAGCGGATACTTTTCGAATAGCAGCAAATGCCGCTTTAGGGTCTGCGAGCTGCTTCTGTTGCCTGATCATCAGATCGTAGAACGCCATAAATATTGCATAGAAGGGCGTTTTGGCGGAAGTGAAGCTACTAGTGCTGACGTGCGATCGGAAGGCTCCGCTGATGCCTGGTCGCTCGGACTCCACCATGGTTTTCATGGCGCCAAGCACGTCCTTGACATCGCTGGCTAAGCGTTGTCCCGTAACTGCTGTTCATGGGTGAGATGATCTTGCCGTGGCTGGTGTGATCACGGCGTCGGAGCCCTCCTGGATAGCCCCGTTC